>NZ_JBVHPN010000046.1:0-1460 GCF_055567935.1 Streptomyces sp. NPDC026301 | reverse complement strand
CCAGACCTGCAGTAGGTAAGCGATGGGGTGACGCAGGAAGGTAGTCCAGCCCGGGCGGTGGTTGTCCCGGGGTAAGGGTGTAGCCCGTCATCCAGGCAAATCCGGATGACATGAAGGGTGAGACCTGATGCCGAGCCGATTGTGGTGAAGTGGATGATCCTATGCTGTCGAGAAAAGCCTCTAGCGAGTTTCATGGCGGCCCGTACCCTAAACCGACTCAGGTGGTCAGGTAGAGAATACCGAGGCGTTCGGGTGAACTATGGTTAAGGAACTCGGCAAAATGCCCCCGTAACTTCGGGAGAAGGGGGGCCATTGCTGGTGATGAGGTTTTCCCTCTGAGCTGGTGGTGGCCGCAGAGACCAGCGAGAAGCGACTGTTTACTAAAAACACAGGTCCGTGCGAAGCCGTAAGGCGATGTATACGGACTGACGCCTGCCCGGTGCTGGAACGTTAAGGGGACCGGTTAGTCGACCTTCGGGTCGGCGAAGCTGAGAACTTAAGCGCCAGTAAACGGCGGTGGTAACTATAACCATCCTAAGGTAGCGAAATTCCTTGTCGGGTAAGTTCCGACCTGCACGAATGGCGTAACGACTTCTCGACTGTCTCAACCATAGGCCCGGTGAAATTGCACTACGAGTAAAGATGCTCGTTTCGCGCAGCAGGACGGAAAGACCCCGGGACCTTTACTATAGCTTGATATTGGTGTTCGGTTCGGCTTGTGTAGGATAGGTGGGAGACTGTGAACCGATCACGCCAGTGGTCGGGGAGTCATTGTTGAAATACCACTCTGGTCGTGCTGGATGTCTAACCTGGGTCCGTGATCCGGATCAGGGACAGTGTCTGGTGGGTAGTTTAACTGGGGCGGTTGCCTCCCAAAGGGTAACGGAGGCGCCCAAAGGTTCCCTCAGCCTGGTTGGCAATCAGGTGTTGAGTGTAAGTGCACAAGGGAGCTTGACTGTGAGACTGACGGGTCGAGCAGGGACGAAAGTCGGGACTAGTGATCCGGCGGTGGCTTGTGGAAGCGCCGTCGCTCAACGGATAAAAGGTACCCCGGGGATAACAGGCTGATCTTCCCCAAGAGTCCATATCGACGGGATGGTTTGGCACCTCGATGTCGGCTCGTCGCATCCTGGGGCTGGAGTCGGTCCCAAGGGTTGGGCTGTTCGCCCATTAAAGCGGTACGCGAGCTGGGTTTAGAACGTCGTGAGACAGTTCGGTCCCTATCCGCTGTGCGCGTAGGAGTATTGAGAAGGGCTGTCCCTAGTACGAGAGGACCGGGACGGACGAACCTCTGGTGTGCCAGTTGTCCTGCCAAGGGCATGGCTGGTTGGCTACGTTCGGGAGGGATAACCGCTGAAAGCATCTAAGCGGGAAGCCTGCTTCGAGATGAGTACTCCCACCTCCTTGAGAGGGTAAGGCTCCCAGTAGACGACTGGGTTGATAGGCCAGATATGGAAGCC
>NZ_JBVHPN010000044.1:0-3521 GCF_055567935.1 Streptomyces sp. NPDC026301 | reverse complement strand
CTTACCAGATCCTTTTCAGTGATCCGGCCCCCTGTCGGAGCGGGGTTGCTTTCCGGTCCGGCCCTTTCGGGCTTTCCCTTCCGGCGTTTCCGACTTTACCAGATTCGCGTCCGCGTCGTTTCCGACTCGGATTTTGTTTCCGGTGGCCTTTGGATTGGCCTTTCGCCTTTCGGCGGCTCCGACTTTATCAGAAGCGCTTTCGCCGATTTGATCGACCTGACGTTCCCGATAAGAGATCGGAAGGACCCCGCCGAATTGAATTTCGGCCAGAGTGCAGTAGATGTTAACTGCCACAGGGGAGCTAGTCCAGCTCCCGGCAACCGTTAAAATCTACCTCCCCGAGTCGTCCGTGTCAACGGGGTTCCTCGGGTGAACAGGAGATTAGCAGCTCAGGGGTGTCCGGTGCACATCCGGCTCCCCGTGGCCCCGGAGGCTGCGGTTCAGGCGGCGGTGGGCAGCGTGGCGTCGCGGTCGGAGCGCTCGACGTCGCCGGTCTCCCCCGCTCGGGCAGCGCGGCGGCCGGCCCCGTAGACGTACGCGAGGAACGCCAGCTCGGCGACGATGCCGATGCCGATGCGGAGCCAGGTCGGCAGGCCGGACGGGGTGACGAAGCCTTCGATGGCTCCGGAGACGAGGAGTACGGCGGCCAGCCCCAGGGCCACGCCCAGTGCCGCGCGCCCTTCCTCGGCCAGGGCGTTGCGTCGGGTGCGCGGGCCCGGGTCGATCACCGTCCAGCCGAGCTTGAGGCCCACTCCCCCGGCGACGAACACGGCCGTCAGCTCCAGTAGGCCATGCGGCAGGATCAGCCCGAGGAACGTGTCGAGCCGGCCCGCCGAGGTCATCAGGCCGATGCCGACGCCGACATTGAGCATGTTCTGGAAGAGGATCCAGAGCGCCGGCACGCACAGGAAGGCGCCGAGGACCAGGCAGAGCGCGGCCGCCTGGGCGTTGTTCGTCCAGACCTGGGCCGCGAAGGAGGCGGCGGGATGGCTGGAGTAGTACGTCTCGTACTGGCCGCCCGGTCTGGTCATCTCCCGTAGGGCGTCGGGGGCCCCGATGGATGCCTGGACCTCCGGGTGCGCGGCGATCCACCAGCCGATGAGGGCCGCGACAACGGTGGAGAGGATCGCGGTGGGTATCCACCAGTGCCGGAGCCGGTAGAGCGCGGCGGGGAACGAGGTCGTGAAGAAGCGGGCGGCGTCGCGCCAGGACGCCTTGCGCGCCCCCGTCACAGCGCTGCGCGCGCGGGCGACCAAGGACGTCAGCCTGCCGGTCACGGCGGGGTCCGGTGCGGTGGACTGGAGCAGCGAGAGGTGGGTGGTGGCGCGCTGGTACAGGGTGATCAGTTCGTCGGCCTCGGCGCCCGAGAGGCGGCGCTTGCGGCGTACCAGGGTGTCGAGGCGGTCCCACTCGGCGCGGTGCGCGGCGACGAAGACATCGAGGTCCATTCAGTAGCGCTCCTCGTCCCCATGTGACGGTCCTGGCCCTCATGATGAACGTACTGAGCCGATTGTCGTATCAGCTTGGCAGACTGGCGCTGCCGGCAGCGGGCGGGCGGGGACGCGGGCAAGGGAGGACGGCGCTGATGAATGAGCTGGTGACGGGTGAGGCGGTCGTACTCGGGCTGCGGCCTGCCAGGCTGCCGAGCCGGGCGCTGGCCGTGCTCATCGATCTCGCCGTGACCTGGGCCGGCTACATCCTGATCTCCATGGCGCTGTTCGCGGCGACGGGCTCGCTGGACGCGGCCGCGCTGGCGGCCCTCTCGGTGGCGGCGTTCGTCCTCGTACTGGTCGGGATTCCGATCGTTGTCGAGACGCTGAGCCACGGCCGCTCTCTGGGCAAGCTCGTGTGCGGACTACGGGTGGTGCGCGAGGACGGTGGTCCGATCCGCTTCCGGCACGCGCTGGTGCGCGGGGCAATGGGGGCCATCGAGATCGTGCTGACGATGGGCGTCGTGGCGTGCGTCGCCTCCTTGGTGTCGGCGCGCGGGCGGCGACTGGGGGACGTGTTCGCGGGCACGGTCGTCGTACGGGAGCGGATACCGGTGCCGCAGGGCGGGTCGGCGCTGCCGCCTCCGCCGCCGTGGCTCATGGGGCGGCTCGGGGCGCTGGACCTGTCGCGCGTACCGGACAGCTGGTGGCTGACCGTGCGGCAGTTCCTGGGACGGATGCAGCAGCTGGATCCGCAGGTCGGGTGGCGGATGGCTGGGCAGCTCGCCGAGGACTTCGTGGGGTGGACGGGAGCGGTGCCGCCGCAGGGTATGCATCCGGCCGCCTATCTGTCGGCGGTGGTGTTCGAACGGCAGGGGCGGGAAGTGCGGCGGACCTTCGGGACGGGCCGGTCGGCGGTAGGGACCGCCTCGGATGCGGGGGTGGCCGTACCGGATGCGTGGGCGGTCGCACCGGATGCGGGGGCGGCCGGAGCCGCAAGCCCCGCAGTCCCCGAGAGCCCCGCAGCACCGGCAGTACCCGGAAAGCCCGCGGATCCGGCAGGTCCCGCAGGTCCGGCAGCACCCGAAGCACCGCGTTCGGCGGGCCCAGCGGACGCGGGACGTACGACGGGGTTCGCGCCGCCCGTGTGAGCTGACGGCGCCCGCAGGCGGGACCGCCTCAGAAATCCGTCTCGGTGGGGAAGGTCGACGGCGGGGTTTCGAGTTCTTCGAGCTCGATGCCGGGAGCGGAGAGTACGACGTCGCCGGCGATGTGGACGGCGTGCTGTTCGCCGGTCTCCAGGTCGTTGACCTGGTACTCGTCCACAGTCAGCGGGCCGTTGTCAGTGGCGTGTGCTGTCCTGTTCAGCAGGGCCCAGGACTGGTCGAGCGTCCGGGGTGCGAGGACGGGGGGTGTGAAGGCCACGAGCCGGGTGCGGACGGCGCCGGAGCCGGGGGCGGGGCGCAGCAGCCGGGCGGTGGCGACGAGGAAGGCGGGGGACGCGCCGGTGAAGGAGTGGGCGGGGACGTTGCCTTCGGTGGCGTGCGTACCGGAGGGGTCGGTACGGACCCAGGTGACGCCCTCCAGCGCGGCGCCGCGCACCTGCCAGGACGCGGCGTGGAGTTCCAGGCGGATGGGGCGGCCGAGGTCGTCGAGGGTGAGGTCGACGGAGCCCGCGTGATCGCCGGAGGGGGTGGTGATCTGCGAGACGTAACGCCAGCCGGAGGGGCCGGTGGCGCAGTGGAAGTGCTCTTCACCGAGGGGGGTGTGATCGTGCGTGTCGTGCAGCGAGTAGCGGCCGCGGGGCATGGGGGTCCTTCAGTGGTTCCGTCAGAGCCTGGGGTAGGCCCCAGGCTCTCAGGGCGTCCCGCGAGGGGAGCTGCTGACGAGGCTACGCAAGGGCCGGGACGGGCCAGGCCCCCGCCCTGGGGACGGGGGCCTGGATCGAACGATCAAACGGTGGCGCAGCCGCTAGCGGTGGCGCAACCGGTGGCCGTCAGTAGCGGTAGTGGTCGGGCTTGAACGGGCCGTTGACCTCGACGCCGATGTAGGCGGCCTGCTCGGGGCGGAGCTCGGTGAGCTTGACGCCGA
>NZ_JBVHPN010000043.1:0-5304 GCF_055567935.1 Streptomyces sp. NPDC026301 | reverse complement strand
GTTTCCCGAGGGCTCTTGCCTCCCTCTCTCCGCCTTTGCTGGGGCCCGCGGGGGGGAAAATGCCAGGGGACACCGGGGGGGGGGGGGGGGGGGGTTCCCCCCCCCCCCCCCCCCCCCCGCCGCCCCGCGCGCTACCGCCGCCGCCTCACCCCAGCGCGGTCACCTTGTCCCGGTACCCGCGTACGGGGGCGGCGTCGCGGTACGGCTCCAGCCTGCGCTCGAAGTCCCGTACGTACTCATGCACGCGTACGGACCGCATCTCCGCCGCCTGTACCGCCGCCTCGGCGCCCAGCGTGCACGCCTGCTCCAGTTCGCCCAGGCCCAGCCGGGCACTCGCCAGTACGAGACGGCAGAGCAGCCGGCTGCGGGCGTAGCCGGCGCCGCGCAGCTGCAGGGAGCGCTCGGCGTGCTGGGCGGCCGCGCGGTACTGCTGCAGATCGCGGTGGCAGTGCCCGAACTCGTCCGCGAGCTGCGCTTCGTCGAAGAAGCGCGCCCAGTGCGGGACCTCGTCCCCGGGGCGCGCGGCCTCCAGTGCCCGTTCGGCGCGCGCCAGGGAGGCGGTGCAGGCGCGTACCTCGCCCAGTACGGCGTGCCCGCGTGCCTCGGCCGCGTGCAGCAGCGCCTGGACCAGCGGCGGAGGTCCGCTGCCGATGCCCTGCTGGGCCACCCGCGCCAGCTGGACGGCCTCCCGGCCGTGCCCCAGGTACACCGCCTGCCGGCTCATCGTGATCAGGACGTAGCTGCCGTACGCGCGGTCACCGGCGGCCTGCGCCAGTCGCAACGCCTGGACGAAGTAGCGCTGTGCCAAGCCGTGCGCGGTGATGTCGTACGAGGTCCAGCCGGCCAGCCGGGTCAGGTCGGCGACGGCGGAGAAGAGCCGCCGCCCGATGGCCTCGCTGTACGCGCCGCGCAGCATCGGTTCGGCCTCGTGTTCCAGGTAGCGCACCAGTGCCTGGCGCGCGTGGCCGCCGCCGTACGCGTGGTCCAGCGTCCGGAAGAGCTCGCCGACCGACCGCAGTGCCGCGATGTCACCGGCCGACACGCGGTACCCGTGTGCGGGGTCCGGGCGCTCGGGGCGGCGCTGGCGGGGCACCCCGGTGCGCAGCTGTGCGGGCACCCGGGGCCCGGGCGGCTCGGGGCCCGGTTCGCCGCGTGCGACCCGTTCGTCGGCGCGTCCGATGAGCCAGTCCCGGCTGGGCACCACCAGGCCTGCCGGGGTGAACGCGATCTTCCGCAGTTCGGCGTGGCTGCCGGAGTCCTTGCGCCACAGCCCGCTGACGATGTCGACCGCCTCGCCGGGGGTCGCGGCGAATTCGAGCCCCGCGTACACGGGTGCGCAGGCGTCCAGACCCAGGTCCTGCGCCGAGAGCCGGCGTCCGAGGCGGCGGGTGAAGACCTCGGCGATCAGTGCGGGGGTGGTGCCGCGCGGCTGCTGGCCGCGCAGCCATCTGGTCACCGATGTCTTGTCGTAGCGCAGGTCGAGCCCGTGTTCCAGCCCCAGCTGGTCCACCCGGCGGGCCAGACCGGCATTGGAGAATCCCGCCTCGGCGATCAGCGAGGCGAGTCTGCGGTTGGGTGTGCGTTGCGGCGATCCCTCAAGCTGTGGGCCTGGGTCGGGTCGTTCCGTCATCAGCTTTACGGTCTCCTGCCTTCCGGGCCGCGCCGCCCGGGCCCGGTCGACACCGTCCGGCGCTTTCGCCCTCCTGGAACGGCGTGAATGTAGCGGCCCACAGCGGAGTTCCGGCCAGGTTCTCTCTGCGTTCATCCGATCGTGTGAGCACAGCGTCAAAGGCCGACGCGGCCCCCGTGAGCCCTGCCGGAAGTCCCGCCCCGCACGCCCGGTCCGTACCGTCCGTCGCACCCGCATCACGCCTGCGTCACCCACGCCGCGGCGGCCGCCACCGGCCGCCCGTACCGCCCCGTAACCGGCCGCCCTCGGGCGTTCCCGGGCACGCCCGTACAGTGGTGACGGGCGCGATGGATGCAATAAGAGGAGCCGCCATGAGTGAGCTGCGCTTTGTCCGGATGGGCTTCGGCGCCGACCGCGTGGAGTACACGACGGCGTGGCAGGAGCAGCGCCGGGTGCACGCCGCCCGGTTCGCCGACGAGATCCCGGACACCTGTCTGCTGCTGGAGCACCCGCCCGTGTACACGGCGGGCCGGCGCACGGCCGACAGCGAGCGCCCCCTGGACGGCACCCCCGTCATCGACGTGGACCGCGGCGGGAAGATCACCTGGCACGGTCCGGGGCAGTTGGTCGGTTACCCGATCCAGAAGCTGCCGCGCCCGGTCGACGTGGTGGCACACGTGCGCCGCCTCGAAGACGCCCTGATCCGCGTGGCCGCCGAGTTCGGCGTGGAGACCTCCCGGGTCGAGGGCCGCAGCGGCGTGTGGGTGCTGGGCGACCCCGTGGAGCAGCGCACGGCCCTGGGCGGCCTGAATCTGGACTTCGACCCGCGCGTCAACGACGAGCTGTTCGACCCCCGGCTGAACGGCCCGGAGTACGCCCCGTCCAATGCCGGGCAGCGCCGCGAGGACCGCAAGCTCGCCGCGATCGGTATCCGGGTGGCGAAGGGCGTGACGATGCACGGCTTCGCGCTGAACGTGAATCCGGACAACACCGAGTTCGACAAGATCGTCCCGTGCGGCATCCGCGACGCGGGCGTGACCTCGCTCTCGAACGAGCTGGGCCGCGAGGTCACGATCGACGAGGTGCTGCCGGTCGCCGAGAAGCATCTGCGGGACGTACTGGAGAACGCCGAGCTGCTGCCCCGCGCCGTATGACCCGGCCCGTCGGCGCCCCCACCAGGGAGCCCGGCGGAATGCGGCCCGGCGGCACCGGGTTGCACCGCACGTAAAGCGTGCAGCACATAAAGACACGTAAAGACGTGCGAATCAACGGGCGTACCCTGGGTACGCCGAAGAAACGAAGCTTAGGGAGCCGGAGTGTCCGCTGTCGCACCCGACGGACGCAAGATGCTGCGCCTGGAGGTCCGGAACAGCCAGACCCCCATCGAGCGCAAGCCCGAGTGGATCAAGACTCGGGCGAAAATGGGCCCCGAGTACAACCACCTGCAGGGCCTGGTGAAGAGCGAGGGCCTGCACACGGTCTGCCAGGAGGCGGGCTGCCCCAACATCTTCGAATGCTGGGAGGACCGCGAGGCGACCTTCCTCATCGGCGGTGACCAGTGCACCCGCCGCTGCGACTTCTGCCAGATCGACACCGGCAAGCCGCAGGAGCTGGACCGCGACGAGCCGCGCCGGGTGGCCGAATCCGTACAGACCATGGGTCTGCGGTACGCCACGATCACCGGTGTGGCCCGTGACGACCTCGACGACGGCGGGGCCTGGCTGTACGCGGAGACCGTCCGCCAGATCCACGGCCTGATGCCCGACACGGGCGTCGAGCTGCTGATCCCGGACTTCAACGCGGTCCCCGAGCAGCTGGCCGAGGTCTTCTCCTCGCGCCCCGAGGTGCTGGCCCACAACGTGGAGACGGTGCCGCGGATCTTCAAGCGGATCCGCCCGGGCTTCCGGTACGAGCGCTCGCTGGAGGTCATCACCAAGGCCCGCGAGGACGGCCTGGTGACCAAGTCCAACCTGATCCTGGGCATGGGCGAGACCCGCGAGGAGATCAGCCAGGCGCTGCAGGACCTGTACGACGCGGGCTGCGAGCTGATCACCATCACCCAGTACCTGCGCCCGACGGTGCGGCACCACCCGGTGGACCGCTGGGTGAAGCCGCAGGAGTTCGTCGAGCTCCAGGAGGAGGCCGAGGAGATCGGCTACGCGGGCGTCATGTCCGGGCCGCTGGTCCGCTCCTCGTACCGCGCCGGCCGGCTCTTCAAGCAGGCGATGGACAAGCGCGCGGCGGACGCGGAGCGCCCGGCGGTGTGATCACCATCGGGAATCGGCCGCCTGATGGGGCGAGCGCCGTCACGGGGCGCTGATCACCATCGGGCGCCGCCCGTCCGCATGATCGTCCGTACCGGATTCGCGTTCGGGATTTGCGTTCGTCCGCGGTCCCGCGCGGCCGCCGGATGTGAGTCCCGGCACACGCCGGAGTACGCGGTCCGTACTTCTCCCAGGCGGGAGCGGTGCGGGCCGCGCCGACGTTTCATGGGCGTTTGACCGTGCGGTCATCCGTTGGTAACACCTTTCAGTGACGATGGATGCACGCACCGCTCATACCCCCGTTGTTCCCACCACCCCGAAGGGGACTCACGCCATGCAGGCCGCGCCCGTCCGCGCCACCCCTCTGCCGATCCCGTCCGTCACCGGCGCCCTGCGCGCCGTGGAGTCGCTGCTGATGCGAGGCGGTCAGCGCACCGCCCGCCGGAACGCCTGGACGGCGGTGCTGGAGGACCGCCGCCGCGCCGAGGACCGGCGGGCCGCTCAGCACGTGCTGGAGGCCGCGGCGACCCGGAGCACCTCGGCCACGTAAACTTCCGTACATGGCGAGGAAGGAAAACGCAGACACTGCGAACCAGGGGCGGCTCAAGCAGATCGCCCTGACCTACAAGATGACCCGTCGGGTCGACTCCAAGGTCGGTCTTGTCGTCGCGGGCGTGGGCATCGTCGTATTCGGCGTTCTCCTTGCCATCGGCTTCCTGATCGGCCACCCCGTGTACGCGGGCATCCTGGGCTTCCTGCTGGCGTTCCTGGCGATGGCGGTCATCTTCGGCCGGCGCGCCGAGAAGGCCGCCTTCGGTCAGATGGAGGGCCAGCCGGGAGCCGCGGCGGCGGTACTGGAGAACATCGGCCGCGGCTGGTCGGTGACGCCCGCGGTCGCGATGAACCGGAACCAGGACGTCGTGCACCGCGCGGTCGGCAAGCCCGGCATCGTGCTCGTCGGCGAGGGCAATCCGAACCGGCTCCGCGGTCTGCTGGCCGCGGAGAAGAAGCGGATGGCCCGGACGGTCTCCGACGCGCCGGTCCACGACTTCG
The DNA here is from genome assembly GCF_055567935.1 of Streptomyces sp. NPDC026301. Classification (NCBI taxonomy): domain Bacteria; kingdom Bacillati; phylum Actinomycetota; class Actinomycetes; order Kitasatosporales; family Streptomycetaceae; genus Streptomyces; species Streptomyces sp. NPDC026301. Next base: position 357 of record NZ_JBVHPN010000043.1, on the reverse strand, counting down.
TGGTCGGTGACGAGGAGGGCCAGGTACCGCTGAAGAAGCTCCGTACGACGCTGCTCAAGCTGCCGCGCGTACTGCCCGGCCCCCAGGTGACGGCCACCAACGACCGGCTGAAGGCGCTCGGCGACCTGATGAGCAACATGCCGGTGCCGAAGGGGCCGATGCCCAAGGGCGCGCGGATGCCGAAGGGCGGCCGGATGCGCTGAGGCGCCTCTCTCCGCCGGACGACGACACGGCAGACGACGACACGGAAGCGGGGGGGGGGGGGGGGGGGGGGGGGGGGGGGGGGGGGGGGGGGGGGGGGGGGGGGGGTGTGGGGGGGGGGGGGGGGGGGGGGAGGGGGGGAAAGGGGGGGGGAAG
>NZ_JBVHPN010000042.1:0-9820 GCF_055567935.1 Streptomyces sp. NPDC026301 | reverse complement strand
CCCCCCCCCCCCCCCCCCCCCCCCCCCCCCCCCCCCCCCCCCCCCCCCCCCCCCCCCCCCCCCCCCCCCCCCCCCCCCCCCCCCCCCCCCACCCCACGTCGACGGCGACCGTCCCCTGCCGACCGTGACCATCAAACGGGCACCACAACACCTGGACCAGATCGGTACCTTGCTGGCTCGTCCGCCGGCCACAACAGCGGCCCGCCGACGGAGCTGTCGTGAGGTTTCGGCGCCCCGGGTCGAGGGTGGAGGCGAGTGCTGGTCGCACGGTGGGCCGCCAGCTCGGGGAAGATCTGCTCAATGTCCAGGGGCCGCGGCGGGGTGGTCCGGGTCATCTCATCCTTTCGTTGAGACGATCTCATCTCATCACGGCCGTCCGCACGCCTGCAGCGGGAATTCTCCAGCACATTCGTCAGCTTGAAGCCGCGATCCCTGATGCTGATATTTCGAGTTGGATCGGGATGGGATTCGCCGATTGAACCAGGAGCTCACCGCCTGCCAATAGTTCCGAGCTGTCGATGTTTCCGCTGGGGGAGGAGTAGCGCAGTCGGCCGGTGGTGAAGTCTCTGACTTCGAGGCTCGGGTGCCCCTCCTTGGCGATGTAGCCGGTCTGCTTGGTGTTCCGTGCGGCGAGGGCGAGTGGCAATGCGGTGGTGGGGGCGCCGCCCGGACGGCCTCGGCGGCCTGGGCGAGCAGGCCCGCGGCCTGGGTCCGTGTTGCCACGGTGGACCACCGAGTCTCCACAGCCGTAATGTTCCGTCATGTACTTATCTCTGAAAGCCCGTTGCCAGAGAATCGGCCTCGTGCACGGTGCGGTGATTGCCGGGAACGGGTGAACCATGGCAAGGGAGGGGATCGGGGGGCGGGCATCGGCGTCGGTGGATACGGCTGGGCGTCTGCGCTGTGGTGCTGCTGGGAGCCAGCCTCATCTACGCGGTGCGGCAGGTGTGGGGTGCCGAGAAGCTGGACCCCGCGGACACGGCCGCACTACTCGGGCTACCGATCGCGGTCGCGGGGCTGCTGGCCGCAGTTCTGGCTCTGCGCCGGGCCCCGGAGGGTGACCTGGCGAACCGCTCACGCGACTGGGCAGCCACCCTGGCGACGCAGATCAAGAAGTCCGAGGAGCAACAGTGGCGGCAGCTCCTCGGCAACGACACGCAGCGCATCAATCTCACCTTCACCGTCCGGGCGGCCCCGGCCCGTGCCGCGACGGTGCCCGCGGACACGGGGCGCCTGTTCGACGGCACGCTCACCGTTCCGGACGTGGCTGCCTACTACCGGCAGACCCGCCCACGCCGCCTGGTCGTCACCGGCGCCGCGGGCTCGGGTAAGACCGTCCTGGCCCTGGAACTGATGCTCGCCCTGCTCGAAGAGCGCGGCGAGGACGAACCGGTGCCGGTACGGGTGTCCCTGGCCGAATGGGACACCAGCATCCCCGTGCGTGAACTGCTCGTTGGCCGGCTCGTCGACGTCTACGACTGGCCCGCGGCGATGGCCGACGCACTCGTCCGCCACCACCGGGTGCTCCCCGTGCTCGACGGCCTCGACGAGATGGACCCCACCCAGCCGGACGGCACTCCCTCTCCCGATGCTCCCCGCGCTCTGGCCGCGCTGGACGCCCTCAACGCCTATCAGGAGGGCCGCGATGCCGGCCCTCTCGTACTGACCTGCCGCGCCGCCCACTACGACGCCCTCGCGCCACACACCCGGTTGCTGGACGCCGCGCGCGTCGACATCGACGCCGTCCCCGCTCTGGACGCACACGCCTATCTGCTCAGCCGGTCCGGCACCCCCGCGCGCTGGGAACCCGTCCTGACAGCACTGCGCGACGACCCGACCGGTCCGCTGGCCACCACGCTGTCGACACCGTGGCGGCTGTGCCTCGCGGCCACCGTGTACGCCCGTGACAGTGACCCCGCCGAACTCCTGCGGCACACCACCCCCGAGGAACTTGACGAGCACCTGCTGGCCCGCTTCATCCCCGCCGCCAGCACCCTGTACCCCCACCCTCGCTATGACACCGCCCGCGTCCACCGATGGCTCGCCCGCCTCGCGACCCACCTCGACGCGCCGGGCCAGCCCGAGCCCTCTGATGCCCGACCGGGCACCGACCTGGTTCTCCATGAACTCTGGCCGCTGGCCGGACGCCTCCGCGTGCGCATGGCCGACGGCCTGCTCACCGCCACTGCGGCACTCCTGCCGTGGATCTCCACCCTGCTCCTGCTCCTGCTCCTTTTCCTTTCCACCGACCCGTCCCTCACCGACTTCTATGCATCCAGCACCTTTTGGGGTCTTTTGGTCTGCCTGCTACTCGTCATTCTCACGGCTCTGGTGGTCGCCTTGGCGTTCGGTATCTTCGCGGGTCTGGCCGCGGTACGTGCCCGGCAGCCCGTACCAAGACACCTTGAGTGGAGACTGCTGAGGTCCCGCAGTGGCCTGCGCCGGTTCTGGGCCGGGCTGGGGCGGAGGCTGCTGATGGGGCTCCTATGGGGGATCAGCGGCGGGCTCGCCATGAATGGTGTGGCTTTGGCGCTAGGGAAGGGTCCTCTCGACTCGATTGTGACACTGGAGCTAGGCATTCTCGGCCTGGGCAAAGTCCCGGGCCCGCTGGTTATGCCGCTGGTCGGCCTCGTGCTCGGGTGCGTGGGCGGGGTCGTGGGCGGCGTCCTCGGCGGACTCGTGGACGGAGCGTCCGGTGAACCCGCCGCGACGGCCTCCCCGCGCACCGTCATGCGGAGGGTCCTGCCGCGCGCCGTCTTGGCCGGAGTCGCGAGCGGCTTCTCGAGCGCACTGGTCGGGACCCTCTTATTGAGCGTCGCTGGCGTAGGGCGCAAGGGCACCGCCACGCCCAGTCGGTACGCGAGCGAGATTCTCCCCAGTTGGTGGCCTGAAGATATCGCCCTCTCCGGGGGGATCGAGATCGCTGCACTCGATCTGGCCCCCTTCAGCCTGGCTCCCTTCAGCGGTGTGGCTATAGGACTGGCCGTCGGGCTGGCTGCCACGATGGTCAGGGCTGCCCCCCTGCGCCGATATGCGGTCTTCCTGATCTGTGCCCGGGGGAAGCTGCCGTGGCGCCTGGGTGCGTTCCTCGACTGGTGCTGTGCCGCCGGGCTGATGCGTCTGTCGGGCACCGCCTACCAGTTCCGCCACCGCGAACTCCAGCAGTGGCTCACCGATCACCCGAACATCCCCGCCCCTGCCGGAAACTGACCTGCAGAAGCGGAAGCCAACGCCGGGCGGCCTGACGCTGAACTCGATGCGTCCACCCGTCCACCCGTCTGCCCGGAGGCTCAGCGAGCTCGCATGCAGGGCTGGCGCCCGAATGACGGATGCCTTGGGGGTACCGGCCAGGCGACGACGTACTCGGGAATTGGTTCCAGTCCCGAATACGATGATCCGTACGAATGTAAACACAAGGGGGCAACGTGTGGCGCGAACTGATTGCCCGCTGGGCTGAGGTTCAACCTCGGGAGTGGACACCGGGTTTCATGCGACGAGTGACAGCGTACGTGACGAGATCAACTGTTGTTCGAACTCGGCTGGTGTGAGATAGCCGAGGGTGGAGTGACGTTGACGCCGGTTGTAGTAGGCCAGCCAGCGGAAGAGTTCCAGCTGGGTCTGGCGCCATAGGCTCCGTGGTGTGCGGCGTGGATCTCCCGGGTCTCGGCGACCGCAGCGGTCTGCTCGGCCTGGCGCTCGGCGCGGGCCTGCGTGGTGGCCTGGTGCCGGTAGCAGCCGGAACGGGCAACGCCCAGGGCCCGGCATATCCGCTTCACACCGATGTCGGCGCAGTTGTCAGAGATGAAGTCCCAGCGGCGGGAGCTCACTTCACCTCCCGGGCGAAATAGTCGGCTGCCCGGCGCAGGATCTCGCGCTCCATCTGCCACTCCTTCTCCGCGTGTCGCAGCCGCTGGTTCTCGGCCCGCAGCCGGGCCAGTTCCTCGGCCGGGCTCTGCGTGCTGCCGCCCGATGGCTCAGGCGCGGACCGGCCGGTGTCCTTGCGGACCCACGTGCGCAGCGTCTCCCCGGTGATCCCGAGATCCGCGGCCACCGCCGCATATGTGCGCTTCCCGTCGGACGCGCGGTACAACGCGACGGCGTCCTTCCGAAACTCCTCCCGGTACGGAGACTGGCGTCCCACCTGGACATGCCTCCCTGGACCACCAAGATCCAAGTATCAGGGTGTCCACTCCAAAGGATCATCCTCAGACCCTCTGACTTCGGTGGCGATTGCGACATCTCCCCGAGTGCAGGAGACCCTCGTGCCCCACCGTGATGCTCCGCCCGACGGGCACGCTGCGTCTGTCCCGTTGTTCTTGACGGCTCATGACCAACACCCCCCTTTGTCGAGGCCTGCGGGCTGAGGTCCTGGCGAGCGGACGTCTGCTCGTTCTGCTCGCCGCCGCTCAGTGCTATGGCCCGGTCTGGATGGTCCCTTCGGTGCTGAAGGGACGCTCGACACTGAATCAAGGGACCGACGGGAACGCCTGACGTCGACGGCGGCGGCAGAGGGTTTGATGCGCTCTGAACGCCGACTGCCTCGGGCGGTGCTTGGGTGGGGTGCAGATTCGAGGGGACTGCGCGCTGACTGTCCGAGACGCCGCCCGCTGGAGTGACTTAGATCACGTGCGTGTGCAGTGAAGCGGGGGAGTGGGGTGCGGAGCGGTGCAGGTCACGGGCATATGCGTGGTGGGCGCGCAGTGGGTGATGCCGTGAGGAGGCGGTGATTCCGCCTCAAGGCAGGGTGAATCCGGGCCAATAATGCCGCTGAGCACCCTGGTTCGCCTGATACCGTCAACCGGGTTGACGACCTCTTGGGGATACGGGGGGAGGGTCTTCAACGTGCTTGCTCGACTTCTGGATCCAGGCATCAAAGGCTTGATGGCGGACATCGTGCCGGTCGGTGTCGAAGTGGCTCAGTCCACCTGCGATGTGTCATCAGGGGCCACTGATCGCGAGTTGGAGTCGCTCGGATGGGCGGTGCCTGCACGGCGCGCCGAGTTCGTGACGGGCAGAGCGCTGGCGCGAAAGGTGCTGAGCGCAGTAGGGGCGCCATCCACTGACTTGGTGCGTACGTCCAGTGGCGCACCGGCCTGGCCCCAGGGGTTCACCGGTTCGATCACCCACTGTTCGGGGTTCCGTGCCGCCGCCGTGGCTGCCCGCCGTGACGTTCGCGCGCTGGGCATTGACGCCGAACCGCACCGTCCGCTCGCCGATGAGCTTGTCAATGCCATCGCCACGCCGGGAGAACGACGTGGTTGGCCGACCGATCCCGGTTTATGGCCGGAGACGGTTGCCTTTTCCGCCAAGGAAGCGGCGTGCAAGGCCCTTTACGGACTGGGCGCGAGCCTCCTTGACTTCGCGCAGTTGCGGATCGAGCTGAGGGGGCTGTGCCGGCTCGGTGAGGGTGCCTGGCGCGGCAGGTTTGACGCCCGCCTGCACCGCACCCGCCAGGCCCCGGGGCTGCCGGCCGACGTCACCGGGCGTTGGCTGGTTACGGATTCCCTGGTCTTCACCGCAGTCGTCCTGGAGACGGCGGCCGGCATGGGGCGGTGCGCATGACGGGCACGGAAGAAACGTGGACGATAGCGGATGTTGCCGAGTGGATCGCGGCGTACGTAGCTGAAGAACTGGCCGTACCGGCCCACGAACTGGACCGCAATGCGACCTTTTCCTCGGTTGGGATGAGCTCCCAGGCTGCCGCGGCCATGGTCGGGCGTCTGGGGCTGCGCCTCGGGCGTGACCTGGCCGTCGCTACGGTGTGGGCTGCCCCCACCGTGAACAAGCTCGCAGCCGCTGCGGTGTCCAGGGAGAAGGCCGCCGATGCCGCAGCGGGAAGGCGAAGACGCATCGGCGGGGAACCAGCCGAGCCACTGGCGATCGTCTCCATGGCGGCGCGGCTGCCGGGCGCCGACACTGTCTCGCAGCTGTGGGAACTGGTCCTGGCCGGCCAGGACGCAATCGGACCGGCGCCGAAGGGGCGCTTCGCCGACGGCCGGGCGCCGGCGCTCGACGCCGGATACCTGCGGCAGCAATTCGATGAGTTCGACCATTGCTTCTTCCATCTCACCCCACGCGAAGCATCGGCACTCGATCCGGTTCAGCGGCTCTTCCTCGAGGTCTGCTGGGAGGCGATCGAGACGTCTTCGCTGCTCCGTACGGGCCTGCACGGCAGCGCGACGGGCGTCTACGTCGGCAGCATCTGGAACGAGCACGGCGCGGTATCCCGGCCGGGGCGGCACACCATGCACACGGCGACCGGCTCGAGCCTCTCGATGGTCGCGAACCGGATCTCTTACCTCTACGACCTGCATGGGCCGTCGGTCACCTTGGATTCCGCCTGCTCGTCCTCCCTGGTGGCCGTGCACTTGGCCGCCCAGGCCCTGCGACTGGGCGAAATCGACGCTGCCATCGTGGGAGGCGTCAACCTCCTTCAGTCGGCAGCCACCACGGCCGACCTCATCGCCTTCGGCGGACTCGCGCCCGACGGACGCAGCAAGGCTTTTGCCAACCGAGCGGACGGCTTTGGCCGTGGCGAGGGCGCCGTAGCGCTGGTCGTGAAGCGGCTCGCCGATGCCGAGCGGGACGGCGACCACATCTGGTGCCTGCTGCACGGAAGCGCGGTCAACAACGACGGGCACACCAATGGGCTGACAGCGCCCAGCCCCCGCGCACAACAGGATGTCATTCAGGAGGCGCATGCACGGGGCCGGACCGACCCCGGACAGGTGCGATTCGTCGAGACACACGGCACCGGTACGCCTCTGGGCGACCCGATCGAGGCGGCTGCCCTGGCCGGCGCTCTGGAAGGAGCGGCGGAGCCCGTCCAGCTCGGCACGCTCAAGGCGAACATCGGGCACCTCGAGGGGGCCGCGGGCGTTGCGGGGCTCGTGAAGGCGGCTCTCGTCATGCACCACGGCGTCGTCCCGCCGTGCATCCTGGCCGGTGAGGTGAATTCTCACATCGATCTCGATGCTCTGAACCTGGCCGTGCCGTCCACTTCGGTGTCCCTGCCGTCCGGCGAGCCTGTGCTGGGCGGGGTCAGCAGCTTCGGCTGGGGCGGTACGAATGCGCACGTCGTGGTCGGCCCCTATCAGCGGGAGCCCGCTGTCACAGACGCCTCACCCGTCCGGGACGGCGACCGGTCCGCGCTGTCCGACGGTATGCAGCAGACCGGCGACGTGGTGTTCGTGCTCTCACCTTTCGGCGGTCAATGGGCCGGAATGGCTCGTGACTTGCTCCGGTCCGACCCGGTGTTCCGCGCCGCGGTCGCCGAGTGCGACCGCGGCGCGGCGCCGGTGCTGGGGACCTCCATTACGGAACTGCTCGCCTCTGGGGCCGACCTCGAACCGTACGGCGTGGCCGTGTGCCAGTCCGCGATCTACGCGATCCAGGTCGGGCTGACCCGTAGCCTGGCCGCCCGCGGAGTACACCCCACCGTGGTGGTCGGGCACTCGCTCGGCGAAATCGCCGGTGCGGTCGCCGTCGATGCGCTCACGGCACACGAAGGCGGTCGTGTCGTCGCACACTACGCGGCAGCACAGCAGCGGCTGGCCGGCCGGGGCCGAGCGGTTGACGGCGCATGGACTCGCCGTGGCCCCGGTCGTCGCCATCGACCTGATGGAGCACCCCGACGATCACGGTGATGCCCCGTCGCGCGCACGGCTGCTCGAGTGGTTCGCCCGGGACGTCGCGCATATCGCCGGCGCGCCCGATCCACTGGCCGGGTACGACCTGGAACAAGTCGACAATCCTGACGAGGCCCTGGTCGAACGGCTGCGGGCCGGCGAACTGCTGGACGGCGACACCGATCAGGAGACGATCGACGGACTGCTCTCCCGATTCGTCACCAACGCCCGCGCCCTTGCCGACCACAAACCGGGCAGTTACGGGTCACCGGTCGTGCTGATCCGCGCGAGCGAGGGCGCCTCCGAGGCTGTGACCTCGGCATGGGCCACTCATTTCACCGAGCACGTCGCCGTCCACACCTTCGAAGGTGACCACTATTCCCTTCTGCGCCCTGATCAGCTCGATGCACTCATCACGACGGTGCGCGACGCCTGGGCCACTTCAGACCACCGAACGGCAGTCCCGTCGCTCGGCTCACACAGTTCAGAGAGGAACTCATCGTGACCGCTTTCACCCGCCACGACGTCTCGTCGGCCCCCGAAGCCGCACGTCCCATCATGGAGAACACCGCCAAGGGCTTCGGTTTTGTGCCCGCGCCGGTGGCATTGATGGCCGAGTCGCCGGAGCTGCTCGAGGGCTTCATGAACGGTAACGCGCTGTTCAACAAGACCACCTTGAGCCCCATCGAGCGCGAGGTCTTCATCCTCACGATGGCCACCACAGTGGAGTGTCACTACTGCGTGGCCATGCACAGCGCGATGCTGAAGCGCAGCAACGCCGACCAGTCCCTCATCGAGGCCCTGCGCGCCCGCAAGCCGCTGGAGGACGCGAAGCTGGAGGCCATGCGGGTCTTCACCCTCGCGGTGATGGAAGGCCACGGACATGTGGCCGACGAGACCATGAAGGCATTCTTCGACGCCGGCTACACCCAGCGGAACGCGCTGGAGGTCGTGCTGGGGCTGGGCGTCTACACCATCTCGACCTACGCCAACCGCATGACTGACGCACCGGTCGACGAGCCCTTCAAGGCTTTCGAGTGGCACGCAGAGCACTGAGAACCGAGAGACACAGCGGGGGGACAGGTCGATGATGAGGAAAGTACGTGGGCGCTGGTTGCTCGGTCTCGGGCTCAGCGTTGCTGCTCTGCTCGGGCTCGCGCCGTTGGTCTCGGCCACCGGCGCGGCCCGTTCTGTGGCAGCGGAGCCGGCCGAGGCGAGCAGCTTGCCGGCTCTGACGTCGTTCAACAAGGTCTCGCTCGGCGATGGCTTCGTCGAGACTTTGTACGCCGCCGACGCCGCCCGGCATCCGAAAGTGCTCGCCGTCCGAGTCGACGCAGCGGCCATGAAGTCGCTGCCGTCGGCGCCGAGCCATGACGGTCAGACGTGCTTCGACAAGGACGGCGGCGGCATCGACCTCGAAACGGACTGTGCGAGTGGCCACGAGCGTGACCTGTGGTTCCCGAAGCTCGACGGTCTGCCGTTCAAGTGGCTGATGTTCAACTGGCAGATGCATGGTCACGGTCCCACGCATGTCTTCGACAAGCCGCACTTCGACCTGCACTTCTTCATCCAGGATTTCGCGGCCCGGAATCAGATACGCAACGGGCCGTGCAATCTCGTCATCAACTGCGATGACGACGCGAAGGCCAAGAAGACCGTGCCGGCACCGTACGCTCCTGAGGGCTGGGGGCTGCCCGGAGCCGCGGGTCGTATGGGGAACCACCTCATCGACCCCAATGCGGCTCCGGCCAACGGTGATCCGTTCACTCAGGCATTCTCCTACGGTACGTGGGACGGGCACATCACGTTCTGGGAACCGGTGCTGAACAAGGACTGGATCGTCGCTACGAAGCCTTCAGCGGCGTGCCGATCGATACCCCAGACACCGGCGGTGGAGAAGTCCGGGTACTACCCCACCCAGATGTGCACGCGCTACGGCTCGAACGGTGACATGACGTTCACGCTGGAGAAGTTCGTGGAGCGGACGGCACCCGAGAGCGCCGAGGACCCTGCGGGGGTCACTGACACTCGCGCGCAGTCGGAGTCGGTGCAACGGCACCACTGACGACTGGCTTCGTGCAGCGGGGGGGGGGGGGGGGGGCGGGGGGGGGGGGGGGGGGGGGGGGTGTTGTTTTTCTGGGGAAAGAGGAAACAACAAGGGGGGGGGGGGGGGGGGGGGGGGTCTGGGGGGT
>NZ_JBVHPN010000041.1:0-10141 GCF_055567935.1 Streptomyces sp. NPDC026301 | reverse complement strand
GAGCACCGCTACCTGGACGTGCGCGCCGACAGTCTGGAGCACGCGCTGCAGCTGGCTACCGAGGCGCGTGATCAGCGCAGGCCGCTGTCCATCGGGCTGCTGGGCAACGCGGCGGAGCTGCTGCCGCGGATGCTGGCCGAGGGTGCGCCGATCGACATCGTCACCGACCAGACCTCGGCGCACGATCCGCTGGCGTATCTGCCGGTGGGCGTGGACTTCGAGGACATGGCGGCGGCTGCGTCCAAGGACCCGGCCGGGTTCACCACCCGCGCCCGCGAGTCCATGGCCAAGCACGTCGAGGCGATGGTCGGCTTCATGGACGCGGGCGCGGAGGTTTTCGACTACGGCAACTCCATCCGCGGCGAGGCCCAGCTCGCGGGCTATGACCGGGCGTTCGCCTTCCCCGGCTTCGTCCCGGCCTACATCCGCCCGCTGTTCTGTGAGGGCAAGGGCCCCTTCCGCTGGGCGGCCCTGTCGGGTGAGGCCTCGGACATCCACAAGACGGACAAGGCGATCCTGGACCTGTTCCCGGAGAACGAGTCGCTGCACCGCTGGATCAAGATGGCGGGCGAGCGCGTCCACTTCCAGGGTCTGCCGGCCCGGATCTGCTGGCTGGGTTACGGCGAGCGCGACAAGGCGGGCGAGCGCTTCAACGAGATGGTGGCTGACGGCACGCTGCAGGCGCCGCTGGCGATCGGCCGGGATCACCTGGACTGCGGCTCGGTGGCCTCCCCCTACCGGGAGACCGAGGCGATGCTGGACGGCTCGGACGCGATCGCGGACTGGCCGCTGCTGAACGCCATGGTGAATGTGGCCTCCGGTGCGTCCTGGGTCTCCCTGCACCACGGTGGCGGGGTCGGCATGGGCCGCTCCATCCACGCGGGCCAGGTGTCGGTGGCCGACGGCACGAAGCTGGCGGGCGAGAAGGTCCGCCGCGTGCTGACCAACGACCCCGGCATGGGCGTCATCCGGCACGTGGACGCCGGATACGACATCGCCGAATCCGTCGCCGCCGAGCGCGGCGTCCGCGTTCCCATGCGGGAGGGCGACGGCGCGTAACACGCGCGCATGAGCCGAGCGGGGCCGCCGCCAATGACGTCGGCGGCCCCGCTCGTTCCGTACCCGGTCAGGCCGTGGAACGGGAACGCGGACGGACCCAGAGGAAATGAACCACCGACAGCAGAACCAGCCAGACGGCTCCGACGATCAGGGCGATCCGGGTGCTCGCGGAAAAGGCGAGCAGCACCATCACGGCCGCCATGAACACCATGGCGATGATTTGCCCGTACGGCCAGAACGGGACGCGGAAGGCGAGCGCGGCCACTTCCTCGCGCGACATCTTCCGGCGGGCCGCGTACTGCGTCGCGAGAATCATCAGCCAGACCCAGACGGTGGCGAAGGTGGCGATGGAGGAAATGATGAGGAAAATGCGGTCGGGCATCAGGTAGTTCAGCACCACGCCGAGCAGCAGCGAACCGATCATGATGCCGACGGTCATGGCCGGCACGCCGCTGCGCGAGAGCCGCCGCATGACCGCCGGGGCCTGGCCGCGTTCGGCCATGCCGTACATGATGCGGCCGGCGGCGAAGATGTCGCTGTTGATCGCGGAGAGCGCGGCGATCACCACGACGACGTTCAGCACGGCCGCCGCGGACTTGATGCCGAGACCGGCGAAGATCTGCACGAACGGGCTGGCGTCCGAGCCGATTTCCTGCCACGGATTCAGCGACATGATGACGGCGAGGGTCAGCACGTAGAAGAGCACGATGCGCAGCGGAATGGAATTCACCGCACCCGGGATCGTCTTCCCCGGGTCCTCCGCCTCGCCCGCCGTGACGCCGATGATTTCCGTGCCGCCGAAGGCGAACATCACGACCGCGAACGACAGGATGAATCCCTGGAAGCCGTGGGCGAAGAAACCGCCGTGGCTCCAGAGGTTGGACACACCGATATGCATGCCGTCGCCACCGCCGCCGACGCCCAGTACGAGAATGGCGAGGCCCGCCAGGATCATCGCGCCGATAGCCACGATCTTCACCAGCGAGAGCCAGAATTCCAGCTCACCGAAGACCTTGACGTTGAAGAGGTTCAGCACGCCGATGACGGCGATCGCGGCGAGCAGCCAGATCCAGCGCGGTACGTCGGGGAACCAGAATCCCATGTAGACGCCGAGCGCGGTGATGTCGGCAATACAGACGATGACCATTTCGAAGGCATAGGTCCAGCCGGTCGTGAAGCCCGCGAGCGGGCCGAGATACCGGGTGGCGTACTCGCCGAAGGAGCCGGCGCAGGGGTTGTTGACCGCCATCTCGCCGAGCGAGCGCAGTACGAGGAAGACGGCCGCGCCGCCGATCAGATAGGCCAGCAGTACCGCCGGGCCGCCGGCCTGGATGGCCTCGGAGGAACCGTAGAACAGGCCGGTGCCGATGGCCGATCCGAGGGCGATGAACCGGATGTGGCGGGCCCTCAGCCCGCGGTGCAAGGTCGCGGTGCCGGTGGCCGCCGCGTCGCCGGCCGCCGTATCGGTCGCCGTCTTGTCGGTGTTCTGAGAAGTGTCGGTAGTCAAAAGATGCCCCCTCCTTCGGGAACAGCACGTCCGTCCCTGACGTGTGACATGGGTGCTCGGCCGGCCGGGGCGGCGCGTGTCGCCGCTCGCACGAGCGCAGAAGCAGCCGTCTGTATATGCCTGTATAGACAGGACGGTCAAGGGGTGTTCCGGGAGATGTGCAGATGACGGAGCGGCGGGAATCCGGTATGCCCGGTACGGCGGCGGCCGCGTCCAGCACCTCGCCGGCCGTCGGGCGGGCGCTGGACATCCTCACCCACCTCGCGGGCCGCTCGGGCCCGGTGCGGGCCGCGACACTCGCCCGCGACCTCGGCATCCCGCGCTCCTCGGCTTACCACATCCTCACCGTGCTGGCCGGGCGCGGCTTCATCACCTACCTCCCGGACGAGCAGGCGTACGGGCTGGGCGTCGCCGCCTTCGAGATCGGCTCCGCCTATCTGCGGCACGAGCCGCTGGAACGGCTCGCGCGGCCGATCCTGCGCACCCTCGCGGGCCGCCTCGCGCAGCCGGTGCACCTGGGCGTGCTGCACGGCGCGGAGACCGTGTACCTGCTCAAGGAGCAGCCCGCGGCGGTGCGTTCGGGCGCCGCGGCGGTGCCACTGGTCACCGAGGTCGGCGTCCGGCTCCCGGCGCACCTCACGGCCAGCGGCCGGGCGCTCCTCGCGCACGTCGGCGAGGCGCAGCTCAAGGCGCTCTTCCCGCGCCCCGGCGACCTCATCACCCGTACCGGCAAGGGCCCGCGGTCGCTGGGCGAGCTGCGCGACCTGCTGGCCCGGGACCGGGCGCGCGGCTGGTCGGAGGAGACCGAGCTGGTCTCGGCGGGCTTCCGGTCGGTCGGGGTGGCGGCGTTCGACCACCACGGGCGGCCGGTCGCGGCCCTGAGCAGCACCTGGTACCGCCACCACCGGCCGCGCGACGAGGCGTACGTGCGCGACCTGCTGCGCAAGGGCGCGGCCCGCCTCACGCACGCGGTCTCGGGCCGCGCCCCGACGCGACAGCCGTAGGGCCGGTCGGTCAGCGGTTGTCGAACGTGCCCTGCAGCCGGTACCGGGACCCCGGGTGCAGCAGCCGCGCGATGCTGACCAGCGCCTCGCCCGACCAGGTGCGCCGGTGGATGAGCAGGCACGGTTCGGACTCGGGGACGCCGAGGACGGCGCACTCCTCCGCCGACGGCAGCACCGCCTCCACCACGTGCTCGCCCCTGCCCAGCGGCGCCACCTCGGACAGGAACGTGAACGGGGTCCGCCGGGTGAAGTCCTGCTCCAGATAGCCGGGCGCGAACTCCGGGTGGACGTACCGGTCCTCCAGCTGGATCGCCACGTCGTCCTCGAAGTGCACCACCCGCGACCGGAAGACCCGGCGCCCGGCGCCCGGGCCGAACTGCGCGGCGACCTCCGGATCGGCGGTCTCCGCCCGTACGTACAGCACCTCGGCGCGGTACCGGTGTCCGCGGCGGCGCACCTCGTCGGCGATGTTGTGCACCTCGACCAGCGCCGAACTGCCCTTGTGCAGCGCCACGAAGCTGCCCACGCCCATCACCCGGCGGATCAGGCCCTGGCCCGCCAGCTCCCGCAGCGCGCGGTTCACCGTCATCCGGGACAGCCCCAGCGACTCCACGAACCGGCTCTCCGAGGGGAGCGCGTCGCCCTCCCGCCACCGGCCGCTCATGATCTGCTCGGTGACGAGGTCCTTCACGCGCTGGTACGCGGGAGCGGCGCCGGACGCCTGCGCGTGGTACCGCCGCGCGAGGTCAGCAGCCTCCTCGGCCAAGCCGTTCACCGTCCCTCGCACTCGTGGTCACACGCTTCTCGCGGGTGACGCGGGCACCGGAATCCTAGTGGGTCTCGGATCCGAGGAACCGGGGCGTCCGCGCTGGCCCGTACGCCGGTACCCGGGTGTGATGGCAGCGGACCACCGAGGAGCTGAGGAACCGTGACGAGCACCGTGCAGCAGGCCGCGCAGGCCACCGACCTGGAGCAGCGGCAGGACCAGGAAGCGGCCGTGACCGTGGACGCACCCGCCGGGCCCTGGACCGGCCGTGACGACGGGCCCGGCATCGAGCACCTGCGCTGGCACCACGCGGTGACGCCGTACTCGGACGCCGGGCCGGACCGGGGCCGGGACGGTCACTGGGACGCCGCCTTCGTCGGCTTCCGGAGCGATGAGGGCGTGCGCCGCAACAAGGGGCGGCCGGGCGCGGCCGACGGCCCCGGAGAGCTGCGCCGCGCGCTCGCCCCGATGGCGCTGCAGACGCCGCTGCGGGCGCTGGACGCCGGGGACATCGAGGTCGGCGACGGCGACCTGGCGGCCGGCCAGCGGCGGCTGGGCCGCGCCGTCACCGCCCTCCTCGACCGGGGCCGCCCGGTGACCGTGCTCGGCGGCGGACACGAAGTGGCGTACGGCAGTTACCTGGGCCTCGCCGGCAGCCGCGCGCTGCGCGCCGGCGCCCGGCTCGGCGTGCTCAACCTCGACGCGCACTTCGACCTGCGCGACGACGTCCGGCCCAGCTCCGGCACGCCGTTCCTGCAGATGGCCGGGGACGAGGCGGCCCGGGGCGCGGAACCGAACTACTGGGTGCTCGGGGTGAGCGCGCCGAGCAACACCGAGCGGCTGTACCGCACCGCCGACCGGCTCGGCGTCCGCTACCTCCCCGACACCGACTGCGGCCTGCTGAACGTGCACCGCGTCGACGCCTTCGTGGACGACTTCCTCGCGAGCTGCGACCTCGTGCACCTCAGCATCGACCTGGACGTGCTGCCCGCCGCCGTGGCGCCGGGGGTCAGCGCGCCGGCCGCGTACGGAGTGCCGCTGGAGGTCGTGGAACACGTCTGCGCCAAGGTCGCGGCGAGCGGACAGCTGGCCGTCTGCGATGTCGCCGAACTCAATCCGGATCTGGACCTCGATCACCGCACGGCGCGTACCGGTGCCCGCCTGGTCCACCGCATCCTGACGAGCGCGCGGGGCACGCACCGCCGACCGTGACCGGGGCGGCTCGGGCCCCGGCCCCGGCCTTGGCGCCGTGCCTCAGTGCGGGATGCCGTCGATCAGTTCGCGGGCGCCCTGGCGGAGCAGGGCGACGGCGACGGAGGTGCCGAGGGTGGCGGGGTCGAGCCGGCCCGCCCACTCGTGCGCGTTGAGGATCGTCTTGCCGTCGGGGGTGAACACGCAGGCCCGCAGCGACAGGTCGCCGGCCCCGCGCCCGGACCTCGCGTACCCGGCGATGGGGGAGTTGCAGTGCCCCTGGAGCACGTGCAGGAACATCCGCTCGGCCTGCGTCTCCCGGTAGGTGTCCGGGTCGCCGAGCCCGGAGACCGCGTCGATGGTGGCGGTGTCGTCCTCGCGGCACTGCAGGGCCAGTACTCCGGCGCCGATCGGCGGGCACATCGTGTCGACGGACAGCACCTCGGTGATCACGTCGGGGCGGCCGATGCGGTGCAGCCCGGACACCGCGAGGAGCAGCGCGTCGGCCTCCCCGGCGTGCAGCTTCTCCATCCGCCGGTTGGCGTTGCCGCGCATCGGCACCGTCTCCAGCTGCGGGTGCGACGCGGCGAGCTGGGCGCGGCGGCGTACGGAGGAGGTGCCGATACGGGTGCCGGCGGGGAGCTCGTCGAGGGTGAGCCCGCCGGGGTGGATGAGCGCGTCCCGCACGTCGTCGCGCTTGAGGAACGCGGCGAACGTCGTGCCGGCGGGCAGCGGACGGTCGGCGGGGATGTCCTTGACGCAGTGCACGGCGAGGTCCGCTTCCCCGGACAGCAGCGCCGCGTCGACCTCCTTGGTGAACGCGCCCTTGCCCTCGACCGCGGAGAGGTCACCCATCCAGCGGTCACCGGTCGTGGTCACGGGGATGACCTCGGTGGCGATGCCCGGGTGCAGCGCGGCGAGTTCGGTACGGACGCGCTCGACCTGGGCCAGGGCCATGGGGGAGGAGCGGGAGACGATACGGATCAGCTCAGGGGCGGACATGGGGCCACGATAGCCCCGCGAGACTCCTCCCACCGCCCGGGCCCCGACTCGTATCGCAAAACTTCGAAGATATCGTCATTCCGCTCGGACCGCCGGTCCCGGCCGGGTGCTCGGCGGGTCTTGATTCCGGCTGATAGGACGCCTTCCAAGTGAGCCGGCGGCTCGACGGGAAGGCGATGATTTCCCATGCACGTGGCCAGGACTGCAGCCACCGCCCTTTCCTCTGTCCTCGTCCTGATAATTCCTGCCGCGATCGTGTTCAGTGGAATGGCGGATATGCGCCCCGGTGAGGCCGGGACGCACACGGAAGAAGCCGCGCTGTACGGCGGTGATGCCCGGCCGGCGGCGGCCAGGGTGGGTCACCGGGCGCCTGCCGCGTCCGGCGGGAAGGTCCGGGTCTCCTCGGCCGGGCTGGAGGGGCAGGCCGCCACGTTCGTCGCGGCGGGGCTGACGGAGCAGCGCTTCGAGGCCGCTGCGCGGGCCTCCCGGGCCAGCTCGGAGGCCCGGTCCGCGGCGCTGGAAGAGCAGCGGCGCGAGGCGGCCAGGAAGCGCGCCGAGGCCAGGGAGCGGGTCGAGGCGACAGGGCCGGCCGGGTGGATCCGCTCGTGTCTGCGAGTCACCGGATCACCCGAATACTGGTACGCCGGGCTGTGGACGATCGCCCGCAGGGAATCCGGATTCGATCCCCACGCATTCAACGGATGGGACGCCAACGCGGTGGCGGGCGAGCCGTCCCGGGGGCTTTTCCAGACGACCATGGGAACGTTCCGGGCGCACCATCAGCCCGGTACGGCATGGGACATCAATGACCCGGTGGCGAATTGCGCGGCGGCCGTGAATTACATCAAGGCGCAGTACGGCGACATCTCCCGCGTGCAGCAGGCCCATTCGGGCAGCCCGCCGAAGGGGTATTAGGGGGCTGCCGGAGATCCGTCGGCAGCCCCGTGGTCCGGCTCCGTCAGCCGGCGCAGCAGGGCGCCCGCCTCCAGTACCCGGCGCACGTCCTCCGGAGGCAGCGTGCCGAGGCGCCCGGCGAGCGCCTCGGCCTCACTGTGTGCCACGTCGTTCAGCGCGCGGACGCCGTCCTCGGTGACGACCACGCGTGCCGCGCGCCCGTCGGTCGGGTCCGGCTCCCTGCGGACCAGCCCCGCCGACTCCAGGCTCGCCACCGCGGCCGTGGCCGTCGGCTGCGAGCAGGGGATGCGGTCGGCCAGTACGCCGATGCGGGACGGGCCGAGCTGGGTGAGCAGGGCGAGGACGATGAGCTGGGTGGGCGGGACGCGGCGGCCGGGGACGGCCCTGCCCAGGCTGCGCAGCAGCCGGTGCAGGGTCACGACCAGCTCCAGCGCGGCCTCTTCACCGACCGCGCTCGGCGCCGTCTCCTCGCCGACCGTCACGCCACCGTCCACCCGTCTGTCGTCCATCGACCTGCCTCGATCAGGTCAAGAGAGTGTAATGGTCGGCGAGTACATGTCCATCCAGAGGGCCAGGTCCAGGGTGCGTTCGAGGCCGCGCCGCGATGCCTGGGTGATCTGCGGGACGTCGACCTTGACGGCGCGCCGCAGCCAGTCGCGGCTGACCAGGTCGAACACCGGGTGCGAGGGCTTGGCGAGCAGGTCCTTGATGTGGCCCTGGAGCGCGACGGCGTACTTCGGGTCCTGCGTGGAGGGGTACGGGCTCTTCACCCGGTCGTAGACCGACGTGGGCAGCACGTCGGCGGTGGCCTCGCGCAGCAGGCTCTTCTCCCGGCCGTCGAACGACTTCAGGCTCCACGGGGTGTTGTAGACGTACTCCACGAGCCGGTGGTCGCAGAACGGCACCCGCACCTCCAGGCCGACGGCCATGCTGGCCCGGTCCTTGCGGTCCAGCAGGACGCGGACGAACCGGGTCAGGTGCAGGTAGCAGATCCTGCGCATGCGGTACTCGAAGTCGCTCTCGCCGTCGAGCCGCTGGATGTCCGCGACGGCCGTGTCGTAGCTGTCCTGGACGTAACTGCCCAGGTCCATCGCCTTGGTGACGCCCTCGGTGAGGATGTTGCCGTCGTCGCCGAAGTGCTCGGCGAACTGCACCAGCCAGGGGAAGGTGTCGGCCTCGCGCGCCTTGGGGTCGAAGAACTGCTTGTACCCGCCGAAGACCTCGTCCGCCGACTCGCCGGACAGCGCCACCGTCGAGTGCTCGCGGATCGCCTTGAACAGCAGGTACAGCGAGGCGTCCATGTCGCCCAGGCCCATCGGCATGTCCCGGGCGCGGATCATCTTGGAGCGCACTTCGGGGTCGGCGAGCTGGTCGGAGTCCAGGACGATGTCCTGGTGCTCGGTCTTCGAGGCGCGCGCCACGTCGTGCACGAAGGGGGTGTCCGGGGTGTCGCGCAGCGCGTCCGGGGTGAAGTTCTCGGTCTGGCCCACGAAGTCGACCGCGAAGCTGCGGACCGTCTTGTCCTCGGCGGCCAGCTGCTGGGCGGCCAGCGCGGTCATCGCGGAGGAGTCCAGGCCGCCGGAGAGCAGCGTGCAGCGGGGCACGTCGGCGACGAGCTGGCGGCGCACGATGTCGTCCAGCAGCGACCGCACGTGGGCGATCGAGGTCTCCTGGTCGTCGGTGTGCTGCTTGGTCTCCAGCGTCCAGTAGACGCGGGTGCGCAGGCCGTTCTTGGTCAGCGTGACGACCGTGCCGGGCTCGACCTCGCGCATGCCCTCGTACACGGCGTGGCCGGGGGTCTTGACGAAGGCGAACAGCTCGCGCAGGCCGTCCAGTGTCACGGTGGGGCGCACCTGCGGATTGGCGAGGATGGCCTTGGGCTCGGAGCCGAAGAGCACGCCGTCGTCGGTGGCGTAGTAGTAGAAGGGCTTGATGCCCATCCGGTCGCGGATCATCACGAGTTTCTGCTCGCGGCTGTCCCAGATGGCGAAGGCGTACATGCCGTTGAGGCGTTCGGCGACGGCCTCGCCCCACTCCAGGTAGCCGTGCAGGACGACCTCGGTGTCGGAGTCGGTGGTGAAGCGGTGGCCGCGCGCGGCAAGTTCCTTGCGCAGTTCGGAGAAGTTGTACGCCTCTCCGGAGTAGACCATCGCGACCGGCCCGTCGGGGGTGTCGACGGTCATCGGCTGGCGGCCGCCCGGCAGGTCGATGATGGCGAGCCGGCGGTGGCCGAGGGCCGCCGGGCCCTGCACCCAGGTCCCGGCGTCGTCCGGACCGCGGCAGGACATGGTCTGGGTCATGGCGTCGACGGTGTCCTGTTCGGACCGCAGGTCACGCTGGTAGGCGACCCATCCGGCGATTCCGCACATGCTGCTCCTCCGAATCCGACCCCGGGCCGGGTGCGTAGGGGGGATCGGCCGGATCCCGAACAGGGGTCATCGGCCGGGCACCCAGGGTCATATGTATCGAGCACCTATGTAACGAGCATGTGTCAGACGGGTGTCGTCCGTCAACAGGGCCATGGGGAGTGAATGCGACTGACCGGGCAGGAGGTAAAGCGGGCGCCAAGTGCCGGTATACAGGCGGCATTTGGACGGTCATGGGAGTGGGGGGGGGGGGGGGGGGGGGGGGGGGGGGGGGGGGGGGGGGGGGGGGGGGGGGGGGGGGGGGCGCCACAACGGGGTTGCGCGCCGTCTC
>NZ_JBVHPN010000040.1:0-12894 GCF_055567935.1 Streptomyces sp. NPDC026301 | reverse complement strand
ACCGGCAAGGCGCTGGTGGCCTGGGACGAGTGGGGCAAGAACCCGGGCCGGGCCGCGGGCGCGGTCACCTTCAACGTGCTGACCACGGTCTTCACCGGGGGCGCGGGCGGCGCCGCGGCCGGTGCGGGCAAGGCCGGCGCGGTCGCCAAGGCCCTGTCCGTGGCGGGTAAGGCGGGCAAGGTCATCGACCCGATGACGTATGTCGCCAAGGGCGCGGGCGCCGGCCTCTCCAAGATCGGCGACATCACGAAGGGCCTGAAGGGGATCGGCAATGTCGACATCCCCAAGCTGCCCGACGGCTCGGTGGAGCTGCCCGACGGCCGCCTCCTGGAGCCCAACGGCAATCTGGTGGGCACGAACGGTGTCCCCGAGACGACTCCGATCCCGCACGAGACGGTCCCCGGCGCCTCGGGCCTCCCGAAGTCCTGGACGATCGACCAGCCGGCGATGACGGGAGTCCACGCCGGCGACGGTGCTCCCGGCGTCTCGCACGCGAGCGGCCCGACGCCGATGGGCGGCCACTCCGAGACCCCGATCGGCTCCGGCGGCCACACTCCGGCCGGCCCCGGCGGCCACGCTCCGGCGGGCCCCTACGGCCCGCCGCCGAGCGGTTCCTACGGCCCGCCGCCCGGCGGCTCCTTCGGCCCGCACGGCGGCTCCTTCGGCCCCACGGGCGGTTCGTTCGACCACGCCCCGAGCGGCAACGCGGGACACGTCCCCGGCGGCCCGACGAGCCACGTCCCCGGCACCCCGGCGGGCCACTTCCCGGGCGCCCCGGCCGGTCATGTACCGGGCGAGGTTGGCAGCCACGTACCGGGCCAGACCGGCCCGCACGCACCGACCGGCCCGCACGCCCCCGGCCATGATCTCCCGCCCACCGGCCCGCACGGCCCCGGCCACGACGTGCCGCCGGCCGGCAACCCCCACACGCCCGACGCCCCGCACGGCCCGGGCCACGACGGCCCCGGCACGCACGGGCACGACGGCACGCACGGCGGGCACGGTGACGGTCATGCCGACGACGCGGCCGGGCACGGCGACGACGCGGCGCACCACGGCGACCACGCGGACCTCGGCCATGACGCGGCGGACATCGCCGCGCACCACGGCACCGACGCGCCGGGCGCCCCGGGCCACGGCGGCACGGACGTGCCGGGCAGCGGCGCCGGGGAGCCGTTCGAGTACAAGCCGCACATGTCGCGGACGGAGTTCGAAAGCCTCAGCGATGCCGACAAGCACGCAGTGGCCATGGCCGAACTGGCGCGCGGCACGAATCCCGCGCCCAGCGTCGACAACGCCGCGGGACTGAAGTACGGCAATTCGTACTGGAACGAGTTCCTGGACGACCTGCCCACCGAGTCGCGGGAAGCGCTGAAGACCTACAGCGGCAACGAGTACGACCTGATCAACAGCCACCTGCGCTTCGGCACCGACCTGGACGACTCGCTCAAGCACACCATCTCGGAGATGGACAAGGTCATGGGCGCCCGCCCGGTGCCCGAGGACCTCATGATCGTGCGCGGCACCGGGGTCGACCACATCAAGATCGACGGCCGTCCGCTGAAGTCACCGCTGGAGATGCAGGGCGGTGTGTTCGACGACAAGGCGTTCACCTCGACGGCACTCGGCAAGACGCCGCCGCCTCCGTTCGACATGAAGCCCGTGCACATGCACCTGCGGGTGGCGAAGGGCACCCCCGCTCTGTGGATCGACCACCTCTCCAAGTACCCCGGAGAACGCGAGCTGCTCCTCGCCAAGGGCTCCGAGTACAAGGTGACGCGTGTCTTCATGGACGAGACGGACGGCAAGTGGCACGTCTACGGGGAGGTTCTGCCGAGGCGCCCGTAGCCTTCGTCGCAGATCAGCCCGAGCCAAAGGAATGTGAACGGCATGAACAACGAACGACCGATCAACCCACGCTTCGACGAGGACGTGCACTTCAACCTCGTGTCGCCGGGGCCGCCGCGCTACCAAGTCCACACCGACAAGCCGGTCCGTTACTTCACGGTGGTCGACAAGCAGAGCGGCGCGGTCCTCGGTTACGTGTGGGCCAACGACGAGGACGACGCCGCCGCGTGGGAACCGCGCGAGGCCGCCGGCCCCCGGGCGTTCTCCGAGGGCGGCATCTGGCACGCCAGGCTGGAGGAAGCCAAGGGGCGGGGCATCCTGCCGTCCCAGGCCGTCGAAGAGCTGCTCGCCAACCCGGAGGGCAACAAGGGCCGTGCCGTGCCGGACTCCCTCACCGACGCCCCGAACGCCACCGCGGTCGAGACGCTCGCCAAGACGGACTGACAAGACAGCTTGAGCGACATGTCCGATCCCGTGCGCTACATCAGCGTCGCCGCCCCCGACGGACAGGTGATGGGGTACGCCTGGGGCGACTCCGCCGATGTCGGCTGGGTGGACCGCAAGGCGAGCAGTATCGACGCGTACAGGGCGGGGCTGGAGTGGTACGACGCCAAGGTGCGTGACGTGCGTGAACGCGGCGTCGCACCCCTGGACCTCCTCGACCTCCTCGGTCGTGAGCCCGGCGTGGGCCCCCTCACCGCTGCTTCCGATGTGGCCGCGATCGAGGAACTCGCCCGTACCGTCACCCCCGCCGACGACCAGCGCCTGATCGCCGCGCTCGACCGGGAAGACGCGGCGGCCTGGCGCGAGCTCGCGCGTCGCCGTCACGACCGAGTACCGGTGGTCGGCCAACCCCCTTCCCCAGCTGTCGCCGGACGGACGGCTGTCACCGGCCGACGCCGTCCGCGCGGCCATGGCGCTGGTGCTCGGGGAGCGGATCAGCGAGGGAATGATCGACGAGGCGGTGCAGAGCGGCCTCCTGGACGCCGCCGTCGCGTCGCTCCGCGCCTGGTACGAGGCCGAGGGCGCACGCACCGGACCACGCACCGGACGTGCGGCCGCCACGCCCGAGGCTTCGGCAGCAGCCGGCAGGACAACGCAGTACGCCGCCCGCCCACTTCCACACGACACGGGGAATCCCATCACCACGCCGCCGCCCACCCAGCCACCGCAGCAGCCGAGTGCCAACCCGTACGCCCAGCAGCCCGGACCGCCGCAGACCGGGCAGCCGCAGTACGGCATGCCTCCCGCGCCCTATGGCATGTCCCCGCAGCCCCAGTACGGGATGCCGCCGGCGCCGTACGGGATGTCGCCCCAGGGCGGGCAGCCCTACGGCCAGCCGCAGCAGGGGCCGTACGGGGCCCCGCAGCCCGGTCCTGAAGGGTGCCGGTTCTGTGGAGGGGGCCCTGCCGCGCGGGTGACGTTTCGGGCGCATCAAGGGTTTCTGATTCTGATGCGGTTTCAGAAGTACGACGGGCCGATGTGCGGGAACTGCGGCATCGCGGTCTACCGGACGATGATGACGGCGACCCTGTGGCAGGGCTGGTGGAGCCCGTTTTCGCTGTTCCTTTTCACGCCGTTCACCGTGATCTGGAATCTTGTCGCGCGGCGCAAGGTCAGCAAGCTGCCGGCGCCCGCGCCGGGGCAGCACGGCCGGCAGGCCGATCCGGGGAAGCCGGTGCATCAGCGGCCGCTCGCGTATATCGCCCTGATTCCCGTGCTGTGGATCTGTTTCATGATCTTCCAGGGGATTGCTCAGGGCTGACCCTGGGGTGTACCGCTTCCTCACCCATGCCTTATGTTGCGAGGCAAAGTGAGACGCCCGAGGCAACGGACGACTGACGCAACGGACGATACTGACGCAACGGACGACTGAGGCAACGGACGACGAGACGTATGGCACGGGATTACGACAGCCAGCTTCTGGAGTCGGTGGCGGTACGCCGGCGCAGGATGCGGGACGCGCTGCTGTTCGGCGCGCAGCGGGCGAGGCGAACAGCGGACGAGCGGATCGGCAAGGTGTTCGCCGGCATCGCCATCGCCGCCGTGCTGTGCGCGGGCTGCGTCGGCTGGTCCTTCCTCCAGCACACACTGGCGCAGCAGAAGGCCGAGCAGGAGAAGCAGCAGCGCCAGGAACAGCAGTACGAGCAGCCGACGAAGGCAGCGAAGCAGTAGAAGTCGGAGAAGCAGTAACAGCACTAAAACGGAGGAAGCCGGGAAATCCGGTGGGAGCAGGACGAGTTGCCGGTGACTTCCGCGTCGGCAACTCGGGTGGATAAAGCGGGAATTCGGCGCACGGGCGGCGGAATTCCGCGCAAAAGGGAATGGGCAGGGCACCAGTAACATGGGAACGCCGTACAGGCCCGAGTCCTCAACGTCGCGACGATAGGTTCCCGTAAGTGGTGAGCACAACAACGACATCCCGGGCGCAACTGAGCCGGGTGACCTTGGTCGGCGAGCGACGCCGGGCCGACATCGTCCTGCCCTCCGACACCCCGATAGGGCAGCTGCTGCCGGACATCCTGCAGCTGCTGGACGACCGGGCGGCGTCGCGGCCGATGACCCGGCAGCTGATCACGTCGGACGGGTCCGCGCTGCCGCACGACAGCACGCTGTCGTCCGCGGAGGTCGCGGACGGCGCCGTGCTCCGGCTCGTCCGGGCCCACTCGGCGCCGCCGGCCCCCGTCGTGCACGACGTCACCGACCTGGTGGCCGACGACCTGGACCTGCAAACCTGGCGCTGGCGGCCCGCCGCACGCCGGGTCAGCGCGGGCGTGGCCACGGTCGCCTTCGCGGTGGTCGCCGCGCTGCTCGCCCGCCGCGAGTTCGCGCTCGACGCGCTCGTGGGGGTACTGGTCGCGGCCACGCTCGTGCTCCTCGCGGCCGGCGCGCTCGTCGCGAAGATCGGGCAGGGCAACCGCGGGCTCGCCACGGCGCTGCTGCTCGCCTCCGGCGGCCTCGGCATCCTCACCGCCTGGACCGCCGCCGACGCCTACGCCTGGTCGGGGACCACGCGGCTGGCCGCCGTCGGCGGCGCGCTCGTCGTGACGCTGCTGCTCCTCGGGTACTTCTCGCCGCTCGGCCGCGGCGGGCTCATCGGCGCCGCGGCCACGGCCGGGATCGCCGTGGTGTGGGAGGCGGTCGCCGCCCTCCAGGACGACCCGGTGCGGCTCGGTGCCGTGATGGCCGTCTGCTCCGTGATCCTGCTCGGCCTGCTGCCGCGGCTCGCCCTGATGGCCTCCGGGCTCACCGCGCTCGACGACCGCCGCTCCGGCGGCACGTCCGTCAGCCGCCACCAGGTGGGGAACGCGCTCGCGGCCACCCACCGCGGCCTCGCCCTCGCGACGATCGTCACCGCGGCCTCCGCGACGGCCGGCAGCTGGCTGCTCACCCGTGCCGCGACGCCGAGCGTGTGGACCGTGGCGCTGCCCGCGCTCGTGGCCCTCGTACTGCTCTCCAGGGCGCGTGCCTTCCCGCTGGTGGCCGAGGTCGTGGCGCTCTTCGCCGCGGCGGCGGTGCTCGTCGTGCGCCTGGTCGTGGTGTGGCTGGACCACTCCGGGGGCGCCGGGCCGTTCGTCGTGCTGTGCGCGGCCGCGGTGCTGCCGCTGCTCGTCCTGGCGGTGCAGCCGCCCGAGCATGTGCAGGTCCGGCTGCGGCGCGTGGCCGACCTGGTCGAATCCATCGGCGTGATCGGGCTCTTCCCGCTCGCGGTCGGTGCGTTCGGCGTGTACGGACAGCTGCTCAACAAGTTCTGATGCTCAACACGGTCAACACGTTCTGAGTTCGACGCGCAGGCGCTCCGGGCGGGGCAGCAGGGCGGAAAAGAAGGGCTGACATGCCGAACGGAGACAACTGGCAGGGCGACGTGCTGCGTGACCTGCGGGGCGGGGCCGCGTCACAGGGCACGCCGCAGCAGGGCCAGCAGGCGCAGCAGGGCCCTGGCCAAGCCACGCAGGGTGCGCAAGGACCTGCCGCGGAGCAGCAGGGCGCCCCCGGGCAGCCCGCGGCCCAGCAGCACCCCGCGCCCCCGCAGCAGCCCGGCCACCCGGCCGCGCCGCTCCCGCCCCAACAGCAGCACCCGCAGCAGGCTTCGCCGTACGAGCAGCAGGCGCCCGCGTACCAGCAGCAGGCACCGCAGTACGAGCAGCAGCCGCCCCAGTACCAGCAGCAGGTACCCGCTCAGGCCGGCTACGCGCAGGCCGGTTACGCCCAGGCCGGCTACGCCCCCGGCGCACGCGCGCACCGCACGCCCGACTCCCGGCCCGTCGTGGACAAGAGCCTCGCGCTCACCGGGCGCAAGCCGCGGCACGGCGAGTCGTTCGCCGCGCGGGCCACGCGCAACCTCCGCCGTACGGTGTCCTCCTCCGCCGCGCGCGAGGTCGCCGAGACCACCGCCACCGCCGAGGTCCTCCAGCAGCCGGTGACCACCGGCCGGCAGATCGCCGTGACCTCCATCCGCGGTGGCTCGGGCAAGTCGACCGTCGCCGCGCTGCTCGGCACGGCGTACGCGCACTACCGGCAGGACCCGGTGCTGTTCGTCGAGGCCGACCCGTCGCTCGGCTCGCTGCCGCTGCGGCTCGGCGCCGAGACGCTGCGCTGGACCACCGGCGACCTGGCGGGCATCGTCGAGCCCCAGATGTCGCTGCTCGATGTCACCGGGTACCTCGTCCAGCTGCCCAACAACGCCTGGCTGCTGCCCGGCAGCCAGGGGCAGATCGGCGCGATGCTGGAGACCAGGGCGTACGAGCGGGTGATGGTCTCGCTGCGCCGGTACTTCGGCGTGACGGTGGTGGACTGCGAGACGCTGCCCGCCGAGGTCGCCCGGGTCGCGCTCTCCGCCGCCCAGGCCCGCGTGCTGACCGCCCCCGCCACCCTGGAGGGCATCACCAGTACGTACTCGATCCTCCAGTGGATGCAGGGGCTGCCCCCGCACGTGATCGCCGGCACTGTCGTCGTCCTCACCGAGCTCGTGCCGCACAGCGGACTCGACCTCGACGAGGCCGTCAAGAAGCTGCGGTCCACCGGGGCGGGCGTGCAGGTCCTCCCGTACGACCGCCATCTGGCGGCCGGCGGCACGATCCGTACCGAACTCCTCGCGCGCTCCACCAGGGAGGCCGCCACCCGCCTCGCCGCGGACGCGTTCCGGCTCTCCCAGCAGCGCCACTGATCCCCATGCCGAGCCCGACCGTGAGTGACGGACGCCGATGAGTACCCGACTGATCCACCGCCCGGCCAGGACCGCGCGGCCCCAGGCCGCACCCGAGGCACGCACCATCGAGGCCCCGCCCAACCTCCCCGAGGGCAAGTCGGGCAACATCGCGATGTCGCTGCTGCCCGTCGCGGGTGTCCTGTCGTCCGTCGTGATGATGACGGTCGTGCGCAACAGCCAGTTCGCCGGGCTCGGCGCGATCATCGTCGTCGTCACCCTCATCGGCACCCTCGGGCTCGCCTTCTCGCAGCGTGGCAAGGCCCAGCGCACCCGCCGCACCCAGCGCGAGGCGTACCTCGCCTACCTGGAGGACCTGCGCGAGGAGCTGTCCGGCGAGGAGCGCGAGCGGCGCGAGCAGGCCGACGTGCTCAACCCGCCGCCGGACGCGCTGTACGACATCGTGCGCGACCCGGCCCGGCTGTGGGAGCGCCGCCGGATGGACGGCGACTTCCTGCGCGTGCGCGTCGGCACGGGCGAGATGCCGGTCCGCGATCTGACCGTCGCCCAGCAGGGCTCCTCGGTCCTCACGCCGCCCGACCGGTTCATGCTCAACGAGGCGTCCGCGCTGATGGACCGCTTCCGCACCGGCACCGAACTCCCGCTCACCGTCCCGCTCGACCGGGTCGGCAACATCAGCGTCATCGGCCCGCGCGAGGACTGCCTGCGCGTCGCCCGCGCGCTGCTCGTGCAGACCTCCGCGACCCACGCGCCGGACGACGTGGCGATGGCGCTGGCGGTACCGGGCGACCGGCTCACCGACTGGGAGTGGGCCAAGTGGCTGCCGCATCTGCTCGACACCGAGCAGTTCGAC
The DNA here is from genome assembly GCF_055567935.1 of Streptomyces sp. NPDC026301. NCBI lineage: Bacteria > Bacillati > Actinomycetota > Actinomycetes > Kitasatosporales > Streptomycetaceae > Streptomyces > Streptomyces sp. NPDC026301. The sequence goes on along the minus strand of NZ_JBVHPN010000040.1, from coordinate 5,026 downwards.
GGGCCCGTCGCCGCCCGCCGGATCGCCCCCTCCCCGCCCCAGCTCGCCCGGCAGATCGGCCCCGAGCTGCGCCGCCGCGCCTCGTACGCGGCCGAGGTGCGCCGCGGCCTGTCCAACCGGGACGCGCTGGCCATGAACTCCCGGCTGCTCGTGGTGTCCGACGGGCACGGCGAGGACGCCGTGGACCTGCCGCGCCCCGATGACGCGGTCGGCCTGCGCGACATGGGCGTCACCGTCCTGCACCTGCTGGAGCAGCGGGTCCAGGAGCCGGGGCAGGTCAGCGTGCGGATCACCGTGAACGGCGATCAGGTGGTGATCGAGGACCTGCGCGAGCAGGAGCCGATCAGCGCGCACGGCACCGTCGACGAGGTCAGCGTCCCGTTCGCCGAGGGCCTGGCGCGGATGCTCGCGCCGATGCGGCTGTCCGCCGAGTCCCTCGTGGACGCCCCGCTGTCCGGTCCCGTGGACTTCGCCGAGCTGCTCGGCATCGACGACGTGGCGCAGCTGGACCTGTCGCGGCTGTGGGCCCCGCGCGGCGAGCGTGCCTTCCTGCGCGTGCCGATCGGCATCAGCGACTCCCACGAGCCGGTGCTGCTGGACCTCAAGGAGTCCTCCGAGCTGGGCATGGGCCCGCACGGCCTGTGCGTCGGCGCGACCGGTTCCGGCAAGTCGGAGCTGCTGCGTACGCTCGTACTGGCCCTGGTCGCCACCCACCCGCCGGAGGACCTGGCCCTGGTCCTCGTCGACTACAAGGGCGGTGCGACCTTCGCGCCGTTCGCGGACCTGCCGCACGTCGCCGGTGTCATCACCAACCTGGAGAACCAGGCGGGCCTCGTGGAGCGCGTGCACGCCTCGCTCGCCGGCGAGGTCAAGCGCCGCCAACAGGTGCTCAAGAACGCGGGCAACGTCGCCGACATCGGGGACTACGCCACGCTGCGCGCCGAGAAGCGCCCCGACCTGGAACCGCTGCCGCACCTCTTCGTCGTCATCGACGAGTTCGGCGAACTGCTCACCGCCAAGCCGGACTTCATCGACCTGTTCCTGTCCATCGGCCGCATCGGCCGCTCCATCGGCGTACATCTGCTGCTGTCCAGCCAGCGCATCGAGGGCGGCAAGCTCAAGGGCCTGGACACCTACCTCTCGTACCGGCTCGGCCTGCGCACCTTCTCCGCCGACGAGTCCCGCACGGTGCTGGACACCACGGACGCCTTCCACCTGCCGCCGCTGCCCGGCTTCGGCTACCTCAAGGTCGACACCAGCCACTACGAGCGCTTCAAGGCGAGCTACGTCTCCGGCGCCTACCGCGGCCCGGTGCAGCGCGCCGAGGACGAGGACACCGGGCCGCTGGCCCTGGAGTACGAGGCGTTCAACACCCTCGGCGAGCCGGAGCAGAGCGGGGAGCAGGAGCCGGCGGCGCGGCGCCGCGAGACCGGCCCGACCGAGATGGGCGTCATGGTCGGCCAGCTGGAGGGCGCCGCCGATCCGGTGCGCCGCATCTGGCTGCCGCCGCTGCCCGCCGCCGTCGCCCTGGACAAGGCCGCCGGGCCGGTCGAGGTCGGCGCGCGCGGCATGCAGCTCGCCGCGCGGCGCGGCCCGCTGCAGATCCCGCTCGGCCTGCTGGACGACCCGACCAAGCAGTGGCAGGGCCAGTGGTACCTGGACCTCACGGTCGCGGGCGGCCACGCGGCCGTGATCGGCGGCCCGGCCGCCGGCAAGACGACCCTGCTGCGCACCCTCGCCCTCTCGGTCGCGCTGACCCACACCCCGCAGGAGGTCGGCATCTACGGCCTGGACCTGGTGGGCGGCGGCCTCCAGGCGCTGTCGGACCTGCCGCACGTGGGCGGCGTCGCGGGCCGCGCCGACCGCGAGCGCGCGGGCCGCACGGTCGAAGAAGTACGCAACATGCTGGCCCTGCGCGAGGACCTCTTCCGCGAGCACGGCATCGACTCCGTCGAGCAGCTCCGGATGCTGCACGCGGCGGGCCGGCTGCCGCAGCTGGCCTCCGCCGAGATCGTGCTGATCATCGACGGCTTCGGCGCGCTGCGCGACGACTTCGAGGAGCTGGACGACGCGGTCGCCGACATCCTCAAGCGCGGCAGCGGTTACGGCATCCACGTCGTCGCCGGCATGCTCCGCTGGAACGACGTCCGCATCGCCACGCAGTCGAACTTCGGCACCCGCGTCGAGCTGCGGCTCAACGACCCCAGCGAGTCCAGCATCGACCGCAAGCTCGCCGAGACCCTCGCGCCCGACGAGCCCGGCCGCGTCCTGACCGACGGCAAGCTCTTCGCGCAGATCGCGCTGCCGCGTACGGACGGGCTGACCGACACCTCGGAGCTGGGCGCGGTCCTGGAGCGCACGACCCGTACGGTCCGCGCCACTTGGAGCGGCGAGGTGGCCCAGCCGGTACGGGTCCTGCCGCGGGTCCTGGAACCGCATCTGCTGCCGGGCCCCGCCGCCGAGCCGCAGCGCGTCCCGATCGGCCTCGACCAGACGGCACTGGCACCCGTCATGGTCGACCTCTTCCAGCACGACCAGCACCTGCTGATCCTGGGTGACAGCGAGTGCGGCAAGACCAACCTCCTCAAGACCGTCGCGCAGGGCCTCATCGAGCGGTACGGCGAGGACGACCTGGTCTTCGCGGTGATGGACCCGCGGCGCGGGCTGCGCGGGGCGATCCCCGAGGAGTTCCGCGGCGGCTACGCGTACAACCCCAAGATGTGCGCGGGCCTCGCGCACGGCGTCGCCGGACAGCTGGAGAAGCGGCTGCCGGGCGACGGTACGGACGTGGAGGATCTGGAGCCCGGCAGCTGGGGCGGCGGCCCGCGCATCGTCGTCCTCGTCGACGACTACGACGTCCTGACGACGGCCGGACAGGCCCCCCTCGAACCCTTCCTCCCGTACATCCCCTCCGCGGCCGACATCGGACTCCACTTCGTCCTCACGCGCCGCGTCGCGGGCGCCTCGCGCGGCATGTACGAGCCGCTGATGCTGAGCCTGCGCGAGTCGGGCGCCTCGGCGCTCCTGATGTCGGGCGACCGCAGCGAGGGCCAGCTCTTCCCCGGCACGTACGCCTCCCAGCAGCCGCCCGGCCGCGGCGTGTTCATGCAGCGGGGCCGGCCGAACCGCCTGATCCAGACGGTGTACACCGACGGGTGACGCGGCCCGCGTCATCCGGACGGTACACACCGACGGGTGACGCGGCTCGCGTCATCCGGACGGTACCCATCGACAGGTGACGCCCCCCCCCCGCCTCGCCACCCCGACCACGAGCGTCCCCGAGCGATACGGACGCCCCCATGACCAGGAACCGGACGACCACCACATGACCAAGGACGTCATCACCCTCACCCAGAAGATGCCCGACCCGCTGACCGTGCTCGCGGGTCTGCTCTCCGGCGGCCCCGACAAACTGGTCGGTACCGCGGGTGAGGACGCGGTCGTGCAGCTCTGCGACGAACAGGGCCGCCCCCTCGTCTCCATCGAGGCCCCGCTGCTCGTCCAGGTCGCGGGCGAGGCCGAACGTCTTCTCGGCGCCACCCCGCCCCCCGTCCCCTTCTGGTGGACGGAGGCCCGCGCCACGACCGGCGTCGAGGAGGCCGAGCGGCTCGCGGGCACTTTTTCCGCGCGGCTCGCCTCGCTGTCCGGCGGCTCCGCCTGGCCGCCGGAGGCCGCCCGCTCGCTCGCCGTCGTGGAGACCGACGGCGTGAGCGTCGCGCCCACCCCCGCCGCAGCGCAACCCGCCGTCGACGCGCTCACCGACAAGGTCGCCGTCATCATCCAGGACCGCCCGGTGGTCGCCATGACGGCCTGGCTCTCGGACGCCTTCCGGGCCGCCGCCAACGCCGAACTGGGCCTCCAGATCGTCACCAACCCGGGCGCCACGCTCTCCCCCGCGGTACGCAACAGCCTCCCCGGCTGGCCCTCCCGCTGGGTCGTGCAGGACGAGCGGGACGGCTACTACGACGGCCTGTCCGGCGCCGTACTCCGCTTCCAGGGCGGCCTGTTCGCCCCGGTCGAGGGCCCGGGGGCCACCGCCGAGGACGCCCGTACCCCGCTCGCCGCCACCTTCCAGAACGTCACCGACACCGGCGAACGCCAGCTGGCCGTCTCCTTCCGTACGGTCCACCCGGCCGACGACCGCCTGGTACTCGGCGGCGCGCTGGAATCGGTCTGGCGCGAACTCACCGGCGAACCCCCGGCCGGCTGGGGCACCGCCGAACCGGCCAACCTCCCCTGGTCCCTCCGTCAGCTCACCGACCTCGCCCACGACCGCGCCCCCGACCCGACCTGGCTCGTGGTCGTCGGCACCCCGTCCCGCCCCGGCCTGGCCACGGTCCGCATCAACCGCACCACGGCCGGCATCGAGGAGGACGTCACCCTCGCCTTCGGCTACGGCCCCGACGAGGAACTCCCGCTGGACGCCCTCCCGCGCGCCGCAGAGGTACTGGCCACCCGCCACCACCTCCAGTCCATGCTGGTCCAACTCCGCAAGGCCCGCCGCGACCTGGCCGTCCCACCCCACTTCGAGGGCCCCGGCGTCCCCCTCGCCTTCGCCCTCGGCGCCGAAGAAGTCCGCGCAATGCCCGGCGACCGAGCCCGCCACACCCCCCTCCCCACCCCACCCCTCCAACTCGGCCCAAAGACCCGCCCGGCCCTGTACTACCCCCTCCCGGGCGACCCGTCGGACCTGTCCGGCTGGCAGGACTTCGAACGGTTGATGCGGCATTTGAAGGGGGCTTAGAGCGGAGGACTCGGGGGGGGGCGGGATGTCGTACCGCTGTGCGACCGATGTCAGTCGATCGGTCTAAAGTGAAGAAACGGATCGGTAGTGACCGCGGGGGTTCGATGCGTCGATCCACAGCGGATGAAGTCGGGGGTGCAGTCGGGTGGAAATCAAGCTGGAGCCGGATCAGATTCCCCAGTACACGGGCGATCTGGAGCAGCTGGAGAAGGACCATGCCGCGCTGAAGTCGGATGCCGGGCACATCCGCACCACCGGCTCGGACGTCCACTCCCATTTCCA
>NZ_JBVHPN010000039.1:0-17982 GCF_055567935.1 Streptomyces sp. NPDC026301 | reverse complement strand
CGCCACCGCCGCGAACGTCTCGTACGTGCCCTGCAGGATCCCCTGGGTGCCGATGTAGATCCACGAACCGGCCGTCATCTGCCCGTACATGGTCAGCCCCAGTTGCTCCAGGCGCCGGAACTCCTCCCAGTTCGCCCAGTCCCCCACCAGATTGGAGTTGGCGATCAGGACACGCGGGGCCCACTCGTGCGTCTGCATGACACCCACCGGGCGGCCGGACTGCACCAGCATCGTCTCGTCCTGCTTCAGCGTCCGCAGGGTGCGCACCATCGCGTCGAAGGAGCGCCAGTCGCGGGCCGCCTTGCCGGTGCCGCCGTAGACGACGAGCTTGTCGGGGTGCTCGGCGACCTCCGGGTCCAGGTTGTTCTGGAGCATCCGCAGGGCGGCCTCCTGCTGCCAGCCGAGGGCGGAGAGTTCCGTGCCGCGGGCCGCGCGGACGGGGCGTGCGCCTGTCATGGGGGTGTCCTTTCGAAAGAGCGGGATGGCGGGGGTCAGCGGAGCCGGCCGGTGACCGACTCGGCGGCGCGCAGGGCCTCGCCCGAGGCCACGTACTGCACGGCCGCCTCGATCTCGGGCGCGAGGTAGCGGTCGGTGCCGGGGCCCGGTACGTCCGTGCGGAGACCCGCGACGACCGCGGCGGTGGCCGGGGCCGGGGTGAGCGGGGCGCGGAGGTCCAGGGCGCGGGCCGCGGTGAGGATTTCGATCGCGATGACGCGGGTGAGGCCGTCGATCGCCTTGCGCAGCTTGCGCGCCGCCGCCCAGCCCATGGAGACATGGTCCTCCTGCATGGCGCTGGAGGGGATGGAGTCGACCGAGGCGGGGGCCGCGAGGCGCTTGAGCTCGGAGACGATCGCGGCCTGGGTGTACTGGGCGATCATGTGGCCGGAGTCGACGCCGGGGTCGTCGGCGAGGAACGCGTTGAGGCCGTGGTTGCGGGCCACGTCCAGGAAGCGGTCCGTGCGGCGCTCGGCTATCGAGGCGACGTCGGCGACGGTGATCGCGAGGAAGTCCAGGACGGCGGCGACCGGGGCGCCGTGGAAGTTGCCGTTGGACTCGACGCGGCCGTCGAGGGTGACGACGGGGTTGTCGACGGCGGCGGCGAGCTCGCGGGAGGCCACCAGTTCGGCGTGGCCGAGGGTGTCGCGGGCCGTGCCGTGGACCTGGGGCGAGCAGCGCAGCGAGTACGCGTCCTGCACGCGCGTGCACTCCGGGCCGCGGTGGCTGGCGACGATCGCGGAGTCGGCGAGTACGGCACGGAGGTTGGCGGCGCTGTCGGCCTGGCCGGGGTGCGGGCGCAGGGCCTGGAGGTCGGCGGCGAAGACCGCGTCCGTGCCGAGCTGGCCCTCGACGCTCATGGCGGCGCCGAGGTCGGCGGTGGCCAGCAGCCGGCGCAGGTCGTGGCAGGCCAGGACGAGGGTGCCGAGCATCCCGTCGGTGCCGTTGATGAGGGCCAGGCCCTCCTTCTCGTGCAGGACGACCGGCTCGATGCCGGCGGCGGCGAGCGCCTCGGCGGCCGGGCGCAGCACGCCGTCGGCGTCGCGGACCTCGCCCTCGCCCATGACGGCGAGCGCGCAGTGGGCGAGCGGGGCGAGGTCGCCGGAGCAGCCGAGGGAGCCGTATTCGCGGACGACCGGGGTGATGCCGGCGTTGAGGAGGTCGGCGTAGGCCTGCGCCGTTTCGAGGCGGACGCCGGTACGGCCGGTGGCGAGGGTGGACAGACGCAGCAGCATGAGCGCGCGGATCACCTCGCGCTCGACCTCGGGGCCGGAGCCGGCGGCGTGCGAGCGGACCAGGCTGCGCTGGAGCTGGGCGCGGAGTTCGGTGGGGATGTGCCGGGTGGCGAGGGCGCCGAAGCCGGTCGAGACGCCGTAGTGCGGGGTGACGTCGTCGGCCAGGGCCTCGATGACCTTGCGGCTGCGGGTGATCTCTTCCTGCGCCGCGGGGGAGAGCGTGACGGGGGCGCCGTGGCGGGCGACGGCCACGACATCGTCGGCGGAAAGCGCGCCGACGTCGATAACAACAGTTGACATGCCTCAATGAAGCACCAGGTCAGACCTACTGTTCCATGCCTCACGGAGGCTTTCTGTCTGGGATCCCAGACACTTGCCACGGCCCGGGACGATGCGGCAGGGAGCGCCCCTTCAGGGGCGCGGGGAACTGCGCGAGCAACCACGACGGCGGGGACGCCGGGCGCCGACCCGCACCCCCACGGCGATTACTCTCGGGCCATGGCAACCGTCCCCGCAGCCGCCCAGGTCCTGGCGATCCTCCGGTATCTCGCCGGCCAGCTCGGGCCGGTCCCGGCGGCCGCGATCAGCCGCGACGTAGGTCTGCCCCGCTCGACCACGTACCACCTCCTCGACACCCTCGCGCAGGACGGATTCGTGGCGCATCTACCGGACGAACGCCGGTACGGCCTCGGCGTCAGCGCCTTCGAACTCGCCTCCGGGTACAGCCGCCAGGCGCCCTTCCAGCGGCTGGCGCGGGCGCCGCTGACGGCGCTGGTCGACCGCACGGGGCACAGCGCGCACCTCGCGGTGCTGCACGGCCGCGAGGTCATCTACGTCATCGAGGAGCGGGCGCCGGGGCGGGCGCCGCTGGTGACGGAGGTCGGCGTGCGGCTGCCCGCGCACCTGACGGCCAGCGGCCGGGCCATGCTCGCGCGGCTGCCGCGCGCCCAGGTCCGCGCGCTGTTCCCGGACCCGTCCGCGTTCGTCGTCCGGCACGGCATCGGTCCCGGCTCGCTCTCCGCGCTGCGCCATCTGCTGGTGGAGGTGCGGCGCCGCGGGTACGCCACGGAGGAGGGCGAGGTCACCCCGGGCTTCTCCTCGGTCGCGGCGCCGGTGCTCGACCACGGCGCGCACCCGGTCGCCGGGGTGGCCGTGACCTACCCCGCCGCCGAGGTGTCGGCGGACCAGCAGGCGGGCATCGCCGAGCAGGTGGCCCGTACCGCCCGGGACCTGACGCTGCGGATCGGGGGGACGCTGCCGGTGCCGTAGGGCCGGCGTCCCGTAGGACCCGCGTCTCACGGGTGCATGCGCGCACCCTTGACGATCTTGTCGACGGCGTTCTTCGGCCCGTACACGGCCAGGCCCACGAGGTCGAGCTGATCCCGGCCGACCGCCCGTACGGCGGCCCGGTTGTCCCGGTCGTTGCCGGTCGCGAAGAGGTCGGAGGTGAACACCGAGAGGGCGACGCCACGGCTGAGCGCCCGGCCGTGCGAGGCGGTGAGCGCCTCCTTCGTACCCTCGAAGACCAGCACGGGCTGGCGGAACATCCGCAGGTAGTCGTTGCCGTCGGCGTCCGCGTACGGCTCCCCGATCACGTCGGGGACCTCCGTACCGATACCGCTGACGAGGAAGGCGGTGACGTTCAGCCGCTGCCAGGTCTCCAGGTCCTCGCGCAGCAGGACGGCGATCTTGGTGTCGAAGCGGACGGGTGTGTGCGCGGTGGTGTTCGGGGATTCCATATCGCGGATTCTTCCGATCCGCCCCGCGCCCGGTCTTGTACGTTCTTTGCATGGTCAGCCGTCCTCGCCCGCAGGTCACGGCCTGGCGTCCGGCGGTGGCCGGCATCGCCGAGGTCTACCACGCGCATCTGACCGGCCACGCCTATCCCATGCACACCCACGACGCGTGGACGCTGCTCATCGTCGACGACGGCATGGTGCGCTACGACCTGGACCGGCACGAGCACGGCGCGCTGCGGTCGGGCGTCACGCTGCTGCCCCCGCACGTACCGCACAATGGCTCGCCGATCACACCGGAGGGCTTCCGCAAGCGCGTGCTCTACCTCGATCCCGAGGCGGCGGGCCTGGGCGAGGAGTACATCGGGCTCGCGGTCGACACGCCCGTACTGGAGGACGTCACGCTGCGCGACCGAATCCACCGGCTGCACGACGCCCTCGTCCTGCCCGGCGAGGAGCTGGAGGCCGAGAGCCGGCTCATGGGCGTCGCCGAGCGGCTGCGGCGGCACTTGACGCGGCGCGCTGTGCCGGCCGCGCCGCCCGCCGCCGGTCCGGGCCTCGCCCGGCAGCTGCGGGACCTGCTCGACGCGCGCCTCGGCGAGGGGCTGACGCTCCAGGAGGCGTCCGGCCTGCTGCACGCCCATCCGGCACATCTCGTACGGGCGTTCAGCCGCGAGTTCGCCATCAGTCCGCACCAGTACCTCACCGCGCGCCGCGTCGACCTCGCGCGGCGGCTGCTGCTGGACGGCATGGCGCCGCGGGACGCCGCGGCCGCCGCGGGCTTCCACGACCAGCCGCATCTCACCCGGCACTTCAAGCGTGTCCTCGGCGTTCCGCCGGGGCACTTCACTCCCCGGTACCCGGCTCCAGCGCCGTCACGGTGAACTCGCCGCCGCAGACCCGCAGCCCGGAGGTGCGCAGGGTCATCGACTCCTTGGAGCCGGGCGGGTAGGTCTGGAGGAGGTACGGGCTCTTCCAGCACGGGGTGTCCTTCAGGCCGTCCTGGATGGTGTGCAGTACGGCGTACGCGCTGCCGCCCGGCTTCAGGGTGACGGCCGTGCCCGCCGCGCCCTCGCGGGTGGCGGGGCGGCCGATGATCTGGCCGTCGCGCTGGATCAGCGAGACGCCGGGGTAGCCGCGCAGCGTGCAGGAGGTCTTGCCGTTGTTGGTGAACACCAGCGGGTAGCGGATGTTGCCCGCGCCCACGTCGGCGCGGCCCAGGCGCAGACCCATTCCGGAGGCCGTGCAGCGGTCGGAAGAGGTGTCGGTGGACGCGGCGGAGGCGGTGCGCGCCGAGGCGGTACGCACGGCGGTGCCCTTCGCGGCCTGGCCGGAGGGGGACTTGGCGGCGGCCGAGCTGCCGCCGTCGGCCGCGGCGGACGACGATCCGGAGGCGGCCGCGGAGGACGAGCCCGAAGCCGGCCCCGAGTCGGAAGCGGCGGCGGACGAGGCGGCCGAGGCGCCGGTCTTGACGCCGGAACCGTCGTCCTGACAGGCGGTGAGCGCGAGCGCGGCAGCGGCGGCGATCACCGTGGCGGTGGCGGCCTTGCGGCCGCGGCGGAGGCTGGTGTGGTGCGACATGGAAATCCCCTTACCGGGTCGGTACGTACGGTCCTTTCGGTCCCGCACCATCTACCTTGCCGAGTCCCACTGATGAGCCACTAACACACCACTAACGTGCCGTTCACGCCATCGGTCGGACCGCTTCGTAAAGCCGCGCCAGCAGCTCGTCCAACTCCTTCACCGTAGCGCCGTCCACCAGCCGGCGGAGGAAGAGCACCGGTAGCGTCCGCGGGTCTGCGGCCCTTCCGTACCCGTGGCTGGCTGGCGGAGAACTGAACCGCAGCTAAACTTAACCGGTTTTGCTCCAACTGTTGTACGTGCCGAAGTCTCGTTCTAGCCTCGCTGCCAGCCGCCGGTCGAAGGGGATTTCCTTCCCCGTCTCTTTCGACGCGAGGACGCCAATGAGCGTCCCCGGCGGTGAATTGACGTCCCGCTGCCCGGCGTGAGCCGCTGTATCCACAACCCGGGCAGCAGGATATCCAACCGGCTCGAACATGTCCCTTTCCGGTCTGCCGGCGCCTCGCCGGGACGGACCGCACGAGCCACCACCCTGGGAGCAGCATGAGGAAGAGACTGGCCACCGCAGCGGGAGCGTTACTGGCCCTGGCCGCCGCTGTCCTGGCCGCACCCTCCCCCGCGCAGGCCGATACGCGGGCCGAGACACCGACCGAGACGCGGACCGCACCGGGCTTCCATGTCGCCGACGGCCGGCTTCTGGACGCGAACGGCGAGGAGTTCGTCCTGCGCGGCGTCAACCACGCCCACGCCTGGTATCCCACCAGGACCGCGCAGGCCCTGAAGGACGTCAAGGCGCTGGGCGCCAATTCCGTGCGCGTGGTGCTCGCCACGGGCGACCGCTGGACCAAGAACGACACCGCCGATGTCGCGGCCGTCGTGTCGCAGTGCAAGCAGAACCGGCTCGTCTGCGTCCTGGAGGCGCACGACACCACCGGCTACGGCGAGCAGGCTGGAGCCGTCACGCTCTCCCGCGCGGTCGATTACTGGATCAGCATCAAGGACGCGGTGCAGGGTCAGGAGAAGTACGTCCTCCTGAACATCGGGAACGAGCCGTACGGCAACGGCGCTTCCGGAGCCACGTCGTGGACCGCCGACACCGAGAACGCGATCGGCCGAATGCGGGCGGCCGGATTCGCGCACACGCTCATGGTCGACGCCCCCAACTGGGGCCAGGACTGGTCCTTCACGATGCGCGACCATGCCGCGGAGGTATTCGCCGCGGACCCCGCGAAGAACACGGTGTTCTCCGTCCACATGTACGGCGTATTCAACACCGCCGACAAGGTGAAGGACTACCTCAATCGGTTTACCACTCAGCATCTTCCCCTCGTCGTCGGGGAATTCGGCGACCTGCACTCGGACGGTGATCCGGACGAGGCCGCCATCATGTCCACCGCGCAGCAGCTCGGGGTGGGGTACCTCGGCTGGTCGTGGAGCGGCAACGGCGGCGGTGTCGAGTACCTGGACATGGCCAGCGGTTTCGACGCCGCGCACCTCACTCCCTGGGGGCAGCGCATTTTCGACGGCGCCGACGGCATCAAGCAGACCGCCAAGGAAGCCGGCATCTTCGGCGACAGCGGTACACCCGCCGGGAGTTGCGCGGTCAGTTACCGCATCAGTGACTGGGGCAACTGGTTCAACGCGGACGTCACCATCCGCAACACCGGCACGACGGCCGTCAAGGGCTGGCAGCTCGCGTTCGCCTTCCCCGGCGGCCAGCAGCTCAACCAGGCGTGGAACGCCAAGGCCGTCCAGCAGGGCAGCGAGGTCCGGGCCGCCCATGAGTCCTGGACGGAGACCATCCCGGCCGGAGGCACGGTGAGCTTCGGCTTCAACGGTTCTTCCAGCGGCACCAACGGCGTCCCGGCCGCCTTCGCTCTCAACGGCAGTACCTGCGCGAAGAGCTGACATCCGTCGCCCGGCATGGCAGAGGGCCGCGTCCGCACCGGACGCGGCCCTTTCCGTCTCACGGGGAATGCGTGATCACGGGGAATGCGTGCCCGGCGCCGGAGCGGTGGAACCGCGCGGGGTCAGCGACGGCGTCGGCACCTGAAGGCCCGCGGTGTGCACGCCGCCGATCACGTCGAAGAGCACGCGCGCCACCTCGGCGCCGAAGTGCTGCACGTCGTGGCTCATGGCCGACATCGTCGGGTGGGTGATCCGGCACAGCTGGGAGTCGTCCCACGCCAGCAGCGACAGATCGTCGGGGACGGTGCAGCCCATTTCCGCCGCGACGCCCGCCCCCGCGACCGCCATGATGTCGTTGTCGTAGACGATCGCGGTGGGCCGGTCGGCGGCGAGCAGCAGGGTGCGGGTGGCGCGGGCACCCTCCCTCTCGTCGAAGCCGGTGGCGATCTGCCGCGCCTCCTCCAGGCCCAGTTCCCGTGTCGTCGCGTCGAAGGCGCGGGCCCGGATGGCGCTGTGCCCGAGGTCGGCCGGGCCGCCGACGCGCGCGATGCGCCGGTGGCCGAGCGCCGCCAGATAGCGGACGGCCTCCGCGACCGCGGACGCGTCGTCCGTCCACACCGCCGGGAAGGGGCCGGTGAGGGACGGGTGGCCGACAGCGACCGCGGGCAGGCCGAGCCCCCGCAGGGCGGGCACCCGGGGATCCTCCTCGCGGAAGTCCACCAGGATCGCGCCGGCGATCATCCGGCCGCGCCACCACTCCTTGTAGACCGCGACCTCCTCGTCGAGGTCGCGCACCAGCCGCAGCAGCAGCGAGCAGGACCGCTCCGCCAGGACGCTCTCGATGCCCGAGATGAAGTCCATGTAGAACGGCTCCAGGCCGAGCAGCCGGGCCGGCCGGCACAGGGCCAGCCCGACGATGTCGACCCGCTGGCTGGAGAGGCTGCGGGCGGTGGCACTCGGCGCCCAGCCCAGCTCCCGGGCCACCGCGAAGATCCGCTCACGGGTGGCCTGGGAGACGCCGGGCTTGTGGTTGAAGGCGAGCGACACCGCCCCCTTGGACACCCCGGCCCGGGCCGCGACGTCCTTGATCGTGACCCGCTCCGTGGTGCCGCTCACGCCGGTTCCACACAGAACAGGGCGGACCTGACGTCGTCGGCGGTGACGGCGCCGCAGCCGTCCACACGGATGCGTGTCCGCTCGCCGGGCAGCAGGGTCTGCGGGCCGCTGTCGCAGCCGGCGGCCGGGCCGAGCCGGTCGGGCTGGAGCAGCAGGTCTTTGACGAGGGTATGGGCGCTCACCACGACGTCGACCTTATCCCGCTCCCCCGGTACGGGCTCCAGCCGGACGTCGAAGCGGGGCCGGAGGTGCGCGAAGTCCTTGTCGGGTACGGGGAAGTGCAGGGCGCGCAGCCCGTCGGCGTCGGCGACCAGGAACTCCTTCGCGGACCGCGCGTCCGGTACGAGGTCTTCGGGCACCGCGAGCCTGGCGACGGTACGGGGCTCCGCGGTCACCTCGAGGGCGGTCTCACCGACCGTGGCTCCGTCCGCCGCCACCCGCCGCAGCGTCACCGTCGTACGCCAGGGCTCGGCGGACTGGTTCACCGCGGCGAGTACGGGGCCGTCCGCCCCCGGCTGCAGGGTGAGGAGCCGGTCCGCGTACACCCGGCGCAGCTCGTGGTGGAGGGGCTTCAGGCGGCCGTCGCTGTCGATGGCGGCCCAGGAGGTGACGGGCCAGCAGTCGTTGAGCTGCCAGACGACCGTGCCGGCGCACACGGGCCAGTGCGAGCGCCAGTGCTCGATGCCCGCCGCGACCGCCCGGGCCTGCACGAGCTGGGTCAGGTAGTGCCAGCGGTCGAAGTCCTCCGCGGGCAGTGCGAAGTGGCGGGCGACGCCGCGGTTCAGCTTGCCGTTGCCGTCCTCGGCCTTCTGGTGGTGGAGCATGCCCGGGGAGTCGGGAGCCAGGTCCTCGCCGGGCAGGGCACGCCGCAGGGTGGTCAGCGCGGGCGGTGCCTGCCAGCCGAACTCGGCGACGAACCGCGGCACATTGGCACGGTATTCGGCGTAGTCCTGGCGGTTCCACACCTCCCACGAGTGGTACGTGCCGTGGGCGGGGTCGTTGGGGTGGTGATCCCACGAGCCGGACCAGGGGCTGCCTGCCGCGTACGGGCGGGTGGGGTCCAGCTCGGCGACGATGCGCGGCAGCAGGCCGAGGTAGTACCCCTCGCCCCAGGAGTCGCCGGCGAGGGCACCCTCCCAGTCCCAGTCGCGAAAGCCCCACAGGTTCTCGTTATTGCCGTTCCACAGGACCAGCGAGGGGTGCGGCATGAGCCGGACAACGTTGTCGCGCGCCTCGGCCTCGACCTCGCCGCGCAGCGGCTGTTCCTCCGGGTAGGCGGCGCAGGCGAAGAGGAAGTCCTGCCAGACCATCAGCCCGAGTTCGTCGCAGACGTCGTAGAAGGCGTCGTCCTCGTAGATGCCGCCGCCCCACACCCGTACGAGGTCGACGTTGGCGTCGGCGGCCTGGGTGAGGCGCGTGCGGTAGCGCTCGGGGGTGATCCGGGAGGGGAAGGCGTCGTCGGGGATCCAGTTGACGCCGCGGGCGAAGGTGCGTACGCCGTTGACCACGAGGGTGAAGCCGGTGCCGTGCTCGTCGGCCGAGCGGTCCAGCTCGACGGTACGGAAGCCGATCCGGCGGTGCCAGGTGTCCAGCGGGCCGCCCTCGTCGTCGCTCAGGGTGAGGTCGAGGTCGTACAGGGGCTGTTCGCCGTAGCCGCGGGGCCACCACAGGCGCGGGTCCGGCACCTCCAGGCGCAGCACCGCCTCATCGCCGGTCAGTACGGCCTCGGCGCGGGCGCCGGCCACCCCGGCCTCGGCGCGCAGCGTGCGCCCCCGCCCCTGCGCGGTGCGCTCGATCTCCAGCCGCACCTCCACCCGGCCGGTGCCCTCGTCCACGGTGACCAGCGGGCGGACGTGGGCGATGCGGGCGGTGGACCAGTGCTCCAGCCGCACCGGCCGCCAGATGCCGGCGGTCACCAGCGTGGGCCCCCAGTCCCAGCCGAAGTTGCAGGCCATCTTGCGGATGTACTGCGACGGCTCCGGGTAGACGTTGGGCCGGTCCCCCGTGCCGGCACGGACGGCCGCGGCCTCGTCGTAGGCGGAGGCGAAGCGGACCTCCAGCTGCCCGGTGCGGCCCGTGACGTCGAACCGGTAACGGCGGTGCATGTTGCGGGTCGTGCCGACCGGGCGTCCCCCCAGGGTGAGGTACGCGGCCGTGTCCAGGCCGTCGAAGACCAGGTCGGTGCGCTCGTGCGCGCTGTCGTGGTCGAGGTGGCGGACGTAGGTCCACGCGCGGTGGCCCACCCAGGCGACGTCGGTCTCGTTGCGGCCCAGGAACGGATCGGGGATGGCTCCGGCGGTCAGCAGATCGGTGTGGACGCAGCCGGGCACCGTGGCCTTCAACAGGTCCTCGCCGTGGCGCAGGCTCCAGCCCTCGGTGAGCTGGGTGATGTCCTTCATGGTGCGGCTCCAATCGCCCGACTCGGGCAGGTGGACGGACAACGGCGGACAACCTAACCCGCTGACCAGGCCGTGTCCATAAACCGGTCTAGTTCTCGCCCTCGTTCTGCACCGACCAGTTGTTGCATGTGAGGACCTACAGCCTCGACCCTTCGGTAACGATTGGGCATCGTGCTGGAAATCTGCGCTTTACCGGTTAACACATGGCTGACATAGTGCCGACATCCCACGCGCAGAGCTGAGCCGCGATCATGAAGGAGCTGGGCACATGGGGAAGAAGAAGACGTTCACGGGAGCGCTTCTGGCCGCCGCGATCATGACCGTCGCGGGATGCAGTGGCCAGGGCGCGGCGTCCGGGGAGACGGCGAAGGCACCCGCCGACCCCGCCGACGCCTCGGGCACCATCAAGGTGCTGACCCACCGCACCGACCTCGTCCAGAACGGGACGATGGCCAAGTACGCCGCCGAGTTCAACAAGACCTACCCCAAGGTGAAGGTGAAGTTCGAGGCCCTCACCGACTACGAGGGGGAGGCCAAGATCCGGATGAACACCGACGACTACGGCGACGTCCTGATGATCCCGGCCGCCCTCGCCAAGAACGACTACCCGAAGTTCTTCGCCCCGCTGGGCAGCGCCGGGGAGCTGGGCGGCAAATACCGCTTCAGCGACAAGGCCGAGGTCGGGGGCAAGGCGTACGGCATCAGCACCTTCGGCACCGCCAACGGCTTCCTCTACAACAAGGCGGTCTGGAAGAAGGCCGGCATCACCAAGTGGCCCACCACGCCCCAGCAGTTCATCGGCGACCTGAAGACGATCAAGTCCAGGACGGACTCGGTGCCGTACTACACGAACTTCAAGGACGGCTGGCCGCTGACCTCGTGGAGCAACAACATCGGCTCCGTCACCTGTGACGCCAAGGCCAACGACAAGCTGGCCGCGTCCGCCGCGCCCTGGGCCAAGGGCAGCGATCTGCACGTGATCGACACGCTGCTGTACGACACCGTCAAGGGCGGCCTGTCCGAGAAGGACCCCAACACCACCAACTGGGAAGCGTCCAAGGACATGGTCGCCCAGGGCAAGGTCGCCACCATGCAGCTGGGCTCCTGGGCCATCAACCAGATGCGCGACGCGGCCCGGAAGGACGGCACCGACCCCGACGACATCGGCTTCATGCCCTTCCCGGCGCAGCAGGACGGCAAGTACTGCGCCATCCTCGCCTCCGACTACCAGCAGGCGGTCAACATCCACTCCGGCCACAAGACGGCCGCACGGGCCTGGATCGACTGGTTCACGGAGAAGTCCGGCTTCTCGGCGAAGGAGGGCGCCGTGCCCGCACTGAAGTCCGCTCCCCTGCCCAGCACTCTCAAAGATTTCGTTGACAACGATGTCAGGACCCTGGAACGCTCCGAGGCGAAGACCGGCCAGGTGAACGCGATCGACAACGCGGCCGAAATCGGCCTGAACAAGCCGGACTACCGCCAGAAGCTCATCGACACCGCGCGTGGCGCGCAGCAGGGCAGCCTCGATGGCTTCTTCGCGGACCTCGACAAGCGGTGGCACGAGGCGGCCGGCACCGTCGCTCCCTGACCCCGGCCGGCCCCTCTTCCCTCAGCCGTCACCGGCCCCGCCCGGACCAGCGGACGGGGCCGACCGCCCGTCGCAGATCAGCGGACGATGAAAGGCCCGACATGACCGAGACAACCCACGCGGCACCCGTGAAGGTGCCGCGCGCCACCGCCCCGCCTCCCGAGACCGCGCGCCGCTCCTCGCCTCCGGGCGGCACTCTGCTGCGCCGCGTCACCCCGTGGCTCTTCCTCGCGGTTCCCCTGGTCCTGCTGGTCACGTTCACCTACGTGCCGGTGGGCAACATGATCTATTACAGCTTCACGGACTGGGACGGGGTCAGCCCGGACCGCAACTTCACGGGCGTCGCCAACTACGCGCAGCTGTTCACCCGGCCCGAGCTGTTCCGGGTCTTCTTCGTCAGCTTCTACTACCTCGCGGCGTCCGTCGTGCAGATCGCCATCGCGCTGTACTTCGCGACCGTGCTCAGCTTCGACCTGCGCTTCAGGAATTTCTTCAAGGGCATCCTGTTCTTCCCCTACCTGATCAACGGGGTCGCCATCGGCTTCGTCTTCCTGTACTTCTTCCAGGACGGCGGCACCCTCGACTCGGTGCTGTCCTGGTTCGGGGCCGGCAGCGGCCACGCCTGGCTGGGCGACCCCGAGTCGGCGAACACCTCGCTCGCCGGGGTGTCCGTCTGGCGCTTCACCGGCCTCAACTTCGTGCTCTTCCTCGGCGCGATCCAGTCGATCCCCGGCGAGCTCTACGAAGCGGCCCAGCTCGACGGCGCGAGCAGGTGGCAGCAGTTCCGGCACATCATCGCGCCGAGCATCAAGCCCGTACTCAGCCTGAGCGTCATCCTGGCGATCTCCGGGTCGCTGTCGGTGTTCGAGATTCCCTACATCATGACCGGCGGCGCGACCGGCACCACGACCTTCGTCGTCCAGACGGTCAAGCTCGCCTTCCAGTTCAACAAGACGGGCCTGGCGTCGGCCGCCGCCGTCGTGCTGCTCCTGATCATCCTGCTGATCACCTGGATCCAGCGCCGCCTCGTACCCGACGAGAAGGTGGACCTCGTATGACCACGCCCCTGCCCGTACGGCGCCGCCGGCTCGCGCCCGCCCTGACCTACCTGTCGCTGAGCGTCGCGTCGCTGGTCGTCCTCGTCCCGCTCGTCGTCGTCCTCCTCACCTCCCTGAAGACCTCCAGGGAGGTGGCCGACGGCGGCGCCCTGTCGCTGCCCGGCGACTGGCTCAACTTCGGCAACTACGTCACGGCGTTCACCGACGGCAAGATGCTGTCCGCCTTCGCCAACACCGCGCTCATCCTGCTGTTCTCCGTCACGGGAACGGTGCTCATCGGCTCGATGACCGCGTACGCCATCGACCGCTTCGACTTCCGGGCGAAGAAACCGGTCATGGCGCTGTTCCTGATCGCCACCCTCATACCCGGGGTCACCACCCAGGTCGCGACCTTCCAAGTGGTCAACAGCTTCGGCCTGTTCAACAGCCTCTGGGCGCCGATCCTGCTGTACATGGGGACGGACATCGTCTCGATCTACATCTTCCTGCAGTTCATCCGCGGCATCCCGGTCTCGCTCGACGAGGCCGCGCGCCTGGACGGGGCGAACTCCCTCACCATCTACTGGAAGATCATCCTGCCGCTGCTCAAACCGGCGATCGCCACGGTCGTCATCATCAAGGGGATCACCGTCTACAACGACTTCTACATCCCCTTCCTCTACATGCCCTCCGAAGACCTCGGCACCATCTCCACGGCGCTCTTCCGCTTCAAGGGCCCCTTCGGCGCGCACTGGGAGAACATCTCGGCCGGCACCATCCTGGTGATCGTCCCGACCCTGCTCGTGTTCCTCTTCCTCCAGCGCTACATCTACAACGGCTTCGCGCAGGGCGCGACCAAATGACACCGTCCGGCGCCGCGGTCACCGCCCGCCGAAGTCCGGCAGTGCCATGCGGCAGATGCGGGCCCAGGTGGAGGCGTACTGCTTGATGAGCGGGCCGGTGGTGTACGGGATGCCGTGCGCGGTGAGCGTTTCGCGGACCCGGGGAGCGATCTCCGCGTAGCGGTTGCTGGGCAGGTCCGGGAAGAGGTGATGTTCGATCTGGTGACTGAGGTTGCCGGTGAGGATGTGGAAGACGGCGCCGCCCTCCAGGTTGGCCGAGCCGAGCGCCTGGCGCTGGTACCACTGGCCGCGGGTCTCGTTCTCGATCTCCTCTTCGGTGAAGGAGCGGACGCCGTCGGGGAAGTGGCCGCAGAAGATCACCGCGTGCGCCCACAGGCTGCGCGCGGTGTTGGCGGTGAAGTTGCCGAGCAGGCAGGGCACGGCGGAGGGCCCGGCGAGCAGCGGGAAGAGCAGGTAGTCCTTGGCGGCCTGGCGGGCGGCCTTGCGCGCCGTGTTCGTGGCATCGCGGAGGAAGGCCCGCAGGGGCTTGCGGCGTTGGAGTACGGCGTCGGCCTCCAGGTCGTACAGGGCCGCCAGCCACTCGAAGAAGGGCGCACTCAGGGCCGTGTAAAGGGGTTGGAAGAGGTAGACGGGGTGCCACGGCTGGTCCTTGCTCATCCGCAGGACGGTGAAGCCGAGGTCGCGGTCGCGGCCGACGACGTTGGTCCAGCTGTGGTGGATGTTGTTGTGGGTGTGTTTCCAGGCGTCGGAGGGGGTGGGGTTGTCCCACTCCCAGGTGGTGGAGTGGATCGCCGGGTCGCGCATCCAGTCCCACTGGCCGTGCATGATGTTGTGCCCCAGTTCGAGGTTCTCCAGGATCTTGGCGGTGGCCAGGGCGGCGGTGCCGGCGAGCCAGGCCGGCGGCAGCACGGACACGGCCAGGGCCGCGCGCCCGCCGATCTCCAGTCGGCGGTGGACGGCCACGACGGTGTGGATGTAGCGGGCGTCCTCGGCGCCACGACGGGCCAGGACATCGGCACGGATACGGTCGAGTGCGCGGCCGAGGCCTTCGGTGTCCGTGCCGCGCGGCGGCGCGTCGGACGGGTCGGTCGCGTCGGACGGGTCGGACGGGGCGGCCCGGTCGGGCAGGGCCGGATCGGTCGGAACGACTGTGGCCATGGTGGAGGCTCCTCCGGTGAGGCGCGCAGGGACGCACAGGACGATGCGAGGGTTCAAGAGCTCACAGGTCGAGGGTGACGGGGCCGTGCGGGGCCGAGACGCAGGTCTGGATCAGGTCGCCCGGCTCGCCGTGCACCTGGCCGGTGCGCAGGTCGCGGACCCGGCCGTGCAGGAGCGGGCTGACGCAGCCGTAACAGATGCCCATGCGGCAGCCGCTCGGCATGGCCACCCCGGCGGCCTCTCCGGCGTGGAGCAGCGGCGTACCGGGGCCGGTGTCGGCCGTCACGTCGCTTGCCGCGAAGTGCACCCGTGTGCCGCCCTGGCCCTTTCCGCCGACGGTGCCGGACGGCGGGGGCGGTGCGGGGCGGAAACGCTCGATGCGGAGGCGGTCCGCGAGTCCTTCCGCGGCCCAGTGGCGTTCGGCGGCCGTCAGCAGGGCGGTGGGGCCGCAGGCCCAGGTGTCGCGCTCCCGCCAGTCCGGGCAGACGGCGGGCAGTAGCGCCGGGGTGAGGTGACCGGCCGGGCGGACACCGGCGCGCGTGTGGTGCTCGTGCAGCCGGAACCAGGGCAGGTGCTCCTCCATCGCCCGCAGTTCCGGTCCGAAGACCGTGCGGGCGGGATCGGGAGCGGAGTGCACCAGCAGCACGTCCGTGCCCGGCGCGAGCCGTGCGCCGCCGGCCAGGGCCCGCAGCATGGCCATGACCGGGGTGATGCCGATTCCGGCGGTGAGTAGCAGCAGCCGCCGGGGAGGCGGGTCGGGCAGGTGGAAGTCGCCCTGGGCCGGGCCGAGGCGCAGCACATCGCCCGGGCGGAGACGGTGGGCCAGGTAGCGGGAGACGCGGCCGTCCGGCAGGGCCTTGACCGTGATCGAGAACGGGGCTCCGGGCGCGCCGGGTGGCGTGGTGAGCGAGTAGGTGCGCCAGTGCAGTACCCCGCCGATCCGCACCCCCACCGGGGTGTACTGCCCGGCCCGGCGTGCGGGCCGCCAGCCGTGACCGGGGCGGATCACCAAGGTCACCGTGTCCGTCGTCGCCGTCCGTACCTCCGCCACCCGTCCGGCCGGACACCGCCGGGACAGCAGCGGATCGGCCAGGGCCAGGTAGTCGTCCGGGAGCAGGGGCGTGGTCAGCCGGCCCGCCGCTCCCAGCGCCAGACGTACCACTCGCTCGGACAGCACGGTGCGGTGCAAGAGATGGACCATGCTCCGGATGTCCTCTCCTCATCGACGAGGAACTCGATCACTGGGACGAGGCAGCACGCGCTACAGCGCGGCAGGCCGTCCACTGTTGCGGGCCCGGGGCGGAAGGCAAAGCGCCAGGGCCGGTATTCCGCCGCGGCCGGACCGTACGCCTGACGGCATTCCGCGGCGATCCCCTGCCGGACGGACCGCCCGACGCACGAACCGGCTGGTCCGCGGACGGCAACGGCGGTCGAGCGTCTTGACCGGAACCCATACCCCCCAAGCCCCCTGGGACTTCCGGCAGCCTGCTGTGGCAGAAACGCTGCGTCCGGAGGGAGCCGATATCTGTGGCCGCGGAGAGAGAATTCGGCGCGAGGCGCGCTGAGGGTTTCTTGTGCGACAGGCGGAGTGGAATTTTTCACCACCCGAGGCCGACCGTACCGTGCTACTGTCGATCTCAGTTGCAGTTGTGGTTCCCGAAAACTTCAAGTGCCCGCACCGTGTTTTTCTGCCGGTGCGAGTGCTTTTGTATTTCCGGTCATTTCCGGCGGGGTAATCATCGCGGCGACGCGGAGTCCGCAAGGTGTGGGCTCCGGGCACTGCCCCGAAGGAGAATTAAAATGGCTGCTGGTACCGTGAAGTGGTTCAACGCGGAAAAGGGCTTCGGCTTCATCGAGCAGGACGGCGGCGGCCCCGACGTCTTCGCCCACTACTCGAACATCGCCGCCCAGGGCTTCCGTGAGCTTCAGGAAGGCCAGAAGGTGAACTTCGACATCGCGCAGGGCCAGAAGGGCCCGACGGCCGAGAACATCGTTCCCGCCTGACGCTGACGCATCATCGCAGCTGGGGCCCGCACCTTGGGGTGCGGGCCCCGGCTCGTTGCTTTTCGGGGCGCCCCCACCCGTGCCGCGCATCGCGCCGCGCACCGCCCCTCTCTCTCCCCCCCGCGGCCCCATTCCTGGACACACACAGTCGCCATAGGGTGCACGCCCCACACAGAACTGCGAATTCAATTCGTTGGTTCCTCGGGGCTTCGATGGCTCGCTCGTTCGGAGCGTGCCAGTTATTCGACCGTGTCGGCTCGTCGACCACCTATCGCCAGGCAGGCCCGCTTTCGCATTTCACTCGGCTCGTTCTCGCAATTCTCCGCTCTGTTGCACTCGCTGCGGGAATTCCTTGGTACGCGCCGCATCAAGGAAGGTTTCGCATGAACCACACACGCACGAACGATCGCTACGGCCGCACTCGCACCGGTAGTACCGGCTCCGGAAAGGGCGGCGGCCGCTTCGGCGCTACGTCTTCTGGCCGTTCCGGCGCTTCGCGACCCAGCCGTTCGGGTGGTTACGGGCGGCAGAAATCCGCGCCTCAGGGTGAGTTCGCGTTGCCGGTGACGGTGACGCCCGGGCTGCCCGCCGTCGAGGCGTTCGCCGATCTGGAGATGCCCGCGCCGCTGCTGGCCGAACTCGGTGCGCAGGGCGTGAGCACGCCGTTCCCGATCCAGGCGGCCACCCTGCCCAACTCCCTGGCCGGCCGCGATGTACTGGGCCGCGGCCGCACCGGCTCCGGCAAGACCCTCGCCTTCGGCCTCGCGCTGCTGGGCCGCACCGCCGGACAGCGCGCCGAGCCGCGCCGCCCGCTGGCCCTGGTCCTGGTGCCCACCCGCGAGCTGGCCCAGCAGGTCACCGA
>NZ_JBVHPN010000038.1:0-19265 GCF_055567935.1 Streptomyces sp. NPDC026301 | reverse complement strand
GTACTGCAGGGGGGACCCTGTGGGAGAGTAGGACGCCGCCGAACAATCATTGTGGGAAAGCCCCGCACCTCATGGTGCGGGGCTTTTCTGCGTTTAGGGCCACGGCAATAGTGCGGTAGGGCACAGGCCAGACGGGCCGAGCCCCCGGCCTGGACCGGCGCTCAGGCCGGCAGGGGGGCGTGGGGCCAGCGGGTGCGGGACTGTTCGGGGGAGCGGAGGGTGGCGAGGGTCAGGAGGCCCTGGGCGGCGCCCGATTCGAGGAGCGCGGGGAGCGCGGGGATCGGGGCGAGGGCTGCGATGTCGTCGAGGACCAGGGTGAGTGGTGGGTCGAGGCGACCGTCAGATGACCGTTCGGCCATGCGGCGGCCGCGCTCGACCACGCTCGAGACGAGTGCGGTGAGCAAAGGCATCGCACCCGGTGTCGTACGCGGGTCCTCGATCGACTCGCCCACTACGTAGAGCGTTCCCCCTTCCGCCACGTAGGAATCAAGCGCGAGCGCATCGGCCCGCCCCGGATTGCAGGCGTCCCGGATGTGGACGGAGGAGAGGGCGGCGAGCGCGCGGGCGACCAATTGCTGGGCCATGTCGCGGCGTTCGGGGTGGGCGGTCAGTACGGACTCCAGCTCGCCGGCGCGGCCGGCCGCGGCCTTGGAGTTCGTACGGAGGATGCGTACGGGCTCGTGCGCGGCGCCGCTGCCCTGGGCCCAGCGGTGGATCTGCCGGAACGGCCTGCCGTCCACGGCGGCCGCGTGCAGCCAGCAGCGCAGCAACGTCTCAGCGGCGTCCGCCAGGGCCGAGTCGAGCGTGCTCATCGGGCGGACGGGGGCGAGGAGGGCGGTCGCGCGGGTACCGGCGACGGCGATGTCCTCGCAGCCCGCGGTGGGCGACCAGCGCAGGCGGGCCGGGGTGTCGAGGAGGTGCAGCGGGTCGTACGCGTGCAGCGGACCGAGCTTCGCCCGGGCGTCTTTGCTCTCGGCCCAGAGCGTCGGGTCGGTCGTCGCCACGAGGAGCGGCCCTTCGGCGGCGGTGATCGCGGCGAGCGCGGCGGCGCGGGCAGCGGGGCGCTCGGAGCGGTGGTGATAGTGGACGCGGGGGAGCGCGGGGGTGTCCGTGACGGCACTGGCGGGAACGCCGGTGGGGATGCCGGTAGGGGCGTCGGTACGGGCGTCCAGGGGCGGCTGCGGGGCCGGTTCGGCCGCAGGTACGGCCAGTACCTCCGCACTCGTCTTACGGCCGTCTACGGCTGTGGGTGAGGCGTCGGCCGGGGCCGGCGCCTCAGGGACCGCTTCCGGGGCCGCCGGGGGCGAGGCCGGTACCGCCGCCCCCTCGGCGAGTCGGTTCGCGCGGCGTTCCGCGCGTACCGCTCGGAAGCGGGTGAGCGTGCCGAGGGCGAAGATCGTGAGGACGACGAGGACCATCAGTTCGCTGATGAGGACGCCCCAGAAGAGGCCGTAGCCCGCGAGCTGGCCGTCGGGGGTATCGGGCCAGGCCGCCGGCAAGTCGTGCGGCTGGGTGACCAGTTCGCGCATGGCGAGGGGGGTGCGGGTGAACGTCAGCCGGTCGGGCCAGCTGCCGTGGGCGAAGAGGCCGGAGAGTCCCGTGGCGAGCCACACCAGGACCGTCAGGCCCAGGAGGAAGGCCAGCACGCCGACGAGCAACGAGTCGGGGATGCCGCGCTCCCGTCGCCGGGGCCCGGCCCCGCCGTCCCGGCCCGCGCCGCCACCGGCTCCGTTGGCTCCGTACGCCTGCCCCTGCCGGTCGTATCGGTCGTACCCGTCGCTCACGCCACCGACCCGTCCTTCGTACCGCCCGTCGGTCCGTCTCTCTTACGCCACCGACTACCGGGCGCTCGTTCTTCGTGCCGTCCGTACTTCCCGCCGCTTGCGGCCTGCCTTCTATGCCACCGTCTCGCTCGATTCGTTGCTGAGCTGGCGGGCCAGGGCCATTGCCTCGGCGCGTGCTTCTGCCTCGGCGTCCGCCGCGCGCTCCAGGGCCAGGGCCTCGTCCGTGGGCTGGGCCGAGGCGTCGGCCACGGAGGACTCGGTCATGGCGCGGTCGGTGTAGACGAGCGGGCGTTCGGCCTCGGTGATCAGGTGCTTGACGACCTGGACGTTGCCGTTGACGTCCCAGACCGCGATGCCGGGGGTCAGGGTGGGGATGATCTCCACCGCCCACCGTGGGAGGCCCAAGACCCGCCCCGTGGCCCGTGCCTCGTCCGCCTTCTGGGCGTAGATCGTCCTCGTCGACGCCATCTTGAGGATGGCCGCCGCCTCCCGTGCGGCCGCGCCGTCCACGACGTCGCTGAGGTGGTGGACGACGGCGACGAAGGAGAGGCCCAGGCGCCGGCCGAACTTCAGCAGGCGCTGGAAGAGCTGGGCGACGAACGGGGAGTTGATGATGTGCCAGGCCTCCTCGACCAGGAAGATCCGTTTCTTCCGGTCGGGGCGGATCCAGGTGTGCTCCAGCCAGACGCCCACGATCGCCATCAGGATCGGCATCGCGATCGAGTTGCGGTCGATGTGGGAGAGGTCGAAGACGATGAGCGGCGCGTCGAGGTCGATGCCGGCCGTGGTCGGGCCGTCGAACATGCCGCGGAGGTCACCGTCGACGAGGCGGTCCAGTACGAGGGCCACGTCCAGGCCCCAGGCCCGTACGTCGTCCAGGTCGACGTTCATGGCCTCGGCCGACTCCGGCTTCGGGTGGCGGAGTTGCTCGACGATGTCGGTGAGGACAGGCTGGCGGTCGGTGCGGGTCTCGTTGCCCTCGGCGGAGCCGAACCCATTGAGCACAGCCGCGTGCGCGACCTTGAGGGCGAAGCCGGAGCGCTCGTCGAGGCCGTGGCCCATGGCCACCTCGATGATCGTGCGGAGCAGCGCCAGCTGGCCGGTGGTGGTGATCGACGGGTCCAGTGGGTTGAGGCGGATGCCGCCGTTCAACGCCGCCGTGGGGTCCAGCCGGATCGGGGTTATGCCGAGCTGTTCGGCGATGAGGTTCCACTCGCCGACGCCGTCCTCGCCCTGTGCGTCCAGGACGACGACCTGGCGGTCGCGGAAGCGCAGCTGACGCAGTACGTACGTCTTCTCCAGCGCGGACTTGCCGTTGCCGGACTCGCCGAGGACGAGCCAGTGCGGGGCGGGCAGCTGCTGGCCGTACAGCTGGAAGGGGTCGTAGATGTACCCCTTGCCGCTGTACACCTCGCGGCCGATGATCACGCCGGAGTCGCCGAGACCTGGCGCCGCGGTGGGCAGATAGACGGCCTGGGCCTGCCCGGTGGAGGTCCGTACGGGCAGCCTGGTCGTCTCCACCTTCCCGAACAGGAAGCTGGTGAACGCCTCGGTGATCGCGGCGAGCGGATCGAGCATGGCCATGACGTACGCGCCTCCCAGCGGCTTAGCGGCGGATCCCGGTCGCGAACGGAAGCGTGTTGACGAATGCCCTGTGGTGCTCGCGGTCGCACCACTCCAGCTTGAGGTAGGACTTGCCGGCCGAGGCGCGGATGGTCCGCTTGTCGCGGGCCAGCGCCTCGGGGGAGCGGGCGGAGACGGTGAGGTAACCGACGAGGTTCACGCCGGCCGCGCCGGACGCCAGGTCCTCGCCGCGCTGGTCGACGCGGCCGTGGTGGGCGACGTCGCGCGGGTCCACGACGCGGTTCATCTTGGCCGCGCGGCTGGCTTCCGCGTCGTCGTTGGTCTTCTCGGTCAGCATGCGTTCGATCGCGACCTCGGTCGGCTCGAGGTCCATGCAGACCGCGACCGTACGGATCACATCAGGGGTGTGCACGAGCAGCGGCGCGAGGAAGTTGACGCCGACCGGGGTCAGCGGCCACTCCTTGACCCACGCGGTGGCGTGGCACCAGGGCGCGCGGGTCGTCGACTCGCGGGTCTTGGCCTGGAGGTACGTGGGCTCCATCGCGTCCAGCTCGGCCGGCCAGGCGTTGCGCTTGCTCATCGCCTGGATGTGGTCGATGGGGTGGTCCGGGTCGTACATGGAGTGCACGAGGGACGAGAGCCGGGCCTGGCCGAGGGGCTGGCGTACGCGGATGTCGGCCTCGGCAAGGCGGGCGCAGATGTCGGTCAGCTCGCGGGCCATGACGACGGCGAGGCCCGCGTCCTTGTCCAGGCGCTTTCGGAGCAGCCCGCCGTGGTGCGTGCGGGCCGCGCGGGCCATGGTCTCCGCCTCGGCGGCCAGCTCGCGCGTGTAGTGCATGCAGGCGACGAGGTACGCGCGGTGCTGCTCGGAGGAGGTGGAGACCATCGACTGCAGCTGGTCGTAGGAGTCCTGCAGCCAGGCCGGGGAGTTCCGGTCGCCGCGCTGGGCTACGTCCTTGGCGTGCGCGTCCGGGTCGGCGGGGAGGGTGCGGGCGAGCATCTGCAGGCGGGTCACGAACCCGTCGCCGTTCGCGACGTGCTTGAGCAGCGTCCCGAAGCGGTCGACCAGGGCCTCCTGGTCCTCGCTGTCGCGCAGGCCGACGCCCGGGCCCTCGATCTCTATCGCCGCGGTGACGGTGCGGCGGTCGGCGTGCAGCAGTACGGCGATCTCGTCCGGGCCGAAGGGCGCGGCGAGCCAGTTGATGCGGCCGATGCCGGGCGGCGGGCCGATCTCCACCTCGCGGCCGTCGAGGCTGATGCCGGCCTCGGGCGCGGTGGAGCGGTACGTCGTCCCCCGCCGCAGGGTGCGCTTGTAACTGCGGTTGATCTCGAACCACTTGTAGAACGTCCGGCCGCGGTACGGGACGTACACCGCGGCCAGGGCCAGCATCGGGAAGCCGGTGAGCGTCACGATGCGCAGCGGCAGGACGGGGACCAGGAGGCCGCACATCATGCCGAGGAACGCGCCCGCGATGATCAGGGCGATCTCGCCGGTCTCGCGGTTCTTGCCGATGACGGCGTTGGGGCGGGCGCGGCCGATCAGATACGTGCGTCGGGGCGCGATCGGGTGGGACTGGGTGCTCAACGCCCATCACCTCCTGCTGTTTTGCCGGTGCGGGCGGAACCGCCCGAGGCCGCGCCGGGGCGGGGGCCTGGGCTCGTACGGGGTGCGGGCGGGGCGGCCGCGCCGGAGCCGCCGGAGCCGCCCGAGCCGCTGCGGGAGCTGTGCGCGGCGACGCCGCCGGCCACGGCGTCTGCCGGGCGGGACTGGCCGCCGCTGCTGTTGCCGCCGTCGCCGGAGCCGTTGCCTCCGTTGCGCGAACTGTGCGTCTTGATGCCCTGGGAGACCAGGGCGGCGGGGGAGGAGATGAGGGCGGCGGCCTGACTGCCGTCCGTCGCCGCCTTCTTGCTCGTGCGCGCCGCCATGATCTCGTCGCCGAAGCCGGGGACGAAGCGGTAGATCATCGCGCTCGCGAAGATGGCGAGCAGGATGATGGCGAGGCCGGAGACGACGGCGGAGAAGGAGTCGGGGCCCTTCTCGGAGGAGAGGGCGCCGGCGATGCCCAGCACGATCACGATGACCGGTTTGACCATGATCACCGCGATCATGATGCCGGCCCAGCGGCGGACGTGGCCCCACATGTTCTTGTCGACGAGGCCGGCGTAGACGACCGTGCCGAGCAGGGCGCCGACGTAGAGCAGGGCGGCGCGGATGACCAGCTCCAGCCAGAGGATGCCGGCCGCGAGCACGGACACGAGGGCGACGACGATCAGCATGATCGGGCCGCCGCCGATGTCCGTCCCCTTCTTCAGGGCCTCGGAGAAGGAGCCGAAGAAGATGTCCGTCTGGGCGCCGGTGCCCTTGGCGATGATCTCGGTGACGCCGTCGGCGGCGGAGACGACGGTGTAGAGGATCAGGGGGGTGAAGGCGGAGGCGAGGACGGTGAGCCACAGGAAGCCGACCGCCTCACCGATGGCCTCGGTGAGGCGAACGCCGCGGACGGCGCGCTTGGCCACGGCGAGCAGCCAGAGCACGAGCGTGAGCACGGTGGAGGCGGCGAAGACGACGGCGTACTGGCGCAGGAACGCGGCGTTCGTGAAGTCGACCTGCGTGGTCGCCTTCACGGCTTCGGACAGCTTGGTGACAATCCACGCGGCGGCGTCGGCACATCCCTTGGCGAGGGACTGGAGGGGGTCGAGGGGGTTGCTGTCGGAGATACCGGGAGAGGGGGAGGAACCACCGCTCCCTCCCGAGCCGCGCTCCTCGCAGAGCTCCTTCGCCTTGTCGGAGAGGAGCTCGCAAGGGTTGTCGCTCGGCTTGGGCGACGGCGCGGCGAAGGCGCGCGAGGCGAAGAGCACGGCCCACATCTGGAGGCCGGCGAACAGCGCCGCGAATGAGAGGGCGCGGCGGCCGGGTGTACCGGTGAGTTGAGGCTTACCGGGCATACGTGAACCCTCCGAACCCTTCGACGGCCTTGGACATCTCCTCGGCCGTCGCGGCGGCCTGGTCACGGCCGACCGGCGCCGGCCCGTTCTTCTGCGAGAGGTCGGCGATCTTCCAGTCGCCACCGGCCCACTGCAGTTTCATGGTCGTCGTGTACCAACTCTCCGCGACCGGGTTCTCGGAGCCTTCGCCGGCGAGGCCGAACAGGGAGGAGTACCAGACAGCGACCTTCGCGGAGGTCCCCTCGAACTTCTCGACCTTCGTACCGACCGGATTCGCCCGGGACACGAAGGTCATGCCGTCCGGAGCCTTGCCATTCTTGTCGAGGCCGATGCCGGCCAGGAACTCGGGATCGTCGTAGATCTTGCGCAGGCTCTGTTTGCGGGCAGCCGCGGCGGTCGGCGTGTACACCGCGTCGACGATCGCGTCGCGCGCGTCCGACCTGTACATACCGTCACTGGCGAGCGCCACCGCATAATTCGCCGCCGCCGACTGCGCCCCCGCTTCCGACTTGGGGAAGTCGGAAGGGATGGCGGGGTTTTGGGGGTTCTTGCCGGAGACCGGGTGTTGGCCTGTGGGGCTTGTGGGCTGGGCGGCCGGGGCGCCGGAGGTGTTGTCGGGGGAGGAGGAATCGGAGGTGTGGCCGCCGCGGTTGGCGAAGGCGATGGCTGCGATGAGCAGCACGACCACGCCGACGATCGTCACCAGATTGCGGCTGGACATGCCGCCGCGGGGGCGGCGGCCGGTGCCGTACACGTCGCCCTCGCCGCCGGGCAGTCTGGTGCGCGTCTGGCCGGCGGGACCCTGGCCGCCGTACTCCCCGCCGCCGTACGCTCCGTCATCTCCGAGACTCATGGTGCCTGTGCCCCCTCAACCGGCATCGCTGCCGTTTTCGCCGTCGCCTTGCCGCAACCCGGGTACGACCGTAGCCGCGTGCGAGGCGGCCAGGGCGTCCTGGTACGAGTACACCCCACTGTGACGGAACGGCGAACCCGCCCGCAGCGCCTGTGGATAACTACGCGGCGGGTTGGGAGTCCGCTGTGGGTGGGTGGTCGGAGTGGGCATCAGCATGTGGCCTCGGGTGGGAATGTGGGCCAGGTGGGGCGGCCGCGCACAGACGACGACCATGGGACGTGAGCCGGGGCGTGGCGCGGAAGAGCGCGCGGTGGGCGCGCGGACGGACGGGCGGGGCGTACGGACGGGCGTACGACGGGTGTACGGGACGGAGGCGGCGGGCCGGTGCGCGACGGCTGCCGCGCGGCCCGGCGGGCGGTGACGTTTCGGCCGGCTAGACCGCCATGCCGTAGACGATGGTGAAGAGGGTGCCCAGTGACCCGATGATGAAGACGCCGGTCAGTCCGGCGACGATCAGGCCCTTGCCCTGCTCGGCGCTGAAGGTGTCGCGGAGGGCCGTGGCGCCGATGCGCTGCTTCGCCGCACCCCAGATCGCGATGCCGAGGCAGAGGAGGATGGCCACCGCCATCACCACCTCGACCATGACGCGTGCCTCGTTGCCGAGACTCCCGAACGGGCCCCAGTCAGGGGCGATTCCGCCGATAATGGTGGTGATGTCGCCCTTTTCGGCCGCAATGAACATAAGTGAACTCACCGCCCCTATTGGGTAGTTGTCTCCCGCACCACATGGCACGGCCAGCCTCTATCTTCGCTGACAATTGCCTGTGGCGATGTCGACTTGGCGTCAAACTTTGGCGGATCCCGTGTGGGCGACGAGGACAGGGGTGTACGCGTCGTCCGTAGGGCCCGGCATTTTCACCGTGTGTACCATGCGCGGTCACGCTGAGCAATTGACGGCCGGGAGGGCGGCGAGGCCGTGGCCGAAGGGTGGCGCGGGCGTGGCCGAGGGGAACTGTGTGCGGGGAACGCCGGTTTGAGGCGGGGCGGACACGGACACGGTTCGTCGGTAGCCTGACGGGGGTCGACGTGGGGGTGAGGGGTGCGGTGCGCAAGGTCTGGGTGGGTGCGGGCATCGGCGCGGGCCTCGGTGCCTGTTTTGTCGCGCTGTTGATCATCGGTACGTACGCGGCGGCCGGGCTCGGCGGGGCCGCGGGACGGGCCGTCGGGCTGGCGAAGGGCGCGGTGCCGGCGGCGTACCAGCCGCTCGTGCAGAAGTGGGGCGCACTGTGTCCGGCGATCAACCCGGCGCTGCTGGCCGCGCAGCTGTACCAGGAGAGCGGCTGGAACCCCAAGGCGCAGAGCCCGGCGGCGGCGCAGGGGCTCGCGCAGTTCATCCCCGGCACGTGGGCGACGCACGGCGTCGACGGGGACAACGACGGTGACAAGGACGTGTGGGACCCGGACGACGCGATCGCGTCGGCGGCCTCGTACGACTGCGAATTGGCCAAGTATGTGAAGGATGTCCCGGGGGACGCCACGCACAACATGCTCGCGGCCTACAACGCGGGCGCCTATCGGGTCATCCAGCACGACGGCGTGCCGCCGTACCGGGAGACGCAGAATTACGTCAAGGTCATCACCACCCTCGCGAAGAGCTTCGAGGCGCCGGTCGAGCGGGTGCAGCCCTCGCAGCAGGCGGCCGGGGCCATCTACTACGCACAGAAGAAGCTCGGCACGCCGTACCTGTGGGGCGGGAACGGAACGGCGGACCAGGGCGGCAGGTTCGACTGCTCGGGCCTGACCAAAGCCGCTTTCCAGTCGGTCGGGGTCGAGCTGCCCCGCGTCGCCAACGACCAGTGGAACGCCGGGCCGCATCCGAAGCGGGACGAGCTGCTCCCCGGGGACCTGGTGTTCTTCGCGTACGACTTGAAGGACCCGCGGTCGATCCACCACGTGGGGATCTACGTGGGGGGCGGCTACATGATCAACGCCCCGTACACGGGGGCGGTGATCCGGTTCGACAAGATCGACTCACCTGACTACATCGGGGCCACTCGCGTCACCGAAGATGGCGCAAAAGCGCTCCCCCGTCGGAACACTGCGTGAACATGGGGCCTGAGCTGCGGAGATGAGTCAAGCTTCGATAACGTCCTGGTGATCATCCGGTGGAAAGTGGAACGTCGCGGGGGCGCATGACGTTTCCTTGGAGTGGGAGTGAGCGGCGCTGCCGGAGCACGGCTGACGGACGGCGCGGCGCACACCGCAATTGCTCGACGACCACGGGGGTTGGCAGCACTCGGACGGCGCTCGCGCGCGCGAAAGGTTAGGGGCCCCGGCACATGGCTGGACTCGCACTGGACGGGTCGAACCCCGACGTTGGCCTGCTCTACGAGGTCAACGGCCTCGCCAAGGACGCTCCGCACTGGTTCGACCAGGTGATGGAGTACGTCGGCGAGTACGGCATCATCGCCGGGCTGGCGATCCTGTGTCTCATCGGCTGGTGGGGCGCCCGCAAGAAGGCCGACGCGCCCGCCGCCGTGGCGGGCCTGGTGTGG
The DNA here is from genome assembly GCF_055567935.1 of Streptomyces sp. NPDC026301. Taxonomy (NCBI): domain Bacteria; kingdom Bacillati; phylum Actinomycetota; class Actinomycetes; order Kitasatosporales; family Streptomycetaceae; genus Streptomyces; species Streptomyces sp. NPDC026301. The sequence continues at coordinate 9,543 of NZ_JBVHPN010000038.1, read as the reverse complement.
GCGCCGCTGGCCGCCGGCATCGCGCTGCTGGCCAACATCCCGATCCGGGAGTTCGTGGCGCGGCCACGCCCGTTCAAGGACCACTCGGGGCTGGAGGTCCTGGTCGCGGGCAAGAACGACTTCTCGTTCGTGAGCGATCACGCCACGCTGACCATGGCCATCGGCGTCGGCATCTTCATCGCGCACCGCAAATACGGGCTCATCGGCATCGGCCTGGCCCTCCTCGAGGGCCTGTGCCGGGTCTACATGGGCGTGCACTACCCGACGGACGTCATCGGCGGGTTCGCGCTGGGCACGGCGGTCGCGCTGCTGTTCGCGCCGCTCGCCCAGGCGCTGCTCGTGCCGCTCATGAAGGCGATCGCGGCCTCCCGCATCGGTGCGCTGGTCCAGGTGCCCCGCGCCGGGACGGCGCACGCGGGCGGAGCGGGCGAGGGGGACGGCGCGGCTGTGACGGACGCGTTCGGGCCCGCGGGGGCGGCCGGTGCCGTCGGGGCCGGGGGCCCCGACGGGTTTCCGGAGCCGCCCGGCCCGGCCGGCGCGCCGCGCCGTACGGACGGGGTGCCGGCCGGCCGCAAGGACCGGGACAAGGACCTCGCCGCCTGAGCCGAGGGACGGACGTCCCTGAGCCGAGGAACAGACGCGTCGGCCCCGCCCGGACACCGGGCGGGGCCGACGCGTAGTCAGAACCGGGCGCTACAGCGCCTGCGGGAACGTCCGGAACAGGTGCTGCGGGTCGTACGCCTGCTTCACCGTGGCGAGGCGGCCGGCGGCCGCGCCGTAGTACGCCTGCTTCCAGTCCGTCAGGGCCGGGTCGGCGTAGTTCTGGTAGGCGGCGCCGGACGCGTACCGGCGCATCGCGGTGTGCATGCCGGCCAGCCAGCCGCTCTGGGCCTTGCCGGTGCCGCCCGGTGCCCAGGAGGCGAGGTACTGCGCGAGGAAGCGCGAGCGGCGGTGCACGAAGGCGGTGGCGGTCGGCTGCACGCGGTTGATCGCGCCACCCAGGGCGGTGAACGCGACGTTGCCGTTGACGCCGTTGCGGCCCGCGCGCTCGATCTGGTCGAGGACCGTACGGATGCCCGCCGCGCTCAGGGAGCGGTCGAAGAAGTCCGAACGGGCCGCGTAGGTCTCCCGGCCCAGCTGCCCTGAGGTGGTGTGCCCGGGGGCCTTGCCCGGCTGGTGGCACTGGGCGGTGGTCTTCGTCGAGCAGCCCGCGTACGCCTCCATCGCGTCCAGGTACGGCTTGGGCCTCAGCGACACGGAGGAGGCCGGGCCGGGGCCGCCCGCGCGGTCGGCGAGCTTGTCGACGGCGTTCTGGAGGTCGCGGTACGACCCGAGCGAGAACGCGGCGACGGAGACGGTCGGGGTGCCGCCGGGGCGCGCGTCGAGGTGGCAGCTGGACCAGATCTCGTCGGCCTGCACCGGCCCCCACTCCTGCCAGGAGCGCAGTACGGCTGCCGCCTTCGACCACGGCCAGGTCATGTACGCCATCACCGCGCTCGGCGCCTTGTGCGTACGGAAGCGCAGCTCGGTGACCACGCCGAAGTTGCCGTTGCCCGCGCCGCGCAGCGCCCAGAAGAGATCGGCGTGCTCCTTCATGTCGCAGTGCAGGGTCTTGCCGTCGGCCGTGACGAGCGTGGCGCCGACGAGGCTGTCGCAGGTCAGTCCGTACGCGCGGGAGACGACACCGTGGCCGCCGCCGAGGGTCAGGCCGGAGATGCCGACGGTCGGGCAGGAGCCGCCGGGGACGGTCACGCCGTGCTTGCCCAGGCCCTCGTACACGTCGATCAGCTTGGCGCCGGCGCCGATGCGGGTGGTGCCGCCGGACGGCGCGGAGACCTTGGAGAGCGCGGAGACGTCGACGATCAGGCGGTTGTCGCCGCTGGACCAGCCGGCGTAGGAGTGGCCGCCGTTGCGAATGGCGACGGGCGTGCCGTGCTTGCGCGCGAAGCTCAGGCACTCCGCTATGTCCGCGGCGTGCTTCACGTACGCCACGGCCGCCGGCTTCAGCGTGTCGTAACGGGTGTTGTAGAGGCGGCGCGCGGTGGCGTACGCGGCGTCGCCCGGCCGTATCAGCTGCCCGTCCAGGCCCGTGCGGAGCGCGTCCCAGGAGGTCCCCCGGCCCATCCCTGAGCCGTAGGCCGTGCCCCAGGCCGTTCCCCATGCCGCCGTGGTCGCCGCGAGCCCGCCGCCCGCTGCCAGAAGTGTGCGCCGCTTCACGGCCGCCCCCTATGCCGAATCGCGCCCCGAAGGCGCTGTCCCGTTGCCCTTCCCCCAGCCAGATGCGGAAGTGGGGCGGCGGGTTCCGCCGGGAACGGGGAGTGCGGAGTGAAAGAGGGGATTGCGGGGGCGTGGGAGGGCCGAGCCGGTCAGCTGCCGCCCGCGTGCCGCTCCGCGTCCGTGCGGGCCTGGGAGCGGGCGCGGCGGGCCGGGCCCGACCAGCCGCAGCTGCACCGGGCGAGACAGAACGCGCCGCGCTCGGTGGTCGTGGCGCGGTGCGTAGCGGTGGCGCCGGTGCCGGCGCCGTCGGTGGCGGTGGTCTGCTGCGGGTCCTGGGTCGCGTACGGCACACCGCCACGCTACTGCCGGTTGGCCCAGGCGGGCGTGACGGGCCACATGAACGGTCGTTGAACGAAATGGTTGCCCGATGCCGGCCGCGCCGTGCGGCGGCGGGACGGCGGCGCGACAGCGGCAGGGGGCTCGTGCGCGATGGTGGTGCAGGACAGACGGAGCGGCACGGCCGTCGCCGTCGCCACGGCGGCGGGGCTGGCGCTGGGAGCCGGCCTGCTGACATCGGGGTGTACGACGGATGGCGCCGCCGCCGACGACGTGCCCGCGGGCCCCGTCCCCTCGGTGGCGCTCCGGCAGAGCGCCGACGCGCTGGTGCGCGGCGGCACCTCACAGGTCCGTACGGCCCTGGAGACCACGAGCGGCGGCACCCGTGTCGCCATCCGCGGCGGAGGCCACTACGACTACCGCCGCGGCACGGGCCGGCTGCGGCTGGTGCTGCCGGAGCCCGCCGGGCCGGACGGCCGGGTGCGCAAGCCGATCACCGAGATCTTCGCGCCCGGCGCGCTCTACATGAAGAACCGCGGCGCCGGGGTGCCCGCGGACAAGTGGGTGCGGGTGGACACCACGGCGCTGTCCGACGGCAATCTCGTCACCGGTGGCGCGACCGATCCGCTGGCCGCGGCCGAGCTGCTGCGCGGCACCCGGCGCGCGACGTACGAGGGCGAGGAGCGGCTGCGCGGCGTGCGCGTGCGGCACTACCGCGGCACGGCCGACATCGGGGTGGCCGCCGACGCCGCTTCGAAGGGCACCAAGCCCTCGCTGACCGCGGCCGAGCGGGGCTTCACGACCGACGCGGTGCCGTTCGAGGCGTACCTCGACGAGGCCGGGCGGCTGCGCAAGCTGCAGTACCGGTTCTCCTTCGCCAACGGCTCGCCGCGCGGCACGGAGGTGACCTCCACGCTCACCTTCGCCGGCTTCGGGACGAAGGCGCCGGTCGAGCTGCCGCGGCGGGCGGACATCTACACGGGGCGGATCGCGGCGGCCGGCGGCGGATGAGGTGTGCCGGGGCGGCCGGGCGGGGCGTCCCGGGTCTGCGGCTCCGGGCCCGGCACGTGCCCGCAGGGCTTGCCGGGCGGCGTAAATGGTCCATCCGTGCCATGCGCGGGGCGTGCAACCGTCCCTACCCTTGGTGGTAACCGCCAGAAGAGTGGCATGGGCCTCGAAGGAGGAGGTGTTGTACGTGGCGCCGCACCGCAGTCAGATGGCTCAGGACCACGTGGCCCTCGTCGAGATCGACCTGGCTGGTGAGTTGATGATCGCGGCGGCGACCTCCCCGGAGGACCGCCTCAGCCCGGACCGTATCGACGAGGTGCTGGACGTGGACGCGGACCGTGACGCCAGAGAATCCGCAGTGGTGGCGGAGCAGCGCTCCGCGACCGTCGAGCGGCTGTAGGGAGCGGTCATTTTCGGCCGCGGCCCCGGCGTGGGATACGTCACGCCGGATCACTCACCCGCACGGCCAGGAAGAGCAATCGGGGCCCGGACCCTGCCCCGCTTTCCGGCCGACGGGCGGCGTATCTCAGGTACGCAGCATGCGCTCGATGGCCTTGGTGGCTTCCTTGACCTTCTCGTCGATGGCCTCCGGCCCCTTCATGGCCGCGTCGGCGACGCAGTGCCGCAGGTGTTCCTCGAGAAGCTGCAGGCCGAAGGACTGCAGGCCCTTCGTGCTGGCCGAGACCTGGGTGAGTATGTCGATGCAGTAGACGTCCTCCTCCAGCATCCGCTGGAGGCCCCGGATCTGACCCTCGATGCGGCGCAGCCGCTTGATGTGGGCGTCCTTCTGCTTCGCGTACCCGTGGATGCCCAGATCGTGGTTGGTCACGGCATCAGGGTCGCCCTGGGGCACGCCCTGCGGCTCCGCGCCGTGGCAGGCCCCGGCGGCCGCGGTCGTGCCATCGGCGTCGGCGTCCGTGGTCGTCATGGGCTTCTCCCCTGGTACGTAGCCGGTCCGTATACCCCTGGCGGGTATATGGTACAGAATTTCGCGCACGAGGGAGATACCCCGCGCGGCCCGCGGGGCAGGTACCCCGTGCAGAGCATGCTGCCCGATGGGCGACACTGAGGTAATGCCGGTTAGCAGTGGCTGGATGATGCGCCTAGCATCATCTCGACCGAATCCGATGCACCCCGAGGATTTCACGTGCGCTTTCGTCTGACCCCCAGGGAGACGAGCTTCTACGACATGTTCGCCGCCTCTGCGGACAACATCGTCACGGGCTCAAAACTCCTGATGGAACTGCTCGGGGCGGACGCCTCCGCGCGGGCAGAGATCGCCGAGAGGATGCGAGCGGCGGAGCACGCGGGGGACGACGCCACCCACGCGGTGTTCCACCAGTTGAACTCCTCGTTCATCACGCCGTTCGACCGCGAGGACATCTACAACCTCGCCTCGTCGCTCGACGACATCATGGACTTCATGGAGGAGGCCGTCGATCTGGTCGTCCTCTACAACGTCGAGGAGCTGCCCAAGGGCGTCGACCAGCAGATCGAGGTCCTGGCGCGGGCGGCCGAGCTGACCGCCGAGGCCATGCCGAACCTGCGGACGATGTCGAACCTCACCGAGTACTGGATCGAGGTCAACCGTCTGGAGAACCAGGCCGACCAGATCCACCGCAAGCTGCTCGCGCACCTCTTCAACGGCAAGTACGACGCCATCGAGGTGCTCAAGCTCAAGCAGATCGTGGACATCCTCGAAGAGGCGGCCGACGCATTCGAGCACGTGGCCAACACGGTCGAGACGATCGCCGTGAAGGAGTCCTGAGCCCCGGCCATGGACACCTTCGCGCTCATCGTGACCATCGCGGTCGCGCTCGGATTCACGTACACCAACGGCTTTCACGACTCCGCGAACGCGATCGCGACCTCGGTCTCGACGCGTGCGCTGACGCCGCGGGCCGCGCTCGCGATGGCGGCGGTGATGAACCTCGCCGGCGCCTTCCTGGGCAGCGGGGTGGCCAAGACCGTCAGTGAGGGCCTGATCGAGACGCCCAGCGGCAAACAGGGGATGATGATCCTCTTTTCCGCGCTGGTCGGCGCCATCGCGTGGAACATGGTGACCTGGTACTTCGGTCTGCCGTCGTCCTCCTCGCACGCGCTGTTCGGCGGCATGGTGGGCGCGGCGCTCGCCGGGTCCTCGACCGTCTACTGGTCGGGCGTCTGGGAGAAGATCGTTCTCCCGATGTTCCTGTCACCGCTGGTCGGCCTGGTCGTCGGCTACTTCGTCATGGTCGCCATCCTCTGGATGTTCAAGGGTTCCAACCCGCACAAGGCCAAGCGCGGCTTCCGTATCGCGCAGACGGTCTCGGCGGCGGGCATGGCGCTCGGCCACGGTCTGCAGGACGCCCAGAAGACGATGGGCGTCGTGGTGATGGCGCTGGTCATCGGCGGTGCCGAGGGCCACGGCGACCCCATCCCGATCTGGGTGAAGATCGCCTGTGCGGCGATGCTGTCGCTCGGTACGTACGCGGGCGGCTGGCGCATCATGCGCACCCTCGGCCGCAAGATCATCGAGCTGGATCCGCCGCAGGGCTTCGCCGCCGAGGCGACCGGTGCGTCGATCATGTTCAGCACCGCGTTCATGTTCCACGCGCCGATCTCCACCACCCACGTGATCACCTCGGCGATCATGGGTGTGGGCGCCACCAAGCGGGTCAGCGCAGTGCGCTGGGGCGTCGCGAAGAACATCATCCTGGGCTGGTTCATCACCATGCCGGCGGCGGGAGCGGTGGCCGCTCTCGCGTACTGGGTGGTGAACCTGGCGTTCGGCTGAGCCGGTCGCTGGTACGACAAAGAGGGCCCGCCCCCGAAGTGGGGGCGGGCCCTTCGTCTTGCGGTGGCACCGCCATGCAGCACCGCAGGACGCGGAAGGGTCGGTCAGGACGTCTGAGGGGTCGGCCACGCGGCGGAGCCGCACGTCGACTCAGCCGAAGCGGCCGGAGATGTAGTCCTCCGTGTCCTGGACCGACGGGTTGGAGAAGATGCGCTCGGTCTCGTCGATCTCGACGAGCTTGCCGGGCTGGCCGACCGCGGCCAGGTTGAAGAACGCCGTACGGTCCGAGACGCGCGCGGCCTGCTGCATGTTGTGCGTGACGATGACGATCGTGAAGCGCTCCTTGAGCTCCCCGATCAGGTCCTCGATGGCGAGGGTGGAGATCGGGTCGAGCGCGGAGCAGGGCTCGTCCATCAGCAGGACCTGCGGCTCGACCGCGATCGCGCGGGCGATGCACAGCCGCTGCTGCTGGCCGCCGGAGAGGCCGGAGCCGGGCTTGTTCAGCCGGTCCTTGACCTCGTTCCAGAGGTTGGCGCCCTTGAGGGACTTCTCGACGACGTCGTTCAGCTCGGACTTCTTCTTCACCGCGCCGTTCAGGCGCAGGCCCGCCGCCACATTGTCGAAGATCGACATGGTGGGGAAGGGGTTGGGGCGCTGGAAGACCATGCCGACGGTGCGGCGGACGGCGACCGGGTCGACGCCGGAGCCGTAGAGGTCCTCGTCGTCCAGCAGCACCTTGCCCTCGACGCGGCCGCCGGGGGTGACCTCGTGCATCCGGTTCAGGGTGCGCAGGAAGGTGGACTTGCCGCAGCCGGAGGGGCCGATGAAGGCCGTCACCGAGCGGGGCTCGACGGTCATGGAGATGTCGTCGATGGCCTTGTGGCTGCCGTAGTAGGCGGAGAGGCCGCTGACGTCGATTCGCTTGGCCATGGGAATCACAACTTCTTTCCGGGTTCGCGCAGCGCGGCGGCGGCCACGCGGCGGAGCCGCACATCAGTGCTGCGGGGCCTTCCAGCGGGCGATGCCGCGGGCCACCAGGTTGAGGATCATGACGAAGGCGATGAGGACGAGGGCCGCGGCCCAGGCGCGGTCGTAGCTCGCCTCGGAGCCCTGCTGCCACTGCTGGAACACGTACAGCGGCAGGGACTGCTGGGCGCCTTCGAAGGGGTTGTTGTTGATCGTCTTGGCGCCCCACACCAGGAGCAGTACCGGCGCGGTCTCGCCGGTGATGCGGGCGATGGCCAGCATGACGCCGGTGGTGATGCCGCCGAGGGAGGTGGGCAGGACGACCTTGAGGATGGTGCGCCACTTCGGTACGCCGAGGGCGAGGGACGCCTCGCGCAGCTCGTTCGGCACCAGCTTGAGCATCTCCTCCGCGGAGCGCACCACGACCGGCATCATCAGGATGGCCAGTGCCATGGCGCCGGCGAAGCCGGAGGGGCCGAAGCCGAGGATCAGGATCCACGCCGAGTAGACGAAGAGGCCGGCGACGATCGAGGGCACGCCCGTCATGACGTCGACGAAGAAGGTGACGGCCTTGGCGAGCCGGCCGCGCCCGTACTCGACGAGGTAGATCGCGGTCAGCAGGCCGACCGGCGCGGCGATCAGGGTGGCGAGGCCGACCTGCTCCAGGGTGCCGATGATCGCGTGGTAGATGCCGCCGCCGGCCATCTGGTCCGGCAGCGTGCCCATCGAGTGGGAGAGGAAGTACCCGTCCAGGACCTTCCGGCCGCGGGCGACGGTCTCCCAGATGAGCGAGGCGAGCGGGAGGACGGCGAGCAGGAAGGCGATCCAGACCAGGCTGGTGGCCAGCCGGTCCTTGGCCTGCCGCGCGCCCTCGACCTTGGCGGCGATCGCGAACGTGCCGACGATGAAGAGCAGCGCGGCGACCAGGCCCCACTGGATCTTGCTGTCCAGGCCGGCGGCGAGGCCGATGCCGACGCCCGCGGCGAGGGCGGCCAGCGCGAAGACCGGCGGGGACCAGCGCGGCAGCCGGGCCTGCCGGAGGGAGACGGGGGGCAGCGGCGCGCTGTCCGCGACCGGCCGCTCTTCGGTGATGACGTTACTCATGCGTTGGCCCCCGAGTACTCCTTGCGGCGGGCGATGATCAGGCGGGCCGCGCCGTTGACGAGCAGCGTGATGACGAAGAGGACGAGGCCGGAGGCGATCAGCGCGTCCTGGCCGAAGGTGTCCGCCTCGCTGAACTTGCTGGCGATGTTCTGCGCGAACGTGCCGCCGCCCGGGTCCAGCAGGCTGAGCCCGATGAGGAAGCTGGGGGAGAGGACCGTGGCGACGGCCATGGTCTCGCCGAGCGCGCGGCCCAGGCCCAGCATCGAGGCGCTGATGATGCCGGAGCGGCCGAAGGGCAGCACCGACATGCGGATGACCTCCCAGCGCGTGGCGCCGAGGGCGAGCGCGGCCTCCTCGTGCGTCTTGGGGACCTGGAGGAAGACCTCGCGGCTGACGCTGGTGACGATCGGCAGGATCATGATCGCCAGCAGGATCCCGACGGTGAACAGCGAACGCGCGGCGCCCTGGGAGTAGCTGAAGATCCCGGTCCAGCCGAGGTAGCTGTCCAGCCAGCTGTACAGGCCGCTCAGGTGCGGCACGAGGAAGAGCGCGCCCCACAGGCCGTAGATGATGCTGGGGACCGCGGCGAGCAGGTCGATGACGTAGCCGAGCGGGGAGGCCAGCTTGCGCGGCGCGTAGTGCGAGATGAAGAGCGCGATGCCGACCGCGACGGGTACCGCGATGACCATCGCGATGACCGAGCTGACGACCGTGCCGAAGGCGAGGACGGCGATGCCGAACTTGGGCTCGGCGCCGGTCGGATCCCACTCGAAGGTGGTGAAGAAGTTCGCCTTGTCGCCCTGGACGGCGAGGACGGAGCGGTAGGTGAGGAAGGCCGCGATGGCAGCCATGATCACCAGCAGCGCGATGCCGGAGCCGCGCGAGAGACCGAGGAAGACGCGGTCACCGGGGCGGACTGCCTTGCCGCTGACCTCGGAGGGCGCGGCGGGCGCTGCGGGGGGTGGGGACTGGGGTATCGCTGAAGTATCCATGGGGGTTCTCCGGTCTGCGGAGCCGTGGGGCTCCAGGCGGCGGTGCACCGGACGGGGGGGGGGGGGGGGGGGGTGGGGGGGGGGGGGGGAGGGGGGGGGGGGGGGGGGGGGGAAGGGAGGGGGGGGGGGGGTCGGGAGTTTTGT
>NZ_JBVHPN010000037.1:0-20290 GCF_055567935.1 Streptomyces sp. NPDC026301 | reverse complement strand
TCGGCGTCAAGCTCACCGAGCTCCGCCCCGAGCAGGCCGCCTACATCGGCGTCGAGGTCAACGGCCCGTTCAAGCCCGACCACTACCGCTACTGAGCCGTACCCGGACCCTGTACACGGAGGGCGGGGGCGCTCAGACCGCCGAGCAGCCCCCGTCCACGGGCACCACGCCCCCGGTGACGAACGATGCCTGGTCGCTGCAGAGCCAGGCGGCGGCGCGGGCGACCTCGACGGGGTCGGCCAGGCGGCGCTGGATGGCGCGGGCGACGAGGTCGGACTCCTGCAGCCCTGCCGCCTGTTCCAGGGCGCCCGTGAGCATGTCGGTACGGGTGGCGCCCACGAGGAGGGCGTTGACGCGGATGCCGTGGTCGCCGTACTCGGCGGCCGCGGTCTTCGTGAGCCCCAGGACGGCGTGTTTGGCGGCCACGTACGGGGCGATGGCACCGGTTGCGAACAGGCCTGCTGTGCTGGAGGTGTTGACGATCGCGCCGCCGGTGTCCTGGGTGAGCATGGCGCGGATCTGGGCGCGCAGGCAGTTCCACACACCGCGGACGTTGACGTCCATGATCCGGTCGAAGACCGCCTGGTCCGTCTCGTGAATCGGGGTGCCGAGCGTGCCCTGCCCGGCGTTGTTGAAGGCGGCATCGAGGGTGCCGAAGTCCGCCACCGCCACGTCGACGGCGCGGTCGACGTCGTCCTGGCTGGTCACATCGCCGGTGACCACCGCGGCCCGGCCCCCGGCGTCCTGGATCTCGCCGGCGAGGGTACGCAGCCGGTCCCCGCGCCGGGCCATGAGGACCACAGCGGCGCCCTCCTCTGCGAAGCAGCGGGCGGCGGCCGCGCCGATACCGCTGGAGGCGCCGGTGATCATGACGGTCTTACCGCCGAGTGATCCGGGGTTGCGGTCTCCGCCGCTCCTCTTCGGGGCCATCCGTCGTCCCGGATCGATGTGCTGCCCCTGACGTCCGGCTCCCGTGCGCGGTGTGGTTTCTGCGGCCTGTACTGGAATCGCAGATGTCATTCAGCCCCCGTATGTAGACAGCCACTGGATCGGATCATAGGGAGTTTCGGTTTGTCACCGTGGTGCTCATGTGTCATTTCACCGAGCCCACACAACCCCGATCGAGGAGCTGATGGGCCGTCAAGATGCCTTACCGCGGCTGATATCGAGGTCGATCGCAGCTCTCGCCTCCGGCGTGGCCAGGGCCGGCAGCAGGCATCCCCACATCTCGGCCACCCGCACCGGCAGGTCACGGTGGCCGGTCGCCATCTGGGCATGCATCTGCGCTCCCGTACAGGCGTTGACGATCAGGCGGGCGAGGGCGCCCCTGTCGCAGCCGTCGAGCAGTTCGCCGCGCTCCTCCGCCGTCGCCAGTTCCGCCTCGAAGATCCGCACCCACTGCTGGTGGGAGTTCTGCTCCGGACCGATGAACTCCTCCTGCTCCATCACCAGCCGCGCGCCGGCGAGCAGCACGGGGTCGTCCAAGAGCTGCCGGGCCCAGGCCAGGGTGATGTCGACGGCGTGCTGCAGGCCGACGGAGGTCCGCGGCGTCTGCACCCGTCCCGGTTGGTCCAGGACGATCTCGCGAGCCAGCGCCGCCTTGTTCTTGAAATGGAAGTACATGGCCCCCATCGTCAGACCCGCGCGTTCAGTGATCCTGGTGACGCTGGCGCCCGCGTAGCCCTGCTCGGCGAAGACCTCGGCCGCCGCCCGCACGATGGTGGCCCGGGTGTGGAGGGCCCGGTCCTGTCGCTGTCTTGACATGCATCTTTCCGGTCTGCTCTCGACAGAATAAATAACGTTCTCTATGTTACGGCACGCGGCTGGTTCAACTCCATCCCCAGTCGCACCAGTTGTTGCACACGACGTTCCACCCACCCATGAGGAGAACTCGTATGCCCGCCCCCCTCGCCGTCCCCGTCTCCGCGGCCCCCGGGACGGCCCCGGTCCCGGGCCGCCTCGTCCGCAAGCACCTCGCCGACGAGGTCCTGATCACCGACTGGCGTCCGGTCTCCGGTACCACCCACACCGTCACGGCCCGCTGGCCGCAACAGCACAGCTTCTACACCCCCCACGCCGACCGCTACAGCGCCCTGCTGCTGGTCGAGACCGTGCGTCAGGCTCTCGCCCTGCTCTCCCACGCGGCCTACGAGGTGCCGCTGGAGTACCGGCTCGGCTGGGACTACTGCTCCTGCACCCTCAGCCCCGCCGCGCTGGACATCCGTCCCGGCGACGGCGGGGCCGAGGTCGAACTGACCGTCACGCACGCCGTGGCCGCCGCCCGCCGCAAGGGCGGCTCGGTGCGCCTGGAGGCACAGATCACCGCGGTGCGCGACGGCGAGCTGCTCGGCGCCGCGCATCTGCGCTACACCTGCCATCCCCCCGCCATCTACGACCGGCTGCGCGGCCGCCACGCCGATGCCCGCGAGGCCACCTCGCTGGCCCTGCCGCCCGGCACTCCGGTGCCGCCCGAGCGCGTGGGCCGAACCCGCGAGGAGGACGTCGTCCTCTGCCCGACGGACCAACCGCGCCGCTGGCAGCTACGGGTCGACACGGCGCACTCCGTGCTCTTCGACCACGCCCACGACCACCTTCCCGGCATGGTGCTGCTGGAGGCCGTCGGCCAGGCCGCTCAGCACCTCGCCGGTCCCGAGCCCACCACGCCGGTGACACTCCGGACGCACTTCTCGCGGTACACCGAGCTGGACGCACCCTGCTGGATCGAGGCCACGCCGCTGGAGTGGCCGCAGCCCGACCTCGCCCGTACCGAGATCACGGGTACGCAGAACGGGCAGACCACCTTCACCACGCAAGTGGTGACGCGGCGCTGAAGGAGCGCGGGCCGGACATGGTGCGAGGGGGCGGCCGGCGGCCGCCCCCTCCCCCCTTGGCGAGATCACCCCATGCGGGGGTCACCACATGAACTGACCGCCGTCGACGATCAGCTTCTGACCGGTGATGTACTCGGCTCCGTCGCCGACGAGGAACTCCAGCGCCGACGCCATTTCCTCGACCGTGCCGATGCGGTCCTGCGGGATGCTCGTCAGCATGCTCTGGCGGTGCTCGGGCGCCGCGGTCCGCACCCGCATCTGCATGTCCTCGGTGTCGATCATGCCGGGGATGAGCGCATTGACGCGGACGTGGGGCGCGAGCTCCAGCGCCAGACACTTCGTCAGATGCAGCAGACCGGCCTTGCTGGCGGCGTAGTTGACCCCGTTGAAGCGGGGCCGGATGCCGGTCGTCGCGGCGATGTTGACGATGGATCCGCGTCCTGCCTCGCGCATCGCGGGGGCGAAGGCGCGCGCCAGGTAGAAGGGGCCCGAGAGGTTGGTGTCGAGGACGGTGTGCCACTCCTCGTCCGACATCTCGGCGAACGGCCGGTCGATGTTCCGTCCCGCGTTGTTGACCAGGACGTGCGGAGTGCCATGATCGGCGAGGACGCGTTCCGCGAGGCGGGCGACCTCGGCGCTGACGGAGACATCGGCCTGGAGCACCGTACAGGCCTCGCCGAGCTCCGCGGTGGCCGCACCGGCGGCCTCGGGGTCATGCCGGTACAGCGCGACGACCCGGTAGCCGAGCTTCACGAGTTTCCTGCTGAAAGCCAGTCCTATTCCCTTGGTGCCGCCGGTGACGACGGCCAGCCGGCCGGCACTACCGGCCATTTCGCGGGCACTCATGCAATCCGGTCCTCTCTCCTCGGGATTCCACGGAAAACTCTTCTGCTGCGGGCCGCTTGCGTCAATGTCCCTAAGGTGGCATCGGAGATTGTCACCATCGCCGAATGGTGCCGAATGGGCGCTGCGCAGCAAGCTGGTGAAAACCCAGCCGGAAACCCGGAACGAGTCCTCAGTCATCCCGGACGGACCCCGGAACATTCCTGGACCACGGAAGGTCGAATCGGTGAACAAGCCCATCATCGCTTACCTGTCGGACATCGGTAACCACGACGAGGCGCACGCGCTCGGCAAGGGCCTTATCAAGACCATTGCCCCGGACGCGGAAATCGTCGACATCACCCACCAGGTCACGCCGTTCGATGTGCGGGAGGGTGGCCTCTACCTGCTGGACGTGCCGGCCTCGTTCCCCGCGAACACCGTCATTTCCGCCTACGTCTACCCCGAGACCGGCACCTCGACCCGCACCGTCGTGGTACGCAACGAGAAGGGCCAGCTGCTGGTCGCCCCCAACAACGGACTGCTGACCTGGGCGCTGCAGGCGATCCCGGCCGTCGAGGCCTGGGAGGTGACCTCGCCGGACGTGATGAACCAGCCGGTGACGCCCACCTGGTACGGCAAGGACGTCGTGGTCGCCTGCGGTGCGCACCTGGCCGCCGGCGTCGACCCGTCCGCCGTCGGCCCGAAGATCGACGTGGCCGACCTGGTGACCCTGCCGACGACCGCCGCCGTCCAGCTGGAGGACGGTTCGGTACGCGGCGAGGTCGTCCGGATCGACAAGGCATTCGGCAACGTCTGGACGAACATCTCGCTGGACGCGCTGTCCGGCGGCGGCGAGCTGGAGGGCAAGACCCTGCGGGTGACGGCCGACGGTGTGTCCCTGGAGATTCCGTACTACTCCACCTTCGGCGAAGTGCCGGTCGGTGAGCCGCTGGTCTACAACAACAGCCGCGGCAAGGTCGCGCTGGGCCTGAACCAGGGCAGCTTCCTGAAGCGGTACGGCGTGGGCAGCGGCACTGTCCTCACCATCGGCGTCGCCTGATCCTGCCGGGCACCCGAGCGATCCATCCCACCTGATGCACCCTGCGCCTGGCCCGGTACCGGGCCAGGCGCCTTTGCGCGGAGGAGAAGCACATGGACAGCCAGGAGATCGTCGACCGCTCGCACAGCCTCGACGGCCGGCCCGACCTGCTCAGCGATTTCTACGGCGACTGGGCCACCACGTATGAGAGCGACGCGAGCAACATGGGTTACGAAGGCCCGCTCAGGATGGCCGACTTCTACCTCTCGCTCGCTCCCCGGCTGCTGCCCGAACCCGCCGGCACAACGGCGCTCGACGCGGGTTGCGGTACGGGCCTGATCGGCCCCGTCTTCAAGAAGCTCGGCATCGGCACGCTCGACGGCCTCGATCTCAACCACGACATGGTCACGCAGGCCGCCGGTACCGGCGCCTACCGCCACCTCACGAGCGGTACCGACCTCAACCTCGGCCTGCCCGAGTTCGCGGCCGACACCTACGACCTCACCGTCAGCTGCGGCGTGTTCACCACCGGACACGTGGCGCCGCACGCGCTGGACGCACTGCTCCGCGTCACCCGCCCCGACGGCGTGGTCCTGCTCACCACCAGCGCCAACTACCTGACCACCACGGACTTCCACGCCTACCTGACCTCTCGTCAGGCTGAGCACCGACTGACCGTGCTCGACTGCCTCGCCGACCACCGCTACCTGACGGACGAGCGCGCCCACTACTGGGCAGTGTCACCCACCAGCTGACCCAGCGCGGTGCGGCACTCGGCCGCTCCGGAGCCCGGCCTCAGCCGTGTCAGCTACTGTCGTCAGCATGGTCGAACACGATGCCCTCAGCGCCACCCGCGAGGCCTACGACGCTGCCGCCCCCACATATGCGCAGCTCTTCCGCGACACACTGCGTGACAGTCCCCTGGACCGCGCGATCTTGGGCGCCTTCGCCGAGGCCGTATGTGCGGACGGGGACGGTCAGGTCGCGGACCTGGGGTGTGGACCCGGCCACATCACGGCTTATCTGGACGAGCTGGGGCTGGCAGCGTTCGGCGTTGATGCCGCTCCCGCAATGATCGAGCTGGCTCGGGAGGCCTATCCGGGGCTGCGGTTCGACGTGGGCTCGATGACCGCGTTGGACATCGCTGACGGCGTGCTGGGCGGCGTACTCTCGCGGTGGTCCATCATCCACACTCCGCCGCAGGAAGTCCCCGCCATTCTGGCGGAGTTCCACCGTGTGCTGGCACCTGGCGGCCACCTGCTGATCGGCTTTTCGGCGAGCGATGGTCCGTCTCACCCGACGCAGGTCTTCGATCACGCAGTCGCGCCGGCCTATCGGTGGTCGCCCGATCACCTCGCCGCGATGCTGCGCAAGGCCGGGTTGGCCGAGGTGGCCCGGATGGTTCGCGAGCCACAGCCCACCGACCGACGGCAGTTCCAGGAGGTTCAGCTGCTCGCCCGCAAAGCCTTGGCAGCGGCTGCCTGACCGGACACAGGACCGTATCCACTCCGGTCCATATGCCGATCCCGTGTGGGGCCGGGTCACCCCGCGAGCACAATGGCGTGCGGCGACGGCGCGAGCCGTGCCCGGTAGCGGCGGACGCCCCAGCTGCGGTGTTCCAGCTCTGCCGCCACCAGTACCTCCGCCCTGTTCACCCGGCCCGGCACCAGCTCCACCAGCGCGGCCACCGGGTGGTCACCGAGCAGCGGGAAGCGCTTGACCCGGCGGAACTCCCACTGCGGGTTCGGCTGGGACGCGCCATGGCCGCGGACGATCCACTCTTCCCTCGCCTGCCCCTCACCCGGCGGCTTCTCCACCCCCACGTCCAGGACGCCGGCCTTCACCGTGAAGTGCACGCCCAAGCCGGAGTCGGCGACCGGGCGGCTGCGCTCGCCGGGGTCGATCAGCCTCGCGATGGGCTGCGCCCCGGGGCCGGGTGTGGACAGTGCGACGCCCAGGGAGGCATGGCGGAACGCGCCTTTGCTCTCCGGCGTCTCGGGGCGGAACGAGCACACCATCAGCAGGTGGCGGAACTCGCGGTCGGGCGTGGCGTTGCGGTAGGACCGCCAGTCCGCCGGAACACCCTCGTGGTCGGAGGGCAGCACGTCCCAGCCGAACGTGAGCCTGCCGCGCAGCGGACCGTCGTCGGCCGGGCTGCCGAGCGTGCGCTCCGGCACGAGTTCGACATCGTGCAGCCGGACTTCGGTCATGCGGTGGCTCCCTTGCTCAGGCCGTGCAGGTAGGTGAACGCTCCCCAGTCACGGTAATGGGGATACCGGGCGCGGGTGGCGAGTTGGGCGTCGCGGAAGGCGCGCTCCGGTCCCGCGCCCTGGGCAATCCGTTGGTGCAGATGGTGGTAGAAGTGCGTGGCCGGTTCCGGGCGCACGGGCCACAGGCACCCGACGACGGCCTGCGCTCCGGCGGTGATCAGTGCCGACGGGATGCCGCGGACGTTGTCCCCGCGGTCGAATCGGCCGAGCGCGGACTCGCACGCGGCGAGCGTGACCAGGCGTACGCCCCGCAGGTCGGCCTCCAGGAAGTCGTAGGCGAAGACCCGGCCGTCGTCGTCACCGTCCGGGGTGAGATAGAGGCAGTGCAGCCACGGAGCGTCCTGGTCCAATGCCCCGTGTACGGCGAGGTGGACGACGTCCGCCGTGGAGAGTTCGGCAAGCAGCCTCGCGCGCGTGGCCGCAGGCCCGGTGACAGCATCCGCGCCGACCGCCTCGGCGACCTTGCGCGCGTGCTCTTCCAGCCCCGGTTCTGCGTACAGACCGTACGGCACGCCACCGACGGCGGAGGCCAGTACCGCGGTACGACGCGGCCGTACGGGGCCTTCGACGGGTGACAGGGCTTCGAGGCCGGCGATGGTGGTGACGGTCCAGTCATCGGCGATCAGCCGGCCGCCGGCGCGGCACAGCGGTAGCGGCAGATAGTGCAGCGCGCCGTGCGGCCAGGCCAGGATCCGGTCCTTGCCCCGGGCACGCCACTGAGCCCACCGGTCGCCGCCGAGCGGCATGTCCGCCAGCAGTCGGCTGCCCTCCGGCGTCACATCGGCGAACAGCGGGTCGCGTTCGACCTCCGTCCGGAGCGCTTCGACGCGGTCCGCCACCGGGTGCCGGTCGTCGTTCTCGTCCGCGCCGTCGCCCAGCTGCACGACGAGTTCCCGGCCCTGCCTGGTGACCGCGAGCAGCACGGCCGCGCCGCTCACGGCCGCGGGCAGGAACCAGGTCAGCAGCACGGTCCGGTCGTCCAGCAACTCGTGTGCCCTCGCCCAGAGTTGCCGGTCGTCGATGAACGGTGCCGAGCGACGGCACAGCTCCTCGTCGATGAACGACGAGATACGCCACCGCAGATTGCGGGCGACCTGCGCATTGTCGTGGCCGCCGGGACGGTGGTCGGCGTCCAGCACGCTCAGCAGCTTCGGCGACGGATCTCCGGAGGCGGCGGGGCTCTCCAGGTCGCGCAGTCTTCCGATGAAGTGCTGGATGCGCGCGGGCAGCACGAGCGGACCCTTGATCCGCCACCACACGCCCAGCTGCGCCCCCTTGCCCGCTTGCTGCAGGCCGAGCAGCAGCCCCAACGGCAGCGTTTCGCTCTCCGCGGTGAACTGCCAGACCGCCGAATGCACGAGGTCGCGCAGCACCCCGCCGAGTGCGGGCGCGCCGCTCGCATCGAAGTTCGGTACGTCCACGATGATCGCGTACAGCGCGCCCCTGAGCTCTTCGCCGTGGAGATTGCCGACCTGCTGCACGAACGGCACCAGGCTCGCCCGCGCCAGTTCCTCGAAGCCGAGCGAGGCGTAGCCAAGTGCCGCGTAAGTGCGGTAGCCCCACGGGTACGGAACCGGACCGGGGGCCGGCTCACCCGCCTCGGCCGCCTGGTGGTACAGGTCTGCCGTCAGCAGCCGGACCTCCTCACTCGAACCGCCGCCCGCCTGCCGCAGGAGGCCGAGCCCCAGCGACGGCTGCCGCCGGTCGCGGGCGTGCGCGGCTGCGTGCAACAGGGCGGCCGTTCGCTGCCCCGGCGTCCAGGTTTCCGGGACGGTCGCCACGAGGGCCTGGTCAGGGCCGGGGCAGTCGGTGGGGTCGTCGGGCAGCACGTGCAGCCGCGCCTCGATCAGTTGCCTGCGGTGAGCGGGCCCCCACCGAACGTCGAGCCGGCCCGCCCAGTCCAGCGCGGTGCGCAGCAGCGGCCGGTCGGCGCGTTCCCGGCCCAGGTTGACGGCCTGGCTGATCACCTTCGCGGTTATGGTGGTGCCGCAGGCGGCGACGAAATCCGCCACGGGCGTCCCGAACACCGCCGAGAGCAGCCCGGCCACCGTTTCGGCGGGGACGCTCTCCACCACTCTGAGCAGGAACAACGCGACGTCCGGCGCGTCGAGAGCGGGTGAGCCGAGCAGCGCCGACAGCGCTGCCTCGGCAACGTCCCGGCGCACTCCGTCCTCGTCCGCGAGGATCTGTGCCAACAACGCGAGGAGCCGGGGCCGCTGTGTCCCGCCGTTCAGCTCCAGCGCCCGCAGCACCAGGCGTGCCGCCTCCGCCACCATCCGGTGGGACTCCGCCTGGAAGGGCTCCTCATCGGTGAACCAGGTGCGGTACAGGTCGGCCGTCAGCCGGGCGGACCACACCGTCAGCACCCCGCGGGCATAGTCGTCGGCGGCGAAGTCCTCGGGTCCCCGGGCCGCCCACCGCAACCGGGCGGCCGCCAGCAGCGCGGCCTCCAGGTCGGCGGGGTCGCTCAGCCCGGAGATCAGCCGCTCCGACACCTGGTCGGCCTCCTCGAACACGGAGCGACCGGCCCCGTTCGCGACCAGAGGGACGGCCGACTCGACGGTGTGCAGCGCGGCGACCCGCCAGTGGGTCTCCGACCCGCAGGCGTCGGCGACCTCCGCGACCAGCCGCCAATAGACGTACATGAACTCGACCAAGCCGCGGCCGTCGCGGAACTCGTCCCGGAACAGCAGGTCCAACATCCCACTGGTAGTGAGGATGTGATGCCCTGTCAGGCCCCGCCGCGTCTCCTCCACCACGCACGCCCGTCGCTTCGCCTCATCCAGCGACAGGAGCCGGTCGCACACGGAGAACGCCAGATCCATCAGCTCCCCGACAGGGTCGAGGACGAACCTGAGCGTCGGCTCGCCCGCCGCCTCGTCGCCCGGCCCGCCGAAGCGCACGGGACCGGCGCACACCAGCCCCTTCCGAGTCTCGAAGGCAAGCGCGCCGATCATGTCGTCCGTGGCGGGCAGCACGTGGGAGACGACCAGCATGACCCACTCCGAGGCGTCCGCCGCCTCCCGCCACCCCGGCGGCGTTTCCAGGGCGAGGTCGTACGCGAAGTGCGTACCGTCGGGGGCGAGGACGGAGAGCACACCTTCATCGTCCTGCATGACACACCACCGGGAATCGACCGGTTGGCCGAAGGGCAGTTGGTCCAGGGAGAGGAGCGCGGGAAGGCCCCACGCGGATGCCCGGGCGAAGAGGCTGCCGCCGGCCCCGTAACCGGTGGTGAAGGGGCTGATGTCGGCCGGCCCGACCGCCAGTCCGGCCCGCCGGACTCCGCCCACCTCCACCAGGAACGCCCACCCGGTGATACCCCGCGACAGTCGCACGCCGCCCCCCTTGGTGCCGACCGGTCACCGACGGGATCAACAGTGGCACAGAAGCTGCTCGGGCCTGCGCGGAATCACTCCCTCGCGGGAGGGCGGGCGCCCTCGACGAGGTCGCGGAGCTGGGAGCGGGCGGTGATGCCCAGCTTGGGGAAACTGCGGTAGAGGTGCGAGCCGACCGTGCGCGGAGAGAGGAAGAGTTTCTCGCCGATCTCACGGTTGGTCAGCCCGCGGGCGGCGAGCCTGACGATCTGCTGCTGTTGCGGGGAGAGTTCGGCGAGCGCGTCCGGAGCCGAGTCCGTGACGTCGAGGCCGGCGGCGCGCGACTCGGCCCGGGCACGCTCGATCCACGGTCGTGCGCCCAGGCGCCGGAAGGTCTCCAGTGCCCCGGTGAGCGGGGGCCGTGCTTCCGCGATCCGCCGGCGGCGGCGCAGCCACTCGGCGAGGTCCAGCAGGGCCTGGGCACGTTCGAAGGGCCACTGTTCCAGTGCCGGGTCCGCCAGGGCCGCCCGGAAGTGCGGTTCGGCGTTCTCGGGGGCGGCCAGCAGGCCGCGGGCCCGGCTGATCAGCGCGCGCAGGCGGGGCGAGGCGTTGTCCGCGAGTTCGCGTGCCGAACGCTCGACGATCGCGGTGGCCTCCGCTCGTCGGCCGCCGCGCACGGCGGCGGCGGCCAGGTCCGCGAGCGCCGGGTAGGAGGCGTGGTAGTGCACGGGCGCACCGTCCGCCGCGAAGACCGCGCGGAGCTGGTCGTACGCGGCCTCGTACGCGCCTTCCGCGGCTGATGCAGCGCCGAGCGCACGACGGGCGTAGACGGAGACCGAGCGGCTTTCCAGCGGATCGATCAGCGCGAGCGCGTCCTCGGCCCGTGCGCGGGCCCCCGCCGCGTCGCCCTGGAAAGCCAGCACGGTGGCATCCACCGCGGCCGCACAGGCCACGGCGTGGTCGAGGCCGGCCGTACGGCCGACCGCGGTGGTGCGCGCGCAGGCCTCACGGGCCTGTTCCCACCTTCCTCGTTCCACATAGGCCCAGGCGACCGCGCCGCCCAGCCCCTCCGGCAGCGGTCCCTGCAGTTTCCAGCGGTCGAAGGCTTCGTCGAAGGCGCGGACGGCGTACGGGGTCTCGTCCAGGACCCACGCCATGACGGCGACAGTGGTGAGCCGGTCGGGCCGGCGCTCCGCCTCGGCGGTCAACTCCGGTAGCAGGGCGAGGTGTTCATCCCTGCCACGGAAAGGGTCGGACACCGCCCGAACCCAGGCGCGCAGCCCCTCGTACGACTCGTCCTCGGGGAGGCGTCGCAGAAGGTCCTGGATGCGGTGTTGCTGAGTGTCATCGCCGGAGTAGAAGCGGACCACGGCGGCGTCGGCGAGGAGATCCATGGCGACGGCGGGCCGCGAGGCCGCCAACTGCTCTGCCTCATCAGCCAGTCGGGAAAAGACGACGCCATGACGCACTGTCAGTACCGCGAGCCTTCCGACCTGCACCGTGGCGGTGGCCAGCAGCGAGGGGTCGTCCGTACGGGCGCGTGCCTCGGCAGCCAGCTCCTCGACCCAGCCGAGGTCTCCGGTGAACACCGCCGTTGTGGCGGCTTCGACCAGCAGCCGGGCGCTGTCCGCGCGCCGCGGTGCGAGTTCCGCGGCGCGCTGCAGGGCCTTGGCCGCTGCCGCGTGGCCGCCGCGACGCCGGGCCCGGCCGGCGGTCCGCTCCAGTTCCGCCGATACGGCCCCGTCGGGGCGTGGCGAGGCGGCGGCGAGGTGCCAGGCGCGTCGGTCCGGTTCGTCCCGCAGCAGCTCCGCGAGCGCGAGGTGGGCCTCGCGGCGCGCGGCGAAGGAGGCGGCGTGGTAGACGGCGGAGCGGACCAGCGGGTGGCGGAACCTGATGTCCCGACCGGTGCGCCGGGCCAGCCCGGCCCGCTCGGCGGGCGGCCAGGCCTCGTCCTCGGCGCCCGGCAGCCCGGCCGGGACGGCGAGGGCCGAGTCGGCGGAGTCCATGGCGGCCAGGAGCAGCAGGGCCTGCGTGGTGGCGGCCGGGAGGTCGTGCAGGCGGGCGACGTACATCCGCTCCAGGTGACCGGTCACCGGGAGCGGCCCCGCGGCCGGCAGCTCCGACTCCGCGCCGTGTGCGGCCGCCGCCCTCGTCAGCTCGGCCAGCGCCAGCGGGTTGCCGGCGGCCTGGTCGAGGATCCGCGTCCTGGTCCGGCCGGTGGGACTCGCCGGCTGGAGATCCAGCAGGCGGTCGGCGGCGGCGCTGTCGAGCGGCCCGAGGGTGAGCGTCGGTACGTGCCGGTCGAATCCCGGGAGGTGATCGCCGGCGCGGGCCCCGATCAGCATGCGGACCGGATCACCCGCCAGCCGTCGGGCGGCGAAGGACAGTGCGTCCAGCGAAGCACGGTCGAACCACTGCGCGTCGTCCAGCACCACGAGCACCGGCCCCTGGTCGCCCAGGGCCGACAACAGGCTCAGAACGGCGACGCCGATCAGCATGGGGTCGGGGGCGGGGTCGGGGGCGGGGGCGGGGGCGGAGTCGAGGTCGGGGTCGGCCGTGGCCGTGGCCGGGCCGGTGCCGAAGGCGTCGTGCAGGGCCGCGCGCTGCCTCACCGGCAGCTCGTCCACGTCGGCCCGCACCGGCCGCAGCAGCTGATGCAGTGCGGCGAAGGCGAGCCGCGACTCCGTCTCGCTCCCGTCGGCACGCAGTGTGCGCACGCCGCTCGCCTCGGCCCGGAGCACGGCGGAGTCCAGCAGCACGCTCTTCCCCGTGCCCACGTCACCGACGAGCACCAGCACGGGCTCGGCCGCCGACGCCGGATCCACCGTACGGAAGAGGCGTGCCAGCTCCCTGTCCCGGCCGACGATGTCCCGACCGACGTTATCCCGACCGACGATGTCCCGGCCGACGTTGTCCCGGCCGAAGATCGGCTCCCCCGTGCCCGGCTCCGGTCCCGTGACGGTCCCGGTGCGCTCTGCGTGCCCTTCCACCGGGCAAGGCTACAAGCGGTGCGGCCGATGTCCGGGGACACGGGCGCCGAGGTGCAGTCACATGACGGATACCGGGCCCCCGAGAGCGCTCGTACCTTTCCTCTCATGGAACAGATCGAGCTCGGCAATGTCACCATCACTCGAATTCGGGAATACTACGGTTCCGTCGACATGACGCCCGACACCTTCTTTCCGGAAAGCCCGAAGGAGGCGTGGGAAGACGGCGCTTCCTGGCTGGCCCCGCATTTCCTGGATTCCGAGACCAATACCGTGAATTCCGCGATCCAGACCTGGCTGCTGCGCAGCGAGGGCAGAACCATCCTGGTCGACACCGGCGTGGGCAATCACAAGGAACGACCGTACTCACCGATCTGGAGCCACCTCGAAACGGACTTCCTGGCCAATCTCGCCCGGGCCGGCGTCGCGCCCGAGGACGTGGACATCGTCATCAACACACACCTCCACGTCGATCACGTCGGCTGGAACACATACCTGGACGGTCGGCATTGGGTCCCCACTTTCCCCAACGCCACGTACTTGATACCGAAGAACGACTTCGACTTCTGGAATCCCGAGAACGGCCACAAGCCGCTGCTCGGCCGCGGCAACCAGAACGTCTTCGAGGACAGCGTGGCCCCGGTGCACCAGGCCGGCCGGACACTGCTGTGGGAGAACAGCCACCGGATCGACGCCGGCCTCCGCCTGGACGCGGCTCCCGGCCACACCCCCGGCTCCTCCGTACTGACCCTCACCTCCGGAACGGACCGCGCGGTGTTCGTCGGCGACATGCTGCACAGCCCCGTGCAGATCCTGGAGCCGGACGCCAACAGCTGCTTCTGCGAGGACCCCGCCGGCGCCCGCGCCACCCGACGCAAGGTGCTGGGCTGGGCGGCCGACAACAACGCACTCGTGATCCCCGCGCACCTGGGCGGCCACGGCGCCGCGGAAGTGTCACGCGACGGGAACGCGTTCGCCATCAAGGCCTGGGCCCCCTTCACCCCCTACACCGACCAGACCTGAGCCCCGCGGAAAGGCACCACTGTGAACCACCACCCCGCCCCCGTCGTGACCACGGCGCAGGGGGCTGTCCGCGGCGTGCGCCAGGACACCACCGCCGCTTTCCTGAACATCCCCTACGCCGCCCCGCCCCGCGGCGCCGGCCGGTTCGCGGCACCCCAGCCGCACGAACCGTGGGACGGCGTACGGGACGCCACCGTGCCGGGCCCCAACGCACCGCAGTCCGAGCGCAAACTCGGCAACGTGGACATGTCCCCCTACTTCGGCGCCGGTTGGAGCCGCGGCGCGGACTACCTCACTGCCAACGTCTGGGCGCCTGCCATGACCGGGGGCGGCCTGCCTGCCATGGCTGGTGGCGATCTGCCTGCTACGGCCTGGGGCGGCCTGCCTGCCACGGCCGGTGACGATCTGCCTGCCATCGCCGCTGACGGTCTATCCGTCATGGCCGGTGGCGGTCTGCCCGTCATGGTGTTCGTCCACGGCGGCGGATTCGTCGCCGGATCGACGCGGTCCCCGATGTACGACGGCTCCGCCTTCGCCCGCGACGGCGTCGTCCTCGTCACCCTCAACTACCGGCTCGGCATCGCCGGCTTCCTCGACCTCCCCGGCGCGCCCGCCAACCGCGGTCTGCTCGACGTCGTCGCCGCGCTGCGCTGGGTGCGGGAGAACATCGCCGCCTTCGGCGGTGATCCGCACAACGTCACCCTCTTCGGCCAGTCGGCCGGGGCAACCATCGTCGGTGGTGTCCTCGCCACGCCCGAGGCCGACGGCCTCTTCCGCCGGGCGATCATCCAGAGCGGCAGTGGCCTGGGCGCCTTCACCACCGAGCAGGCCTACCGCGTCACCAGGGCGGCATCCGATTACCTGGGCATCGAGCCACACGCCGACGCCTTCGCGGAGGTCTCCGACGACGACCTGGTCGAGGCCGCCTCCCGGCTCGCGGGCATCGATCTGCGGACCGAGACGCACCGCGACCCGCTGATCGGGCTCAGCCCCTTCAGCCTTGTCCTCGACACGCAGCCCGCCGCGTCCGTCGCCGCCGGCCACGGCACCGACGTCGACCTGCTCATCGGCACCAACGCCGAGGAGGGAAACCTTTACCTCGTCCCCATGGGGCACTACTCCACCTCGACCGCCGAGGACGTCGACGCGGCGGCGGCCCGCGCGCACCCGGATCCCGCCCGAATCGTCGCGGCGTACCGGAAGGCGCGCCCCGAGGCATCCTTCGGCGAGCTGCGGTCCGCCATCATGGGTGACGCGCTGTTCGGCGCGGGTAGCCGCGCCCTGGCCGGCGCACATGCCGGCCACCCCGATTCCGGCACTTTCTGCTACGAGTTCGCGTGGCGCTCCGAGGCCGCAGACGGCGAACTCGGCGCGACGCACGCGGTGGAACTCCCCTTCGTCTTCGACCTCACACACCTTCCCCAACTACACGGCCCCCACGCCCTCCTCGGCCCCGGCAAGTCCCCCACGGATCTCGCCACCCGCATGCACGAGACCTGGATCCGATTCGCCACGACCGGCAACCCCGGCTGGCCCCCGTACAACAACGAGCACCGAACCACAATGCGCATCAACACCGAATGGACCGAGGTGAACGACCCCCACGACCGGGAACGCCTGGCCTGGAACTGACCCGCCCGCGTACCGCTCGGCTCGTCACCGATCCAAGCGCACACTCAGGGCGTAGACGCGGGTGATCTGTTCACTGCTCCCGTTGTCGTCCGAGATCAGGTACAGCGGGCGGTGTCCCTTGTCCGGGCCCTTGGTCCAGGGCTCGCCGAGAGCCATGCCTTCCACGTTCTGCAGCAGCGGGTTGAGCTGCTTGCTCGTGGTGGGGACGACGCCTGCGTCGCCCGCCGGGCAGTCCGCGAGATCTACGAGCAGGCGGCTGTGGAGGAAGACGTCGGATGGCTGGTCGTACAGCGCCGTGTGCTCGTCCACGCTCGCGGCGCCTTGGAGCGGGACATCGTAGATCCGGATGGTGTTGCCGATGCCGGCCACGTACTGCCGTTCCAGCGCCAGCAGCCGGTCGTCCCCGGCGGTGGCCAGTTCCGCGACGTACATGCCCTCACCGGTCTTGTACGCGTACTGCCGGTCGAGTTTGTAGGCGCCGCCGGGCGTGCCGCGATATCGCTGGATGCGGAGCAGGTTACGACCCCGGGCATCGCCGTCCGTCGCCAGCGGGCCTTCCATCGCGGCGTACAGATAACGTCCGTCTGCGGACGCCGCGAGCGACTCCAGGGTACGCCCGGCCTGCGCGTCCCCCTTCGGCCGAGCGCGGAACTGCGGGGGGATCGGCAGGGCCTTGCCCACCTGTTTGCCCGTAGTCATGCTGAAGCGCCGGATGGCCGGGCCCGTCTCGGACGCAACCAGTACCGTCTTGTCCCTCTTGCCACTGCGCTCGACGACCAGGCCCTCGCCGTCGAACCACTGCGACGGAGCAGTGCCGCTGCTCGGCGTACGCAGCGTCTTGGCCCGCTGCACCCGTGGTTCGAGCTTGGTCGCCCCGCCGAGACGCAGCGGGAAGATGCGCCCCGGGGCATTGTCCGTCAGCGCCCAGCCCTCCGTGGGGCGGGTGAGGGCGAGCGCTGAGAGACCTTCCACCTTTTCGCCCAATACCTGCTGTTTATCGAGTGCATCGGAGTAACTGAGCAGCTTCGCGCGGTCCGAGCACACACCCCCAGCGGGCTGAGGGTTACGCTCGTGCCACCAGTCGACCGCGCGTGGGACGACGGTGAACCCGGCGATCATGCCCAGGGCCAGCGCACCCGCCGTGAACCACCACAGCCGCCTTCGACTGGAAGGGGAGTGCGGCGGGGCCGGCTCTTGTGCCTGTGGTGGCGGGGCCACCGCCACGTTCCGTACGAACGACAGTGTGCCCACACCGCCGTCGTCCCGGACCTGCGGTTCCTGCTGCTGGGCGAGCTTCCGCCGCGCCATACGCTCGTGGACCGCCTCGAAGACCCCGTGCAGCGCCAGCATCTCGGGCCCGTCCGGCACACCCTCGCGCAGGACGCCGACGAGCTCCTCCGTGAACACCGTGCAGCGCTTGGGGTCCGGAGCGAGCGACTTGCGAGTGCCGGAAGAAGACGTCATCACATACGAGCCGGTCATGCCCTCCAGCGCCTTCCTCGAGGCGCGCGCCCTGGTCGGCGGCGTCGACGGCAGACATTTCGCCCTGGAGGAACCGGCCGCTGTAGCAGCAGTCGAGCAGCAGGACGCGGCGCTCGGCGGTGCTGTCGCGTATGGCCCGCCGAATATAGGAATCAGGGACGGAGGTCTCCGGCTCGTCCTTGACCGAGTCGGGCAGGGTCAGATACAGATGCTCCTCGTCCTCCCAGTCCAACAGGCCGTGTCCCGCGTAGTACACGATCAATGTGTCCGTGGCGATCTGCCCCGCCGCGCGGATCGAGCCCACCAGCTCCGCAGCCGACCGAGGATTGGGCACTGATGTGATGCGGCTCGCAGGGATGCCGAGAATTCTCTCGTCGGCCAGCACCACCGCGAGTTCGGTGAGGTTCCGCCGCACGCTGCGCAGTGGCTCCAGCTCTGTGTAGGCATCAACACCGATCAGTACGCACGCCGAGCGTGCCGGATCGATCCGCCCCAGGTGTCCAGGGGAGCCCAATGGCGTGTCGGGCGAGGTCATCGCTCGCCCTCCGGAGGCGCGTCGGCGTCTCCTCTGCCTTCCTGGCCCTCGCCGCCCGCCTCGTCCTCGTCCTCGCCCTCATCCTCCCCCTCATCCTCGTCCTCGTCGGACAGCACGGTGACGCCTGGGACGTCCCGACGGGCCACCTCAAGATCGCCAGGGGCGGCTCCACGGACACGAATGACAATCTCCGACCCGGGCCTGCGAGCCTGGCGCCAGGTGTCGTACGACATGAGCAACTGGACCAGCGAAACGACAGTCGACACTGACGCCAAGATGGCCTCGAGGCTGCCCCCCATCTCGCCGGGTCGCACCGCTTCACGTACCACGACCGTGGCGCTGTGCTCCCGTCGCCGTCGTGCATCGAGCAGCCATCTGTGCAGTAGACGCAGCTCGTTACGCTCGTTCCCGACACCGGCCTCATCAGGGCCACCGTGCTCCCAGCCGGAGTTCTTCTGCTCGAACGCGACCTTCACCAAGATCCCCCTGGAAGTCACTCACGCACCGCTTTTGTGACGCTGACACGCTATACAACTTCTTTTCCCAGTCCGGAAGTTACGCACCTCACCAAACTGCAGCGCCAGAAACACCAGCCGAACCCGTCAGGTAAAGATGGTGCAGCGGCAGCCCGGACCGCAGCAAGATCTGCGCAGAAATACAGCGATGCCGAGCAGGACAGCTACCGCTGCCGCCATCCCAACGAATACGCGCTGGCCAACCGCATCGACAACACCATCGACGCCATGCCCCGCGCCTGCATCGCGGCACCCGACATCGAGACACGCGCCGCACGCGGCCGAGCGGAAGCCCACCAAGATCTGCCCCGAGCGCTGGGCGACGCCGAGTGCACCGAGCGAGCCGCGCTCTACCGCCGGCTCGGTCTCACCTTCACCTACGACTCCACAAGCAAAAAGTGCTGGTGCCCGTGGACTACCAGTGAGTGTGAGTGTCCGAGGACCGACACGCTCCATACACACACGCCGGCACTTCGGGACGAACTGCGGCTGCCGTAGGGTGTCGGGCTGGGGCTGCACAGGTGTCGGTCGATGAACAGGCCCGGGTCATTCGTAAGGCCGCGAGCCCGCGTGGCCGCGGGCTACGACCGGCCTGGGTCACCTATTCCGCTCGTCGCCCGCCAGTCAGTCGCTCACCCTGCCCACCGCTGTCCGCGCGTCGACCACTCCCGGGCCCGGGCGGATACCGACGGAAGGCCCCAGACGGTGGAAAATGGGCGTGCAGGAGAGCCGCGACCGGCGACCGAGACAGAGGTCAGAATCAGATGGCCGGTTGTCACCGATACCAGTCCTCACCGTCGGACTCAAACGCTCGCACAAGATATTCCTGAAGAGTCTCGGCCACTACGGTTCGCGAGTCAGTTTCGTGGTCCCAGACCACAATAGGACCATCGGCACTACCTCGCCGCAGGGCGAACTGATCTCCACCGCCGTTGTCACCAAAGAACACAAGGTCACCAAATGGCTCGTAGAGTTCCGCAAAGGGGAGCGTCTCCCGGAACTCCGACACCGCCCCAGGAGATGTGCCGCACTCCTAGGGCCTCAGGGCGGTGGCCACCATCCCAGCAGTCAGGCGGATGCCACAGGGATGAAGTGTGTGACAGGCGGACGAATAGGTGATAAGGCGTCATTGACAGATCTGCTTCTCATGTCAACCGACTGATAAGGTTCGCCTGCGATCGAGCGAACGTAGCCCCTTAGGTCTCATATGCCGCCCCAACGCCCCGGGAACGCGCTTCCCTTTCTTCTCCTCTCGGCATTCCGTGTCCTCATTGACGAGTTGCACGTGCGCCTCGCCGACTTGGGGCACCCCGATCTGCGCCCGGCGCACGGCATCGCCATGCAAATGATCAGTGGGGGCGGGAGCATCACCGATCTCGGCCGACGGCTCGGGGTCTCCAAGCAGGCCGCCAGCAAGACGGTGGCAGGGCTGGAGAAGCTCGGTTACGTACAGCGGAAGGCCAGCGCCAGGGATCAGCGTCAGGTCGAGGTGACTTTGACGGCACGTGGCGTGGAGGCGCTGACCTTGTCGGGTGACATCTTGAACCAGTTGCGCGACGAATGGGCGGCGGAGGTCGGCGAAGACGACATGACTCTGGTCCAGGACGCACTGGAGAAGGTGGGACAGCCCGACGGGTTGGATCGCATCGTGGGGTGGCTGGGAGCCTGACTGCCGCCGGCCTACCGGGACGCCCACCACTTCTCAGGCCCCCTGTCCGGTTGCCGGTGTCCCGGGAAATGCCGGCCCCGGCCAGGACGACCACCCGCACTTCCGGGTCGTTGCCCGCCGCGGTCAGCGCCTCGCCCAGCGCGCCCCACAGCTCGTCGTTGATGG
>NZ_JBVHPN010000036.1:0-22730 GCF_055567935.1 Streptomyces sp. NPDC026301 | reverse complement strand
AGGGGGGGGGGGGGGGGGGGGGGGGGGTTTTGTTTTTCCCTCCTTTTTCTCCCCCTCCTTCCCCCCCCCCCCCCTCCCCCCCCCCCCCCCCCCCCTCGCCCCCCCCCCCCCCCCCCCCCCCCCCCCCCCCCCCCCCCGCTTCGCCGTCGTCAGGTGCGCGGTCAGCCGCTCCTGGATGCGTACGGTCGCCTCGTCCAGCGCCTTCCGCGTCCGCCGCCCGCTGCCGTCCCCGGCCTGGAAGGCGTCGCCGAAGACGACGTCGACGCGGCTGCGCAGCGGCGGCAGCGCCGGTATCGCCCGGCCCGCCCGCTCCGCGCTGCCGAGCACCGCGACCGGCACGATGGGCGCTCCCGAGCGTACGGCGAAGTACGCCAGCCCCGCGCGCAGCGACGCGAAGTCGCCCTCGCCGCGGGTGCCCTCCGGGAAGATGCCGAGTACCCCGCCGCGCTCCAGCACGCCCAGCGCGTCGGTGATCGCGGTCCGGTCGGTGCCCGTCCGGTCGACCTTCAGCTGCCCGATGCCGCGCAGGAAGGGGTCCAGCGGCCCGGCGAAGGCTTCCTTCTTGACCAGGAAGTGCACCGGCCGGGGCGCGGTGCCGATGATCATGGGCCCGTCGATGTTGTGCGCGTGGTTGCCCGCGAGGATCACCGGGCCCGCCGACGGCACCCGCCAGGCGCCCAGCACCCGCGGCTGCCACAGGCCGTACATGAGGCCGATGCCGATCCGCCGCCCGATCGCGGCACCGCCGGCGCTCGGCAGCCGGTCGGAATCGGTCACGCGGCGCTCTTCTCCGCGATCTTCGACTCGATGAGGGTGACCACGCACTCGATGACCTGCTCCAGGGTCAGGTCCGTGGTGTCCACCTCGACCGCGTCGTCGGCCTTGGCCAGCGGCGAGGTCTTGCGGGCCGAGTCGGCGGCGTCGCGCTTGATCAGCGCCTCGCGGGTGGCGGCCAGGTCGGTGGCCTCCTTGCCCTTGAGCTCACCGCTGCGCCGGGCGGCACGCGCCTCGGGCGAGGCGGTGAGGAAGATCTTCAGGTCGGCGTCGGGCAGGACGGTCGTACCGATGTCCCGGCCCTCGACGACGATGCCGCGCTCGGCGGAGCCGGCGATGGTCCGCTGCAGGTCCGTGATCAGGCTGCGCACCTCGGGGACGGCGCTGACGGCGCTGACCGCGGAGGTGACCTCCTTCGTACGGATCGGGCCCGCGGCGTCCTGGCCGTCGACCGTGATCGTCGGCGCCGACGGGTCGGTGCCGGAGACGATCGCGGGCTTGGCGGCGGCCGTGGCGATGGCGGTCGGGTCCTGGATGTCGACGCCGTTGGACAGCATCCACCAGGTGATCGCGCGGTACTGGGCACCGGTGTCCAGGTAGCTCAGCGCCAGCTTGGCGGCGACCGCCTTGGACGTGCTGGACTTGCCCGTGCCGGAGGGGCCGTCGATGGCGACAATCACTGCTGCCGGGGCGGTCCGGGCGGCGGTTTCCACGGTGACGAACACCTTTCCTTGTGCACGGGGCGGGGATCCTGCGGCCGAATGGGCCTCGGACAAGGTTACCGGGTACACGCAGACACGTTTTCCCCCCAGGGGAGTGGGGGGTTTGTGACGCTTCCCGCGCCGCCTACTGGCGGATGGACCAACCGCGCTCGCGCAGCGCCGCGGTGAGCACCGGCACCGCCGACGGCTCGACCGTGAGCTGGATGAAGCCCGCCTGCTGGCCGGTCGCGTGCTCGATGCGGACGTCCTCGATGTTGACGCCCGCCTGCCCGGCGTCGGCGAAGATCCGCGCCAGCTCGCCCGGCTGGTCGCCGATGTGCACGGCCACGATCTCGTACGCGGCGGGAGCGGCGCCGTGCTTGCCCGGCACCCGCTCGCGGCCCGCGTTGCCGCGCCGCAGCACGTCCTCGATGCCGCCGGCGCCCGCGCCGCGCTTGGCCTCGTCGGCGGACTGCAGCCCGCGCAGCGCCTGCACGGTCTCGTCCAGGTCGGCCGCGATCTCGGAGAGCACGTCCGCGACCGGTCCCGGATTCGCCGAGAGGATGTCGATCCACATGGCGGGGTCCGAGGCGGCGATGCGGGTCACATCGCGGATGCCCTGACCGCACAGCCGTACGGCGGTCTCGTCGGCGCCCCGGAGGCGCGCCGCGACCAGGCTGGAGACCAGCTGGGGGGTGTGGCTGACCAGGGCCACCGCGCGGTCGTGCGCTTCGGCGTCCATGACGACCGGGACGGCCCGGCACAGCGCGACCAGCTCCAGCGCGAGGTTGAGCACCTCGGTGTCGCCGTCGCGGGTCGGCGTGAGGACCCACGGCCGGCCCTCGAAGAGGTCGGCGGTCGCGGCCAGCGGCCCGGACCGCTCTTTGCCGGCCATCGGATGCGTACCGATGTACGGGGTGAGGTCCAGGCCCAGCGCCTCCAGCTCGCGCCGCGGGCCGGCCTTGACGCTGGCGACGTCCAGATACGCGCGGGCGCGGTTTCGGCGCATGGCGTCGGCCAGCGCCGCCGCGACGTGCGCGGGCGGCACCGCCACGATCGCGAGGTCGACGGGGCCCTCGGGCTCCTCCACGGTCCCCGCACCGAGCGCCGCCGCCGTACGGGCCTGCGCCGGGTCGTGGTCGGCGAGGTGCACCCGCACGCCGCGGGCGCTCAGCGCCAGCGCGGCCGAGGTGCCGATCAGTCCCGTCCCGAGGACGATCGCGGTCCTCACTGCGCGATGTCCTTCCGCAGCGCGCCGGCCGCGCCCAGGTAGACGTGCGCGATCTCCGCCTTGGGGAGGTCGCTCTCGACGTGCGCCAGGATCCGCACCACGCGGGGCATGGCCCCGGCGATGTCCAGCTCCTGCGCGCAGATCAGCGGAACGTCGGTGATGCCCAGCTTGCGGGCCGCGACGGCGGGGAAGTCGCTGTGCAGATCGGGCGTGGCCGTGAACCACACGCTGATCAGGTCGTCCGGCACGAGGCTGTTGCGCTCCAGGATGGCGGTCAGCAGCTCGGACACCTGCTCATGCATGTGCTCCGCGTCGTCCCGCTCCAGCTGAACGGCCCCTCGGACCGCACGTACCGCCACGTCCCTGCTCCTCGCGTCTTCCGCCGGTGCGCCGCCGCACCCGTCCACCTGATCAGCGTATCGACTGCCACCGACAGCCGCCGTCCGCGCCCGCCCTGCGAGACGGGCGCCTCAGTCCCAGAGCCGGCCGAGGGAGCGGAGCTCGTCGCGGTGTTCGATGCGGTCGACCCAGGCCGCGGGCCAGGCGTCGGCGCCGAGGTGGGCACCGGCGAAGGCGCCGGCCAGGCAGGCGATGGAGTCGGAGTCGCCGCCGGTGACGGCGCCGCGGCGCAGTGCCGTGACGGGCTCCTCGGGGAAGAGCAGGAAGGAGAGGAGGGCGGTGGCCAGGGCTTCTTCGGCGATCCAGCCCTCGCCGGTGGCCAGGCACGGGTCGGCCTCCGGGGTGGGGCTGCGGAGGGCGGCGTCGAGGCGGTCGAGGACCCCGAGGCAGTCGTCCCAGCCGCGGGCGATGAACGCTTCGGGGGAGTCGTCGTGGGCGTGCCTCCAGAGGTCGCCGAGCCAGTCGGCACGGTAGAGCGTGCGCTGGTCGCGGGCGTAGGCACGCAGGAGGGCGGGGAGGTCGGCGGCGCTTGCACCCTGGGCGAGGGCGTGGATCGCGTACGCCGTCAGGTCGCTCGCGGCGAGGCCGGTGGGGTGGCCGTGGGTGAGCGCGGACTGGAGCTGGGCGGCGCCCGCCCGCTGGTCGGCGGTCAGGCCGGGGGCGAGCCCGATCGGGGCGACGCGCATGTTGGCGCCGCAGCCCTTGGAGCCGATCTGGCTGGCCTCGGCCCAAGGGCGGCCCGGCTCGCTCAGCAGGCGGCAGGCGGTCAGGCAGGTGTTCCCGGGGGCGCGGTTGTTGTCCGGGGAGCGCCACCAGGCGACGTACTCGCTGCGTACGGGTGGCTCGAAGGCCGCGGCGTCCAGGGGGCCGCTTTCCATGGCCGCGCGGAGGCCGCGGGCGAGCGCGAGCGTCATCTGCGTGTCGTCGGTGATGTACGCGGGCGTGGGCAGGTCGAGCCCGCGCCACGGGCCGTACGCGGCCTCGATCGCCGGAACGCTCTTGAACTCGGTCGGGTAGCCGAGCGCGTCACCGAGGGCGAGCCCGAGGAGCGAGCCGGTCGCGGAATCCTTCGCGGACATGAGAAAAACCACCCCTTAGTCGTCATGGTGACGATAAGGGGTGGTCCCCCGCTGCCGCAACTGTGGACGGGCGGGCACGCGACCCGGTACGGCCTAGAGGTCGACCTCGCGCATCAGCATGCCGACCTCGGTGTTGGTCAGCCGGCGCAGCCAGCCGGACTTCTGGTCGCCGAGCGAGATCGGCCCGAAGGAGGTCCGGACGAGCTTCTCGACCGGGAAGCCGGCCTCGGAGAGCATCCGGCGCACGATGTGCTTGCGGCCCTCGTGGAGGGTCACCTCGACGAGGTAGTTCTTGCCGGTCTGCTGCACGACCCGGAAGTGGTCGGCGCGCGCGTACCCGTCCTCCAGCTCGATGCCGTCCTTGAGCATCCTGCCGATCTCGCGCGGCAGCGGGCCCTGGATGGCGGCGAGGTAGGTCTTCTGCACGCCGTACCGGGGGTGGGTCAGGCGGTGCGCCAGCTCACCGTGGTTGGTGAGCAGGATGATGCCCTCGGTCTCCGTGTCCAGCCGGCCGACGTGGAAGAGCCGGGTCTCGCGGTTGGTGACGTAGTCGCCCAGGCACTGGCGGCCGTCGGGGTCCTCCATGGTGGAGACGACGCCGGCCGGCTTGTTCAGCGCGAAGAAGAGGTAGGACTGGGTGGCGACGGTCAGGCCGTCCACCTTGATCTCGTCCTTCTCCGGGTCGACGCGGACGCCCTGCTCGGTGACGATCTGGCCGTTCACCTCGACACGGGCCGCGTCGATCAGCTCCTCACAGGCGCGCCGCGAGCCCATGCCCGCGCGGGCCAGCACCTTCTGGAGCCGCTCGCCCTCCTGGTCGCCGAAGGTCTTGGGGGTCTTGACCTGGGGCTTGTCGTACCGGGCGCGGTTGCGCTCCTCGATCTTCGCGTCGAGCTCGCGCGGGCGGGCCGGCTGGGAGCCGCGACCGCGGGCCCCCTTGGCGCCCTTGCCCTCCTGGCTGCGCGGGCTGACCTTCGGGCCGCCCTTGGCGCCGCCGCGGGCCGCCGCGCCGCGTCCCTTGCGGGGCGCGTCGCCGGAGCCGGAGCCGGAGCCCGAGCCGGAGCCGGAACCGCCCACGTCGTAGCGGCGCTCCTCCGGACGGGGCTTGCCCGCGCGCTTCTGCTTGTCATCGCGTTGGTTGCCCGCGCCCCGGTAGTTACCCCTACCGCTGCTGTTCCTGCCGCTGCTTCGCATCAATGATCCGTCTGAGAGTCGCCGCTGTCGTCTACGTCGAACGACGGCACACCTTCCCGGGAGTCGCCCTCGACCGCGTCCGCCTCGGGGAGGAACGGGGCGAGCTCGGGGAGCTCGTCCAGGCCCCGCAGGCCCATCCGCTCCAGAAAGTAGTTCGTCGTCCTGTACAGGATCGCACCTGTTTCGCCTTCCGTGCCCGCCTCCTCGACCAGACCGCGCTGCAAGAGGGTGCGCATCACGCCGTCGCAGTTGACACCGCGCACGGCAGAGACCCGGGACCGGCTGACCGGTTGACGGTACGCGACCACGGCCAGAGTCTCCAATGCGGCCTGCGTCAGCCGGGCCTGCTGGCCGTCCAGGACGAAGCTCTCCACGGCGTCCGCGTACTCCGGGCGGGTGTAGAACCGCCAGCCGCCCGCGACCAGCCGCAGGTCGAAGCCGCGGCCCTGCCGGGTGTAGTCCTCCGACAGTTCGCGCAGCGCGATCGTCACGTCACGGCGGCGGCGCTGCAGCACCTTGGCGAGGTGCTCCTCGGTGGCGGGCTCGTCGACGACCATGAGGACGGCCTCGAGCGCGGGCTTGAGATCGAGGGCCGCGACCCCGAGGGCGCCGGCCGGCGCTTCGGGGAGCTCCGGGGCCTGCGCCTCCGGGAGGTCGTATGCCTCCTCCGTGCCGACGGCCGGCCCGTCCCGGTCCGTGCTGACGTCGCTCATGCCGTCTCCGTCTCCTTCTCGGTCTTCCCCTCGGCCGGCTGCTCCGGCGGCCGGTCGAACTCGTCCGTGACGACCGGCTCGGCGCCGTCCTCCGTACCCGCCCAGCGGACGGTCAGCTCCCCCAGCGCCTCGGGCTGGTCGAGGACGACCGCGCGCTCCCGGTACAGCTCCAGCAGCGCCAGGAAGCGGGCGACGACCGTGAGCGTGTCCGGCGCGTCCTCGGTCAGCTCCTGGAAGGACGCCTCGCCCGCCGCGCGCAGCCGCGCCACCATCACCTCGGCCTGCTCCCGGACGCTGACCAGCGGCGCGTGGATGTGGTCGACGTACACCTGCGGCTTGGCCTTGGGCTGCATCGCCTTCACGGCGAGCCGCGCGAACCCCTCGGCGCCGATGCTGATCACCACCTCGGGCAGCAGCTCGGCGTGGTGCGGTTCGAGCCCGACGGTACGCGGGTACCGGCGCGCCTCGTCCGCCAGGCGGCGGCTGAAGATGTCGGCGATCTCCTTGTACGCGCGGTACTGGAGCAGCCGTGCGAAGAGCAGGTCGCGCGCCTCCAGGAGGGCGAGGTCCGCCTCGTCCTCGACCTCGGCGGCGGGCAGCAGCCGCGCGGCCTTGAGGTCCAGCAGGGTGGCCGCGACGACCAGGAACTCCGTCGTCTGGTCCAGGTCCCAGTCCGGGCCCATGGCCCGGATGTGCGCCATGAACTCGTCGGTGACCTGCGAGAGCGCGATCTCGGTGACGTCCAGCTTGTGCTTGGAGATCAGCTGCAGGAGGAGGTCGAAGGGGCCCTCGAAGTTCTCCAGGTGGAGGGTGAACCTGCCGTCACCGGTGACGGTGGCATCCGCGGGCTCGGCGGGCTCCGGTACGTCGTCCGGTTCCGGCTCGGCGGGCTCCGGGGTCGGCTCCGGTACGGCTTCCCGTACGGGCTCCGGCTCGGCCGCCTCCGGCTCCGGAGAGAGGTCCGGCTCCGGGGCCGGGCCGTGGCCCAGGGAGCGGCGCGGGGTGCGCGGGGCGGGCGCTGCGGGGTCGTCGTGGGTCGTCGGCATCGTGGTCCATACGCTGCGGTCCCGTGCCGCGCGCGGCGCCGGGCTGATCACCGGCGGGCGGCGCCCACCGGTGTCCGAAGGCTAACCCGCCGGGGCCCGGCCGGCGCGGACCCGGCCGCCGGGGCGGCCGGAGTTCCGCAGCCTGGCCTCAAGAAGGCGCTCAGCGGCCCCTCAGACGCCTCACGAGGATGCTGGCGTCCCCCCGGGACTCCAGGTCCGCCAGGACGACGGCGACGGCCTCACGGACGATCCGGCCGCGGTCCACCGCGAGGCCGTGCTCGCCGCGCAGGACCAGGCGCGCGTGCTCCAGGTCCATCAGCTCCTCGGCGGAGACGTACACGGTGATCTTCTCGTCGTGCCGCTCGCGGCCGCTGGGGCGGCGGTTCGCGCCCCGGCCGCCGCGCCGCCGGGTCCCCCCGGAGGCCTGCGCCCCGGGGCCCGCGGCGGCCGCGCCCTCCTGGCGGCGGCGCCCCTTGCCGGCCTCCTCGGCCGTGTCGCGTCCGCTGTGCTCCGCGGGCGCCACCGCCCCGGACGCCGCCGGGGGCGGCTCGCCCTCGGGCCGGCGCTGCGCGGCGTTGCCCTGCTGCGGCGCGGCGGGGTCGGCCTCGCCGCCCGGCGCGGGCACCCGGGGTGCCTCGCCGTTCGCGGGAGTGCCGTTCGCCGGCCTGCGGGGCGCGGAGGACTGCAGCGCCGTCCCCCCGGTGGTGCGGAACAGTTCGTCGGCGCCGGGCAGACTCACTCGGCGTGACACCGGGCGAGCACCTCCCTGGCGAGCTGTCGGTAGGCGGCGGCACCCACGGAGTTGGAGGCGTACGTGGTGATCGGCTCGCCCGCGACCGTGGTCTCGGGGAACCGCACCGTACGGCCGATCACGGTGTGGTAGACGTGCTCGTCGAACGCCTCCACGACGCGCGCGAGGACCTCGCGGCTGTGCACGGTGCGCGAGTCGTACATCGTGGCGAGGATGCCGTCCAGCTCCAGGTCGGGGTTGAGCCGCTCCTGGACCTTCTCGATCGTCTCGGTCAGCAGCGCCACACCGCGCAGCGCGAAGAACTCGCACTCCAGCGGGACGATGACCTTGTGAGCCGCCGTCAGGGCGTTGACCGTGAGCAGGCCGAGCGAGGGCTGGCAGTCGATCACGATGTAGTCGTAGTCCGACATCAGCGGCTTCAGGGCGCGCTGCAGGGTCGACTCGCGCGCGACCTCGCTGACGAGCTGTACCTCGGCGGCTGACAAATCGATATTGCTGGGCAGCAGGTCCATGTTCGGGACCGCCGTCTTCAGCAGGACCTCGTCGGCCG
The DNA here is from genome assembly GCF_055567935.1 of Streptomyces sp. NPDC026301. Classification (NCBI taxonomy): domain Bacteria; kingdom Bacillati; phylum Actinomycetota; class Actinomycetes; order Kitasatosporales; family Streptomycetaceae; genus Streptomyces; species Streptomyces sp. NPDC026301. The sequence continues at coordinate 14,292 of NZ_JBVHPN010000036.1, read as the reverse complement.
CCATACCCCGCTCCATGAGCAGGTTGTAGACCGTCAGGTCGAGCTCCATCGGATTGACTCCGAGGCCGACCGAGAGCGCGCCCTGCGGGTCGAAGTCGACCAGCAGTACGCGGCGGCCGTACTCGGCGAGCGCGGCACCCAGGTTGATGGTCGAGGTCGTCTTGCCGACCCCGCCCTTCTGGTTGCACATCGCGATGATCTTCGCCGGGCCGTGCTCGGAGAGCGGCCCGGGGATCGGGAAGTAGGGAAGGGGGCGACCGGTCGGGCCGATGCGCTCGCGGCGCTGGCGCGCGGCGTCCGGCGCGAGCGTCGCCGCGTACTCCGGGTCCGGCTCGTACTCCGCGTCCGGATCGTAGAAGTGCCCCTCGGGCAGGTCGTCGTAGTCGGCGAAGCGGGCCGGGTGTGTGCCGCCCTGGTCGCCGGCCGTGGCGTTCACTTGATGGCCGTCCATGCTCTGGTGGGCTGTCGTCGTCATGCTCTTCCGGGCTGCGAAGGTGTGGACAGCGACGGAGCCGACAGCCTCGTGCCCCGAGGGACCCTGGCCCCGTGCAACCGCTCCTGGTCGACCACCTCCGGGAGTAAATGTCGACTCATTCACAAGTCGTCTTACCTCCTTGGATGTGACCAGGAAACTTATCGATAGGTCAGCGTGACACCATGCCGACGGTTGGCGACTCTATGGCGTGTCGGGCGTCCGCAGCAACACAATCCACCGGACCCGGCACGATGTGTCGGCAATGGAACACCCCGATGTCAAGGGCGCGCGGCGCACATCCGTGAGGTTTCGGGGGTGCGCGAAAGGGGCGAAGAGCGACGTTCGTTACGAGTTGCGGAGGGCTCGCCGGAGGCCTGCCGCGGGCGGTCGCGGAAAAGTGTCGCAAACGCGACCGGCCGGGCCTGAAAGTCTCAAGGCCCGGCCGTGCGCGTGGTGTTGACGCGCCGTGTTGACGAATCAGCCCAGCAGGGTGCTCAGCTCGACGGACTCCAGACCGTGCGCCTCGGCGACCTCGGCGTAGACGACCTTGCCGTCATGCGTGTTGAGGCCCTTGGCCAGCGCGGCGTCCCGGCGCAGCGCCTCGACCCAGCCGCGGTTGGCCAGCTCGACGATGTAGGGCAGCGTCGCGTTGGTGAGCGCGTGGGTGGAGGTGTTCGGCACCGCGCCCGGCATGTTGGCGACGCAGTAGAAGACCGAGTTGTGCACCTGGAAGGTCGGCTCGGCGTGGGTGGTCGGCTTCGAGTCCTCGAAGCAGCCGCCCTGGTCGATCGCGATGTCGACAAGGACACTTCCGGGCTTCATCTTGGCGACGAGCTCGTTGGTGACCAGCTTCGGGGCCTTGGCGCCCGGGATGAGGACCGCGCCGACGACGAGGTCGGCCTCGATGACGGCCTTCTCCAGCTCGAAGGCGTTGGAGACGACGGTCTGCACCTTGGTGCCGAAGATCTTGTCGGCCTCGCGCAGCTTGTTGATGTCCTTGTCGAGCAGCGTGACGTGGAAGCCGAGGCCCACGGCGATCTGCACGGCGTTCCAGCCGGAGACGCCGCCGCCGATGACGACCGCCTTGCCCGCGTGGACGCCGGGGACGCCGCCGGGCAGCACGCCGCGGCCGCCGGCCTGGCGCATCAGGTGGTACGCGCCGACCTGCGGGGCGATGCGGCCCGCGACCTCGGACATCGGGGCGAGCAGCGGCAGCTGCCGGTTCGCGGTCTCGACGGTCTCGTACGCGATCGCGGTGGTGCCGGACTCGACCAGCGCGTCCGTGCACTCGCGGGAGGCGGCGAGGTGCAGGTAGGTGAAGAGCGTCTGGTCCTTGCGGAGGCGGTGGTACTCCTCGGCGATGGGCTCCTTGACCTTCAGCAGCAGGTCGGCGGTGGCCCAGACCTCGTCGGCGGTGTCGAGGATGTTGGCGCCGGCGCCGACGTACTCCTCGTTCGTGATCGAGGAGCCGAGACCGGCGTCCTTCTCGACGAAGACCTGGTGGCCGTTGCGGACGAGCTCGTGGACACCAGCAGGCGTGATGGCCACGCGGAACTCGTTGTTCTTGACCTCGCGGGGGATGCCGACCTTCACGTCGATCACGGTCCTTGAATGAGTGCTTGCAGAGAAATATCCGCTCATACAGACGCATGACGGATGTGACCGCGAGAACCGCGGCTCTGCCAGTCTATTGAAGGAGCTCTTGTTGTCTAGCCTTGCAAAGCAATTACTTTCGCGGGAACCGCCACCGATTTCGTAGGTCAGGCCGGGTGATCTGCCAAGACTCGCTCTCCCAGGCCCCGGTGCAGCCTTGCTGCCGCCGGGTCGCCGAGCCGTTCGAAGGTGTCCGCAATCCGCAGCTGGAGCGCCGCTTCCAGCCGCCCGTCGGCCGCCTTCCTGGCCAGTTCCAGGGCTTCGAAGCAGGTGCGCAGCGCCTGCTCGGGCCGCCCCGCGTACTCCTGGACCCGCGCCGTCTCCCCCATCGCCCGCGCCAGCCCCACCGGGTCACCGGCCCTGCGGTACGCACCGTGCGCGGCCCGCCACTCCCGGAGCGCCTCGGCCCAGCGCCCCGCGTACGTGTGCACCGCGCCCAGCCGCCCGTGCAGCCGGGCCGCCTCGGCCGTGTCGCCGCGGGAGAGCCGCAGCTCCAGCGCCCGCCCGTACCAGTCGGCGGCCCGCTGCCAGTCGCCCAGCTCGGCGTACGTGCCGCCCAGCGACTCCAGCGCGCGCCCGGTCGCGACCGCGTCCTTGACCGCGCGCGCCGACTCCAGCGCGCCCCGGTACCGGGCGAGCGCGTTCTCGGCGCGGCCCGCCTCGGCGTCCAGGTCGCCGAGGTTCAGCAGCGCGGCGGCCTTCTCCCGGGCCAGGCCGCGCCGCTCGGCGACCTCCAGGACCAGGCCGTGCAGCCCGTACAGGTCGGGAGCCGCCGCCTCGGGCGCCTCGTGCGCGAGCAGTGCCCGTACCAGCGCGGCCATCAGCCGCCGGTCCAGCGTGTCCAGCTCGCCGTCCGCGACGGCGATCCGGGCGGAGTCCAGCAGGGCAGGGCGGCGGCTGCGCAGCCAGGCCGCGGCCTCGGGGACGGACCCGAAGCGCAGCGACCGCGGCAGCCCGGAGGTCCGTTCGCGGGCCGGGGATCCCGCGGGCTCCCCCATCGCCCGGCAGGACTGCAGCTGCCGTACGGTCCGCTCCAGCATCCGGGCCCGGGAGAGCTGGATCTCCGGCGGGCGCTCGTGGGCCTTGAGGTGGTGGCGCAGCAGCGGCACCAGGCAGTTCGGTACGCGGTACTGCGCCGGCAGCCCGGCCAGCGGGTCGGTGCCGCCCGACACCGGCTCCGCCGCCGGCTCCACCGGCCGCAGCAGCCCCCTGGCGGCGAAGTCGCGCAGGGTGGATTCGGCGGCCACCACCGAGCAGCCGGCCAGCGCGGACGCGGTGTGCGCGTCGACGAGGCCGGCCGGGGCGAGCGAGAGGAGCCGCAGTATCCGGGCGGCCGGCAGCGGCAGCGATTCGTACGCCAGCCGGAAGGCGCGGGCCAGCGTGCGCGGGACGGGCGCGCTCTCCTCCTCGCCGGGCGGCAGCAGGAACAGCGTCCGCAGCAGGTCGGACAGCGAGGACTTGGGGTGCGCGGCGAGCCAGCCGCCGGCCAGGACGAGGGCGGCGGGCTGGCCGCCGCAGTCCTGGACGACCTGTTCGGCGGTGCGCGGGTCGACGGTGATGCGGGTCTGGCCCGCGTACCGGGTCAGGATCTCCACGCCGGCCGCGGTGTCCAGGCCGCCGAGCGTGCAGGGCCGTACGTCCGTGATTCCGGTCAGCGGCCCCTCGGAGACGGCGAGGACCAGGCAGTCGGGGGCGTCCGGGAGCAGCGGCTCGACCTGCTCGGCGCCGGCCGCGTCGTCCAGCAGGAGCAGGGCGCGCCGGTCGGCCAGCGCGGCGCGCAGCGCCTCGGTCAGCTCGTCCTCCGCCGCGCCGGCGGGGACCCGCTCGCCGAGCTGGGTGAGCAGGTCGCGGGCGACGTCGGCGGTGGGCAGGGGCCGGCCGTCGGCGGTGCTCAGCCAGGACCGCAGCACGCCGTCCGGGTAGTCGCCGGCCAGCTGCCGGGCCAGTTCGGCGGCGAGGGCGCTGCGGCCCGAGCCGGGCCGCCCGGCGATCAGCAGCACCCGGCTGCGGGCGCCCTTGCGGCCGGAGAGGGTGTCGAGCCCCGCGCGTTCGATGTCGGTGCGCAGGGCGGCCAGTTCGCGGCGGCGGCCGGCGAAGGCGGCGGGGGCCGGCGGGGCGGTCGCCGCCGGCACGCCGGCGCGGCCCGCTCCTCTGCGTCCGGCCCCCGACGCCGTCACCGACCGGCCGGTGTCCACCGCCTGCTCCGCCACGGGCCACACTCCCGTTCACTTGCGCGTACGAGCCGGCCGCCGCTGCGGCCGGGATGCGTCGAGCGTAGTTCACAGGTGCCGTGGATCACTGCGGACATACCGCGTAAATCAGACAAAAATGGAAGCGAGTATTCCGGGAGGGGGCCGGCCCCCTCCCCGTACCGCCTCCCCAGAGCCGGTGTTCCGGGCTCTTACGCCTCGAACGGCCGGGCCGGCCACGGCGCCTCGGCCGGGCGCAGCGCCTCCAGTCCGTCACCCGACTGGGCTGCCAGCAGCGACAGCACGCCGACGACCAGGCAGTTGTTGTGCAGCTCGCCGGCCAGCACGCCGCGCGCCAGGTCGGCGACCGGCACCCGCGCCAGCTCCATGTCGGCCTCTTCCTCCTCGACCTCGAAGCGCTCGCCCTCCGCCTCGGACAGATCGCGGGCCAGGAAGATCCGTACGGCCTCGTCGCAGCCGCCGGGGGTGGTGTAGACGTCGGTCAGCACCCGCCAGTCCTCGGCCTTGACGTGCGCCTCCTCGTACAGCTCGCGCTGGGCGGCGTGGAGGGGGTTCTCGCCGGGCACGTCCAGCAGCCCGGCCGGGATCTCCCAGAGCTTGTGGCGTACCGGGTGGCGGTACTGGCGCAGCACCAGCACCTTGCCCTCGTCGTCCAGGGCCAGTACGGCCACCGAGCCGGGATGGACCTGGTAGTCCCGCTTCACGGTGGAGCCGTCCGGCATGACGACCTCGTCCGTGCGGACGCTGGTCTTGTTACCGGTGAACGGGGTCGCCGTCGCGGTGATCCGCCACTCCTCGGGGGTGTCCTTGATGGCCATGCGCGTCCTCCCAAACAAGCAGAAACCGGGGTACGGACCGCAAAGTCCGCACCCCGGTAACCGTATCCCCCGGCCAATGAATTACTTACCGGCGCCCTGACCCGTCTTGCGCTCGACAGCGGCCTTCACCAGGCCCGCGAAGAGCGGGTGCGGCCGGGTCGGGCGGGAGCGCAGCTCCGGGTGCGCCTGGGTGGCGACCAGGTAGGGGTGCACCTCGCGCGGGTACTCGACGTACTCCACCAGCTTGTTGTCCGGGGAGGTGCCGGAGAACTGCAGCCCGGCCTTCTTCTCCAGCTCGGCGCGGTAGGAGTTGTTGACCTCGTAGCGGTGGCGGTGGCGCTCCTCGACGTACTGCTCGTCGCCGTAGACCTCGCGGACGATGGAGCCCTCGGCGAGCTTCGCCGGGTACATGCCGAGCCGCATCGTGCCGCCCATGTCGCCCTCGCCGGCGACGATGTCCAGCTGCTCGGCCATGGTGGAGATGACCGGGTCGGCGGCGGCCGGGTCGAACTCGGTGGAGTTCGCGCCCTTGACGCCCGCCAGGCTGCGCGCCGCCTCGATGACGACGCACTGCAGGCCCAGGCAGATGCCCAGCAGCGGGACCTTGTTCTCGCGGGCGTAGGTGATGGCCTCCAGCTTGCCCTCCACGCCGCGCTCGCCGAAGCCGCCCGGGATGAGGATCGCGTCGCAGTCGCCGAGCTGCTTCTTGGCGCCGGCCGCGGTGCGGCAGTCGTCGGAGGTGACCCACTTGATCTTCACGCGGGCGCGGTTGGCGAAGCCGCCGGCACGCATCGCCTCGGAGACCGAGAGGTAGGCGTCGGGCAGGTCGATGTACTTGCCGACCAGCGCGACCTTCACCTCGTGGTCGGGGTTGTGGACGCGGTCCAGCAGGTCCTCCCACTGGGTCCAGTCCACGTCCCGGAACGGCAGGTCCAGCTTGCGCACGACGTAGGCGTCCAGGCCCTCGGTGTGCAGCACCTTCGGGATGTCGTAGATCGACGGCGCGTCCTTGCAGGCCACGACCGCGGCCTCGTCCACGTCGCACATCAGCGAGATCTTGCGCTTGATGGAGACGGGGACCTCGCGGTCGGCGCGCAGCACGATCGCGTCGGGCTGGATGCCGATGTTGCGCAGCGCGGCGACGGAGTGCTGGGTCGGCTTGGTCTTCAGCTCGCCGGAGGGGCCGATGTAGGGCAGCAGCGAGATGTGCACGACGAAGACGTTGTCCCGGCCCACCTCGTGGCGGACCTGGCGCACGGTCTCCAGGAACGGCAGCGACTCGATGTCGCCGACCGTGCCGCCGACCTCGGTGATGACGACGTCGACGTCCTCGGTCGCCATCCGCCGGATGCGGTGCTTGATCTCGTTGGTGATGTGCGGGATGACCTGCACGGTGTCACCGAGGTACTCGCCGCGCCGCTCCTTGGCGATCACGGTGTTGTAGACCTGGCCGGTGGTGACGTTCGCGGAGCCGTCGAGGTCGACGTCCAGGAAACGCTCGTAGTGGCCGATGTCCAGGTCGGTCTCGGCGCCGTCGTTGGTGACGAACACCTCGCCGTGCTGGAAGGGGTTCATCGTGCCGGGGTCGACGTTGAGGTACGGGTCCAGCTTCTGCATCGTGACCCGAAGGCCCCGCGCCTTGAGGAGCGCACCCAGGCTGGAGGCGGTGAGCCCCTTGCCGAGCGAGGACGCAACGCCCCCGGTGACGAAGATGTGCTTGGTCGTCGAAGCTGTGCTGTTTCGAAAAGCACTGGGCGGCATGGCCAAGAGGGAGCTCCCGTGGTCGCGAGGTGAAAAGCGGAGCGGCGCGATCCCGGATTCCTCGGGGTGCCGTCGCTGCGGTCGGGGGTGCCGGGTCGTTCTTCCTGGCCCACCGGTCCACGGGGTACCAGGCTATCAGCGACAGAGCGTGGTCGCTCCCGCCCGCACCGGGCGGAATGCCTCGCTCCCCGTATACGGGCCCCGACGTGACACAGGCCACCCATTCGGCCCATCCTCGGGAAGCGGAGCGTCGCGCGGATGTCACGTGCGCGTCGTATCCTGCTCGGGCACTCGCATCGGGCCGTCCGGAACGGCACCACCCCCGCCCGAATACCGGACCAGCAGCTCGGCGGGGTTTTCAAGGGCAGGACGGAAGATCGACACGTCCCACGGGGGGCGTCACTCCAGTTCGACGGGAGATGTACGTGGCCGGCCGCATCGAGGACTACGCACTCATCGGCGACATGCAGACCGCCGCACTCGTCTGCCGGGACGGCACGGTCGACTGGCTGTGCCTGCCCCGGTTCGACTCGCCCGCGGTCTTCGCCGGCCTCCTCGGCACCGAGGAGCACGGCTTCTGGCGGCTGGGCCCGGCCGCGGAAGCGGAAGGCGTTTCGCCCGCGTCCGACCGGCGGCGCTACCGCGGCGACTCCCTGATCCTGGAATCGGAGTGGGACACCCCCGACGGCACGGCCCGGGTGATCGACTTCATGCCGCCGCGCGACGGCGCGCCGCAGCTGATCCGCATCGTGGAAGGCGTCAGCGGCCGGGTGGCGATGCGCTCCTCGCTGCGGATGCGGTTCTCGTACGGCTGGGTGGTGCCGTGGGTGCATCAGGTCGACGGCCGCACGGCCGCGGTCGCGGGCCCGGACTCGGTGTGGTTCGACACCACGGCCGAGACCCACGGCGAGGACCTGACCACGTACTCGGACTTCACCGTCGAGGCGGGGCAGCGGATCGCCTTCACGATGAGCTGGCAGCCCTCGCACCACGAGCAGCCCCCGCTCCCCGAGCCGGAGAACTCACTGACGGCCACCGAGGACTTCTGGCGCGAGTGGGTCGAGCAGTGCACGTACCACGGTCCCTACCGTGACGCGGTGGTCCGCTCGCTGATCACCCTGAAGGCGCTGACGTACGCGCCGACCGGCGGCATCGTCGCGGCGCCCACCACCTCCCTCCCCGAGGACATCGGCGGCTCCCGCAACTGGGACTACCGCTTCACCTGGCTCCGGGACGCCGCGATCACCCTCTCCTCCCTCCTGCGTACGGGCTACCGCGAGGAGGCCCGCGCCTGGCGCGAGTGGCTGCTGCGCGCGGTGGCAGGGGACCCGGAGAACCTGCAGATCATGTACGGCATCGCGGGCGAGCGTGAGCTCGGCGAGAACGAGCTGAGCTGGCTGCCGGGGTACGAGAACTCCCGCCCGGTCCGGGTCGGCAACGGCGCCGCCGACCAGCTCCAGCTGGACGTGTACGGCGAGGTCATCGAGGCGCTGCACCTCGCCCACATGACCGGGCTGGCCCGCAACGACTACGCCTCCCTCCTCCAGCTCAAGCTGATCCGCTGGGTGGAGAAGAACTGGGACGAGCCGGACGAGGGCATCTGGGAGGTGCGCGGGCCGCGCCGGCACTTCGTCCACTCCAAGGTCATGACCTGGGTCGCGGTGGACCGCACCATCAAGCTCATGGAGTCCGGCGACGTGGAGGGCCCGCTGGAGCGCTGGAAGGAACTGCGCGACACGATCCACCGGGACGTGTGCGAGAAGGGCTACGACCCGGAGCGCAACACCTTCACCCAGTCCTACGGCTCCAAGGAGCTGGACGCCTCGCTGCTGCTCATCCCGCAGATGGGCTTCCTGCCGCCGGACGACAAGCGCGTCATCGGCACGATCGAGGCGATCCAGCGCGAGCTGGCCACGCCCGACGGCTTCATCCTGCGCTACCCCACCTCCGCCGACGCCGACGAGGCGAACGTGGACGGCCTGGAGGGCGACGAGGGCGCGTTCCTGGCCTGCTCGTTCTGGCTCGCCGACGACCTCGCGATGATCGGCCGCGTCGAAGAGGCCCGCAAACTCTTCGAAAAGCTCCTCTCCCTCCGCAACGACCTGGGCCTGCTGGCCGAGGAATGGGACTCCCACTCCGGCCGCCAGGTAGGCAACTTCCCCCAGGCCTTCAGCCACGTCCCCTTGATCGACACGGCCCTGCGCCTTACGGCGAGTGGGGCGTACGGGGGCTAGGCCGTTTCTGACGGCTCTTGAACGGTGTCACGGAGCCGGATGACGATCGCTGGTGGACCGCCGGCGGGCCCGGCCGCGGCGCCGGCGGTTCGCCCGCCGGCCCTCCGGCTCGGCGATAGTCGGCGGTGAGTTGTCGCGGGCCGCTCTTACGGATTGGCATTGATCTCCTTCATGGTCAGGTGGGATCCGAGGCGGAGGACGGCGGGCAGGCAGCTGAGCTTGCCGGTGAGAAAGGCTTCGCAGGCAGCTTGGTCGGCTACGGCGACTCCAGTACCTCAGCACCCGCATGCCCGTCGGCATCATGGTGATCCTCCTCGCCTATTGCCTGCGCGACCTCCCCCTTATCCACACACGCACTCTGGCCCCACTGGCCGCCCTCGCCGTCACCATCGGCCTGCACCTGTGGCGCCGCAACGCGCTGCTGAGCATCCTCGGCGGCACGACCGCCCACGTGATCCTGGCCAGCACGGTCTTCGCCTCCTGAAGCCCACCTGACGCAGCCGCCCGGTGCTACCGCTTCTCGTAAACATCGGACACGACTCAACTGAAGTGCTGGCCCGAAGCGTGAACAGCTGCTGCCGAATCTCCGCTCTGGCACAGATCTTGGGGAGTCGTTACGGTGAGTAATACTGCCGTTCGGTTCGGAGGCGTCGCAAAGCTGTCGGCCGGGAGGGAGTCCGTATTCGGGGGTGCCTCGGTGCGGGAGCGCGATCGGCTCCGCTGCCGGAAGTGGCAACCGGGCCAGGCGCTTGCTGCCGTGTTCCCTGCCCCGGACTGCTTTGGCTCAGCCAGAGGTGTCCATCAGGGCGGTGACATAGGCGTCCAGCCGCTCCTCCACGGCTCGCGTCGTCAGTTCCGTCCTGCCTGCCTCCCGCCATGGCTGCGCCACTTGCTGCACTTCTTCTGAGCACGCCAGCCCGTCCCGCACCCGCCAATACAACCGCTCGCTCGCGGCCGGGGCCAGCACCCCGCCGGCCTCCTCATACGCCTCAGCGAACCGCAGACCCCACGCCGGGCCGTGCAGCAGCGCGAGATTGGTCGAGCAGTGCGCCACATCGAGATCCGCCGGGCCCCAAGACGTCGCTGCCCAGTCGACGACGCCGGCGATCCGGGCATGTGCCGGCCGTGGGGGCGGCTCCTCGAACAGTACGTTGCCGGGTTGGAAGTCCCGGTGCAGGAATCGCCCTTCGTAGGGCGGCGCGGGCTTGCGGATCACATCGATCGCTGCGGCCCATACCGCCGCGTCGGCGCCCTCCGGAACCACGACGGTGTCAGCTGTCGTCAACGCCACATACTCCCGGGGCTGCTCGGCGGGCCGCAACGCGTGGATTGCCACGAGTTGCCGGGCCAGCAGAGGAACGCGCGCCTCCAATCCCTCATCATCGAGGGCCGTCCCGCCCGCCAGATGTGTCATCAGAAGCGACGGATACTCGCAATGCGCGGCGGTCGGATCAACCGCGACCAGTCCAGGAGCCGGCACACCGGTCCCCGCAAGCATGGTCAGGGCGTCGGCCTCCCTGTTCAGCCAGTCCTCGGCGCGCTCCACGTAGAACGGGTCGACGAAACTCCGCAGCACCAGGTCACGAGCGCCTCCGTCCCCCGTGCCGACGGTCAGCCTCCGCATTTCGGCGGTGATGCCGCCGTGCAGCGCCTCGGTTCCGACAATCCGTTCGCCGGCCTCCAGGTGCCGGCTTGCCCAAGCCAGTGTCAACGGCCGGACAGCCGCAACCTCATCGTGGTTAGTCACCGTTCACCCCATCATCCGGACGGCGGCACGCGTGAAAGCTTTCATTAGCGGCGACAGCAACACCGCTCTGCTCCTCTCGCAGCTGCCGCAGGCACCGTTCACGCACTCGTATCGAGCCGTGGCCACAGCCTGGAAAACCCCCGTTCCTGGCATATCGCGGGGAGCCGTCACGATCGGCCACTGAAGCAGGATCACCTTGCGAAGCAGTTCGAATCCGGCACGCCCGTAGAGCTGCCTTTTGATCTTCTTGATGCGGTTCACAGCATCTTCTGTGCCGCCAGAGCTACCCTGCCGCCGTCAGCGCCAGCGGCCCTTCGGGGCCGGATGTGGCTGGTTCAGTACAGGCCGGCACCTCGGACTTCACATCAGTCCCGGCCGAGGTGAACTCGCCCGCCGACGAATACACAGTGGCCGTCAGAAGTTGTGCGACAACCCTTTCCGCGTGTGCCGTCGTCGGATTTCACAACGTGCTGAGCAACTCCAGCTCCACCGAGGCAGAGCGCAGCAGCTCCAATGCAAGCCGAGCGCCTCTTGGTTCAGTGGCCGGGAGCCCGGGCCGCGAGAGCAGGGATGGAGGCGATTTTTTCGGCCGCCAGGTCTTCCCATATGAGCCCGGCCGGGCGATGCGGGGTGCGGCACGTGATGATCTCGTCGGGTGTGACGATCAGGTCGACGCCGAAGTCATGGGTAGTGGCGGGGAGTTTCTCGTCGAGTACCTGGCGTGCGTGGACGGTGGTCACCACGACCGTCCCCGGGCCGATGAGCCCGGCCTCCATCAGGAAGGCGAACTCCAGGTCGGAGTAGCCGGCTCCCTTCCCGATGCGGACTCCGGCCGGGTTCACCGCGACGCTGCCGACCACGACCATGTCGACCGGCTTCATCGCTTCGACGTAAATCTTCGGGGCAATGGTCGCGGCTACCTTGCTCGATGCCGCTTCGGCGGGCGGGACGGTGAGGACGGCCGGGTCCAGCAGGTAGAAGGGACGTGGGTCGGCGAGCTTGGGCACAGCCATGAACACCGTCTTGCCCTCGGCCAGCGCACGGGCACGCACCGGGAGCTGGGCCTTGTCAGGCACAGCCTTGATGACCTGTGAGGCTGCCCATTGGGGCAGGTTGGCGAGGCGGTCGGCGGCCACGTCGGAGCCCTTGAAGTTCGGGATACGGCCGTGTGCGGTGGCATCGTGGACTGCCTCGGCGGCGTCGAGCGCTTCCCAGACCCGTTCCCGCACCCGCTGTTTGTCCTGGTCCACCTGTGCGTGCACACCGCTGCCCTTCACGCTGCCTCCATCAATGCCATGAGCCGGTCCTGTGCTTCTTGCACTGCGGGCTCGCTTCTCCAGGGCCGCAGCTCGCGGGCGGCGCGGAAGACAATGTTCATTCCACCACCTCCGCGCGTGCCGTGCAGCTCTGTCACGGCCTCGGTGAATCCGGCCAGCGCGGCATCGAGCCGGCCCTCGCGGATCCGCGAGAGCGTGAGGTTCCCCAGGACGATCGCCCGGGACTTGCGCCGGTCTCGCAGTTCGGCTGCGGTGTCCTCCAAAAAGCGCTGCGCTCTTGGGTGGTCGCCCAGCGTCAGATAGCAGGAGCCTGCCATCCGGCCGAAGTGGGTCGGGGACAGCAGATCGTATGCGGCGTCCGTGCTGTCGGCCTGCTCGAGGTGACGCTCAGCCCCCGCCAGAGCCCGTTCGCATGCGCACTTCTCGCCGAGGAAAGCGTGTGCTTCGGCAGCGTGCAGCATGGCCAGACCGGTGAGTACATGGCTGGTGCAGCGGGTCGTACGGGCGGTCTCCAGGGCAAGATCGAGCCCTTCGCGGTAGTCATTGGCCCCATAGAGCGCCACGTAGCAGGTACGCAGAAGAGCGTGGCCCTCCGCGGCGCGGTCACGCACATGGCGCCCCACCTCCAGGCTCTGGGCATAATACGACCGCGCCGTGCCGTGGTCATGCCGCTGCGAGGCATCCCAGACGAGCTGCCCCATGAAGAGCGCGGCATCCGCGTGCAGCATCCGCATCTCACGCTGCACACGCCCCGCCGGCGCTTCGCCCGCCAGAAAGGCGACTTGGTTGACTCGTTGTCCCGCCTGCGCGAGCAAGGTGGCCGAGGGCACTTGGTCGTAGCGATCCGCGAGGGCCTGCAAGCCACCTCGCAACTCGGCGGCGGTCACCAGATCGACCCGCGAGGGGTACCGCATCGCATAGTGGGTGCGCCCTGTGGAGGGCGGCTCGTCCTCAGCGGTCACTGCCAGCAGATCGCTCAGTTCCTCAACGCTCACCTGCAGCACGGCGGCGAGCCGCGGTCGGACATACGGCTGCGGTGACACCTTCCCGGACTCCCAGCGCGAAACGGTGGAACGCTCCACATTCATCGCCTCGGCCAGGCTCTCCTGAGTAAAGCCCACCGCGCGGCGGCGGCGAACGAATCCGTGCCGTTTGAGCGCCATGGACCGATCCTCTCGAGTTCTCTGCGGCCTGTGGAGACGGCTCCTGGAGGACCTCAACGCCACAGGTCATGCCCTGCTGTGCGGCGTGGATGCCTCGTACGTGCGTCAATTCTGCTCTGGTTCGCGGACCCTCGAGGCGCTTTCTTTGATGCCCACCGAGAGTCCACCGAACGGACGAGGACACTCCCCGGGACGGAGAGGTCATGGCACCCCCTGCACGCGCCGCCTGGCGGCCACAGCCAAGGCGGCGGGCGTTCGACCGCGAACCTGTCGCGGTGTGCGCGGCGCGAGAGTTCGCCTTGGACACCCTGACGGACTGGGGCGTGGCCGAGCGACACGACGACATCCAGCTGTGCGTATCGGAACTTGCCACCAACGCCCTGTTGCACGGTGGCAACGACGTCCGTCGATTCTGGGTCGTGTTGTCGGCCGTCGGCCACGTCCTTCGCGTAGAGGTACGCGATTACGGGCCGGGGATGCCCCGGATACGGAAGCCGGAGGACAGCAGCGACTCCGGCAGAGGACTGCTCCTGGTCTCGGACTGCGCCGAAGCATGGGGCATCGACCTGTCGGAACAGTCCAAAGCTGTGTGGGCGGAGTTCGAAGTCCGCACCCAGCCTGTCGAAGCGCTCGGCAGCGGCAGAACAACCCATCGATGAAAGGAAGGCCTTCATGACCGATCACAAGACCGAAGAAAAGCGTCCCGTGGCGCCCGAGGCGCAGGCATACCGCGCCCCTCAGCTGATCGAGCTGGATGTCGTATCCCAGGTGACTCTCGGCAAGTACGCCGAGGACAGTGCCGACAAGGGCCGCTACTTCGAGTAAGCCGCGCGTCGGGGGGGGGGGGGGGGGGGGGGAAACACCCCCCCCCCCCCCCCCAAAAAAAAAAAAAAAAAACAGTTCCCCCCCCCCCCCCCCCCCAACCCCCGGGCAGATCCACCCCACCCTTTCCTG
>NZ_JBVHPN010000035.1:0-26366 GCF_055567935.1 Streptomyces sp. NPDC026301 | reverse complement strand
AAAAAAAAAAAGAAGCAACAGGCCATTCACCCAAAAGGGGGGGGGGGGAAAAAAAAAAAAACCACCCCCCCCCCCCCCCCCCCCCCCCCCCCCGCCGCCCTTTCGTATGCCGGGTCAGGCCTTGCGGCCCCGGTCGCGGAGCGCCTCGATGCCCGCGATCTGCACGTCCAGCGCGTAGGCGAAGTCGCGCTCGCGCATCTCGCGGACGCCGACGCCCTGCTGGATCTTCAGCGCCTTCGCCGACATCTCCATCGTCTCGGCGAACTCCGGGCGGTCCTGGACCGCCCCGACGACCTCCTGGAAGTGCTCGTCCAGCGTCTTGCCGGTCTCCCGGCAGCGCTCCTCGTGCAGCCCCTCGATCGTGCTGAAGCCGTAGACGAACTGGAAGACCGCGCCGAGCGCCCCGGAGATCTCCTCCGAGGAGAGCCCGCTGCCCTGCATGACGCGCAGCGTCGCGTTGGAGAACGCGATCGCGTGCGGGCCCACATTGAGGTACTCCCCCAGCAGCCGCGGCGCCCAGCGGTGGGTGACCAGCACCTTCCGGTACCCGGCGGCCAGCTGCCGCAGGTGATCGCGCCAGTCCGCCTCCGGATCGCTCTCGTCCGGCAGGTCGATCTCGCCGGCCACCGCGTCGATGGCCAGCTCCAGCAGGTCGTCCTTGGTGTCGACGTACCAGTACACCGACATCGCCGTGACGCCGAGCGCGGCGGCCAGCCGGCGCATCGAGAACTTCGCCAGCCCCTCCGCGTCCAGCAGCCGGACGGTGGTCTCGACGATCTTGTCCAGATCCAGTCCGGCCGGCTGGTCCGCCTTCCGTTTCAGCGGCGGACGTTCGGTCAGCCAGACACTCTGCCGCGGTTTCCCGGCGCGGCTGCCCGTCGCTGCCATGGCCGGCCCTCCCTCATCGCTGAACTGGTCGTACGCGGTTCTGCCGCCTCGATGCTATTCCGCTTCGGCACGGGGGTGCCCCGCCCGTTCGGCGCGTTCGGCGCGGTCGAGCAGGATGCCGGCGAGCAGCCCGCCCGCGAACACCGCAGCGGCACCGACCAGTTGGCTGGTCTGGATGCCGGATGCGAAGGCGTCCTGTACGGCCGCGCGATCCGCGTCCGTACGGGCTGACGCGAGCGCGGCGGGCAGCGAGCCGGCACCGGCCGCGACCGCCGGGAGCAGCGCCGCGAAGCGGGAGTTGAGCACCGCGCCGAGCACGGCGACGCCCAGGCCCTGGCCGCACTCCATGAGCGTGCCGTTGACGCCGGCGCCGACGCCGGCCTTGGCGGGCGGGATCGCGGACATGATGGCGTTGGCCATGGCCGGCATCGACAGCGCGACGCCGATGCCCATGACGATCAGCCCGGCGAGCATTCCGGTGTAGGAGCCGGCGCCCGACAGCGAGATGGCCGCGAGGCCGGCCGCGAGCAGGGTCATGCCGACGGCGATGGTCCGCGGCGTGCCGAGCTTGATCATCAGGCGGCCGGCGATGCCGGAGAAGTTCAGGACCACGGCGGTCAGGGCGAGCGGCGCGATGCGCAGGCCCGCCTCCAGCGGCTCGTACCCGAGCACCAGTTGCAGGTGCTGGGTCAGCAGGAACATCGAGCCGCCCATGCCGAACGCGACGAGGATGCCGCCCGCGACGGCGCCGACGAACTTCCGGTCGCGGAAGAAGTGCATGTCCAGCATCGGGTGCGGGGTGTGCAGCTCCCAGCGCGCGAAGACGGCGAGCGCGAGGAGGCCGACGAGGGCGGAGCCGAGCACGCGGGCGGAGAACCAGCCGTGGTCGGGGCCCGAGATGATCGCGAAGACGACGCAGACCATGCCGATCATGGACAGCAGGGCGCCGGGCAGGTCGGGGCGGTCGCCGGAGGGGTTCTTGGACTCCGGTACCAGCTTCAGCACGGCGATCAGGCCGATGAGCGCGACGGGGATGTTGATCAGGAAGATCGAGCCCCACCAGAAGTGGTCGAGCAGGGTGCCGCCGATGAGCGGTCCGGCGGCGAAGCCGAGGGAGTTGACCGCTCCCCATATGCCGATCGCCTTGGGGCGCTCCTCGTTGTCGAAGATCTGGACGACGACGGCGAGGGTGGTGGTCATCAGCAGCGCGCCGCCGATGCCCATGCCGGCCCGGGCGGCGATCAGCTGCCCCGCGGACTGCGCGAAGCCGGCGCACACCGAGCCGATGCCGAACAGCACCAGGCCGATGGCCAGCATCTTCTTGCGGCCGTAGCGGTCGGCCGCGTTGCCGGCGGTGAGCAGCAGGCCGGACTGGACCAGCGAATAGGCGTTGATCATCCACTGGATGTCGGCGGTGGTCGCGCCCAGCTCCTTGTTGAGGGAGGGCACGGCGACGTTGAGGATGGTGTTGTCGAGGAGGACGGTGAGCTGCGCGAGGCAGATCACGCCGAGGATGATCCAGCGCGTGGGATGGCGCGGCGGGCTCTCGGCGGGTGCGGCAGCGGAGGCCACGGGGGACATGCAGGCTCCCTGTACGGATGTGAGCGGATGGCCTACACCGTACAGGGACGCCTTATACGCCGTACATTTGGTTTTTCGGTCGAGCGCGGTCGGTCGGAGGGCTTACGTCGTGGGGGCGGTCAGGTCGTACAGCGTGGCGCTGCCGACGGTGACCTTCTTGTAGTGCTGCGACACCCAGGAGGTGATCTTCGAGGAGCTCCCCTGGCCGCCGCCCGGACCGCCGCCCATGCCGCCGCCCAGGAAGTAGTGGATCTTCCCTTCCTTCACGTGCTGCTGGAACTGCGCGAGCGTCGGGGACGGGTCGCTGCCGTTGAAGCCGCCGACGGCCATGACCGGCTTGCCGGTCGCCAGCTGGTAGCTCGCGGCGTTCTGCGAGCCGATGGACGCGGCGACCCAGGTGTACTCGTCGGCGTCCGCGAGCAGCTTGGCCTTCGCCTCGGCGCTGACCTGCGAGCCGTTGAGCAGGCCGCCCATGCCGCCGCCTCCGCGCATGGCGCCGCGCTCGGCGGTGCCTGTGACCGTGCGGGGCGGCATGCCCGTCTTGCCGGGGCCACCCTGGCCGGGGCCGCCCTGGCCGGGCTGGTTCGGCCGGTTGCCCTGGTTGCCCGGCGCGCCGCCGGCCCGGCCACCCGGCATCCCCGGAGGCCCGCCCTTGCCGCCGCCGGGACGGCCGCCGCCCATGCCTCCCGGGCCGCCCATGCCGCCGGAGACCGACGGGCCTGCCGTGATGATCGAGCCCGTGTGCGGGGTGGTCACCGTGTTCACCGTGTACGCGAGGGGCCCGGCCAGCGAGGTCGCGAGGCCCAGTCCCGCGGCGCCGACGGCCAGCCGGCGTCCGGCGCCGGAGGCGCCCCGCCCGAAGACCGCCAGCGCGACCGCCGCGAACAGTCCGCCGATCAGTACCACCCAGCGCAGCCACGGCAGCCACGTCGGCGACCGGTCCAGCAGGACGTACGACCAGACCGCCGTGCCCGCGACCGTGGCGGCGAGCACCGCCGTCGCCGCGATGTGCTGCCGCCGCTGCCACAGCTGCGCGGCGCCCATGCCCACCAGCGCCGCGATGTAGGGCGCCAGGGCGATGTTGTAGTACTGGTGGAAGATCCCGGACATGAAGCTGAAGGTCGCGAAGGTCATCAGCAGCGCGCCGCCCCAGGCCCAGAACGCGTCCCGCTGCCGCGCCCGCAGCACGTCGGTCGCGCGCCGGGCCCGCCACAGTACGTACAGCCCCGCGATCAGCAGCACGAAGGCCGCAGGCAGCAGCCAGGAGATCTGGCCGCCCATGTCGGAGGAGAACAGCCGGTCGATGCCGGTCTGGCCCCAGCCGCCGCCTCCGCCCCGGCCACCGCCGCCCCCGCCGACGCTGCCGGTCTCGTTGCCGCTGATCCGGCCCAGGCCGTTGTAGCCGAAGGTCAGCTCCAGGAAGCTGTTGTTCTGGGAGCCGCCGATGTACGGGCGCGAGGAGGCGGGCCACAGTTCGACGAGCGCCACCCACCAGCCGCCGGAGACGACGACCGCGAGCCCGGCGAGCAGCGTCTGGCCGATGCGCTTGCGGACGGTGGTGGGCGCGCAGAGCAGGTACACCAGCGCCAGCGGCGGCAGGATCAGCCACGCCTGGAGCGTCTTGACCAGGAAGGCGAAGCCGAAGCAGAGCCCGGCCAGCACCAGCCACTTGGTGCGGGCCTCCTCCAGGGCGCGCAGCACGCAGGCGATCGCGCAGACCATCAGCAGGCAGAGCAGCGCGTCGGGGTTGTTGAAGCGGAACATCAGCGCGGCGACCGGGGTGATCGCCAGCGCACCGCCCGCGAGGAGTCCGGCGCCCGCGCCGAAGCGCCGGCGCACGGTGGCGTACAGCACGCCGACCGTCGCGACGCCCATCAGCGCCTCGGGCACCAGGATCTGCCAGGCGCCGAGCCCGAAGAGCCGTACCGCCAGGGCCATCGGCCACAGCGCGGCCGGCGGCTTGTCGACGGTGATCGAGTTCGCGGCGTCCGAGGAGCCGAAGAAGAACGCCTTCCAGCTCTCGCTGCCGGCCTGGACGGCCGCCGAGTAGAACGAGTTGGCGTATCCGGAAGCGCCCAGGCCCCAGAGGTAGAGCGCGGCGGTGACCGCGAGCAGGAGCAGCAGTCCGGGGCGGGCCCAGCGCGGATCGGCACGCCGCTCCGGTGCCGGCGGCCCGGGCGGCGTCTCCGTCCGCTGAGCCTCGTACGTCGGTGGGGCGGTCATCGGGCGCTCCTGTCGGTGGTGCCGTCGTGCGCGGGTGCGGCGCCCGGGAACACCCAGGCGCGGAAGAGGAGGAAGCGCAGCACGGTCGCGGCGAGGTTCGCGGCGACCAGTACCGCCAGCTCCGTGCCGTGCGAGGGGGCGCCGGCCGCCGCGTTCAGGGCCGCCAGCGAGCCGCTGGTCAGCGCCAGGCCGATGGCGAAGACGACCAGGCCCTGCGCCTGGTGGCGGACCGCGCGGTCACGGCCCCGTACGCCGAAGGTGAGCCGCCGGTTGGCGGCGGTGTTGCCGAACGCGGAGACCAGCAGGGCCAGCGCGTTGGCGAGCTGCGGCCCGACGCCGAGCCGGAAGAGCGAGTACAGCAGCAGGTACGCGACCGTGCTGAGCGCGCCGACCACGCAGAAGCCGACCAACTGGCGGGCCAGCCCGCCCGGTACGCCGGTCAGCTGCCGGTCGCGCGGGTCGTCGCCGAAGGGCCGGGCCAGCCGGTCCAGCGGCAGCCCGCCGGTGGCCAGCGCGCGCCCCACCCGCCACACGCCCTTGAGGTCGTCGGTCGCGGTCTTCACGATGTGCACGGTGCTGTCCGGGTCGTCCACCCAGTCCACGGGTACTTCGTGGATGCGCAGCCCGGCCCGCTCGGCGAGGACCAGCAGCTCGGTGTCGAAGAACCAGCCGGTGTCCTCGACCATCGGCAGCAGCCGCTCGGCCACGTCGCCGCGGATCGCCTTGAATCCGCACTGCGCGTCGCTGAACCGGGCGGCCAGCGAGCCGCGCAGGATCAGGTTGTAGCTCCGCGAGATGAACTCCCGCTTGGGGCCGCGCACGACGCGCGAACTGCGGGCCAGCCGGGAGCCGATGGCGAGGTCGGAGTGGCCGGAGATCAGCGGGGCCACCAGCGGCAGCAGCGCGTTCAGGTCGGTGGAGAGGTCCACGTCCATGTACGCGAGGACGGGCGCGCCGGACATCGACCAGACGGTGCGCAGCGCCCGGCCGCGGCCCTTCTGCTCCAGCCGTACCGCGGTGACCTCGGGGATCTCGTCGTCGAGCCGGGCCGAGACCTCGGGGGTCGCGTCGGTGCTCGCGTTGTCGGCGATGGTGATCCGGAAGCCGTACGGGAAGGTGCGGGCCAGGTGGTCGTGGAGCCGCCGTACGCACGGTTCGAGGTCGCGCTCCTCGTTGTATACCGGGATCACGACGTCCAGGACGGTCGTGGTGCGGCCGGGGCGCAGGTGCTCGCGCGGCGGCAGGGAGCCCAGCGGGACGGTGGCCCGAGCGGGTCCCGGGGCCGGGGCCTGAGTGGGGCCCGGGGCCGGTTGGGAGCCCGGGGCCGGCTGTGTCGTCGTCATGCCTCCGACAGTCGTCGGCCCCGCTGTCACGACCGTGTGGTGAGGCTGTGCCCTGCCTGTGAGTCGGTACGGGGGGCCTGCGGGGCCGGTTCGGCGGGCAGCCGGACCGTGAAGGCCGTGCGGCCCGGGGCGCTGTCCACGCCCACCTCGCCGCCGTGCGCGGCCACCACCGCGCGGACGATCGCCAGGCCCAGGCCGGTGCTGCCGGCGGCCCGCGACCGCGAGGCGTCGCCGCGCGCGAACCGCTCGAAGACGCGCGGCAGCGTCGCCGCCGGTATGCCCGGGCCGTCGTCCACGACCTCCAGCAGGACGGACGGGCCGTGCCGGGCCACCCGCGCGGTGACCGTCGTGCCCTCCGGCGTGTGCGTGCGCGCGTTGCCGAGGAGGTTGACCAGTACTTGATGCAGGCGTGCCGCGTCGGCCCGTACGAGCGCCGGTGCCGCGGGGAGTTCGAGCCGCCAGTGGTGGCCGGGACCGGCCGCGCGCGCGTCGCTGACCGCGTCCACGACCAGCGGTGAGAGATCGGTGCTCGCATACGAGAGCGGGCGTCCCGCGTCCAGCCGGGCGAGCAGCAGCAGGTCCTCCACCAGCCCGGTCATCCGGGTCGCCTCGGACTCGATGCGGCCCAGCGCGTGCCGGGTGTCGGGCCCGGGGTCCTCCCTGCCCCGCCGGGTCAGCTCGGCGTAACCGCGGATCGAGGCGAGCGGCGTGCGCAGCTCGTGGCTGGCGTCGGCGACGAACTGCCGTACCCGCGTCTCGCTCTCCTGCCGCGCGGCCAGCGCCGAACCGACGTGCCCCAGCATCCTGTTGAGGGCCGCGCCGACCTGGCCGACCTCGGTACGCGGATCCGCCTCGGCCGCCGGCACCCGCTCGTGCAGCGCCACCTCACCCTGGTGCAGCGGGAGTTCGGAGACCCGGGTGGCGGTGGCGGCGACCCGGCGCAGCGGCCGCAGCGCGAGCCCGACCATGGAGGCGCCCGCGATGCCCGCCGCGATCAGCCCGGCGGCCGTCACACAGACCTCGACCACGATGAGCGTGCCGACCGTCTCCTGCACCTGGTCCAGCGGGAAGCCGACGACGATCGAGCCGTCGCCCGTGGACTCGACCCGGTAGTCGCCGAGTCCGGGCAGCGTGGCGGTGTGCGGCTCGCCGTCCCGGGGGACCGCCGCCAGCGCCTGGAGCTGTTCGTCGTTCAGGGCGTCGAGGTGGTCGGAGAGCTCGTGGCTGCTCGAATCGTTGCTCTTCGCGCCCTGCTCGATGTCGCCGTCGGGCGCGACGCGGGCGCCGACGGTGGCGATCGGCTGGCCCGGCATGGCGATGAAGTCCAAGCTCTGCCGCTTCAGCGGATCGTGCGCGACCGGGCCGCCCTGCGTGCGCCGCACGGACTCGCCCAGCTGGTGGTCGAGCTGGGTCTGGAGGTAGTCGTGCAGCGCGATGGCGGTGACCGTGCCGATGACGGTGCCGACCACGGCGATCAGTGCCACGGCGGCCACCACCAGCCGGGTGCGCAGCGACCACGGACGCCGTCCGGAACGACCCTTGGACGTACGGGACATG
Source organism: Streptomyces sp. NPDC026301 (assembly GCF_055567935.1). Classification (NCBI taxonomy): domain Bacteria; kingdom Bacillati; phylum Actinomycetota; class Actinomycetes; order Kitasatosporales; family Streptomycetaceae; genus Streptomyces; species Streptomyces sp. NPDC026301. The sequence continues at coordinate 18,774 of NZ_JBVHPN010000035.1, read as the reverse complement.
ACTGCCTTCCGCCTCTTCCCGCCTACTCGCCGGGCTTGATCAGATATCCCGCGCCGCGCCGGGTGTGGATCATCGGGCTGCGGCCCGCGTCGATCTTCCGCCGCAGGTAGGAGATGTACAGCTCGACGACGTTGGCCTGGCCGCCGAAGTCGTAGGACCAGACCCGGTCCAGGATCTGGGTCTTGCTGAGCACCCGGCGCGGATTGCGCATCAAGTACCGCAGCAGCTCGAATTCCGTGGCCGTGAGGTGGATGTCCACCCCGCCGCGCGACACCTCGTGACTGTCCTCGTCCAGCACGAGGTCGCCCACCGCGAGCACCGACGAGGGGCGTACTGCGGCGGCACCGGCCCGGCGCAGCAGCCCGCGCAGCCGGGCGACCACCTCCTCCAGGCTGAACGGCTTGGTGACGTAGTCGTCGCCGCCCGCGGTCAGCCCGGCGATGCGGTCCTCCACGGCGTCCTTGGCCGTGAGGAAGAGGACCGGCACGTCGGGCAGGTCGCGGCGGAGCCGGCCCAGTACGGTCAGGCCGTCCATGTCGGGCAGCATGACGTCCAGGAGCACCGCGTCCGGCCGCCACTCGCGCGCGGCCCGCAGCGCGCTCACGCCGTCCCCGGCGGAGCGGATGTCCCAGCCTTCGTACCGCAGCGCCATCGACAGCAGGTCGGTGAGCGACGCCTCGTCGTCGACGACGAGCACGCGCACCGGGCTTCCGTCGGGGCGCAGCAGTTCCGGGTGCTTCTTCGTGGAGGGCAGCGATCCGGCAGTGGCAGTCATACCGGCAAGGCTGGCCGCGGCCTCTGAGAACCCCCTTTCCCCCACCTGTGAATTCCCTGAGAAACGCATGACGGTGCAGCAGACGTGCCCGATGAGCGGGCAGCGGGGCGCATGACCGGCTGGGCCGCCCCCCGCGCGGTCCAGCCGGTCTCACTGGTAAAAGCATGGCAGGCACCACTGACAATCGGCCCTGAGCGCGGGGGCGGAGAGCCGACCGCGGCGGGCCGGGGCCCGCTCAGAGGCCCAGCAGCCTCGCCGCGTTCCCGTAACAGACCCCGCGCAGCCAGTCGTCGCCCAGCTCCACCCGCGTCAGCGCCTCCAGCGCGTGCGCGTACCCGTACGGGATGTTGGGGAAGTCGCTGCCGAAGAGGACGCGGTCGCCGAGGTACGCCAGCCGCCCCCGCTCCGCGCGCGGGAACGGCGCGGCCCGCTCGGCGAAGTCGGTGAAGTTCATCGTCGTGTCCAGGTGCACGCTCTCGTACCGCTCGGCCAGGTCGAGGAAGTCGGTGTACTCCGGCATCCCCATGTGCGCGATGACCAGCCGCAGCCGCGGGTGCCGGGCCAGCACCCGGGCGACCGGCTCGGGCCCGGTGTGCTTGCCGGGCGCGGGCCCTGACCCGCAGTGCACGACGACCGGCGCCCCGGCGTCCTCGATCAGCCCCCACACCTCATCCAGCCGGTCGTCCGCCGGGTCGTAACCGCCGACCTGCACATGCGCCTTGAAGATCCGCGCCCCGCCCGCCAGTTCCGCCCGTACGTAGGCAGCCGCGCCGTCCTCGGGGAAGAACGTCGCGGTCCGCAGGCAGTCCGGCGTGCGCGCGGCGAAGCCGGCCGCCCAGCCGTTCAGCCACTGGGCCATGCCGGGCTTGTGCGGATAGATCATCGAGGTGAACGCGCGGACGCCGAAGCCGCGCAGCACGGCGAGACGTTCCTCCTCCTCGTACCGGTACGTGATCGGCCACTCCCGGCCGACGAGCGGCCCGGCCGCGTCGAAGTACGCCCAGACCTTGTCCAGCACCCGCTCCGGCATGAAGTGCGTGTGCACGTCGATCAGTCCGGGGAGCCCCAGCTCCCGCCAGAACGCCTCGACCCGATCGTCACCCTCGGCCGCCATCCCGCACGCCCCTCCGCTCGTCCGTTCCGCCGTGCTCAGAACAACCCCTCCTGCCGCCCCTCGTCCGCGCCGCTGTCCAGCGGCACCACCGCCGCCGTCGTCACCTTCCCCTCCGTCGCCCGCAGCACCCACCCGGACAGCAGCCGAGTGTCCACGACGAGCACCGGCCCCGCACCGGCCTGTTCCAGGTACAGATCCGAACCGGCCGCCGCCAGCACAGCCCCGACGATCTCGTCCCCCGCGCGCAGCGCCGCGATCCCCGCCACGGTTCCCGGCTCCGCCGGAATGCGGTCGAGCCCGAACACCTCGGCGTGATCGACGTACGCGTACGGCGCCGTCCCGAGCGCCTCCGGCCAGCCCGGCAGCGCCTGCGCCTCGCGGTGCAGCGCGGCCACCGCGGCGGCCCGTTCGGCGGCCGGCGGCAGCGTCCGCCGCGCCGCCCGCTTCTCCGCCTTGCCGAACCGGTCCCGTACCGCCAGCGCGCTCCCCAGCAGCGCCTCGGCCCGCCGCGCGGCCATCAGCGGCCCGCGCCCCAGCCAGGAGTACCCGACCGCGCCCTGCTCCAGGAGGCGCGCCGCGCCCCGTTCGGCCGCGGTGATGCCCACCTTCAGCAGGCCGGGCCCGAAGTACGCGAGGTAGACGCCGTACGGGCGCGGGTCGTCGGCCATCGTGTCCGCCGCCACCGACCGCGAACGGTCCAGCCGTGCGCAGTCCGGGCACTGGTCGCGCGCGCCCGCCCCGTCGAGCACCGCTTCGTGCGGACAGACGGTCCACCGCCCGGCCCGCCGCACGCCCAGACAGCGCCGCTCACCCTCCGCCGCGAACGCCAGCGGCCGTCCGGCGGGCAGCGCGCTCAGCCGCTCCCCGGCGCGCTCCGGGTGGCACCAGCCCAGCCCGAACTCCTCGCCCGACCAGCGCGGCCCCGTGCACCGCCACCTCGTCGCCATCCGCCTGCCGCCCTTCGCCCCGCCGTCCTCACACCGCGGCCTTCGCCCCCGCCTTCGCCAACGCCCCCGCCTTCGCCCCCGTCTCCGGCCCCCGGAACGTGCTCCGGTACTGGCTCGGCGACACCCCCAGCGCCATCTGCAGATGCTGCCGCAGCGACGCCGCCGTGCCGAACCCGGCGTCCGCCGCCACCCGGTCCACCGACAGGTCCGTCTCCTCCAGCAGCTGCCGCGCCCGCTCGATGCGCTGCTGCGTGAGCCACTGCAGCGGCGAGATCCCGGCCTCCTCCCGGAAGCGCCGCGTGAAGGTCCGTACGCTCATCGACTCGCGCGCGGCCAGTTCGCGCAGGCTCAGCGGCCGGTGCAGCTGCTCCAGGGCCCAGGCCCGCGCCTTGGCGGTCGTGGAGAACTGGCGCTCGGGCACCGGGCGCCGGATGTACTGCGCCTGGCCGCCCTCGCGGTGCGGCGGCACGACCGTGCTCCGCGCGACATCGTTGGCCACCGCGGCGCCGTGGTCGCTGCGCACCATGTGCAGGCAGAGGTCGACGCCGGAGGCAACGCCGGCCGAGGTCAGGACGTTGCCGTCCTCGGTGTAGAGCACATCGGGGTCCACGCACACCGCGGGGAACAGCCGCCGGAAGTCCTCCGTGGACCGCCAGTGCGTGGTGGCCCGCCGCCCGTCCAGCAGGCCCGCGACGGCCAGCACGAAGGCGCCCGTACAGATCGACGCGACCCGGGTCCCCGGCCTGATCCGGCCCAGCGCCGCGGCGAGCGGCGCGGGCAGCCGCCCGTCCTCCGGGGAGTAGTCCTCGTGCGAGGCCGGTACGACCACCGTGTCCGCCTCGGCCAGCGCCTCCGGCCCGTGCGCCACATTGATCGAGAAGTCGACGTCCGTCCGCACCTCACCGGGCTCGACGGCGCAGGTCACCACCTCGTACAGCGGCTCCCCCGCGGCCGATCTGGCCTGCCCGAAGATCCGGTGGACGATGCCCAGCTCCATCGGCAGCAGGCCGTCCCGCACCAGGACCGCGACCCTGTGCAGCCCGCTCTCCGTAAAAGCACCCATGGCCCGATTCTTTCACACCATGGCCATCAGGCCACTCGTTTCGAGGCACCGCGCCACCGAGGATCGAGGACATGAAGATTCTCTGGCTCTACGCCCACCCCGAGCACCGCTCCCTCAACGGCCGGCTGAAGGACGACGGCATCGCCGCCCTGCGCGCCGAGGGCCACGAGGTCCGGGTCTCCGACCTGTACGCGATGAAGTGGAACCCGGTCGTGGACGCCGACGACTACGGCCACGACCCGGCCGACCGCCTGGACGTCGCCAACCACTCGCGCGAGGCGTACGAGAGCGGGCGGCTCGCCCCCGACATCGCCGCCGAGCACGAGAAGCTCGACTGGGCGGACACGGTGATCGTCCAGTTCCCGCTGTGGTGGTACGGGATGCCCGCGATCCTCAAGGGCTGGTTCGACCGCGTCTTCGTGAAGGGCTTCGGGTACGGCGTCTCCGACGAGGCCACCGGGCGCACCCTGCGCTACGGGGAGGGCCGGCTGGCCGGCAAGCGCGCCATGGTCGTGCTCACCGTCGGCGCCCGCGAGCGCGAGCTGGGCCCGCGCGGCATCAACGGCGGCCTGGACGCCATCCTCTTCCCCCTCCAGCACGGCACGCTCTGGTACGCGGGCATGTCCGTCCTGCCCCCGGTCCTCGTCGCCGGCGCCAACCGCTTCTCCGACGAGCGGTACGCCGAGGCCGCCGCCCGGCTGCGCGAGCGCCTGAGCACCCTCGCCACCACGCCCCCGATCCCGTACCGCACCCAGAACGGCGGCGACTACGACGCGAACCTGACGCTCCACTCCCACCTCGCCCCGGGCCGGGAGGACCTCGGCATCCACGAGCAAGCGTGACCCGGGGGCGGCAGGAAAAGCCTCACCGCGAAAACACCGAGGGCCCCGTCGATTCCTCGACGGGGCCCTCGGTCTGCTGTGCGCTCGGCAGGATTCGAACCTGCAACCTTCTGATCCGTAGTCAGATGCTCTATCCGTTAAGCTACGAGCGCCTGGCTTTCCGGCCGTCTGTTCGACCGGGCAGCGATGCGCAGGCAACATTACATGACCTGCGACGCAAGACGAAAACGTGGCACCGCACAGTGACAGCGGCACCAGCGGCAACGCGAAAGCCCCGTCGATCTCTCGACGGGGCTTCCCTTGCTGTGCGCTCGGCAGGATTCGAACCTGCAACCTTCTGATCCGTAGTCAGATGCTCTATCCGTTAAGCTACGAGCGCTTGACTTCCCGGCCGTCTTTTCGGCCGGTCGGCGTTGCGGGAACAACATTACATGAGCCGGGCCGCAGCGCGAAATCCATTAGGCACGCCCAGCCTGACCTGCGAAAACAGTGAAGCCCCGACCAGCTGGCCGGGGCTTCACCCAAGGGCGGAGGCGGAGGGATTTGAACCCTCGATGGGCTTTAAGACCCAAACCGCATTAGCAGTGCGGCGCCATAGACCGGACTAGGCGACGCCTCCACGCAAACGCCACCCGCGCGAACGCGATGTGGTGTGTGCAGATGATGGCACAGCTCAGCGTGCTGTCACCAATCGAGGTCTACGGTACTAGGCGCGTGGCCCGCCGGGCAAAGCGCTTCCCGGCACTTCCCGCCGATACGGACCGCCGATACGGACCGGCGTCGCGCTGCGCGGTCGCGCGGTTGCGCAACGTACGGCGCGGTGGAGCGTTAGGAGGGACAGGGGTGCCCACCCCCGTTCGTCCCGAGTCCCACGCCCTGGAGAGTCCAATGGCGCTGCGCCGCATTGCCGCACTCGTCCTGACCGCCGCCACCTGCGCCGTCGCGCCCGCCGTCGGCGCGCCGACGGCCGGTGCCGTCACCCCGTCGGAGCAGCACCGGCTGATGCCGATCCCGCTGTCGCAGGGGGGAGACCGGCTGAAGGTGACCGTCACCGACTCCGGCAGTACCGCGATGGACGGAACGCACGAACTGAAGTGCCACCCCGCCGGCGGCGACCACCCCAAGGCGGCGGAGGCGTGCCGGGCGCTGGACAAGGTGACGCGCTGGGGCAAGGACCCCTTCGCGCCCGTCCCGCCCGACACGGCCTGCACGATGCAGTACGGCGGGCCGGCCACCGCGCACGTCACCGGCCGCTGGGCCGGGCGCCCGGTGGACGCCACCTTCAAGCGCGACAACGGCTGTGAGATCGACCGCTGGGACAAGCTCGTCCCGCTGCTGCCCTCCGCCGCCGCCCAGTAGAGGCCGAAAGGGGAAGCCCGAGTCGGCTCAAAAGTCGACGTCAGGGCGGTACCGGGAGACGGGGACCGGAGGAAGGCAGGACGGAAGAGGTGGTTCCGCTTCCCGTGAAAACCGGCCCAACAAGCGGGAAAACCGGCCGGGTTTCGTGCCCAAGTAGGGCCCCAGATCAGGACGCGGGGCACATGTCGGGCGTGCGGCGAGTCGCACAGGGCCGTGGCATTACCTCCTCGTCATCCGCCTCCGCGTCCCCGCCCGGTGCCCGTAGACTCCCTTCCAGTGACACGCCACGGTGGGTTTCAGTCACACACCACGGTGGGTGTCGGCAAGATGCGGTCGTCAGGGAGGAAGCGTCGTCGTGAGCAGCAGGCCATCCCGGGGCGCTGCTCGCCTCGCAGCCATACTCGACGCACTGCCCGACGCGTTGTTGCTGGTCAACTGCAACGGCACGGTCGTCAACGCCAACACCATCGCCCTGGAGACGTTCGAGGCACCGGGCACGGCCCTGGTGGGCCGCGGCCTGCTGGACCTGCTCCCGACCTTCGACTCCAAGCGCATCCCCGGCTCCATGCGGCGCCCCGACGTCACGCCCGAGGGCGGGCGGCAGAAGCCGACGCGGATGGTCGCGCGGCGCACGGACGGTACGGAGATGCTGGTCGAGGTGACCAGCGCCAACCTGGAGGACGGCCGCACCCCGTACGAGTCGGCCTTCGAGGCGGCGTACGCGGACCACCGCTCCTCGTACACCGGCGACGAGCTGCTGATGCTCGTCGTCCGCGACCTCTCCGGGCAGCTGGACATCGAGAGCGAACTGGCCCGCCAGCAGCGCCAGACGGAGATGATCCTGCGCGCCGCCGCCGAGGGCGTGGTGGGCGTGGACGCGGACGGCAAGGTCGTCCTGGTCAATCCGTCCGCCGCGCAGATCCTCGGCTACCGGGCGAGCGAGCTGGGCGGCAAGGAACTGCACCCGCTCATCCACCACTCGCGCGCCGACGGCAGTCCCCTGCCCTGGGCGGACACCCCGCTCGCCGACACCCTCAAGTCCGGCCGCAAGCACCGGGTGCGCGGCCAGGTCCTGTGGGCGAAGGACGGCCGCGCGGTCTCCGTCGACCTGACGACCGCTCCGGTACGGGACGGCGAGCAGCTCGTCGGCGCCGTCATGACCTTCACCGACCGGCGCCCGATGGACGCGCTGGTGGCACGGCAGGCCCAGCTGCTCGCCGTACTGGACCAGTCGCTGCGCGGCCCGCTGGAGCAGCTCCGCACCGAGCTGGGCACTCTGGCGTCGGACCCCGCCGGCCAGCTCTGGCCGGAGGCCAACCAGGTCCTGCACCACCTCACGGCCGGCTACAGCCGCATGACGACGCTGGTGGACAACGTCCTCAGCTACCAGCAGCTCGACGCGGGCACGGACAAGCTGCAGCGCACCGAGGTCTCGCTGGACGCGGTGGTCGCCGCGGGCGTGGAGGGCGCGGTCGAGCTGATCGGGCCCGGCCGCGCGCAGTTCGCTGTGCACGCGCCGCCCCTCAAGGCCGAGGTGGACGCGGCACGGCTGGCGCAGGCGCTCTCGCATCTGATCGCCGATGTCGCGGGCGTCGACTCGACCGGGAACACTCCTGCGGGCGCCACGCCGGCCGGTGACTCCACGATCGTGGTCGCGGCGGCCAAGCGCGGCGCGGTCGTCCGCATCGAGGTACGCGGCCCGTACAGCGGCGGCGACCCGGTGCACGGCCCGATCGTGCGCGGCATCGTCCGGCTGCACGGCGGCGTGCTGCAGACGCACGAGGTACCGGGCGCCGCGGGCGGCAGCGCGTACGTCCTGGAGGTACCGGTCAAGGCGGACGGCTCGGCGGTACCGGCGTCCGGACAGCAGGTCGGCGGCACGGACGGGACGGTGGAGATGCCGGCGTCCGGTGCCGACACCGGTGCCGGTACTGGTGCGGCCGCCGCGGAGGGCGACGGTGGCGGGCGCCGGCGTGCCCGAGGCGGCGCGAGCGGGGCCGGGACGGCCTCGGGCCGGGCGGACGGACAGACTTTGGGGGCACGGACTTCCGGGGCACAGGCTTCCGGTGCACCGGGCGAGGGCGGTACGGACGGCCTCGGTACGGGCGTTGCCGGTGACGACGGATCGGGTAGCGACGGCCGCGGCACGCCGGCCGACCCGCGTGCGCACGCGGGGATGCCGGGCGCGGAGGCCGTGCCGCCGGGCGGCCGGCGGCGGGGCCGGCCCGAGCCGGAGTCCGCGGGCGGCGGGCTGCCCGCGCTGCCGGCCGCGCCCGCTCACGGGAGCGCGGACGCACAGCAGGGGCAGCAGCCGGGCGGCCGTCGAGCCCGCCGTGCGCTCTCCGACACCGCCGGTCGCTCGATCCCGAACCAGCTTCCGGCCCACGTGCCGAGCCAGGGGACGGGCCAGGGGGCGGACCGCGGAGCGGACCAGGGTACGAACGCACCGCAGCAGGCGCCGCAGGGTGGCCTCGAGCAGCAGTCACGCTCGGCCGCGAGCGCGCTGACCCCGGCCGCGGGGCCGGGCCAGCGGCCCGGCGGGCAGGGGCAGCAGCCCGGCGGGCAGGGACCGCAGGGTGGTCAGGGCCGCCGCGGTGATCAGGCGTCCGGTCAGGGCGGGCAGAGCGGTCAGGCCGGCCAGAGTGGCCAGACCGGCCAGAGTGGTCAGGGCGGGCAGGGGCCTGCCGGGCTCAGCCCCGCTCACTCCGGGGGCGCGCCGGCATCGGCGCCCGCCGGGCAGCAGGGCCCGCGCGTGCCCTTCGCGCTGCCGCCGGCCGCGGCCGACCAGCATCAGGCCCAGGCCGCGCAGGCCGCTCAGGCTTCGGCTGCTCAGCCCCCGGCCACGCAGGGCCCGGCCCAGCCGCAGCCCGGTGCGCCGCAGCCGCAGCCCGGCGCCCAGCAGCCGCGGCCCGCGCTGCCCGCCGCGGGGGCGCAGGCTCCCGACCCGCGGGCGACCGCCGCCCAGGCACCCGGTCCGCACCTCCCCGCCCAGGCCACGGGTCCGCAGGGTCCCGCCGGGCCGGGTGAGCCGGTGCCCACCGGTACCGGCCGACGCCGCGCCCGCCGGGCTCCCGAGGAGGCATCCGGTACGGCCGCCGGCGCGCCCGGTACGCCGGGAGCGCCCGACGGGGCCGGTACGCCCGGTGGCGCGCTGCCCGCGCTGCACGGCGCCGGTTCCGGTACCGGGCAGGCCGGTCCGGCCGCCGGTGGCGAGTGGGACACGCCGACCGGCCGGCGCCGCGCGCGCCGCGCCGCCGCCGAGGAGCGGGCCGCCGCTTCGATGGCCGACTCGGAGTCCACCGGTACGTTCGTGGTGGGCGCCGGGGGGCAGGTCACGCACCCCGAGGACGACACCGCGGCCCCCGCGCCGACCGGCCGCCGCCGCGGCCGCCCGAGCCCGGCCGAGGCCGCCGGACCGCACGGCCAGGAGACGCAGGCCGCGCAGGCCGCACAGGCCGCGCAGCAGCCCGAAGACGTACAGCAGTCCCAGCCCCAAGCGCAGCCCCAGGCTCAGCCCTCGGCCCGGCGCAGTCCCTCCGTACCGCGCCAGTCCGCGCCCGGAGAGTCGATGCCCGGACAGGCGGTACCGGGTCAGGGCGCGCCCGGTCAGCAGGGCGCCGCGCGACGGCCCCTGCCCGTACCGGAGGAGGAAGCGGGGCCCGCGGCCGGGCAGCCGGACGGCCGAGCGTTCAGCGTGCGCACGCTCGGGCAGGGCGTCCCCTTCGCCCAGCAGATCGCCGACCAGCACCAGCCCGGTAACGGCCGTCCGGCCCGGCCCGGACGCCACGGCCAGCCGCCCCAGGACGGCCCGCCCACCCAGGCGGGTCAGCCCACCCAAGGCGGCCAGTCCCAGAGCGGCCAGTCCCAGGGCGGCCAGTCCCAAGGCGGCCAGCCGACCGGCGGTGCCAACAGCGCCAACGGCGCCACCGGTACCAACGGCGCCAACGGCACGCTCGGCGGCGCAGGCAGCGCCGGTTCCGGGCGGCGCCGGAAGCTCGCCGCGCCCCCGCAGGACGACGCGCGCGGCACCGGCTCCGAGATGGTGCCCGCCGCCCGCGCCCCGCAGGGCGGGCAGCCGCAGCCGTCGCTGATGGAGTCCACCGAGGGCCGCGCGTTCGCGATCTCCGCGCCGGGCGAGGGCCAGGAGGGCCCCGAGCCGCTGGACGGCCCGAACGGCGCCATAGAGGTCGTGGACCGCCAGCCGCCGCCCATGGACGACGAGCTGCCGCCCGAGCCGCTGGACAACCCGCGCCGGCTGCTGGTGTGGCCGGCGCCGGACGCCTCGACCCAGCAGGCGCTGAGCGACCGCGGCTACCGCCCGGTCATCGTCAACTCCCGCGAGGAGGTGGACGCACAGATCGCGGCGTATCCGGCCGCGCTCTTCGTCGACCCGCTGACCGGGCCGATCACCCGCAAGGCGCTGCAGTCGCTGCGCCAGGCGGCGGGCGCCGCCGAGGTGCCCGTCCTGGTGACGGCCGGCCTGGCCCAGGCGACCCGGGAGGCGGCGTACGGTGCCGACCCGGCCGTACTGCTCAAGGCCCTCGCGCCGCGCGACAGCGAGCAGCACCCGTCGCGCGTCCTGCTGATCGAGGAGAACGACGCCGTCGCGGGCGCGCTCACCACGTCGCTGGAGCGGCGCGGCATGCAGGTCGCGCGGGCCGCCACGGACGCGGACGCGGTCAGCCTGGCCACCCAGGTCCGGCCCAACCTCGTGGTGATGGACCTGATGCAGGTGCGCCGCCGGCGGGCCGGGATCGTGGACTGGCTGCGCGCGAACGGGCTGCTCAACCGCACCCCGCTGGTCGTCTACACCTCGGCCGACATGGACCCGGCGCAGCTGCCGCGGCTGGTGTCCGGCGAGACCGTACTGTTCCTCGCCGAGCGGTCCACCAGCCCGGACGTCCAGGGCCGCATCGTCGACCTGCTCGCCAAGATCGGTACGAACTAGGGCCTCAAGACCTTCCTCGCCGGCCGCGCCACCGCCCAGGCCGCCGCTGAGGCAACGCGGTACGTCCGGGAAACGCGCTCCCGGACGTACCGCTCCCCCGGTCATCCGAGCCGCGTCACGTCCAGCCCGCCGTCCGCGTACTGCTTGCGCAGCACCTTCTTGTCGAACTTCCCCACGCTCGTCTTCGGGACGGCCGGGATGACCGCCCAGCGCTCGGGGAGCTGCCAGCGGGCGATGCGACCGGCGAGGAAGGTCTTCAGGTCCTCGTAGCCGATCGTGGCGCCTTCCTTCAGGACGACCGTGGCCAGCGGGCGTTCGCCCCACTTCTCGTCCGGGACCGCGACCACGGCGGCCTCGGCGACGTCCGGGTGGGCCATCAGGTGGTTCTCCAGCTCGACCGAGGAGATCCACTCGCCGCCGGACTTGATGACGTCCTTCGCGCGGTCGGTGAGGGTGAGGTAGCCGTCGGGCGTGATCGTGCCGACGTCACCCGTGCGCAGCCAGCCGTCCGGGCTGAACTTGTCCTCGGGGCGGAAGTCCTCGCCGGCCGCGCCGCCGTAGTACGCGCCCGCGATCCACGGCCCGCGTACCTCCAGCTCGCCGGCCGACTCACCGTCCCAGGGCAGGTACTCGCCGCCGGGCCCGGCCAGCCGCGCCTCCACGGAGGCCGGGAAGCGGCCCTGCGTACAGCGGTAACGCCACTCCTCGTCGCCGGTCACGCCGGCCGGCGGGTGCGCGACGCTGCCCAGCGGCGAGGTCTCGGTCATGCCCCAGGCGTGCACGACGCGGATGCCGTGCCGGTCCTCGAACGCCTTCATGAGCGAGGGCGGACAGGCCGAGCCGCCGATGACGACCGTGGCCAGGCAGGCCACGTCCCGCTTGGTGGCGTCCAGTTCGGCGAGCAGGCCCTGCCAGATGGTGGGCACCGCGGCGCCGATGGTGGGGCGTACGGTCTCGATCATCTCGGCGAGCGGGGCCGGCTGGAGGAAGCGGTCGGGCATCAGCAGCGAGGAGCCCGCCATGAAGGCGGCGTGCGGCAGGCCCCAGGCGTTCACGTGGAACATCGGGACGACCGGCAGCGCGGTGTCGCGGCTGCTCATGGCGAACGCCTCGGCGTTGTTGACCTGCATCGAGTGCAGGTAGAGCGAGCGGTGGCTGTAGACCACGCCCTTCGGCTCGCCGGTGGTGCCGGAGGTGTAGCAGAGCGCGGCGGCCTGGCGCTCGTCGGTCTCGGGCCAGGCGTACGTCTCGGGGCGCCCGGCCAGCAGCTCCTCGTAGTCGTGGACCTGCGCGGTGGTGCCCTCGAGTACGGAGCGGTCGCCGGGGCCCGCGACGACGATGTGCTCCAGTGTGGGCAACTGCGGGAGCAGCGGGGCGAGCAGCGGCAGCAGCGAGCCGTTGACGAGGACGACCCGGTCGGCGGCGTGGTTGACGATCCAGACCAGCTGCTCGGCGGGCAGCCGGAGGTTGAGGGTGTGGAGGACCGCGCCCATGGAGGGGATCGCGAGGTACGCCTCCAGGTGGACGGAGTTGTTCCACATGAGGGTCGCGACGCGTTCGTCGTCGCGTACGCCCAGTTCGTCGTGGAGGGCGTGGGCCAGCCGCGCGGCGCGCAGGCCGGTCTGCGCGAAGGTCTGGCGGTGCGGCTCGCCCTCCCCGGTCCAGGTGATCACTTCGGCCCTGCCGTGCACGGTGGACCCGTGGGCAAGGATGCGGGTCACTGTCAGCGGTACGTCCTGCATCGTGCTCAGCACCGAGCCTCCCGAAGACCGGTTACGGGTGAGTAGATTTCCGCTGATTCTGCTGCCGTACCACGCGGTATGTCACTACCGCGCGGGAAAATCAGGCGTGTTACCCGTCACGCTACTGTCCGGCTGACGTGCGGAATCGCCGTGCGGGAGGCGGGAGCGCCGCCGCTGCCGCGTCCGCCTCAGACGCAGACCCTCAGGCCGCCCGCGCCAGGTCCGGGTCCTCGCGCAGCTTGGCCAGCGCCCGGGAGACGGCGCTCTTGACCGTGCCCACCGAGACGTCCATCACCTCGGCGGTCTGCGCCTCGCTCAGGTCCTCGTAGTACCGCAGCACGACCATGGCCCGCTGCCGGTCGGGCAGCCTGAGCACCGCGCGCCACATCGCGTCCCGCAGCACCTGCCGCTCCGCGGGATCGGGCGCCGCCGGCACGGGGCCGGGCTCGGGCAGCTCGTCGCAGGAGTACTCCTCGACCTTCCGCTTGCGCCACTGCGAGGTACGGGTGTTCACCAGCGCCCGCCGTACGTAACCGTCCAGCGCCCGGTGGTCCTCGATCCGCTCCCAGGCCACGAAGGTCTTGGTCAGCGCGGTCTGGAGGAGGTCCTCCGCGTCGTTGGGGTTCGCGGTGAGCGAGCGTGCCGCGCGCAGCAGCGCCGGGCCCCGGTCCCGTACGTACGCCGCGAACGACGGGAAGGACGGGAACGAGGCGGCGGAAGGGAGCGACGAGGACGACGGGAGCGCCGTCGGCGACGGTGCCACCGCGGCGGTCGAGGCGCCCTTGCACACTGGCGTGGTCATGCCCTCCACGCTAGAAGCGCCGGGCTCGGCGGGGATCGGCCCGAGGTGCCGAAGCCGCATCCGCCTCAGGTTGTACGGCTGGGGCTGCCGCCACCTCCTCAGGGCGGAGCGCGACCCCACCCCCGTCAGGGTCGGCCCGACGGAGCTCTCCCGGCCGGGCCCGTCCCGACGGGGGTGGCCGGTCACTGGATCACCGCTACCGGAGCGTCGACCCAGTTGCGGTCGATCCGCAGCGCGCGGCCGCCGTGCGTCTCCACGGTGTGGCCGGCGTACTGGTGGATCCGGCGGTTCGGGTGCCAGGCCAGCTCCGGCAGCCACTTCTCACCGTAGGCGGAGGGCGGCGTCTTCCAGCGCGCGAACCAGATGACCGACGGCAGGTCGGTGACGCCCTGCGCGCGCGCCTGCGCCATGTGCCGCACGCCGGAGTTCGCGCTGCTGTAGAAGCCCGCGAGGTAGCCGAAGCGGCGCACCTCGCGGCTCCAGGAGCGGATGAAGCGCAGCGTGACATCCGTGCAGGCGCGGTTGCTCAGGCTGTACGCCTCGATGTCCAGGTAGATCGGGCTGCGCGGCATGATCCCGTACGCGCGTGCCCGGTTCACCGCCACCCTGGCCTCGGTCACGCCCTGGGTGAAGGGGTCGGCGCCGATGGCGTACCGCCGCTTGTGCTTGTTCTTCACGCACGGCGACTGCGAGCCGAGGTAGATGGGCAGCACCCGCCAGCCGGCCCACTTCGCGCCCTGGAACCACTGCGGGCTGAGATTGTGCTGCTTGGGACAGGCGCGGCCGTGGCCCGCGAAATAGACGCCGATGGCGCGGTACCGAGTGCTGTTCCAGGCCCGCAGCGAGCTGACCGCCGGGGCCTCGCACGTGTCGAGCCCGAAGCCCTTGTAGAGGTACGGGCCGTCCGGCGGGGCCTTGGCGGGGGCCCGGGCCGCGGGGCCGGGAGATGCGGCGGGGTCGTCGGCGGCCGCGGCCTCGGCCGCCCGGCCGGCCTTACCGGCGCCGGAAGCCTCCGCCGGCCGCGCGTCACCGGCCTTCGGGGAGGCGGAGAACCAGGAGGGCATCAGCGCTGCCAGCAGGGCGAGGACCAGCCCGACGGTCGGCAGCAGCGCCAGCAAGGCGATACTTTTTGCGGATTTTGTCCATCTCATACGCCGAGTGAACGGGGCGCACTCCGCCACCCGGGAACGGACACGCGGGCGACTCCGCCCGTTCAGCCGTATGCCGGGCGTGGGGGTGGGGGTGGGCGTGTGCGGGGGTGGCCGGGTGGCCGGGTGGCCGGGTGGCCGGGTGGCCGGTCGGTCGGTCGGTTGGCCGGTCGGTCGCCGTGCTCCGCGCCGGAGCCGATGTCGGCCGTCAGTCACCGGCCGTCAGCCACCGGCCGTCAGGCGCCGTCCGCCCCCAGTACCAGCCCGGAGGTCGGCACCCCCGTGCCCGCCGTGACCAGCACCCGGGACGCGCCCGGCACCTGGTTCACGGACGTGCCGCGGATCTGCCGCACGCCCTCCGCGATCCCGTTCATGCCGTGCAGGTACGCCTCGCCCAGCTGCCCGCCGTGCGTGTTCAGCGGCAGCGCGTCCGCCGCGACAAAGTCCGCCGCCTCGCCCGGCGCGCAGAACCCGAACTCCTCCAGCTGCATCAGCACGAACGGAGTGAAGTGGTCGTACAGGATGCCGACGTCGATCTCCCCCGGCGTCAGCCCGCTGCTCCGCCACAATTGCCGCGCCACTACCCCCGTCTCGGGCAGCCCGGTCAGGCCGTCCCGGTAATAGCTCGTCATCTGCTCCTGCGCGCGGCCCGCGCCCTGCGCCGCCGCGGTGATCACGGCGGGCGGGCGCCGCAGGTCACGCGCCCGCTCGGCCGACGTCACCACGATCGCCTGCCCGCCGTCCGTCTCCTGGCAGCAGTCCAGCAGCCGCAGCGGCTCGACGATCCAGCGGGAGGCGGCGTGCTCGGCGAGGGTGATCGGCCGGCCGTGGAAGTACGCGGCGGGGTTACGGGCCGCGTACCGGCGCCCGGCGACCGCCACGTGCCCGAACGCCTCCGGCGTCAGCCCGTACACATGCAGGTACCGCTGCGCGGCCATGGCCACCCAGGAGGCGGGCGTCAGCAGCCCGAACGGGAGGTTCCAGCCGAGCGCGGCGCCCTCGGCGGACGGCTCGCGCCGCTGCACGCCCGATCCGAAGCGGCGCCCGGAGCGCTCGTTGAACGCGCGGTAGCAGACCACCACTTCCGCGACGCCGGTCGCCACCGCCATCGCGGCCTGCTGGACCGTCGCACAGGCCGCGCCGCCCCCGTAGTGCACGCGCGAGAAGAACGACAGCTCGCCGATGCCCGCCGCCTGCGCGACGGTGATCTCCGGGCTGGTGTCCATGGTGAACGTCACCATGCCGTCCACGTCCCCCGGCGCCAGCCCGGCGTCCGCCAGCGCGGCCCGCACCGCCTCGACCGCCAGCTTCAGCTCGCTCCGTCCTGAGTCCTTGGAGAACTCCGTAGCGCCGATCCCCGCGATCGCTGCCCGCCCGCCGAGCCCGTCCCCGCTCCGCACGCTCATACGGCGGCCCCGCCGGCCGGCGCGACGGTGACGGTACCGGTCACATGTCGCCCCAAACCGTTCTCCCCGGTCACGCGCACGACAATCGTCTCCTCCGCGCCCTCTGCCGCTATGACGGTCCCCCGCAATGTCATCGTGTCGCCGGGGTAGTTGGGCGCCCCCAGCCGAATGGCCACCTTGCGGAGTACGCACCGGGGCCCGAAATAATCGGTGATGTACCTCCCGACCAGCCCATTCGTGGTGAGGATGTTCATGAAGATGTCCGGCGAACCCTTCTCCCTGGCCGCCTCGGCATCGTGATGCACGTCCTGGTAGTCCCGCGAGGCAAGAGCCCCGGCGACGATCAAAGTCCGGGTGACCGGCACGACCAGAGGCGGCAACTCACTCCCCACACACGCCCTCGCCGCCACCGCCTCCTGCACCGCTTCCCGTACTGGCTCCTGTACGGGCTCCTGTACCGGCCCCTCTACCGCCTCCTCCACAGGTTCGGTGACGGCGCGGAACACCGGCAGCACCAACTCCCCAGCCACCCGCTGGAACTCCAGCCGTACGGGCATCCCGATGCGCACCTCGTCATGGGCCACGCCCACCACGTCGCTCACCATCCGCACCCCCTCGGCCAGTTCGATCACCGCCACCGCGTACGGCGGGTCGAAGGCGGGGAACGGCGGATGATGCATCACCACGTACGAGAAGACGACGCCGTCGCCGCCCGCCTCGACGGTGTCCCACTCCTGGCTCCCGCAGCCGTTGCACCCCGGCAGCCAGGGGAAACGCAGCCGCTCACAGTCGCCGCACCGCTGGATCAGCAGCCGGTGCTCGGCGACGCCCGCCCAGAATCCGGCGTTGTCCCGATTGACCACGGGCCGAGGCCGACGCGCGGCCTCCTTACGCGCCCCACCCTCCTTCTCCGCGGCCCCGATCCCGGTCCCACCAGGCGCGTACTTGAGCACCCGAAACCGATGCGTCCCAACGACCGCACCCTTCCCGCCCTCACCCCGCCCTTCTCTCCTGGCTCCCCCAGAGGCTGAGAACGCCCCCTCCCCTCCCACCCACACATCCATCCGAGTCGTAACGAAGTACCCGACCCCCAGCTTCGTCGTCTTCCTTCCCGACACCGACTCGATCACCGCGTCGAAGCGGACCTCGTCCCCGGGGCGCAGCGCCCGCAGGTACTCCTGCTCGCAGTCGGTCGCGACCACCGACGTGTACCCGGCGTCGTCCAGCAGCGCGAACAGCTCCTCGTACGCCGCCGACCTGCCCGCGTGCCCAGAGAGTCCGCCCAGGGTCCACGCCTGGAGCATGGTGGGTGGCGCGATCGCCGCGTCCCCTGCGTACGCCGGGTTGGTGTCGCCGACCGCCTCGCACCAGTGCCGGATCATCGCCGCGTTGACCGGATCCTTGCCGGCCCCACCGATGATGGCGGCCCGCCCCGCGTAAGCCTTGAGCCGCTCGTCGAGCCCGGATTCCATACCGCTCACCGCCGCCCCCTCCGCCTGGTTCTCCTCCATACACCGACACACGAACAAGCGGTTCCTGACTGTCCGTCAGAAACCGCCCACTGTCAAGATCCGAAGACTCGAAGACTCGAGGGTTCGAGGGTTCGAGGGTTCGAAGATTGCACAGGTACGGGCGGCCGGCTCTCCCCAGCGCCGGCCGCCCGTCGTCCTCAGGTCACCACAGGGGTCACCAGAGGTTCGTGAAGTTCACCGTCGCGTTCGACTGGTCGACGTGGGTGAACCCCGAGCCGTTCACACTCGCGGTGTTGTTCTGGTTCGACGCTCCATCGCCGTTCGCGACCTGCTGGGTCGTGGTGGAGTTGCCGTTGTTGTCGTTCCCGACGCCGGTGCCTTCCTGGCTCGCCGACACCGCCCCCGACCCGGCCGACGCGAACGAGCCGTTGTCCGCGTGAGCGACCCCGGCGAACAGGGCTGCTGCGAGCGGCAGCGCGGCAACGGCGGCGATGGTGCGAGCGGTACGGATGCTTGCCATGACTTCCTCCTGCGGAACCACTTGTACGGGTAACCCCTGGGTGGTTGGCCGACCCCCCCGGGTCTGTTGCGTAACGACGTCGCGCACCAGAACTGCCCATGCGGCACCCCCCGAACCGACAACCACCCCCGATTCCCCCGCAAGCGTGAGCCCCACCCGTCAAACGTCGCAGCCGACAACCAACGGGGGCGCGAGGGGGTACCGGGAGAGTGCCCGGGGGCCCGCGGACCCCACGAAGGCCCAAGCCCGGCAGGGCGGCAGAGTACGGCCACGGAGCACGGCCACGGAGTACGTCATGGCGAACGCGAAAGGGGTGCCCGCTCGACTCGGGCCCCCTCTGGCGGCTCGGGAATCACAGCGAGACTGGGCTACAGCAGATCCGACACCAACCACTACGGCTCCGAGTTCCGCCAAGCCGCCGGCACCACGAAGACGACATCATGGAACGGTGTCTCCTACTGCGCCTCCATCGTCGCCCTGCCCTCGGTGAGCGGCCAGGCCACGTTCCAAACTCCGCCTGGCCGCCTGCTGCAGGACGAATCGCGGTACCCACACGGCGGGGGGGGGGGGGGGGGGGGGGGGGGGGGCGCGAACGAAAGGGGCAAAGAGGCAAAACACCCCACCCGCCCACCACAC
>NZ_JBVHPN010000034.1:27628-30244 GCF_055567935.1 Streptomyces sp. NPDC026301 | reverse complement strand
GGGGGGGGTGGGGGGAGAAACAGAGAAGTCTGTGTGGGTGTGGGGGGGGGGGGGGGGGGGGGGGGGGGGGGGGGGGGGGTTTTTTTTTTCTCTTTCCCCCCCCCCCCCCCCCACCACCCCCACAGCTCCGCTTCTTCGCCTGTCAGGTACAGCTCACCGCACCCCCCCGTCCGCGAGACTCCGTCTGGGAGGAAGAACCCGTGACCGCCAAACCCGCCGACCGGCTGCTGCTCGGCGCGCTGCGCCACAGCGCCCCCCGGGCCTCGGCAGTCCTGCTGCTCACCACCGGTGGCGCCGCGGTCGGTCTCGCCCTCCCGGCCACCCTCGGCCACACGCTCGACCTGCTGCTCGACGGCCGCCCCGCGCAGCCGTGGCTGCTCGCCTGCGCCGGGCTCACCGCCCTGCTCATCCTCATCGGCGCGCTGGACGGGCTGCTCACCGGCACGACGGACGCCCGCGCCACCGCCTGGCTGCGGCGCCGGGCGCTGCGCGGCGTACTGGCAGCGGGGCCCGCGGCGACCGACCGCCACGAGCCCGGTGACCTGGTGTCGCGCATCGTCGGCAACGCCGGCACGGCCGGCACCGCGCCCACCGCGCTGGCCGCCACCGCCGCGACGGCGCTCACGCCGGTCGGCGCGCTGGTGGCGCTGGCCCTGCTCGACCCGTGGACCGCGGCCGCCTTCGTCGTCGGACTGCCGCTGCTGGCGCTGCTGATGCGCGCCTTCGTCCGCGAGACGGGGGACTGCGTGGCGCAGTACCAGCGGATACAGGGCGACATCGCGGGGCGCCTGCTCGAAGCGATCGGCGGCGCCCGCACCATCGCCGCCGCCGGCAGCCACGAGCGCGAGGCCGCCCGCATCCTCACGCCGCTGCCCGCGCTCTCCCGCCAGGGCCACCGCATGTGGCGGGTGCAGGGCCGGTCCACGGCCCAGGCCGCCGCGCTGGTCCCGCTGCTGCAGATCGCGGTGCTCGCCGTCGGCGGGCTGCGGCTGCTCAGTGGCGCCCTCAGCGTCGGCGACCTGCTCGCCGCCTCCCGGTACGCCGTGCTCGCGGCCGGCGTCGGCATGCTCGTCGGCCACCTCAACGGCCTGGTGCACAGCCGCGCCGCGGCCCGCAGGCTCACCGAGCTCCAGGACCTGCCCGCCATCGAGTACGGCGACCGGGAGGCGGCGGGCGAGGCCGTACCGGAGAAGGCGGGCGCGGGTACGGAAACAGGCGCGCGTACGGAAACGGGCGCCGGGACGTGCGCGGGGGCGCTCGAACTGCGCGGCATCACCGTACGGAAGGCCGGGCACACCGTCCTGGACGGGCTCGACCTGACGGTGCCGGCAGGCTGCACGATGGCCGTCGTCGGCCGCTCCGGCACCGGCAAGTCCGTGCTCGCCGCGGTCGCCGGGCGGCTGACCGAACCGGACGCGGGCGAGGTACTGCTGGACGGCGAGCCGCTGCGCCGCCTCAGCCACTACGCGCTGCGCCGCTCGATCGGCTACGCCTTCGAACGGCCCGCGCTGCTGGGCGACACGGTCCACGACACCGTGGCGTACGGGGTGTACGAGCCGGGTCCGGGCGACGTGGAGGCGGCGGCCCACGCGGCGGGCGCGGCCTCCTTCATCCGGCGGCTGCCCGAGGGGTACGCCACGCCCTGCGCCGATGTGCCGCTGTCCGGCGGGGAGGTGCAACGCCTGGGCCTGGCCCGTGCGTTCGCGCACGCCGAGCGGCTGCTGATCCTGGACGACGCGACGTCGAGCCTCGACACGGTCACCGAACTCCGCGTCGGCCGCGCGCTGCTGCGCGACGTACGCGCCGGGACCCGTCTGATCATCGCGCACCGCGCCGCCACCGCGGCCCGCGCCGACCTGGTCGCCTGGCTCCACGCGGGCCGCATCCGGGCTCTGGCCTCGCACGAGGCGCTCTGGAAGGACCGGCGTTACCGGGCCCTCTTCGGCCCGGACGACGAGGCGGCGCCGGAGCTGGAGGACCGGGGGGAGGACCGGCCGCGGCCCCGGCGGGTGGAGGACGTTCCGACGGCCCGGCTGAAGGTTCGCCGGCCCGCGGGGGAACTGCCGGCGGGGAAGCCGGCGGGGGAGCCGGTCGTGGCGGGGGAACCGCCGGCCGGGGCGGGCGCCGCGCGGCCGCGGCGGGCGATCGGCCACGGGCCGCGCCAGGAGGGGACCCGCCAGGAGGGGACGCGGCCGGAGCGGGCGCGGGCCGAGGGGGAGCGCCCCGCGGCGGGACGGCCGGAGGGGCTGACGCCCGTGGCGGCGCCGCGGCTGCCGTCGCCGTCCGGCGCCGGGAACGTCCCCGGCTGGGCCCACGGCCAGGGCGCGGGGCAGCCCGCGGGCCCCGGGCAGGACGGGTTCGCGCCGGGCGAGCGCGGCGGCGTGCCGGAGGGGATTCCGGTGCCGCAGGGGATGCCCGTCACGCGGCGCCGCAGGCGCGCGCTGGCCGACCTGCTCGTACAGGGTGAGGAGCTGCCGGCCCGTACGGAGGGCGGGCCGGCGGCCGGGGCCCCCTCCGAGGAGACCGCCGGGGCCCGGCGGGGTGCCGAGTGAGGCCGGAGGGGACGCGGGGCGCTCAGAGGGAGCGGCCCGCGGCCGCAAGGGAACAGACGAAGGT
>NZ_JBVHPN010000034.1:0-27618 GCF_055567935.1 Streptomyces sp. NPDC026301 | reverse complement strand
CTTTCTCGTGGGTTGCGGGGTGGGGTGGGGGGGGCGGGGGCCGGGTAGGGGGGCTCCCCCCGCGGCGGCAGGGGAACGGACGACGGTGACCGGCGGCAACGGGAGCGGGGGCGGCATGAGCGGGAGCGAGGGCAGAGTGGACGGGGCACCGGTGCGCGCGGAGCACGGGGCGGGCACGGGGACCGCACCGCCGGCCGGCGGGCCGGCCGCCGCTCTCAAGGAGCCGCCGCGGCTGCGGGACGGGGCGGCCTCCGAGGGGCAGCGGCGGCTGCGGCAGGCCGTCCCCGAGGGACAACCGCGGCGATGGGACACGGCCGCTCCTCCGAGGCCGCGGGAGGAGGCCGCTTCCGACGAGCAGCTGCGGCTGCGGGACGGGGCCCGGCGGTTCCTGGGCCGGCGGCGCGGCGTCGTGGCGCGGCTGGCCGCCTGGTCCGTCGCCGAGGCCGCCCAGACGTTCCTGCTCGGCTTCGCGCTGGCCCGGGCGATCGACGACGGGTTCCTCGCGGGCCGGGCCGTCGTGGGCCTGGGCTGGCTGGCCGCGGCCGCGCTGGCCGTCGCGGTCGGCTCGTACGGCACGGGCCGGGTCTACCGCTCCGTCGCCGACCTGGTGGAGCCGCTCCGCGACGAGCTGCTCCGACGGGTCGTCACCCGCGCGCTGCGGGAGGCCGACCACAGCGCGGTCTCCCGCGCCGCGCACCAGGTGGAGATCGCCCGCGACACCTTCGGCGGGCTGGTGATGGTGTCGCGGGGGTTCGTCTTCACGGCCGCCGGCGCGCTGGCCGGCCTCCTCTCGCTCGCGCCGGTACTGCTGCTCGTCGTCCTGCCGCCGCTCGTCGTGGGCCTCGCCCTCTTCGTGGTGACGCTGCGTCCGATGGCGCGCAGTCAGGAGACGTACCTGGCGGCTGATGAGGCCATCGCGCGCGGGGTGGGCGTGGCGGTCGGCGGGCTGCGCGACGTGACGGCCGGCGGCGCCGAGGAACGGGTGGCGCGCGAGGTGGGGGAGCGCTTCGACGCGGAGTGGCGCGCGTCGCGCACGCTCGCGCGCTGGGGCGTGTGCCGGGATCTGGCGCTCGGCGTGGGCGGGCGGCTGCCGGTGGTCCTGCTGCTGGTCACCGCGCCGTGGCTGCTGGGGAACGGGGTGACGCCGGGCGCGCTGGTCGGCGCGCTGGCCTACCTCACGCAGTCGATGCTGCCCGCGCTGCGGGCCCTGATGCACGGCCTGGGCACGTCCGGCACCCGGCTGGGCGTCGTCCTGCGCCGGCTGACGGGGGCCGGAGGGGGCGTCGGGAGCGCCGCGGACGCCGCGGACTCCACGACGGACGCGACGGGCCCGGCGGACACGGAAGCGGCAGGTGCCGCGACGGCGCCCGAGCCCACCGTGCCCGCCGGGTCCGCCCTCCCCGGTCCCGCCGGCGCCCCGGGAAGGCCCGCGCTCCCCGGTCCGGCCGGTGCCTCCGGAAGGCCCGCCCTGCCCGGTCCCGCGGGTGCCGCCGGAAGGGCCGCGCTCCCCGCCGTGCCCGAATTGCCGGCGCTGCCCTCGGGCGCCCCGGCCGCTCCGGCCGACCCTGCGGCGTCCGCGTCCGCGTCCACGTCCACGTCCGCGTCCGTATCCGCGTCCGCTTCGGCGGGCCGTGGCGGCGGGGCGCGGCACGCCAAGCGGCCGCGGCACGCGCTGCCGCCCAAGCGGCTGACGCTTCCCGGGGGGATCGCGGTGCCGGGGCGTGCGCCGGGCAGTCGGCTCGCGCTGGACGCGGGCGCGCACGCCGGGGACGACGAGCCGGTCGAGACCCCCGTACCGCTGCCCGCGTGGGCGACGCCGCCGGCCGGCAGCGGGCTGGCCCTGGAGGCGCGGGGGGTGTCCTTCGCGTACGGCGAGCACGCGACGCCCGTGGTGCAGGGGCTGGAGCTGACCCTGCCGGTCGGCGGGCACCTGGCCGTCGTGGGGCCGAGCGGCATCGGGAAGTCGACGCTCGCGGCGCTGCTCGCGGGGGTGCTGGTCCCCGATCGGGGGGAGATCCGGCTGGGCGGGAACGGCGCGGGGTCCAGGCGCGTTCTCGTACCGCAGCAGGCTTACGTGTTCTCCGGGACGCTCCGGGAGAACATGCTGTACCTCTGCCCGCGCCCCGAGGAGGTGCCGGACGCCGCGCTGCGGGCCTCGGCCGTGGCGGTCGGCGGTGCGGACCTGGTGCGGCGGCTGGGCGGCTTCGGCGCGCGGGTCACGCCCGGCACGCTCTCCGCCGGCGAGCGCCAGCTGATCGCCCTCGCCCGCGCCCATCTCGCGCCCGCCCCGCTCGCCATCCTCGACGAGGCCGGCTGCCATCTGGACGCGACGGCGGAAGCCCGCGTGGAGCGGGCCTTCGCGGCCCGGCCGGGCGGCTCACTGATCGTCGTCGCGCACCGCATCAGTTCGGCGCTCCGTGCGGACCGCGTCCTGGTGATGGACGGTACGTACGCCCTGTGCGGACGCCATCGGGACCTGCTGCGCCGCTCCGCGCTCTACCGCGACCTCGTGGGGGAGTGGGCGGACGCCGAAGCGGAGCCGGCCCTCCAGCGGTGACCGGCGGACGCCGAAGCGGAGCCGGCCCTCCAGCCGTGATCGGCGGACGCCGAAGGCCGGGACGTCCTCCCGGTGCGTGGGTCACAGCCAGCCCTCTCCCTGGGAGATGCGGATGGCGTCGACCCTGTTGCGGGCGCCGGTCTTGCGGGTGATCGCCGACATGTAGTTGCGCACCGTCCCGTTGGACAGGTGCAGCGTGCCGGCGATCTCGGCGACCGAAGCGCCCTCGGCGGCGAGCGTCAGGACGCTCAGCTCCCGCTGGGTGAGCGGCATTTCGGCGGCCTGCAGGAAGCCGAAGCCCAGCGAGCCGTCGACGAAGCGCCGGCCCGCGGCGACCTGACGTATGCCGACGGCCAGCTGCCCGGGCGAGCCCTCCTTGTCGACGAATCCGAGCGCGTCGGCCTCGAAGGCTCTGCGCAGCGGGCCCGGCCGGTGGGCGGAGCCGAGTACCAGCAGGGCAGGCCCCTTCGGCGGCCCGGCCGCGCCCTCCCGGCCGCCGCCCGCCCCGGGCTCCCCGCCGCACGGCACGGCCTCCGCCGCGCCGCTCATCGGGAGTTCCCGGTATCTGCTGACCTGCTGCGGGATGTGCGCGATGGGGCCGCGCGCGGGCGCGGCGCGGACCGGGACGGCGTGCGCGGCACTGCCGTGCGCCTCCGTCCTCGTCTGCGTGCCGCCCGCGGGGGCACCTCTCGCGGCGGCGCCGACGCCGCTCACCACGGCGCCGTGCGCCCCGGCCGCCGCTCTCGGGGCCCAACCGCTCCGGTACCCGTCGGTATTCCGATACGCACCGTCACTCCATCCGGCGTCCTCTCTCGCGGAAGTACCGTCGGCATGTGCCGCGGGCGCGGCACCGCTGTCCGATAGCTTTCGCAACGCGTTCAATCCGATCGGGATCGCGGAGTCCACATCCACCACACAGACGTCCGGCTGCAGCGCGCGCACCCGGCCCGCCGCGCCTTCCGGCGTGGACACCGCCACCTCTATGTCGTTTTCCCTGCTGAGCACCTCGGCCAACGCCCATCGGAACAGGCAGACGTCGTGCACCAGCAGCACCCGGATCACTGCAGTCCCCCTCCAGACCCCCGTGTACCGGCCTTATTTGGCAACCACCCCGAATTCATACCTGTAAAGGGCGCGCCGTGGGGCCGCAGATCAGGCCAAGAGGGGGCAAGGGGGCGCACGGGTGCACGGCGAGATGCATGTATGCACTCTGTGACGGCGCAAAACCGGGGCCGCGAAAGGGGATACCGGTGCGAAAGCGGGCTATTCCGGGCGCTGGGGGCCGGTCAGCTCGATGAGCCGGCAGACGGTCTCGATGTCGATCTTCACTTGCGCAATCGAGGCCCGGCCCGAGAGCCAGGTGATGAGCGCCGAGTGCCAGGTGTGCTCGATGACCCGCACGGCCGAGAGCTGCTCCGGGGTGGCGGCGGAATCCAGCCCCATGGCGTCCAGAATGATCGCCGTCGTCAGCCGCGAGACGGTGTCCACCTCGGGGCTCACCGACCGGTCGGCGAAGGTGAGCGCGCGCACCATCGCGTCCGCCAGGTGCGGTTCGCGCTGCATCGCGCGGAACGCGCGCATCAGCGTCTGGGCCACCCGCGCCCCGGGGTCACTCTCCGTCGGCGGCCGTTTGCGCAACGTCGCGTGCATGTGCTGCAGCTGGTCCTGCATGGTCGCCACCAGCAGATGGATCTTGGAGGGGAAGTAGCGGTACAGCGTGCCCAGGGCGACGTTCGACAACTCCGCGACCTCGCGCATCTGCACGGCGTCGAAACCGCCGCGCCCGGCCAGCTGCGCGCTGGCGTGCAGGATGCGGCGCCGGCGCGCTTCCTGGCGCTCGGTCAGCGGTGTACTGGCGGGAAGCGCCGGCCGGTGTTCGGAAGTCATGTGTCCCATTCCGTGGCGGTCCGTCCGTCCTGCGGGGGCTGTCGATCTGCTGATCGGGTCAGCATGGCAGGGGGTGGGTCGTGGCGCGAATCACCTGGTGCGGCTCTTTTCGCCAATGCCCCGACCGGTAGATTCGAGCCTGGTGAACTCGTCGGTAACCGATCGGTTCTGTAACTTGTTCTAGATTAGCGCCAGCGGTTACGCTCCGGCGAAAGTCCAGTGAGAGAGGGGCCGAGAGTGTCCGCTGAGGCCGTCCGGGCAGCCGCCGCTCGCCCCGCCGAGGTCACCGGCGACCGCCCCTTGCGGATCGCCCTGCTCACGTACAAGGGGAACCCGTTCTGCGGCGGCCAGGGCGTCTACGTACGCCACCTCTCGCGCGAACTGGCCGGGCTCGGCCACTCCGTGGAGGTCATCGGCGCCCAGCCCTACCCCGTACTGGACGGGGGCGTCCCGCTGACCGAGCTGCCCAGCCTGGACCTGTACCGGCAGCCGGACCCGTTCCGCACGCCCAAGCGCGGCGAGTACCGGGACTGGGTCGACGCGCTCGAAGTCGGCACGATGTGGACCGGCGGCTTCCCCGAGCCGCTCACCTTCTCCCTGCGGGCGCGCCGCCATCTGGCCGCGCGGCGCGGCGACTTCGACGTCGTGCACGACAACCAGACGCTCGGCTACGGCCTGCTCGGCGACCTCGGCGCGCCGCTGGTCACCACGATCCACCACCCCATCACCGTCGACCGGCAGCTGGACCTGGCCGCCGCCGACGGCTGGAAGCGGCGCGCCTCGGTCCGCCGCTGGTACGGCTTCACCCGCATGCAGAAGCGGGTGGCGCGCCGGCTGCCGTCCGTCCTCACCGTCTCCGGCTCCTCCCGCCAGGAGATCACCGACCACCTGGGCGTCCGTCAGGACCGCATCCACGTCGTGCACATCGGCGCCGACACCGACCTCTTCTCGCCGAACCCCGCGGTCCCCGAGATCCCCGGCCGCATCGTCACGACCTCCAGCGCGGATGTGCCGCTCAAGGGCCTGATCCACCTGGTCGAGGCGCTCGCCAAGGTCCGTACCGAGAACCCGGAGGCGCATCTCGTCGTGGTCGGCAAGCGCGCCGACGACGGGCCGGTGGCCGCCGCCATCGAGCGGTACGGGCTCGGCGGCGCCATCGAGTTCGTCAAGGGCATCAGCGACGCCGAGCTGGTCGACCTGGTCCGCTCCGCCCAAGTGGCCTGCGTGCCCTCCCTCTACGAAGGCTTCTCGCTGCCCGCCGCCGAGGCCATGGCCACCGGTACGCCGCTGCTGGCCACCACCGGCGGCGCCATCCCCGAGGTCGCCGGGCCCGACGGCGAGACCTGTCTCGCGGTGCCGCCGGGCGACGCGGGCGCGCTCGCCGCGGGCCTGAACCGGCTGCTCGGCGACGCGGAGCTGCGCCGCCGGCTCGGCACGGCGGGCCGTGCCCGCGTCCTCGCCCGCTTCACCTGGCGGCAGGCGGCCATCGGCACCGCCGAGCGCTACCGCGAGGCCATCGCCCGGCAGGCGGCGCACCGCCCGCGGGCCACTCCCCGTACGGCCGTGCAGGCCGCCGCCGAGCCCGCCGCGCGCGCCTGACAAGCTCTTGTCCCCTGCCCGCCGCGACTGCCGTGACCGCCATACCGTTCCCGCCGTCCCCGTGCGGCCGGGGCACCCCAGGACGAAAGCTGAGAGGCCGTGCTGACCGTCGACTTTTCCCGATTCCCGCTCGCACCGGGTGACCGCGTACTCGATCTGGGGTGCGGCGCGGGCCGGCACGCCTTCGAGTGCTACCGGCGCGGCGCGCACGTCGTGGCCCTCGATCAGAACGCCGAGGAGATCCGCGAGGTCGCCAAGTGGTTCGCCGCCATGGAGGAGGCCGGCGAGGCCCCGGCCGGCGCCACCGCGACCGCGATGGAGGGCGACGCGCTCGCGCTGCCCTTCCCCGACGACAGCTTCGACGTCGTGATCATCTCCGAGGTCATGGAGCACATCCCCGACGACAAGGGCGTGCTCGCCGAGATGGTCCGGGTCCTCAAGCCCGGCGGCCGGATCGCGGTGACCGTCCCGCGCTACGGCCCGGAGAAGGTCTGCTGGGCGCTCAGCGACGCGTACCACGAGGTCGAGGGCGGCCACATCCGCATCTACAAGGCCGACGAACTGCTCGGCAAGATGCGCGAGGCGGGCCTGCGCCCCTACGGCACGCACCACGCGCACGGGCTGCACTCCCCGTACTGGTGGCTCAAGTGCGCGTTCGGCGTGGACAACGACAAGGCGCTGCCGGTCAAGGCGTACCACAAGCTCCTGGTCTGGGACATCATGAAGAAGCCGCTGGCCACGCGGGTCGCCGAGAGCGCCCTCAACCCGCTCATCGGCAAGAGCTTCGTCGCGTACGCCACCAAGCCGCACGAGCCGAAGGCGCACGCCGCCGCCACGCACGACGAGCCCGCGCGAGCCGCCCTGTGACGAGCCCCGGGCGCACCGAACGACTCGTCCTGCCCGGAGTGCTCACCGCGGAGCAGGCCGCCCGCACCGTCGCCGGCATCCTCGCGACGCAGCGCGCCGACGGCGCCATCCCGTGGTTCCGGGGCCACCACCTCGACCCCTGGGACCACACCGAGGCCGCGATGGCCTTGGACGCCGCGGGCGAGCACGCCCGCGCCGAGGCCGCGTACCAGTGGCTCGCCGACCACCAGTTGCCCGACGGCTCCTGGTACGCCGCGTACGCCGACGGGGAGGCGGACCGGCCCACCGACCGCGGCCGCGAGACCAACTTCTGCGCGTACCTCGCCGTCGGCGTCTGGCACCACTACCTCTCCACCGGCGACGACACCTTCCTCGACCGCATGTGGTCCACCGTGTACGCGGCGATCGAGTTCGTCCTGGCCCTCCAGCAGCCCGGTGGCGAGATCGGCTGGAAGCGCGAGGACGACGGCACGCCCGTCAACGACGCGCTGCTCACCGGGTCCTCCTCCATCTACCAGGCGCTGCGTTGCGCCCTGGCCGTCGCCGACCAGTGCGGCGCGCCGCAGCCGGACTGGGAGCTGGCCGTCGGCCGGCTCGGCCACGCCATCCGCCACCACCCCGAACGCTTCCTGGACAAGTCCCGCTACTCCATGGACTGGTACTACCCGGTGCTCGGGGGCGCGCTGCGCGGCCAGGCCGCCAAGGAGCGCATCGAGGACCGGTGGGAGGACTTCGTCGTGCCCGGCCTCGGCGTGCGCTGCGTGCTGCCGAACCCCTGGGTCACCGGCGGCGAGAGCGCCGAACTGGCGCTGGCCCTCTGGGCGATGGGCGAGTCCGACCGCGCGGTGGACATCCTCCGCTCGATCCGGCATCTGCGCGCCGAGGACGGCATGTACTGGACCGGCTATGTCTTCGACGACGACACGGTCTGGCCGCGCGAGCTGACGTCGTGGACGGCCGGCTCCCTGCTGCTGGCGGTGGCCGCGCTCGGCGGCGACGAGGCGACCACGGCCGTCTTCGGCGGCGAGCGGCTCCCGACGGGCCTGAATCCGGACTGCTGCGGCTGATCCTCCTCTCCCGCCCGTCCTCAAATCGGGGGCGGGCGCGGGGAGATGCGCACTAGTGTGCGGGTATGACGCGTCTTGGGTATGAGAGGTACTGCGACGAGATCACGGCGCAGGCCCGGTTGTTCCGCGAGGCACTGCAGGGGGCGGACCTGAAGGCGACGGTGCCCACCTGCCCGGACTGGACGGTCGGTGACCTGACCCGGCACCTCGGCGGGGCGCTGCGCTGGATGGCGGAGACGGTGCGGACCCGGGCGACGGAGCCCGTGTCCGAGGAGCGGATCCCGGGTGCCGCGGGGCCCGACGACGGCGAGCCGGCGGCGCTGGGCGCCTGGCTGCGGGAGAGCGCGGCGCTGGCGGCCGGCGCGCTGTCGGAGGCCGGACCGGGCACCGCGGTGTGGAGCTGGACCGACGAGCGGAGCACGGACTTCTGGGTGCGGCGCGCGGTGCACGAGACCGTGGTCCACCGCGCGGACGCGGCGCTCGCGGTCGGCGTGCCGTACGAACTGGACCCCGAGGTCGCGGCCGACAGCCTGGAGGAGTGGCTGGAGATCGGGAGCCTGCCGCAGACGATGGAGCGGCGGCCGGAGCTGGCGCGGCTGCTGGGGCCGGGCCGGACGATCCATCTGCACGCCACCGACACCGACCCGGACAAGGACGGCGGGGAGTGGCTGATCGACCTCACGGGCGAGGCCATCACCTGGCGCCGGGGGCACGAGAAGGCCGCGGTGGCGCTGCGCGGGCCGATGAAGGACCTGCTGCTGGTGTTCTACCGGCGGCTGTCCGTGGAGGACGCGGATGTGACGGTCATCGGCGACCGCGCGCTGCTGGACGAGTGGCTGGAGCTGGTCAGCTTCGGGTGACCGGCCGCACTGTGGCTAGGCGTTGAGCTCGGCGAGGGTGCGCAGGGTGTGCGGGTCGGGGGCGGTGACCAGGAGGTCGGTGACCGGGCCCGCGCGCCACAACTCCAGCCGTTCGGCGAGGCGTTCGCGCGGGCCGACGAGGGAGATCTCGTCGGCGAAGGCGTCGGGGACGGCGCGCACGGCCTCCTCCCTGCGCCCCTCCAGGAAGAGCTGCTGGATCCGCCGAGCCGCCTCCTCGTACCCCATCCGCGCCATCAGGTCCGCGTGGAAATTCCGGGTCGCGTGCCCCATGCCGCCGATGTAGAAGCCGAGCATCGCCTTCACCGGCAGCAGCCCCTCCGCGACGTCGTCGCAGACCGCGG
This sequence comes from Streptomyces sp. NPDC026301, assembly GCF_055567935.1. Taxonomy (NCBI): domain Bacteria; kingdom Bacillati; phylum Actinomycetota; class Actinomycetes; order Kitasatosporales; family Streptomycetaceae; genus Streptomyces; species Streptomyces sp. NPDC026301. The sequence goes on along the minus strand of NZ_JBVHPN010000034.1, from coordinate 18,419 downwards.
CGCGGACCATGGGCGCGACGCGGAAGCCCGCCGGCGCGTCGGCCAGCGCCGCCCGGTGGACGGAGACGCGCGTCGGCGACCAGTACAGCGGCAGCCAGCCGTCGGCGATGCGGGCGGTCTGCGCGATGTTCTTCGGGCCCTCGGCGGCGAGGAACAGGGGCAGTCCGGCGCGCAGGGGGTGGGTGATCGGCTTGAGCGGCCGGCCGAGGCCGGTGCCGTCCGGGCCGCGGTACGGATGGGCGTGGTAGCGGCCGTCCAGCGTCACCGGGCCGGCGCGGCGCAGCACCTGCCGTACGACGTCGACGTATTCGCGGGTCGCGGTCAGCGGGCTCTTGGGGAACGGCCTGCCGTACCAGCCCTCCACGACCTGCGGCCCGGACAGCCCCAACCCCAGCGTCAGCCGGCCGCCGCTGAGGTGGTCGAGGGTGAGCGCGTGCATCGCGGTGGCGGTGGGCGTGCGGGCCGCCATCTGCGCGATGCCGGTGCCCAGCCCGATCCGCGAGGTGTGGGCGGCGATCCAGGTGAGCGCGGTGAAGGCGTCCGAGCCCCAGGACTCCGCCGTCCACACCGAGTCGTAGCCCAACGCCTCGGCAGCGCGGGCGAGTTCGAGGTGGCGGGGGTCGGGTCCGCGGCCCCAGTAACCGAGCGCCAGTCCGAGCCGCATGCCGCTCCCTCCTGACGTACCGTCAGTTCGGTGCGGTGACTGTACGGGCCGCGGCCGGGGAAGGCAACGGCCCCCCGCCCACGGGAAGAGGGCGAGGGGCCGGGAATGCGGCAGGCGGGCGTCAGCCGCGCTGGATGCCGGTGGTGTCCTGCAGGACGCCGCGGCGGCCGTCCTGGGTCTGCGCGATCAGCGCCTGGCCGCGCTGCTCCACCGCGAGGTACCAGGTGCCGGGCGCCAGTTCGGCGATCGGCGTCGGGCTGCCGTCCTCGCCGTACAGCGGGCGGGCGACCGGAACCGCGAACCAGAACGGCGCGAACCCGTCGGCCGGCGCGGCGGTCTGCTGGTCGGCGGCGACGGGCGCCGGCTGGCCGGCCTGACCGCCCTGCGTGGGCTGCGGCTGGCCGCCGTACGAGGGCTGGCCGCCCTGCTGCTGAGCGCCCGGGTAGCCGTATCCCTGGCCCGGCACCTGCTGCTGCGCGCCCGGGTAGCCGTAGCCGGCGCCCGCGGGGTACGCGGACGGGGTGGCGGCGGGGGCGGTGACGAGCTGGGCCTGCAGCGCCGGGACGAGCGGCGCGGCGACGGCCGCGCCCGCGAGGATCAGCGCGGCGATGAAGCCGATGATGATGCCGGGGCCCGCGCTGCCGACGCCGATGATCGTCCAGAACGCGGTCCACGCGGCGAAGATCGTGATCGCGACACCGAACTGTCCCAGCTCGAGGCCGGCGATCTTGCGAGGCTGCGGCGTCATGCGGTGCACGACGATCAGCGCCGCACCGATGACACCCGCCAGGTAGATGCTCATGACGACCGGAAGCATGTCCCAGGCGTTGAAGCTCTCCAAGCCACCGGAGTAATCGAGGAACGAGGCGATGAACAGCAACACCGCTGCTCCGATCACCACGCCGTCGCCTCGTGTGAGGGATCGGATGTTCACGTAAGAAGTCCTTTGCCGTGTTTCGTCATGGGTCGTGCTGTCACCGATTGCGCACGGTGCGAGGCGCGGGGGTGGCCCCATCGTAAGGGGGAACCTACCGCCCCCTCCGCCGGGTCGTCTCGTCCGTATAAGGGGCGCGTCCGGCCCCTGCGGGCGGCGGCTGCCGCGGCTTCTCAGCCCCGCAGGAAGCCCGTGATGCCCTCGGTGATGCCGACGGCGGCCTTCTGACGCCAGGCGGGGTCGGTGAGGCGCGCGGCGTCCTGCGCGTCGCGCATGTTCCCGCACTCCAGGAAGACCTTCGGCACCCGGGAGAGGTTGAGCCCGCCCAGGTCGGTACGGGTGTCCAAGCCCTTGCCGGCGCCGATGTAGTTGGCCGGCGCGCTGCCGGTCGCCGCGACGAAGCGGCCCACGAGATGGTCGGCGAGGTTCCGCGACGGGCCGGTGATCTTACGGGTGTCCGCGCCGCCGCTGTGCACCACGCCGGGGCGGATCACGTGGAAGCCGCGGTTGCCGGCCCCGGCGCCGTCGGCGTGGATCGAGAGCGCGGCGTCCGCGTGCGCCTCGTTGCCGATCTCGGCGCGCTCGTCCACGCACGGGCCGTACGGGCGGTCGCCGTCCTGGGTGAAGACGACCTTCGCGCCTTCCTTCCGCAGCAGCGTGCGGGCACGGCGCGCCACGTCGAGCGTGAAGGACGCCTCCGCGTATCCGGCGTTGGTGGAGGTGCCGGTGGTGTCGCACTCCTTGCGCGCGTTGCCGACGTCGACCTGGCGCGCGATCTCCGCGGTGTGGTCGCGGTTGGTCGGATTGTGGCCGGGGTCGATCAGCACGACCTTGCCCCGGAGCGGTCCGCCCCGGCCCTCGTCGCCCTTGTCCCGGCCGCTCGTCCCCTCATGGCTCTTGCCCCCGTGGCTCTTGTCCCCGTCGTCCTCGCTCCGGCCGGCCGGCTGACCGGCGGGCGAGTGCGACCCGGCCGCCGCGGGCCGCTCCGGGCCCGGCCTGGCCTCGGACGCCGGACCGCTGCCGGTGGCGCCGCAGCCGGCGCAGCAGAGTGCTGTCAGTACCGCCGTCACGCCCAGCAGCGTGCGGACGGGGCGGCGGGAGGTGGGGGGAGTACTGCCGTTCGACACAGCGCGATCGTAACGTCCCGCGCCCGGAAGCCGGTGTTCCCGCGGGGCGCGTCCGCTGGCGCGTCCCGTCGCGCGTCCCTCAGATGCCGTCGCCCGTGCGCCGCAGGACGCGCAACGACCGGTGCGCCGAGACCTCCGTGAACGCGCCGGACTCCAGGGCGCGCCGGTAGACGCGGTACGGGGCCTGGCCCGTCCACTCGTCCACCGGGTCGGGGAAGACGTCGTGGATCACCAGCAGGCCGCCGGGCGCGACGTGCGGGGCCCAGCCCTCGTAGTCCGCCGTGGCGTGCTCGTCGGTGTGCCCGCCGTCGATGAAGACCAGGCCCGCCGGGGCCCGCCACAGCGCCGCGGCCTGCGGGGAGCGCCCGACGAGCGCGAGGACGTGCTCCTCCAGCCCCGCCGCGTGCAGCGTCCGCCGGAAGGTGGGCAGCGTGTCCATCCGCCCCACCTCGGGGTCGACGACCTCCGTGTCGTGGTACTCCCAGCCCGGCTGCTGCTCCTCGCTGCCGCGGTGGTGGTCCACGGTGACCGCGGTGACCCCGGTGGCGCGCGCGGCGTCGGCCAGCAGCAGCGTGGAGCGCCCGCAGTACGTGCCGATCTCGACCAGCGGCAGCCCGAGCGCGCCCGCCTCGACGGCCGCCGCGTACAGCGCGAGCCCCTCGTCCACGGGCATGAACCCCTTCGCCGCCTCGAACGCGGCGAGCGTCTCCGGCCGGGGAGCGGCGGTCATGGGCTTACCTCCAGGTGGCGGGCGCCGGGACTCGTTACCGACGCGTACATCCAGCTCATCGTGCCGCACGCCGGGCACGGGGGCGCGCGCGGGGGAGTCGTTACCCTCGTCGGGCCATCGTGATCAGTACGGGTGTACCGAGGGGGAGCGGATGACGGACGACGAGGGCGAGCGGGCGACGGGCGGCGGCCGGCGGAAGCGCAGGACGGCGATCGTGAGCACGGTGGCCGCGGGGGCGCTGTTCGCGGCCGGTGCCGGACTCTGGGCGACCGGTTCCTGGCCGTTCAAGGACCGTTACTGCTGGGGCGCCTGGCAAGAGGACAGTGGCGCGCTGGTCCTGGGGGACAAGGTGCTCTACGGGCAGGGCGCCGAGCGGACCGGCGCCGAGTCGGCGCCCCCGTCCCCCGAGCACCCGCGGGGCAGCTGCACGGTCACCGTGCACGCCGTCTCCGAGCCGGGCGGCGAGGACGGCCCGATCGACTACGACGAGCAGGTCCGGGTCCAGTACGGGCCGGTCCCGGTGGGCGCGGCGGACCGCAGGGAGTGGATCGCCACCCGGCTGGACGGCTCGGGCACGCCGCTCCCCGGCGGCCTGCCCGGCATGGTCGAGGAGGGCCATGCGGTGCTCGTACTGCCCGAGGAGTGCGACGTGGACGGCCGGCCCTCCGCGGTGACGGTCCGGCACACGGGTACCTCGGCGGACCGCGAGAACAGCGTGCCCATGGCCTCGGTCATCGGCACCCTGCCGCAGGTCACCGACCTGCTGCTGGCCGTGGCCGACAAGGGCATGGAGGCGGCGGGCTGCGCGCCGGACGAGCCGCTGCGCAGGACGGCGGAGCTCGGCCCGGAGCCGGGCGACCGGCTGCCGCAGAGCGAGGACCGGGACGTGTGCGGCCACCGCGGCGTCCGGCTCGGCCTCGACCCCGACCGGCGCTATCTGGTGCAGCCGGGCGTGGACCGCGCGGGACTCCAGTACTGCTCGCTGGACGAGTTCTGGGATCCCACGGTCCGCACCGAGTGGCGGGCGCACTTCCTCGCGACCTCGCTGCCGCGGCTGGCCGCGCTGTTCGACGGGCTGCCGGACGGGCGGGCGCGGGGGCTGGCGCGGGCCGAGTGCGACGGCCGGCCGACCGTGTTCTCGCTGTACACGAGCCCGGCGCTGCGGGAGCGTGCGAAGCCCTTCGCCGACCGGTCCTTCACCGCCTATGTGCGCTCGGCCGAGCGGCACTTGGGCTGCCCGGGCGCGGTGCCGAGTACCTGACCACCGGCGACCGCCCGGTAGCTGACTGGCCGTCAGCTCCAGCCTTCCGTCTTGCTGGAACCTGTTCTACTGTGCCCCGCATGGGGATCGGAATCGCGCGAGAGCAACGGGAGTTGGCGGCGGCGGTGCGCGGGTGGGCGACCCGTGCCGTGCCGTCCGAGGACCGGCGCAAGCTGCTCGACGCCGCGCCGGGGCCGGCCGGGCGGGCCGCCTGGTGGGCCGAGCTGGCCGCACAGGGGCTGCTCGGCCCGCAGCTTCCGGAGGAGTGCGGCGGGGGCGGCGGCGAGCTGCTGGACCTGGCCGTCGTCCTGGAGGAGACGGGCCGGGCCGGGCTGCCGGGGCCGTACCTGCCCAGCGCCCTGGCCGCCGAACTGCTGCACCGCGGTGGGCGGCCGGACCTTGTACGGGCCGTGGCCACGGGCGAGCGCATCGCCGCCGTCGCGCTGGAAGCGGGCGCGATGACGGCGGTCGAGGGTGCCGAGGGGTACGTCCTGGACGGCACGGCCCCGCCCGTACTCGGCGGCGGGGACGCCGATCTGCTGCTGCTGGCTGCCGAGACCGCCACCGGTACGGTCTGGCTGGCCGCCGACACCGGGACGACCGGGCTGACCGTCCGGGTGCCGCCCGGCGCCGATCCGACGCGCCCCGCCGCCGAAGTCACCGCGTCCGGCGCGCCGGTCTCCGCCGACCGCCTGGTCGCCGTCGACGCGGCGCTCGTACGGGACCTGGCCGGCACGCTGTTCGCCGCCGAGGCGTGCGGCACCGCCGCCTGGGCGCTGCGCACCGCGGCCGAGTACGCCGCCGTGCGCGAGCAGTTCGGGCGGCCCATCGGGCAGTTCCAGGCGGTCAAGCACCTGTGCGCGGAGATGCTCGTCCGGCTCGAACAGGCGCGGGCGCTCGTCTGGGACGCCGCCCGGGCCGTGGACGAGGCGCCGGAGGTGCGCGGGCTGGTGTCCGCGCTGGCCACCGCGACCGCCCTGGAGGCCGCGTTCACCTGTACCAAGGACTGCATCCAGATACTCGGCGGCATCGGCTTCACCTGGGAGCACGACGCGCATCTGTACCTGCGCCGGGCGACCGTGGCCCGGCAGCTGCTGGGCGGCCCGTCCGCGCACCGGCAGCGCGCGGCCCGGTACGGCGCGGCGGGCGCCCGGCGCGCGCTGCGGACCGAGCTGCCCGCCGGAGCGGAGCCCCACCGGGCCGCCGCCCGCACGGCGATCGCCGCCGTCCAGGGGCTCGACCCGGCCGCCGCGCGCCGGGCGCTCGCACCCACCGGCTACGCCGCGCCGCACCTCCCCGCGCCGTGGGGACTGGACGCCGGGCCCCTCCAGCAGCTCGCCGTACAGGAGGAGCTGCGCGCCGCCGGGGTCGAGGTGAGCGACCTGGGGATCGCCACCTGGGTGGTGCCCTCGCTCCTCGCGTACGGCACACCGGAGCAGCAAGAACAGCATCTGCCGCCCACCCTGAGCGGCGAGCGGCTGTGGTGCCAGCTGTTCTCCGAGCCGGGCGCGGGCTCCGACCTGGCGGCGCTGCGCACGAAGGCCGAGCGCACGGCGGACGGCGGCTGGCGGGTCAACGGGCAGAAGGTGTGGACCTCGGCCGCCCGGAACGCGCACTGCGGCATCCTGCTCGCCCGCACCGACCCCACCGCGCCCAAGCACCGTGGCCTGACGTTCTTCCTTGTCGACATGGCGACACCGGGCATCGACGTCAGGGCGCTGACGGAGATCACCGGGGACGCCCTCTTCAACGAGGTGTACTTCGACGACGTGCTGCTGCCGGCCGACGCGGTGGTCGGCGAGGCCGGCGACGGCTGGCGGGTGGCCCGGCACACGCTGGCCAACGAACGCGTCCACATGGCCGACCGGATGACCTTCGACACCGGCCTGGAGGCGCTGATCGCGCGGGTGGGCGAGGAGGACGGGGACGGGGCCCTGCGGGAGAAAGTGGGCGCGCTGGCCGCCGAGGCGCACGCGCTGGGCTGCATCGGGCTGCGCACCACCCTCCAGCAGGTCTCCGGGCTGGAGCCGGGCGCGGGCGCCAGCGTCCGCAAGCTCGTCCAGACGCGCCACCAGCAGGCCGTGGCCGAGCTGGCCCTCGAACTCCTCGGCCCCGCGGGCGCGGTGCGCGAGGGCGCGGGGGAACGGGCGCTGCACGGCTTCCTGATGTCCCGCTGCCTGACCATCGCGGGCGGCACCACCCAGGTACAGCTCAACGTCGTCGCGGAGCGGCTGCTCGGCCTGCCCAGGGACCCCGAGCCGCGCCCCCTCATCTAAGGAGCACCGGGTATGAAGGCGTACATCGTCGGCGTCGGGATGACGAAGTTCGAGAAGCCCGAGACCCGCGAGTGGCGGTACTGGGACATGGCGAGGGAGGCGGGCGGCGCGGCGCTCGCGGACGCGGGCATCGGATACGAGCAGGTCGAGCAGGTGCCGGCCGGCTTCTGCCACCAGGCGTCCACGGCGGGCCAGCGGGCCGCGTACGAGCTGGGCCTGACCGGCGTCCCGGTCTACAACGTCAACAACAACTGCGCGACCGGCGCGACCGCGCTGCTGCTCGCCCGGCAGTTCGTGGCCGCCGGGATCAACGATTGCGTACTGGCGCTGGGCTTCGAGCAGATGAAGCGGGGCGCGCTCGGGGGCGGCGCCGACGGCGGCGACTTCGCCGCCTCGCCCGTCGCCCGGCACTACGGCGTGATGGCGGCCCGGCACGGCTTCGAGCGGACCCCGCCCACCGCGCAGATCTTCGGCAACGCGGCGCGCGAGCACATGGAGCGGTACGGCACGACGGCCGAGCAACTGGCCGCGGTCGGCGCGAAGAACCACCGGCACTCGGCGGAGAACCCGTACGCGCAGTTCCGGGACGTGTACACGGTCGAGGAGGTCCTCGCGGCGCGGACCGTCCACGCGCCGCTCACCAAGCTCCAGTGCTCGCCGACCTCCGACGGCTCGGCGGCGGCCGTCGTCGCCTCCGAGCGCTTCGTCCGCGCGCACGGCCTCCAGGACCGGGCCGTGGAGATCGCCGCACAGGCCATGACCACCGACACGGAGGAGTCCTTCGCAGCCGGCTCCTGCATCGACGTCGTCGGCAGGCCGATGTCGCGCGCCGCGGCCCGGCAGGCGTACGAGGCGAGCGGCCTCGGCATCGAGGACGTCGACGTCGTCGAACTGCACGACTGCTTCTCCGTCAACGAGCTGCTGACCTATGAGGCGCTGGGCATGTGCGCGGACGGCGAGTCCGGAAAGCTCGTCGCGGACGGGGCGACCACGTACGGCGGGCGCTGGGTCGTGAACCCTTCCGGCGGCCTGATCTCCAAGGGTCACCCGCTCGGCGCCACGGGCCTGGCCCAGGCCGCCGAGCTGACCTGGCAGTTGCGCGGCGAGGCCGGCGCCCGGCAGGTACCGGGCGCGCGGGTGGGCCTCGCGCACAACATCGGACTGGGCGGGGCGGCGGTGGTGACGGTGCTGCGGAGGGTGTGATGGTTTCGCGGTCCTGGGCCTGGGGTCCGGCGGGCCTAGGTCCTCCGGCCCGGGGCCGCTGGGCCGATAATCCGATGCCCGAGGCACCCGTCGGATGACACGATGGCCACCATGCCCCCGCTCATGACCACCGGCCGCCGGCCGTCCGGCACGACCACCCGCAAAGCCCCGCCCGCGTGGGCGGTGATGCTCGCGGTCTGCGCGGGACAGTTCCTCGTGGTGCTCGACGTCTCCGTGGTGAACGTCGCGATGCCCTCGATGCGGGCGTCGCTCGGCCTGAGCGAGCTGGGCCTGCAGTGGGTGGTCAACGCGTACGTCATCACCTTCGCCGGATTCCTCATGCTCGGCGGGCGCGCCGCCGACCTCTTCGGACGCAAGCGGGTCTTCCTCGTCGGCCTCGGGCTGTTCACCGCCGCCAGCCTGGGCGGCGGGCTCGCCCAGGAGCCGTGGCAGCTGATCGCAGCGCGTACGGTCCAGGGCGTCGGCGCCGCCGTGCTCGCCCCGGCCACCCTCACCATCCTCACCACCTCCTTCCCGCAGGGCCCGGCCCGCACCCGGGCCGTCGCCACCTGGACCGCGGTCGGCGCGGGCGGCGGCGCCGCGGGCGGCCTGGTCGGCGGGCTGCTCACGCAGTTCCTGTCCTGGCGCTGGGTGCTGCTGATCAACGTGCCGGTCGGCGCGCTGGTACTGGCCGGCGCCGCGGTCTGCCTCAGCGAGAGCCGGCAGGACGGCCGGCGCCGCCTGGACGTGCCCGGCGCACTGCTGGTCACCTGTGGGCTCGCGCTCGTCACGTACGGCATCGTGCAGACCGGCGAGCGCGGCTGGACCGCCGCCGGCGCGCTGCTGCCGCTGCTCGCCGGACTCGCCGTGCTGGGCGCGTTCGTGGCGGTCGAGGCCCGCTCCGCGGCGCCGCTGATGCCGCTCGGCGTCTTCCGGCCGCGGTCGGTGTGGGCGACGACCTCGGCGATGGTGGTGGTCGGTGCCGGCATGTTCTCCATGTGGTACTTCCTCTCGCTCTACACGCAGAACGTCCTCGGTTACACCGCGCTCCAGGCGGGTCTCTCCTTCCTCCCGCACTCCTTCTCGATCGTGATCGGCTCCAAGGCGGCGCCCCGGCTGATGGCGCTGCCGCGGCTCGGCGCGAAGACGGTGGCCGTGGCGGGCGTGCTGCTCGCGGCCGTCGGCATGGCCTGGCAGTCCACGATGGACGCGCACGGCACGTACCTCGCGACGATCCTTGGCCCGGGCGTCACGATGGCGCTCGGCGCGGGCCTGTCGGCCACCCCGATCGCCGCGATCTGCACGTCGGGCGCGGCGGCCGGCGACGCCGGGCTGGTCTCCGGACTGATCAACACCTCGCGGCAGATGGGCGGCGCGCTCGGCCTGTCGGTCCTCTCCACGGTCGCGGCCGGGGTCGCGGGCAGCGGCCGGGTGGCGCTCGCCGACGGCTACGCGCTCGCCTTCCGGGTCGGTGCCGTGGTCCTGCTGGCCGGCGTCCTGCTGATGCTGTTCTCCCTGCCGAGGCGCGAGAAGGACACCGCGCACGCCGGCTGAACTGCCGCAGGCGGTGCGCACCTGCGCCCCGCTGCCCGGCGGCTTGCGGGTGGTCGGCTCGTCGTGGCCCGGCCTGCCGGCGGTCGGCTCGTCGCGAGAGGATGCGGGCATGGCCGACACCGCTGCTGCACCTGGTCCCGCTGTTCCCCCGCCGTTTCCCGCCGCCGGCCGCCGTGTGCTGGTCAGCGGCGCCTCGCGCGGCCTGGGCCGGGCCCTGGCGCGTGCCTTCGCGGAGAACGGCGACCGGGTCGCCGTGCACTACGGCACGCGCCGGGCGGACGCCGAGGACACCCTCGCCGCGCTGCCCGGCGACGGCCACGTACTGCTCCACGCGGACATCGCCGACCCGGACGGCGCCGCCGGCCTGATCGCCGACGCCGACGCGGCGCTCGGCGGCATCGACGTACTGGTCAACAACGCCGCGGTCAACACCCCGCACCCGCCCGCCACCACCTCCTACGCCGACTGGGCCGCCGCCTGGCAGCAGCACGTCGCGGTCAACCTGCTCGGCACCGCGCACCTCAGCCACGGCGCGGCCCAGCGCATGATCGCGCAGGGCGGCGGCGGACGGATCGTCAACGTCGGCTCGCGCGGCGCCTTCCGCGGCGAGCCGGACCACCCCGCGTACGGCGCGACCAAGGCCGCGGTGCACGCGCTCGGCCAGTCCCTCGCGGTGGCGCTCGCCCCGTACGGCATCGCGGTGGCGTCCGTGGCACCCGGCTTCATCGACACCGAACGGGTCGGCCACCGGCTGGCCGGCGAGCAGGGCGCCGCGATCCGCGCGCAGAGCCCGTTCGGCCGGGTGGCCGAGCCGGCCGAGATCGCGGCGGCGGTCCGCTGGCTGGCCTCCCCGGAGGCCCAGTGGAGCTCGGGCACGGTACTGGACGTCAACGGCGCGTCGTACTTGCGCACCTGAGCCTTTGCGCCCCTGAGCCTTTGCGGACATGGGCCCTTGCGTACTTGCGTACGTGGGCCCCGTCGGCGGCACGGGGAGCCCGGTTTCCGCCTTGTCGGTCCGCCCGCGGCGGTGCCACCGTCATCCGCATGGCGAACATCCCCGAGGATTTGTCGTACAGCAAGGACCACGAGTGGCTCCGCCGGGACGGCGACCGGGCCACGATCGGCATCACGGACTATGCCCAGCGGCAGCTCGGCGACATCGTCTACATCGAACTGCCCAAGGAAGGCGAGCGGTTCGAGGCCGGCGAACCCTTCGGCAACGTGGAGTCGGTCAAGGCCGTCAGCGAGGTCTACCTGCCGGTCACCGGCACCGTGCTGACGGTCAACGCCTCGCTCGCCGACGAGCCGGAACAGGTCAACACCGACCCGTACGGCGACGGCTGGCTGCTCACGATCCAGCTCTCCGGCAGCACGGAAGCGCTGCTCACCGCCGCGGAGTACGAGGAGTACCTGCGCGAGGAGACGTCCGACTGAGACAACGGTGGCCGACCCGGACGGCGATGCGGCCACCGGCCCCGGGCCCGGCCCCGACCCCGGCCCCGGCTCCAGCCCTGGCCGCCGCCGGCCGCTGCTGCGGACCCGCCGGCCGTTGCCGCGGACCCACCGCCCCCTCCTACAGCCAGCCGTTGCGCCGCGCCGCGCGGACCGCCTCCATGCGGTTGCGCGTGCCGGTCTTGCCGATCGCCGCCGAGAGGTAGTTGCGCACGGTCGCCTGCGAGAGGTGCAGCTTGCCCGCGATGTCGGCCACCGTCGCGCCGTCCACAGCCGCGGTCAGCACCTCCCGCTCGCGCGGCGTCAGCGGATTCGGTCCGGCGCTCAGCGCGGCGGCCGCCAGCCCCGGGTCGATCACCCGCTCCCCGGCCAGCACCCGCCGGATCGCCGCGGCCAGCTCCTCCACCGGCCCGTCCTTGACCAGGAAGCCGCACGCCCCGGCCTCCATCGCGCGGCGCAGATACCCCGGCCGCCCGAACGTCGTCACGATCAGCACCTTGCAGTCCGGCAGCGCCTCGCGCAGATCCGCCGCGGCGTCCAGGCCGCTGCGCCCGGGCAGCTCGATGTCCAGCAGCGCGATGTCCGGGGAGGTCTCCAGCGCCGCGCCGACGATCTCGTCGCCGGCCGGCACCTGCGCCACCACCTCCATGTCCGGTTCCAGGTTCAGCAGCAGCGCCAGCGCGCCGCGCATCATCCCCTGGTCCTCGGCCAGCAGGACCCTGATCACCTGGGCATCTCCTCCACGATCACCTGGGCATCTCCTCGACGTCCGCAGTTGCCCCGGCGCCCCCGAAAGCCGCACCCGCGCCCTCGAAGCCGTCCGCGTCCTCGGGCAGCTCGGCCACCAGCCGGAAGCCGCGCCGCCCGTCGGCCCCCGCGTCCAGCGTGCCGCCGGCCGCGGCCAGCCGCTCGGCGAGGCCGGTCAGGCCCGTACCGCCGCCCTCGGCGGGCGATCGGGAGCTTACGGGACCGTGGCCGTCGTCGGTGATCGTCAGCCGGGCCCGGTCGCCGTCGACCCGCACCTCGATCTCGCAGCGGGTGGCGCCGCTGTGCCGTACGGCGTTGGTGACGCCCTCCCGCACGACCCAGCCCAGCAGCGCGCCCGCCTGCGGGGACAGCGGCGGCCCCGCCTGCCGGACGACCGGCTCGATGCCGCCCGCCTCCAGCGCCGAGCGGGCCCGGTCCAGCTCGGTGGCCAGGCTGCCCTGGCGGTAGCCGGTGACCGCCTCGCGGATCTCGGTGAGCGCCTGCCGGCCCACCGCCTCGATGTCCGCGGCCTGGGCCAGCGCCGCGTCCACGTCCCGCGGCGCCAGCCGGCGCACCGCCTCCGCCTTCACCACGACCACCGACAGGGTGTGCCCCAGCAGGTCGTGCAGGTCGCGCGAGAACCGCAGCCGCTCCTTCTCGACGGCGGTGCGCGCCAGTTCGCCCTGCGTGGCGTGCAGCTGCCGGTTGGCGTCGAAGAGCCCGAGGACGGCCGCGGTGACCATGCCGGAGATGAACGTGCCGTAGCCGATGATCGAGGCGTCCCACGGGTCGCCACTGCCGTGCCCGGCGAGCGTGCCGGCCGAGAAACTGGCGACGAAGAGCGCGACGAACAACGGCCGGCCGCGCAGCAGCGTGCCTGCGGCCAGCGACAGCAGCGGGAAGAACAGCATCCAGGCGCCGCCGTACCCGATGCCCAGCGCGTACGTCACCGCGGCCAGGGCGGCCAGCAGCCAGTACGGCACCGGAGTGGCGCGCGCCCGGTCGTTGAAGGAAGTGCGCACCACGGCGACGTAGAGCGAGTTGAAGGCGAGCAGGCCGGCGCCGGCCAGCCAGGGGTTGCCGGTCCTGCCCTGGAGGGTGTTGGACAGCGCGCCCACGCCCATGATCAGCCAGGGCATGAACGTGACCGGGCCGGGGCCCTTACGGAAGGGCAGCCGGGCGTCCGGCTCCGTCCCCCAGGTCGTCCAGGAAGCCTCGCGGCAGCGCTTCTTCTTGCTCTTCACGGCCCTGCCGTCCTGCTCCGCCATCTCGTCCTCGAACTCCGGGCCGGGCATCGCCCCGCTCGGGATGCCGCCTCGTCCCACCTCAGGCCGTCCGCGCCGCACGCCGGTACGCGTACACCGCATAAGCGCCGAAGACGGCCAGCCACGCCACCAGGACAAGCACCGTACTCGCCGACGGGCCGTGCCCGGACGTGACGCTCCAGCCGAGGTCCGCGAAGCGGTTCGAGGGGGTCCAGCGGGATATTTCCTGAAGCCAGCCGGGGAACGCCGCGGCCGGGAACCACAGCCCGCCGATGATCGCCAGCACCATCATGCAGCCGGCGTTCACCAGCCCCGCGGCCTGCGCCGTGAGGTGGTAGCCGTTGCCCAGGCCCAGCAGCGTGAACGGGGCGGTACCCAGCCACAGCAGTATGACGAGCCCGGCCCACTGCCCGGCCGACAGCCGCACGCCGTTGACCAGCGCGCCCAGCACCAGCACCACGACGATCGCGGGCAGCACGGTCACCGTGCTGCTCAGGCCGCGGCCCACCACCACCCGGGCCGGGGACAGCGGCGTGATCCGCAGCTGCCGCAGCCAGCCGAGCTTCTTGTCCTCGGCCACGCCGTTGCCGGTGCCCAGGGCCGCGCCCAGCGCGCCGTACGACGCCATGCCGACCATCGCGCTGACCTTCCAGGCGTCGGCGCCCTTGCCCGAGCCCCCGGCGATGTTTGTGAGGAGGAGGTACATCAGCACCGGCATCCCGATGCCGAAGATCACGAACCCCTTGTCGCGCAGCGTCCTGCGGACTTCCAGACGGATGTAGTCGAGCATCACCGGGCTCCTTCGCCGACCGCCGCGGCGCCTTCCAGGGCACCGGTACCGCTGACCGCCGGGCCGCCGTCCCCGGCGCCCGTGCGGGATGAAGTGAGGGAGAGGAACGCGTCCTCAAGACTGGCCGGGGCGACCTGAAGGTCCCGTACGAGACCCAGCCGGGCCAGCGCGAGCACCGTCGCGTCGGAGTCGCCGGACCGCAGCAGCGCCCGGTCGCCCCGTATCTCCAGGGACGTGACGCCCGGCAGCTCGGTCAGGCCGTCGGTGGGCCCGCCTGCCAGGTCGAAGGAGACCAGCGCGCCGCCGACGGTGCGCTTGATGGCCTCGCCGGTGCCGTCGGCCACCACCCGGCCGCGGTCGATCACCACGATCCGGTCGGCGTTTTCATCGGCCTCGGTCAGGTAATGGGTGGAGAACACCACGGTGTTGCCGCGCCGTGCGTATGCCCGCATGGCCCGCCAGAAGTCGTGGCGGCCCTCGACGTCCAGCGCCGCGGTCGGCTCGTCCAGCACGACCAGCTCCGGATCGCCCGCCAGCGCCAACGCGAAGCGCACGCGCTGCGCCTGGCCCCCGGAGAGCTTGTCCACCCGCTGCCCGGCGAGCTCCTCCAGGCCGGCCAGCGCCAGCGCCTCGGACACCGCCATCGGCTTCGGATACGTGGCCGCCACGAAGGCGACCAGCTCCCGCACCGTCACCCGCGGTATCGGCCGGCCGTCCTGCAGCATCGCGCCGATCCGCCCCTCGCGCACCGCCCGCTCCGGCGTGCCGCCGAACAGCCGCACCTCGCCGGACGTGGGCGGCAGCAGCCCGAGCAGCATGCTGATGGTGGTCGACTTGCCGGCGCCGTTCCGCCCGAGCAGCGCGACGGTCTCGCCGCGGTGGACCGTGAGGTCCAGCCCGTCCACGGCCCGCAGCTCGCCGTACGTCTTCACCACACTCGAGAACGCCACCGCGGTGGCGTCCCGCGCGCTCCCCGTTTTCCGCACCCCCGCTGCCCCCGCTGTCCCCGTTTTCCCCGTTGTCGTCGTCATGCCCATGAATCTACGGAGACCGGGCCGACCTCGGTAGAAGGGAATGTCTTCGACCGGATGGGACAAATGTCATGGGTGGGGCGAGCGGGCTTGCGCCGCCGCGGAACTGACGGCCCGTCAGGGGTCTTCCGGGTCGGCACGGGATGGGCTATACATGCCCCATCGGTAGAACGCGTTCTAGTGCGCAGCGACGACCGTGCCGACCGTGCCCGCCGTGCCGGCCGCGCCGCGCACCGCCGCGTCGCCGATCGCTGACGACCCCGGCCGGCCGACGGTGCGGACGGCCGGCCGGGGTCTTATCGCCTCTCGACCCGCCACCCGCACCGTACGGCGAAGGAGCCCCGCCCCATGCCCATCGACGCCGCCAAGGCCATCGCCGCCGAGCCGCGTACCTCCGACATCGCCTGGGACCACAAGGACGTCCAGCTCTACCACCTCGGCATCGGCGCGGGCGCGGCCACCGAGGAGCGCCCCGGCGCCGCCACCGACCCCGACGAGCTGCGGTACACCCTGGAGAGCCGGCTGCACGTGCTGCCCAGCTTCGCCACCGTCGCGGGCGCCGGCATGGCCGTGGTCGGCGGGCTCTCGTCCCCAGGCATCGACGTGGACCTCGCGGCCGTCCTGCACGGCGCCCAGAAGATCACCCTGCACCGGCCGATCCCGCTGCAGGGCACCGCCCGCCAGACCGCGACCATCCCCGCCGTTTACGACAAAGGCAAGGCCGCGGTCATCGTGCTGCGTTCGGAGACCGCGGACGCGGACGGGCCGCTGTGGACCAGCGACACCCAGATCTTCGTACGGGGCGAGGGCGGCTGGGGCGGCGAGCGCGGCCCCGCCAACCGCCTGGACCTGCCCGAACGGGCGCCGGACCGCACGGTGACCCGGCTGATCCGGGCCGATCAGGCGCTGCTGTACCGGCTCTCCGGCGACTGGAACCCGCTGCACGCCGACCCGGAGTTCGCCGAGCTCGCGGGCTTCGACAAGCCGATCCTGCACGGGCTCTGCTCGTATGGCGTGACGCTCAAGGCGGTCGTCGACACGCTGCTGGGCGGCGACGTGGCGCGCGTCCGGTCGTACGCGACGCGGTTCGCCGGGGTGGTCTTCCCCGGGGAGGCGCTGCGGATCCGGATGTGGGAGACGGCCAAGGACCGTATTCAGATCGTGGTGACGGCCGCCGACCGGGAGGACGCCCCGGTGCTGGCGGACACGGTGGTGGAGCACGACTAGGCACAACTAGGCACAGCCAGGGAGGAGCCGCAGATGCGCGCAGCCGTACAGCACGAGACAGGGCAGGACAAGCTCGACGTCCTCGACGACGTGGAGGCCGTGGGGTTCGGGCCGGGAAAGGTGCGGATACGGATCAGGGCCACCGGACTGTGCCACTCCGACCTCTCCGCGATGAGCGGCGTGCTGCCGCAGCCCGCGCCGTTCGTCCCCGGACACGAAGGCGCGGGCGAGATCCTCGACGTCGGGGACGGCGTCACGGGGCTGAGTCCGGGCGACCGGGTACTGATGTGCTGGCTGCCCGCCTGCGGCAGCTGTCCGTCCTGCCGCCGCGGCCAGACGCACCTGTGCCTGGCCGGCTTCATGAGCGCCGGCACCCCCAACTTCCAGCGCCCCGGTGGGGACGTCTTCGGGTTCGCCGGCACCGGCACCTTCGCCGAGGAGGTCGTGGTCGCGGCCCACTGCGCGGTGCCGATCCCGGACGATGTGCCGTACGACATCGCCGCGCTCATCGGATGCGGCGTGACCACCGGGCTCGGCGCGGCCCTGAACACCGCCAAGGTCGAGGCCGGATCGTCGGTCGCCGTCATCGGGTGCGGCGGCGTGGGCATCTCCACGATCCAGGGGGCGCGGGCGAGCGGCGCCGCGCAGATCGTCGCCGTGGACCCGGTGGAGTCGCGGCGCGAGGCCGCGCTGCGCTTCGGGGCGACGGAGGCGGTCGCCCCCGAGGAGCTGGCCGACGCCAAGCAGCGGATCACCGCGGGCGAGGGCTTCGACTACGTCTTCGAGGTCGTCGGGAAGTCCGCCACCGCCCGCACCGCCTATGAGACGACGCGGCGCGGCGGCACGCTGTGCATCGTCGGCGCGGGCGCGATGGACGACTTCTTCCAGGTCAACATGTTCGAGCTGTTCTTCGATGAGAAGAGGATCCTGCCCTCGCTGTACGGGGGCGGGGACGTGGTCCGTTCGTACGAGCGCGCCATCGCCCTGTGGCGGGCGGGCCGTATCGACCTCGCGGGCCTGATCACCCACCGGGTGCAGCTCGCCGAGATCAACGACGCGCTCGATCAGATGCGTACGGGCGCCGCCCTGCGTACCTGCATCGAGCTGTGACCGGGATGGAGGGCGGAGAGCGGATGACGCTGCGGGGCAGGACGGCCATCGTCACCGGCGCCGGCCGCGGCCTGGGCCGGGCCGAGGCGCTCGAACTCGCCCACCTCGGCGCGAACGTGATCGTCAACGACTACGGGCAGCCGGGGCGCGACGGTTCGGGTGCCGCGTCCGCGGCGCCCGCCGAGGCCGTGGCCGCCGAGATCCGGGCCACGGGCGGGCAGGCCACGGCGCACCTCGGGGACGTCGCCGACTTCGAGACGGCGCGCGACCTGGTGGAGCTGGCCGTGGACACCTACGGAGCGCTGGACATCCTGGTCAACAACGCGGGCATCCTGCGGGACCGGATGGTCTTCTCGATGACCGAGGACGAGTGGGACTCGGTGCTCCGCGTCCACCTCAAGGGGCACTTCAACACGACGCGCTTCGCCGCGGCGCACTGGCGGGAGCGGTCCAAGGCGGCCGGCGCCCCGGTGTACGGCCGGCTCGTCAACACCTCCTCAGAGGCGTTCCTCGCCGGTTCCGCCGGCCAGCCCAACTACGCGGCGGCCAAGGGCGGGATCGTGGGCCTGACGACCTCCACGGCGGCGGCGCTGGCCAAGTACGGCGTGACCGCCAACGCGATCTGCCCGCGGGCCCGCACCCGGATGACCGAGGACGTCTTCGCGGGCATTTCCCCAGGCCAAGGCAGCGGAGAGCCGGGGGAGGGAGCGTCGGACCCGCTGGCGCCCGAGCATGTCTCGCCGCTGGTCGGGTATCTCGCCGGGCCCGCGGCGGGCCGGATCAACGGGCAGGTCTTCGTCGTGCACGGCGGCATGGCCGCGCTCCTCGAAAGGCCGAGGGTGGCCGCACAATTCGACACCGCCAAAGACGTCTTCACCTATGAGGAGCTGGACGCGGCGCTGACCCCGTACTTCGCCGACCGCGCCCCGGAGGAGAACTTCGCGGCGACGGAGGTGCTGGGCCTGAAGAAGGGCTGAGGTGCTGGGCCTGAAGAAGGGCTGACACACGACGGCCGTGGCCGCCACGAGAGACGTCTCTCGTGGGGCGG
>NZ_JBVHPN010000033.1:0-33884 GCF_055567935.1 Streptomyces sp. NPDC026301 | reverse complement strand
GGTTGATAGGCCAGATATGGAAGCCCGGTAACGGGTGGAGTTGACTGGTACTAATAGGCCGAGGGCTTGTCCTCAGTTGCTCGCGTCCACTGTGTGGTTCCCGGGTTGCGAACAGTCGCACCGGTTGAACCAAGTTTCACTTCATTTAACTGAAGAGTGTGCTTGTTCGCTCGAACCCGATAGGGTTTCGGTGGTCATAGCGTTAGGGAAACGCCCGGTTACATTCCGAACCCGGAAGCTAAGCCTTTCCGCGCCGATGGTACTGCAGGGGGGACCCTGTGGGAGAGTAGGACGCCGCCGAACAATCTTTCAGGACCCTTGGTCCCAGCGTTCATGCTGGGACCAAGGGTCCTTTTTGTTTTGCCGAAGCGCGCCGAACTGGTCGGTGCGTGAGAATGACCAGCAGTACCGAAGACAGGAGTCACGTCGATGTCCACCAACTCTCCCGACGACCGATCGGAGCGCCAGCCGCGCTGGCGCGATGGTGGTGACCGGCGCGACTCCCGTCGTGATGACCGGGGGCCGCGTCGCGATGACCGCGGCAGCCGTCCCGGTGGCGCGGGTGCCGCGCGTGGCGCCGGAGGCGCCGGCGGCGGTTATGGCCGTCGTGACGACCGCGGTAACGAGCGCGGCGGCGAGCGGGGCGGCTTCCGTCGCGACGACCGTGGCGGCGAGCGCGGCGGGTTCCGTCGCGACGACCGCAGTAACGAGCGTGGTGGCGACCGCGGTGGGTTCCGGCGCGACGACCGCGGTGCGGACCGGCGTGATGACCGTCGTGACGACCGGCCGCGTGGTCCCCGTCGCGAGGACGACCGCGGTGGCGACCGCGGCGGTGACCGCGGGGGCTTCCGTCGCGATGACCGCGGCGGCGAGCGGGGCGGTTTCCGCCGTGACGACCGCGGCGCGGACCGCGGTGGCGACCGTGGCGGTTTCCGTCGGGACGACCGCAGCAACGACCGTGGTGGTGAGCGCGGCGGCTTCCGCGGTGCGGATCGCGGTGCCGACCGTGGTGGGTTCCGCCGTGACGACCGGCGTGATGACCGGCCGCGTGGGCCGCGTCGCGAGGACGACCGTGGCGGGTTCCGCCGCGATGACCGCAGCAACGACCGTGGTGGCGAGCGGGGCGGCTTCCGCCGCGATGACCGTGGTGCGGACCGGCGTGATGACCGGCCGCGTGGTCCCCGTCGCGAGGACGACCGCGGTGGCGACCGCGGCGGTTTCCGTCGCGATGACCGTGGCGGCGAGCGGGGCGGTTTCCGCCGTGACGACCGCGGTGCGGACCGCGGTGGGTTCCGTCGCGATGACCGTGGTGCGGACCGGCGTGATGACCGGCCGCGTGGGCCGCGTCGTGAGGACGACCGTGGCGGGTTCCGTCGCGACGACCGCAGCAACGACCGTGGTGGCGACCGCGGCGGCTTCCGTCGCGACGACCGTGGCGCGGACCGGCGTGATGACCGTCGTGACGACCGGCCGCGTGGCCCCCGTCGCGAGGACGACCGCGGTGGCGACCGCGGCGGGTTCCGTCGCGACGACCGTGGCGGCGAGCGCGGCGGCTTCCGTCGTGACGACCGCGGTGCGGACCGCGGTGGTGACCGCGGTGGTGACCGCGGCGGTGACCGGGGTGGCTTCCGCCGGGATGACCGTGGTGGTGACCGCGGGGGCTTCCGTCGTGACGACCGCGGCGGCGAGCGCGGTGGGTTCCGTCGTGACGACCGGCGTGACGACCGCGGCGGTGACCGTGGTGGGTTCCGTCGCGATGACCGTGGCGGCGAGCGCGGCGGGTTCCGGCGTGACGACGACCGTGGTGGGCGTCGGCCGTACGGGCAGGGCCGGGACGACCGGCGTGATGACCGCCGGGACGACCGTCGGGACCGGGAGCCGATCAAGCGGCTGCCGATTCCGGACGACGTCACCGGTGACGAGATCGACAAGGACGTGCGGCAGGAGCTGCTGAGCCTGCCGAAGACGCTCGCCGAGGACGTCGCGCGGAACCTCGTGATGGTGGCGAAGCTGCTGGACGAGGACCCCGAGCGGGCGTACGAGTACTCGCGTATCGCGCTGCGGCTCGCGTCCCGCGTCGCCGCCGTCCGCGAGGCGGCCGGCTTCGCCGCGTACGGCTTCGGCAAGTACAGCGAGGCGCTGGCGGAGTTCCGGGCGGCGCGCCGGATGACGGGCAGCGCGGAGCTGTGGCCGGTGATGGCCGACTGCGAGCGCGGCATGGGCCGGCCCGAGAAGGCCCTCGCCATGGCCGGCGAGCCCGAGGTGCAGCGGCTGGACAAGTCCGGGCAGGTCGAGATGCGGCTGGTCGCGGCGGGTGCCCGGCGCGACATGGGCCAGGCGGACGCCGCCGTCGTCACGCTGCAGAGCCCCGAGCTGGCGTCCAACGCGGTACAGCCGTGGACCGCGCGGCTGCGCTACGCGTACGCCGACGCGCTGCTGGAGGTCGGCCGCGAGGAAGAGGCGCGCGAGTGGTTCGCGAAGGCGCTGGAGGCCGACCAGGGCGGTACGACGGATGCGTCGGACCGGCTGGCGGAGCTGGACGGCGTGGAGTTCACGGACGCCCTGGCGGACGAGGACGAGACCGACGAGGACGAGGCGGTTGACGGTGGCACCAACGCCGTCGCCAAGGCCGAGGACGAGGACGCGGAGGAAGGCGACACCAAGACCGAGGAGGTCGAGGAGGCCGTCGAGGCCGACGAGCCCGCTCCCGCCGCCCCCGTAGTCCCCACCTTCTCCGACGCCGAGGCCAAGGCCGAGGCCGACGCCAAGGCCAAGGCCGAGGCGGGCGAAGTAACCGACGAGGACGCGCCGGACGCGGACAAGTAAGCGCGGACGCTTAAGCGCTGCGCTGCGCAGCACCGCACCGCACAGCGAAGAGGGCGGGATCCCATAGGGATCCCGCCCTCTTGCGTTTCCGGTCGCCCGCCCCGGACCGTCGAAGCGGGCGGCCGTCACCGCGGTGTCACGCCACCGCGGTCGTCTCCGTGGCCGTGGCCGTGTCCGGGCCGAAGCGGGCGATCGGGTTGCGCAGGTTGCCGATCAGCTGGAGGGCGCCGGCCGGGTCCTGGAGGTTGACCATCTCCTTGTTGTTGCGCAGCTGGAGACGGTTCAGGCAGGAGAGCGCGAACTCCTCGGCGAACATGTCGTACTGGGCGAACTTGTCCGCGAGTTCGGGCGCGGACGCCTGGTACTCGGTGACGCACTCCGCGACCGTGCGCCAGAAGGTCTCCTCGTCGACCAGGCCCTCGGTGACGAGGATGCCGTTGAGGAAGCGGAAGAAGCAGTCGAAGACGTCGGTGAAGATCGACAGGAGCTTCTTGTCCTCGGGGACCTCGGCGCGGATGCGCTCGACGGCCGGGGGGAGGACCGCGTCGGGGTCCATCACCGCGATCTCCTCGGCGATGTCCTTGTAGATCGCGCGCTGCACGACGCCGTTCTCGATGACGAGGATGACGTTCTCGCCGTGCGGCATGAAGACCAGGTCGTAGGCGTAGAAGCTGTGCAGGAGGGGCGTGAAGTACGCCTTGAGGTACCGGCGCAGCCACTCGACGGCGCTCAGGCCGGACTCGCGCATCAGCGCGCCCGCGAAGGAGGCGCCGTCGCGGTCGGTGTGGAGGAGGGAGGCCATGGTGGCGAGGCGCTGGCCCGGTTCGAGCGTGGGCACCGGGGACTCGCGCCAGAGCGCGGCGAGCATCTTGCGGTACGGGGAGCCCTTGGTGGTGGCCTCTTCGTACTGGCGGTGGTGGTAGCCGATGGCGGCGCGCTCGCGGATGATCGTCAGGCCGGTGCCGCGCAGGACCGGGTCGCTCTCGATGAGGCCGGCCAGCCAGTCGTTGATGGCGGGCGTGGCCTCCATGTACGCGGCGGAGAGGCCGCGCATGAAGCCCATGTTGAGGACCGAGAGTGCCGTTTTGACGTAGTGGCGCTCGGGGTTGCTCGTGTTGAAGAAGGTCCGGATGGACTGCTGCGCGAGGTACTCGTCGTCACCGGGGCCGAGGCAGACCAGGCGCTGCTGGGCGACCTCGGCGGCGAAGGTGACGGAGAGCTTGTTCCACCACTGCCAGGGGTGGACGGGGAGGAGGAGGTAGTCGGCGAGGTCCAGGCCCTGCTCGGCCATCACCGAGGCGAAGCGGGAGAGCGTGGGCTCGCCGAGCTCCGCGTGCATCAGGGCCTCGTAGTCCAGGCCCGCGCCGGCGGTGAAGGTGGCGCGGTCGCGGCGCGCTGCCAGCCAGATGAGCTGGATCGGGGCCGCGGCCTCGGGGGCGTACGCGCTGTATTCGTGGATGCCGAAGCCGAGGCGGCCGTTGTTGGCCACGAAGCAGGGGTGGCCCTCGGTCATGCCGGTCTCGATGTCCTGGAAGTCGGCCTTCGCGAGCTCGTCGGCCGGGACGTGGTCCTTGGTCAGTTTGTACGCGGTGCCGGAGAGGGTGGAGCTGATCTCTTCCAGGTAGACCGGGAGGATCTCGTCGCTGAGGCCGAGCGCGTCGCGCAGTTCGATGAAGAACTCGACGGCGTCGAGGGGGAGATCGGTGTCCTCGCGGTGCCGGGTGATCGAGTCGGCGTCGATCTGCCAGTGGTCGAGGGTGAGGACCTGGGCGGCGAAGCGGTACTCCACGGTGCCGTCGTCGCTGCGGACGGAGTAGCGGCCGTCCAGCATCGGGCGGGGGGTGAGGAGGCGTTCGTGGGTGAACTCGGCGAGCGCCTTGCGTATGAGGAGGCGGCCGGCCCGGTCCCACAGGTCGGGGGTCAGGTGGGCCACGGCGTCGCGGGGGGTGGTGGCGGCGTTCATCGGGTGGTCACTCCTATCGCCGCAAGGTACTGCTCGCGGGTGCAGGTGCTGAGGTAGGCGTCCTTCTCCGGCTTGGCGATCTTCCGGACGATCTCGAAGCCGACGGCTTCGTTGAGGGCCTGGACGGCCTTGTTGTGTACATCGGGCTCGACGACGACGCGGGCGGTGGCCGGGTCCTCGAAGAGCATCGCCATGACGGTGGTGATGACGGCTCGGGTGAAGCCGTGCACGGGGGTGTCGCTGGGCGCGGTCAGGAAGTGCATGCCGACGTCGCCCGGCTCGGGGTCGTAGAGGCCGACCAGCTCGACGTGGGCCGGGTCGTACCGCTCCATGAGGAAGGCGGGGCGGCCGTTGTGCAGTCCGATGAACGCGTCGTGGTGCTCGGCGGCGGAGATGCTCATGTACTCGCGCTCCACGTCGGGGAGCGTGGCGTCCTGCATCATCCAGAAGGACGCCTTGGGGTGGGTGACCCAGCCGTGCAGCAGCTCGGCGTCCTGCAGGGGGTCGAGCGCGCGGACGGCGAACTCGCCGAGCGCGGGGTCGGTACGGGTGAAGAGGATGCCGCTCTGCGCGCCGTCGCTCTTCGTGCTGCCGTTGATGTTGCTCATCGGACGATGCCTTCCGGTGCTCCGAATTCCTGGAACGCGATGGTCTTCTCCACGGCGTAGGGCTGGCGGCCCAGCATTTCCGCGATGATGTACGCGTTGCGGTAGGGACCCATGCCCAGGTCGGGCGAGGTGATGCTGTGCGTGTGCACGCCGGCGTTCTGCAGGAAGACGCCCTGGCCGCTGTGGTCGACGCTGTAGTTGCGGGCGACGTCGAAGCGGCCCTGGCCGTCCAGGCGGATGCGGTCGGCGACCGGGGCCAGGAAGTCCGGGGTGGTGTAGCGGTAGCCGGTGGCGAGGATCAGGCCCTGGGTCTCCAGGGCGAAGTCCCGCTCCTGCTCCTCGTGGCGCAGGTCCAGCGTGTACGTGCCGGTGGTCTCGTCGTACGACGCGTCGTTCAGCGCGGTGTTGGTGAACAGCCGGGCCTGGACCGGGCCCTTGAGGTTCTTCTGGTAGAGCAGGTCGAAGATCGCGTCGATGAGCTCCGAGTCGATGCCCTTGAAGAGGCCCTTCTGCTCGGACTCCAGGCGGTAGCGGGTGGCCTCGGGGAGCGCGTGGAAGTAGTCCACGTACTCGGGGGAGGTCATCTCCAGCGTGAGCTTGGTGTACTCCAGCGGGAAGAAGCGCGGGGAGCGGGTGACCCAGTTGAGCTTGTAGCCGTGGACGTCGATCTCGGAGAGCAGGTCGTAGTAGATCTCCGCGGCGCTCTGGCCGCTGCCGACCAGGGTGATCGAGTCCTTGGCCTGGAGGGCTTCCTTGTTCGGCATGTAACGCGAGTTGTGGATCAGGTCGCCGCCCAGGTCCCGGCAGGACTCGGGGAGGTGGGGCGGGGTGCCGGTGCCCAGCACGAGGCGGCGGCCGCGGTGGGTGCGCCGCTCGCCGGTCGCCAGGTCGGTGCCGTGGACGAGGTACAGCTCGTCCCGCTCGTCGTACTCGACCGAGGTGACCCGGTGGCCGAAGCGGACGCTGCGGAGTTTCGCGGCGGCCCAGCGGCAGTAGTCGTTGTACTCCTCGCGCAGCGGATAGAAGTTCTCGCGGATGTAGAAGGAGTACAGCCGGCCCGATTCCTTCAGGTAGTTCAGGAAGGAGTACTCGGAGGTGGGGTCGGCGAGGGTGACCAGGTCGGCCATGAACGGGGTCTGGAGGTGGGCGCCTTCCAGGAACATCCCCGAGTGCCACTCGAAGTCGGGCTTGGACTCCAGGAAGAGGCCGTCGAGTTCGGCGAGCGGTTCGGTCAGGCAGGCCAGACCGAGGTTGAACGGCCCGAGGCCGATGGCGATGAAGTCGTGTACAGATGTGGCGTGCGGGGCGTTGGTGGGCACGGTGTCTCCGGTGGGGGCGGTCAGTGAGCGCTGGTGAGTTCCGGCGTGGCCTCTTCGGCGAGGCGGGAGCCGGCGTGCTCGGCGATCAGATCGAGCACCGTGGCGATGTCGCCGAGGGTGGTCTCGGGGTTGAGCAGGGTGAACTTGAGGTAGTGGCGGCCGTCGACGACGGTGGAGGCGATGACGGCCTCGCCGGAGGCGGCGAGCGCCTCGCGGGCGTGGAGGTTGATCCGGTCGACGGTCTCGGGGTCCGTGTTCCGGTCCGGTACGTAACGGAAGACCAGGGTGGAGAGCGTGGGGCGGGTGACGACCTCGAAGCGGTCATCCGTATCGAGGAGGCGCCAGCCGTCGGCGGCGCGGTCCACGACGTCGTCGAAGAGCTCGCCGACCTGGTCGGCGCCCATGATGCGCAGCGTCATCCAGAGCTTGAGCGCGTCGAAGCGGCGGGTGGTCTGGAGCGACTTGTCGACCTGGTTGGGGATGCGCTTCTTCGCCATCCGCTCCGGGTTGAGGTAGTCGGCGTGGTACGTGACGTGCCGCAGGGTGGTGCGGTCGCGGACGATGACGGCGCTGGAGCTGACCGGCTGGAAGAAGGACTTGTGGTAGTCCACGGTGACCGAGTCGGCGTTCTCGATGCCGTCGAGGTAGTGGCGGCGGCGGGAGATCAGCAGTCCGCAGCCGTACGCGGCGTCCACGTGCATCCACACGCCTTCGCGGGCGCAGAGCGCGGCGATCTCGGGGAGCGGGTCGATGGAGCCGAAGTCGGTGGTGCCCGCGGTGGCGACGACGGCCATCGGGATCAGGCCCTCCTCGGCGCACCGGGTCAGCTCCTTCTCCAGGGCGTCGGTGCGCAGCCGCTTCTCCTCGTCGACGGGGATCGCGATGACGGCGTCGGGGGTGAGGCCGAGGAGGGTGGCGGACTTCTCGATGCTGAAGTGGCTGACCTGGGAGGTGAGGATGCGCAGCCGGGTGCGGATCTCGGTGTCGTCCAGGTGCGGGTGCGCTTCGCGGGCGAGGCTGCGGGCCTCGTCGCGGGCGAGCAGCATGGCCTGCAGGTTGGACTGGGTGCCGCCGCTGGTGAAGACGCCGTCGGCGTCCTCGCCGAAGCCGATGCGGCCCGCGGTCCACTCGATGAGGCGCTGTTCGATGAGAGTGCCGCCGGCGCTCTGGTCCCAGGTGTCCAGGGAGGAGTTGACGGCGGAGAGCACGGCCTCGCCGACCACGGCGGGGATGACCACCGGGCAGTTGAGGTGGGCGAGGTAGCGCGGGTGGTGGAAGTAGACCGCGTCGCGGAGGTAGATGTCCTCCAGCTCGTCCAGGGCCGCCGCGGGGTCGCCGAGCGGTGTCTCCAGGTCGATCCCGCGCACCGCGGGCGCGAGCCGGTCCGCGGTCATGCCGGTGAAGGGACGGTCCGTCGCCGCGAGTTTGGCGGCCACCCGGTCGACTCCGTCGCGTACCGCGTCGCGGTAGTACTGGACGGTGGCGTCGTTGAGCAGGTGGTCCTTGCTGCCGGTGAGGGCGGAGGCAGGGGCCTGCGACGGGTCCTCGGCGGTGGGCGCGAGGAAAGTCATGAACGTGTCCTCCCTGGTACGGGCGTTGCCCGCGCGGGACGGGTGGGGAAAACCCCCGGCCCGTCGACTTGGTGAGGTAAGCCTAACCTAACCCGATATCGGTGTGGGCAGGGGGTGTCCAGGGAAGGGCGCGCGGGGCGTTCCAGGAGGGCTCGGGGCGGCGCCTCAGTCGTCGTCGAGCGTGCGCAGCACCAGACCCGTCGCCGGCTTCGGGCCGAACGAGGTGGACTTGCGCGGCATCGTCACGCCCTGCGCGGCGATCAGACGGACCGTCTCCTCGTCGACGGCCCGCATCAGGACCGCCGTACCGCCGTGCTTCGCGGCCTGTTCGAGCGCCGCGTCCGTGTCGTGGATGTAGCGGATGCCCTCCGGGTGGTCCGGAATCCGCCACACCTCGTCCAGCAGAACGGAGTGCAGAACGGTGGCATCCAGCCGCCGCCACGCCTCCGGCCGGTCCGTACGGATCGCCCGCGCCAGCAGCCGCGGATCGGGGCTGTCCAGCAGCCGGAAGGAGTCCGGGCCCGAGGCGAGCAGGAAGGCGTTGCCCTGCGCCGCGTCCAGCGCTTCCAGCGCCGTGGGCAGCGGCCCGGGCACCTCGCGCGCGCGGAAGGCGCCGTCCAGCTCCGCCAGCGCCCGCTCCAGGGGCAGATGCGGCAGCACGCGGTGGATGGCCCGCACCCGCAGCGGGTAACGGGCGGTGTCGACCAGCAGCACCAGGCCGCGCGACCAGGCCGAGGCGGTGCTGCCCCCGCGCTCCGCGGCGAGCCGCTGGTACGTCGCCCAACGGTGATGCCCGTCCGCGATCAGCGCCTGCCGGGCCGACAGATCCGCGTCCACCGCCGCCAGTTCGGCCGGGTCGGTCACCGCCCACAGCCGGTGCGCGAAGCCGTCCTCGGTCGTGGTGGCCAGCAGCGGCGGCCGCCGCGTGGTGCGCTCGATCACCGCCGTGGCGCCGCTCGCCGTCCCCTCGCCCCGGTACGAAAGCAAAAGCGGCTCGAAATTTGCGGCCGCGGTACGCATCAGCGCGGCCCGGTCCTCGACCACCTCGGCGATCACGTCCTCGTGCGGCAGCACCGGCCCGTCCAGCCCCAGCGCCCCGATGATGCCGCGCTGCAGCACATCGCCCCTGCGCTGCTCGTACACGTACAGCGCGGGCTGCGGATCGGGCGCCAGTACCCCCTCGGCGCGCCAGCGGGCGAGCGTGTCGGCGGCCTTGCGGTGCCGGGTCGCCGGGTCCACGGCGTGCGGCAGGATCAGCCGGACGATGTTGTACGGATCGGCGGTCTCCAGGTGCCGGACGCCGTCCGGCCGGACCACCACGTCGTACGGGGGCGAGGTGACCGCGGTGAGACTGCTCACCCGGTGGGGTGCGTAGCGCAGTCCGCGAAAGGTGTCCAGGCGCAGGCCGTCGGTGCTGGTCATTGGCAAATGCTATGCCGGTCGGGGCGGTGAGGGATGATCGGGGGAGAAGCGCAATGCGGCGGGAAAAGGCCGTTTGCGCGCGGTATGGATGGTTAAGGAGCTGGACGGCATGGACGAGCGGGTGCGGACGCGGCCGGAGGGCAGCGAACGGACGCTGAGCGAGGCGTACGACACGGCGCTGCTGGACCTGGACGGCGTCGTCTACGCGGGCGGGTCGGCCATCCCGTACGCCGTGGAGTCGCTGACCACCGCGCGGGACGGCGGGATGCACCTGGCGTACGTGACGAACAACGCGGCGCGCACCCCCGACACCGTGGCCGGGCAGCTGACCGGGTACGGCCTGCCCACGGAGGCGGGCGACGTCGTCACCTCCGCGCAGGCGGTCGCCCGGCTGATCGCCGGTCAGGTGCCGGACGGCGCGAGGGTGCTGGCGATCGGCGGTGAGGGGCTGAAGGTCGCGCTGCGCGAGCGGGGGCTGGTGCCCGTGGACTCGGCCGAGGACGACCCCGCCGCCGTGGTGCAGGGCTACGACCCCAAGCAGAACTGGGAGCAGCTGGCGGAGGCGGCCTACGCGGTCGGCCGCGGCGTGCCGTGGTTCGCGGCCAACACCGACCTGACGATCCCGAAGGAGCGCGGCATCGCACCGGGCAACGGCGCGCTGGTGGAGGTCGTACGGATCGCCACCGGCGGCACGCCGCAGGTCGCGGGCAAGCCGCAGCCGCCGATGCACCGCGAGACCGTGCTGCGCACGGGGGCGAAGCGGCCGCTGGTGGTGGGCGACCGGCTGGACACCGACATCGAGGGCGCGTTCAACGGCGGCGTGGACTCGCTGCTGGTGCTCACCGGCGTGACCACGCCGGCCGAGCTGCTCGCCGCGCCGCCGCAGCACCGCCCCACGTACGTGGACGCCGACCTGCGCGGCATCCTCGGGCCGCAGCCGGAGGTGGCGGCGGCGGACGGCGGCTTCCGGTGCGGTGGCTGGGTCGCCTCGGTGGCCGAGGACGTGCTCGTACTCGATGGCGAGGGCTCCCCTCTGGACGGGCTGCGGGCGCTGTGCGCGGCGGCCTGGACGGCGGCCGGGGACGGCCGGTGCACGGCCGAGGCGGGGAAGGCGCTGGCGCGCCTCGGGCTGTGAACGGACCGCTGTAGGCAGGGGAAAGGGGCCCGTCCGGCGGACGGGCCCCTTCGTGCGCTCAGTTCCGCGCGGCGGCCGTGAGCTCGGCCAGCAGCTGTTCCTCGCTGGCGCCGCGCCGCCAGTAACCGGTGAATTTCACGGCCCTGCGGTCGAAGCCGCGCTCCTTGACCAGGTGCCGGCGGAGCGCCTTGACGGTGCCGGACTCGCCCGCGATCCAGGCGTACGGCGTGCCCTCGGGCAGCTCGGCGGCGCCCACCGACGCGAGCATCCGCTCGGTACGGTCGGTGGCCGACTCCTCGCGCACCAGCCAGGTGATGTCGGCGTCGGCGAAGGAGGGCAGCTCCTGGCGGTCCGCCGCGTGGCCCACCTCGATCCACACCTTGGCCTTGGTGCCCGGGGTGAGCCAGGCCAGGATGTTGGCGATGGCCGGCAGGGCCGTCTCGTCGCCGCTCAGCAGGATCCAGTCGGTGCCCTGCGGCGGGCGGAAGTCCACGCCGCCGTTGTCCTCGACGACCGGCCCGAGCACGCTGACCCGGTCGCCGGGCACGGCGTTCGCCGCCCACCGCCCGGCCGGTCCCGAGGTCCCCTCCTCCGCGCCGTGCAGCGCGAAGTCCACGTCCAGCTCCGGCTCCGGGTCCTGGCGCTGCGCGCGGACCGTGTACGTCCGCATGATGCTGCGCTCGGCCGGGTCCTGCCCGCGCCACGCCGCGTACCAGCCGTCGCCCTGGTCGTCGAAGACCGGGACGGTCTGGTGCTCCCGCGGGAAGAAGAGTTTCACCCGCTGGTCGCGGCCGCCGGTCAGCAGCTCCGAAAGGCGCGCGCCGCCGAAGGTGATCCGGACCATCGAGGGGCCGAGCCGGCGGGTGCGCACGACGTGCAGGTCGAAGAAGCGGAACGGGGCGGTGGCGGGGGCGGCGGTCGTGGTCATGCGGGGAAAAACCTCCCTTGAGTGGAGTTGCGGGGGGCCGGCCGCGGGGCACGCGGCCGGCCCCCGGCGCGTCAGCTGACCTTCTTGGCGTCCTCGATGGCCTTGGCGAGGCCCTCGACGAGCGGGGCTGCGCCCGCGTAGGAGAAGCGGGGCTCGCTGGACCAGGGGGCGATCTGGTCCGCCTTGACGGCGGGCAGCTTCGCCCAGGCGGGCTTGGCGGCCAGCGCCTTGGGCTGGAGGGTGGCGGTGCGGTTGTCGAGCAGCAGCACGTCCGCCTGGTACTTGTCGGCGTTCTCCCAGCTGAGGGACTCGAAGTAGCCGCCCTTGTCCAGGTGGTCCGGGACGATCAGGTCCACGCCGAGGGACTTGAAGTACATGAGGTCGGCGTTGATGCCCGGGTTGGAGGCGTAGAAGAGGTCGGGGCTGCCGGAGCAGGCGAGCACCTTGACCGGGTTGGACTTGGCGGCCTTGCGCAGCCGTTCGGCGGCCTTCTCGAAGCGGGCCTTGGCGTCGGTGACCTTCTTGGCCTTCAGGTCGGCGCCGAGGGACTCCGCGAGTTCGGCGTACCGCTCGATGATCTTCACCATCGGGGTCCGGGAGGAGGTGATCGCGACGCTCTTGGCGAGCTTGGTGATCTTGTCCTTGCTCTCGTCCGGCACGAACCACAGAGCGCCCGGCTCGTACATGTTCGTCACGAGCAGGTCCGGGGCGAGCCCGGCGTACTTCTCGACGTTGAACTGCCCGTAGGCGTTGCCGATGATGGTGACCTTGGAGATGTCGAGGTCACCGGCCTGCGGGTCGGGCTTGCCGTTCTTCAGCTTGGTGGGGCCGAAGACGCCGACGATCTGGTCGTCGATGCCGAAATCGTGCAGCGCGGCGGCGGTGCCGGTGAAGGCGACGATGCGCTGTGGCACAGTCTTCAGGGAGACCTTCTTCTTGCGGTCGTCGGTGAAGCTCCAGGGCCCGCCCTTGCTTCCGCCGCCGGCCGACCCCGAGCTCTTCTCGCTGCCGCACGCGGCGAGCAGGGCGCCGACGCCGACGGCCCCGCCGGCCGCCAGCAGGCCGCGTCGGGACAGGGAAGGTCTGGGGGACATGCTCATAGGGACGCACTTCTCTCTGGGGAGGCACCTGAGTGGGCAACGGAGGTTAGGCTAACCTAAACGGCGTGTTGGTCGACAGCCCCCCTGAAGCAGCCGCCGCGCCCGTGGTGCCCCGACGACGGCAGGCCACCCGCTCCGCGGGACTCCTCGCCGCCCTCGGCATCCTCGCGGTCATCACCGTCCTCGGTATCGCCGTCGGCTCGAAACAGATACCGGTGGCCGACGTCTGGCACGGCGTCATGCACTACTCCGGTACCGACACCGACGTGATCGTCCGCGACGTCCGGCTGCCCCGCACCCTCCTCGGTCTGCTCGCCGGCGCGGCCCTCGGCCTCGCCGGCGCCGTCATGCAGGCGCTCACCCGCAACCCGCTCGCCGACCCCGGCGTCCTCGGCATCAACGCCGGGGCCTCCGCCGCCGTCGTCACCGCCATCAGCTTCTTCGGCGTCACCTCCCTCACCGGGTACGTGTGGTTCGCCTTCCTCGGCGCCGCCGCCGTCTCCGCCGCCGTGTACATCCTGGGCGGCACCCGCAGCGCCACGCCCGTACGGCTCGCGCTCGCCGGTACCGCCCTCACCGCGGCCCTCACCGGCTACCTCAACGCCGTCGAGCTGATGGACACCGCGTCCCTGGACAAGATGCGCTTCTGGACGGTCGGTTCGCTTGCCTCGGCGACCATGCCCACCGTCGCGAAGATCGCCCCCTTCATCGCGGCCGGCGTGCTGGTCGCGCTGCTCGTCGCCCGGCCGCTGAACGCCGTCGCGCTCGGCGACGACCAGGCCCGCGCGCTCGGCGCCCGGCTCACCCGCACCCGCGTCCTCGCGATGGTCGCCGTCACCCTGCTGTGCGGCGCCGCCACCGCCGCCTGCGGGCCGATCGTCTACGTCGGCCTGATGGTGCCGCACGCCGTCCGCGCCATCACCGGCCCCGACATGCGCTGGATCCTGCCGTACTCCGCGGTCCTCTCGCCGGTGCTGCTGCTCGGCGCCGACATCATCGGCCGGATCGCGGCCCGGCCCGGCGAGCTCCAGGTCGGCATCGTCACGGCCGTCATCGGCGGCCCGGTCTTCATCCATCTCGTACGGCGACGGAAGATGGCACAGCTGTGAGCACTCCCACCAAGACCTCCGCGCGCCCGGCCGTGCGGGCCCTGCGCACCGCCGGCGGGCTGTCGGTACGGCTGCACTCCAGGGCCGTACTGGCGGGCCTCCTGCTGCTCCTCGTGGCGCTCGCGGCCGGCGTCCTGCTCATCGGCACCGGCGACTACCCGATGTCCTTCGGGGACGTCCTCACCACCCTCAGCGGCGGCGGCAACCCGGGCCAGGAACTGATCGTCAACGACCTGCGGCTGCCCAGGGTCCTGGTCGCGCTGCTGGTCGGCGTCTGCTTCGGGCTGGCCGGCGCGGTCTTCCAGACCGTCACCCGCAACCCGCTCGGCAGCCCCGACGTGCTCGGCTTCGCACAGGGCTCCTCCGTCGGCGCCCTGCTCGTCATCGTGTACCTGCAGGGCTCCACCGTCGCCATCGCGATGGGCGCGGTGGCCGGCGGCGTCCTCACCGGCGTCATGATCTTCCTGCTCGCCTGGCAGCGCGGCGTGCACGGCTACCGCTTCGTCCTCGTCGGCATCGGCGCCGCCGCCATGCTCTACGCCATCGTCCTGTACCTGATGACCAAGGCGAACATCGTCGAGGCCACCCGCGCCACCACCTGGATGACCGGCTCCCTCAGCGGCCGCGACTGGGACCAGGTGTGGCCGCTGGCCGCGGTCTGCGTCGTCATGGTCCCGGTGATCGTGCTGTGCGGCCGGCCGCTGGCCATGCTGGAGATGGGCGACGACTCGGCCGCCGCGCTCGGCGTGCGGACGGGCCGCGTCCGCATCGTCGCGCTGCTGGCCGCCGTCATCCTGACCGCGTCCGCCACCGCCGCCGCCGGACCCATCGCCTTCGTCGCGCTCACCGCGCCGCAGCTCGCCCGCCGCCTCACCCGCGCCACCGGCCCCAACCTGCTGCCCTCGGCCCTCATGGGCGCGGTCCTGCTGGTCCTCGCCGACCTCCTCTCGCAGCGGGTCTTCGGCGCCGACCAGATCCCGGTCGGCGTGGTCACCGGCGTACTGGGCGGCGGCTATCTGCTGTGGCTGCTGGCCAATGAGCGCAAGGCGGGCCGGGTATGACCGCCCCGACCCCGGCCGCTGTGCCGCCCCCGGGCGGCCCGGCCGCCACCACCCCGCAACCGACCGGCCGTACCACCCCCAGGAGAGCCGAAGTGAGCCGTCTCGCGGCGCAGAACGTCACCCTCGCCTACGACCAGCGGGTCATCGCCGAGCAGCTCTCGGTCGACATCCCGGACAATTCCTTCACGGTCATCGTCGGCCCCAACGCCTGCGGCAAGTCCACCCTGCTGCGCGCCCTCTCCCGGATGCTCAAGCCGCAGGCCGGCTCCGTCCTGCTGGACGGCTCCTCGATCTCCTCGCAGCCCGCCAAGAAGGTCGCCCGCACCCTCGGCCTGCTCCCGCAGTCCTCCATAGCCCCCGACGGCATCACCGTCGCCGACCTGGTCTCCCGCGGCCGGTATCCGCACCAGGGGCTGCTGCGCCAGTGGTCCGAGGAGGACGAGCGGATCGTCCAGGAGTCGATGGACGCCACCGGCGTGGGCGAGCTGGGGGAGCGGTACGTCGACGAGCTCTCCGGCGGCCAGCGGCAGCGGGTCTGGATCGCCATGGCCCTCGCCCAGCAGACCCCGCTGCTGCTCCTGGACGAGCCCACCACCTACCTCGACATCCAGCATCAGATCGAGGTACTGGACCTCTGCGCCCAGCTGCACGAGGAGCAGGGCCGCACGCTCGTGGCGGTACTGCACGACCTCAACCACGCCGCGCGCTACGCCAGCCACATCATCGCCCTGCGCGACGGCGAGGTCGTCGCCGAGGGCGCCCCGGCCGACGTGGTCACGGCCGACCTGATCGAGCGGGTCTTCCGCCTCAAGTGCCAGATCATCGACGACCCGGAGACCGGCACCCCGCTGATCATCCCGGCGGCGCGCACACCCCGTAAGGCCGCGGCGGTCTGAGGCGGCCGGGGCGGTCCGAGGCGGCGGGGACGCGGGCCCTACAGCAGCGACCGCAGCCGCAGGAGGTCCCGGAAGCCGGCCTCCAGCTTCACCCGGCCGCTGCCCCACGCCCGCGCGAAGTGCAGCTCGCCGTCGACCAGCGCGACCAGGTCGTCGCCGGTCATGGCGAGCCGGATCTGCGCCTTGTGCGGCGGTGGACCCGGTACGGCGGTCACGTCCGTGAGGGTGCCGTCGGCCAGCCGCCCCACGAACGTGGTGTCCAGGTCGGTGATGCGGCAGCTCAGCGAGCGGTCCAGGGCGGCGGCGCCGCGCACGGAGCCGTCCGCCGACGCCGAGAGGTTCTGTGCCAGCCGGTCCAGGGCCGCTCGGCACTGTTCGAGGGAAGCCATCGCAAGGACGATACCCAGCTCAGGCCGTCCAGTCCGCCGATGCGCCACCGGTTCGCGGTAGCGTCGGGGGCATGGAAGAGCCGAACCCCGGCGCCGCGTGGCCGGAAACGGACCCCGAAGCCGCCGCGGCACCCGACGAGTCCGCCCGGGCCGACGCCCCCGACGCGCCCCCGGAGGAGCCCGCGGGCCCGCGGCCGCTGGGCGTCGCGGTCACCCCGACCGGGCACCCCGAGGTGGACGGCCGGCTGGCCCGGCTCGGCGACGCCGACCACCTCGCCGTGGGCGGCCACCTCGCCGTGTACGAGGATGTGCACCGGGGGCTCCGCACCACGCTGGCCTCCTTGGACCAGCAGCCGGGGCCCCGCCCCGGAGCACCGAACGACAACAGGAGCTGAACCCCAGGTGGCAGGTGTGGCACGACGCCGACTCGACGCGGAGCTGGTGCGCCGCAAGATGGCCCGCTCCCGCGAGCACGCGAGCCAGCTGATCGCCGCGGGCCGGGTGACGGTCGGCGGCCAGCCGGCGAGCAAGGCCGCCACCCAGGTGGAGACCAGCGCCGCGCTGGTCGTGCGCGAGGACGCGAACGACCCGGACTACGTCTCGCGCGGCGGCCACAAGCTCGCCGGCGCGCTGGCCGCCTTCGTACCGAAGGGCCTGAAGATCGAGGGCCGCCGGGCGCTGGACGCCGGCGCCTCCACCGGCGGCTTCACCGACGTCCTGCTGCGCGCGGGCGCCGGGCACGTCGTCGCCGTCGACGTCGGGTACGGACAGCTCGCCTGGTCGCTGCAGAGCGACGACCGGGTCACCGTCAAGGACCGCACCAACGTCCGCGAACTGACCCCGGAGCAGCTGGACGGCGTCCCCGCCGACATCGTCGTGGGCGACCTCTCCTTCATCCCGCTGGGGCTGGTGCTGCCCGCGCTGGTCCGCTGCTCGGCGCCGGACGCGGACCTCGTGCTGATGGTCAAGCCGCAGTTCGAGGTCGGCAAGGAGCGGCTGGGCAGCGGCGGTGTGGTGCGCAGCACGCAGCTGCGGGCCGAGGCGGTGCGCATGGTCGGGGAGCGCGCGGCGGAGCTCGGACTCGGCGTACTGGGCGTCACCGCGAGCCCCCTGCCCGGCCCGTCGGGCAACGTCGAGTACTTTCTGTGGCTCCGCGCCGGTGCGCCTGCCCTGGACCCGGCGGATGTCGAGCGTGCAGTGGCGGAGGGGCCGCGTTGACCACTTCTGGAACGTCCGAAGCACCGCAGGAACCGCAGGGACCGCAGGCCGGGGCGGTGTCCGCGCCCGCGCCCGTGCCGCTCGCCGGCAAGGGCCGCACGGTCTTCCTGCTCGCCCACACCGGCCGCCCCGCGGCCGTCCGCAGCGCCGAACTGGTCGTCCAGGGGCTGCTGCGCAGCGGCATCGGAGTACGGGTGCTGGCGGCCGAGGCCGCGGACCTGCCGCTGCCGGACTCCGTCGAGCAGGTGGCGACCGAACAGTGCGCGGCCGAGGGCTGCGAGCTGCTGGTGGTACTGGGCGGCGACGGCACCCTGCTGCGCGGCGCCGACTTCGCACGGACCTCCGGCGTCCCGATGCTGGGCGTCAACCTCGGCCGGGTCGGCTTCCTCGCCGAGGCCGAGCGGGACGATCTGGACAAGGTCGTGGACCGGGTGGTGACCCGCGCCTACGAGGTCGAGGAGCGGATGACCCTCGACGTCCTGGTCCGCAACAACGGCACCGTGGTGCACACCGACTGGGCGCTGAACGAGGCGTCGGTGGAGAAGGCCGCGCGGGAACGGATGCTGGAGGTCGTCACCGAGGTCGACGGCCGCCCGGTGTCCCGCTTCGGCTGCGACGGCGTGGTCTGCGCGACCCCGACCGGGTCGACCGCGTACGCCTTCTCGGCCGGCGGCCCGGTGGTCTGGCCGGAGGTCGAGGCCCTGCTGATGGTCCCGATCAGCGCGCACGCGCTCTTCGCCAAGCCGCTGGTCACCTCCCCGGAGTCGGTCCTCGCGGTGGAGGTCCAGCCCAAGACGCCGCACGGCGTCCTGTGGTGCGACGGCAGCCGCTCGGTCGAACTCCCCGCGGGCGCCCGCGTCGAGGTCCGCCGCGGCGCGATCCCGGTCCGCCTGGCCCGCCTCCACCACGCCTCCTTCACCGACCGCCTGGTCGCGAAGTTCGCCCTCCCGGTGGCGGGGTGGCGGGGGGCGCCGCACTAGTCCTCAGCGGACGGCGCTTGCCGGGGATTCGGGGACGGCGCTTGCCGGGGATTCGGGGCTTTGCCCCGGATCGCCCTGCGGGCTCTTCCTCAAGCGCCGGACAGGCTTGATTCGGCTGAGCCCGTCCAGCGACGGAAGCGGCTGGAGAGGCCGCGGCCCGAGAAAGATCCGGCGGCCTTGGGGGGCGGCCGTCGCCACGCGGCCCCCGGACCTCGTATGGTCGTACCGTGTTGGAGGAGATGCGGATCCGGTCCCTGGGCGTCATCGATGATGCCGTCGTCGAGCTGTCACCCGGTTTCACGGCGGTGACGGGCGAGACGGGCGCGGGCAAGACCATGGTCGTCACCAGCCTCGGCCTGCTGCTCGGCGGGCGCGCCGACCCCGCGCTGGTACGGATCGGCGCCAAAGCGGCCGTCGTGGAGGGCCGCATCACGGTCGGCCCCGACGCGCCGGCGGCGGTCCGCGCCGAGGAGGCCGGCGCCGAGCTGGACGACGGGGCGCTGCTGATCAGCCGTACCGTCTCCGCCGAGGGCCGCTCCCGCGCGCACGTCGGGGGACGGTCCGTACCGGTCGGGCTGCTGGGGGAGTTGGCGGACGACCTGGTCGCCGTGCACGGCCAGACCGACCAGCAGGGCCTGCTGCGGCCCGCCCGGCAGCGCCAGGCCCTGGACCGCTACGCCGGGGACGCCGTCTCCGTACCCCTGGAGAAGTACACCGCCGCGTACCGCAGGCTCCGCGACGTGGCCACCGAGCTGGAGGAGCTGACCACCAAGGCGCGCGAGCGCGCCCAGGAGGCGGATCTGCTCCGCTTCGGCCTGGAGGAGATCTCCGCCGTCGAGCCGCAGGCCGGCGAGGACACCGAGCTGGCCGCCGAGGCCGAGCGGCTCGGCCACGCCGAGGCGCTGGCCTCCGCGGCGGCCGTGGCGCACGCGGCGCTCGCGGGCAATCCGGAGGACCCCGAGGGCGTCGAGGCGACGACCCTGGTCGCCGGGGCGCACCGCGCGCTGGAGGCGGTACGCAGCCACGACGCGGCGCTGGCCGGGCTCACCGACCGGCTCGGCGAGATCGGCATCCTGATGACCGACGTGGCCGGCGAGCTGGCCAGTTACGCCGACGGGCTGGACGCCGACCCGCTGCGGCTGGCCGCCGTCGAGGAGCGGCGGGCCGCGCTGACCGGGCTCACCCGCAAGTACGGCGAGGACATCGCGGCCGTACTGGCCTGGGCCGAGGAGAGTGCCGCGCGCCTGGCCGAGCTGGAGGGCGACGACGACCGGATCGGCGAGCTGACCACCGAGCACGACGCGCTCCGCGCCGAGCTGGGGGAGCTGGCGCAGGCGCTGACCGACGCGCGCACGGCGTCGGCCGAGCGGTTCGCCGCCGCCGTCACCACCGAGCTCGCCGAACTGGCCATGCCGCACGCCCGGGTGAGCGTGGAGATCCGGCAGACCGAGGTCGCCGAGGACGCGGACGGCGTGGAGGTGGGCGGCCGGAACGTCGCCTACGGTCCCGCCGGCGCCGACGAGGTCGAACTCCTGCTGGCCCCGCACCCCGGCGCGCCGCCCCGCCCGATCGCCAAGGGCGCCTCCGGCGGTGAGCTCTCCCGCGTGATGCTCGGCATCGAGGTGGTCTTCGCCGGCTCCGACCCCGTGCCGACCTACCTCTTCGACGAGGTGGACGCGGGCGTCGGCGGCAAGGCCGCGGTCGAGGTCGGCCGTCGGCTGGCCCGGCTGGCCCGTTCCGCGCAGGTCGTGGTCGTCACCCACCTCCCGCAGGTCGCCGCGTTCGCCGACCGCCAGCTGCTGGTCGAGAAGACCAACGACGGCTCGGTCACCCGCAGCGGCGTCACGGTCCTGGAGGGCGAGGACCGCATCCGCGAACTCTCCCGGATGCTCGCGGGCCAGGAGGACTCCGAGACGGCCCGCGCGCACGCCGAGGAACTGCTGGAGACGGCAAGGTCCGGCCGGTGAGCGGTGCATTGCGGGCGCGGCTCACGGCGCTGCTGACGGCGGCCGGAGTGGCCCGGACCGCGTACGAGGGGCTGCGGCGGCGGCCGCCGGGCGGTACCGAGCCGTGGAGGCGCAAGAACCACGCGGGTCGCAGTGTGGACCTGTTCGGCGGACCGGCGGCAGCCGTGGGCGCCGCGGCAGCCGTCGCAGCCGCGCCCGGACTGCCCGGCCGGGCCCGTACCGCGGGCACGCTGGCCGTACTGGCGGCGGGCGGCTGCGGCGCGTACGACGACGTGGCGGGCGCGGGCGATCACCGACGCGGCTTCCGCGCGCACCTGTCCGCATTGCGGCGGGGCGAGGTCACCAGCGGCGCGGTCAAGCTCTTCGGCATCGGCGCGGCCGGCCTCGCGGCGGGTGCCGTCCTGAAGGACCGCCCGGCCGACAAGGTGCTGGCGGGCGTGGTGATCGCGGGCTCGGCCCACCTGGTGAACCTGGTGGACGTGCGCCCCGGCCGGGCGGCCGCCGCCGTTCTCGCCCTCGGCGCCCCCGGGCTGCTGCGGCGCGGGCCGGGCGCGGCGCTCGCGGCAGCCCCGGTGGGCGCGGCGGCGGCGTTGCTCGCGGACGACCTCGGCGAGCGCACCATGCTCGGCGACACGGGCGCGCACGCCCTGGGCGCGGCACTCGGCCTCGCGATCGTCGCGGCGAACGGCCGGGCCGGGCTGCTGGCCCACGCCGCCGCGCTGACCGCCGCGGCGGCCTCGGGGGACGGCGTCAGCCGCGCCGCCGCGGGGGGCGTGCTCACGGGGTAGCGTGCCGGGGCCGCCGGGGACCGGGGGGCTGACGGAGACGGCGGAGTCGGCCGGGCCTGCCGACCGCCGCCCGCGCCCTGCCGACCGTCGCCCGCGCCCTGCCGACCGCCGCCCGCGGTGCGGCCGTACGAAGACCGACATGATCACCCGTGTGAGTGGTCCCGGCGGGCCCCGGCCGCGCAGCCGCAGCACAACGGCTTGTCATCGGTGCCGCACGGACGGCGCGGGCTGGCATGCTGGGCGCATCCCGCCCGCCCCACCGGACCACGCCGACCCAGGAGCCCGACGCACTCGTGAGCAGCACACCCACCCCGCCGCCCGCACCGTCGCCGCTGCGCACGGTCCAGGTGCTGGGCCGCGGCAGCGCCGGCAGCGCGGCCCATGTGCACGCGCTGTCGGCGGGGCTCGTCGCGCGCGGGGTACGGGTGACGGTCTGCGCGGCGCCCGACGCCGAGGACGCGTACGGCTTCACGGACGTGGGCGCGGGATTCGAACGGATCCCGCCACGCACGGACCCCGGGAGCATCGCCGCGCTCCGCGCCGCCTGCGCGGACGCCGACCTCGTCCACGCGCACGGCCTGCACGCCGGGCTGCGGGCCTCCCTCGCGCTGCGCGGCCGGCGCGTCCCCCTCGTCGTCACCTGGCACACCAAGGTGCACAGCGAGGGCGCGCGGGCACAGGTGACGCGCCTGCTGGAGCGCCGGGTGGCGCGTGCCTCGGCGGTCGTGCTCGGCTCGTGCGCCGAACTGGTGAGCAGGGCCCGCGAGCGGGGCGCCCGCGACGCACGTCTGGCGCCCCCGGCGGGGCCGCGCCCGCGGAGCGCTGAGGAGTACGCGCGGGAGCTCGGGCGGCGCGAGAAGCGGCGTGCCGAACTGGGCGCGGTCGGGCGCCCGTTGCTGCTCGCCGTCGGTCGGCTGGACGCGCACCAGGGCCACGAGGTGCTGCTGGACGCCGCGCACGGCTGGTACGGCCTGGACCCGCAGCCGCTGCTGGCCATCGCGGGGGAGGGCCCCCTGCGGACCGCCCTTCAGCAGCGGATCGACGCGGAGGGGCTGCCGGTACGGCTGCTCGGCCGGCGCGAGGACGTCCCCGGGCTGCTCGCCGCCGCCGACCTGGTGCTCGTGGCGGGGCGCTGGGAGGCCCGCTCGGTACTCGCCCAGGAGGCGCTGCGCGGCGGCGTCCCGCTGGTCGCCACGGACACCGGCGGCACCCGCGAACTGGTCGGCCGGGCCGCCGAACTGGTCCCGTACGGCGATGCCCCGGCCCTCGCCCGCACGATCGTGGAATTGCTCAACGATCCGGCCCGGCGGGCCGAACTCGCCGACGCCGGACGCGCCCAGGCCGCCGACTGGCCCACCGAGGACGACACGGTCGCCCAGGTCCTGAGCGTGTACGACGAGCTGGCGCAGCGTCAGGGCTGAGGGGCACGACGCCCCGGCTCCGCCCTGGCCCGCGGCGCCCGCCTGCCGCTACCCGTGCTCCGTATGCCGCCGCGCGTGCAGGGCCAGCCGTAGCCCCAGTACCGTCTGCGGATCGTCCAGGTCCGTGCCCAGCAGCTGGGAGATGCGGGCGAGGCGGTCGTACAGGGTCTGGCGGTTGACGTTCAGGTCGCGGGAGGTCTCGGCCTTGCGGCCCGCGCTGGCGAGGTACGCCTCCAGGGTGGGCAGCAGCGGCTGGCGCGCGGTGCGGTCGTGGGCCAGCAGCGGGCCGATCGCGCGGTCGACGAAGTCCGTGAGCGTGTGCTCCTCGCCGTGCTCGCGCATCCGCCACAGGAGGAGTTCGATGTCCAGGCGGCGGGCGTCGTACCAGAGCCGGGGCGGCAGCCCCTGCGCCGCCGCGGCGGCCTCGGCGGCGTGCCGCAGCCCGGGCCCGGTCGCGGCCCAGTCGCCGGGCGTGCCGACCACGACGACCGGGCGCTGCGCCGCCGGGCGGTCCAGCCCGGCCCGTGCGACGCCGGCCCGCAGCGCCTCCGCGATCCGGTCGGCCGCGCCCTCCCGGTCCAGCCCCTCGCGCAGCCCTGCCAGCAGCGGTACGCGGCCCTCCACCGGCCGCACGCCGAGCAGTACGGGCGCCCCCAGCGCGGCCAGTTCCTCGCGCAGCGCCTGGGCGAGGAGCGCCCAGCCGGCTGCCGTGGGCAGTCCGGACGGCAGCCGCATGACCACCGGGAGGAGGGCCGCCGTGCCGGGCCGGAAGCCCAGCAGCCGGGCCTGGCCCGGCGCTTCGGCCGCCGAGATCCGGCCCTCGGCGAGGTCGGCGAGGAAGTCGCCGCGGCCGCGCGCCGCCAGCCCCTCCTCCTGCCGGGACTGCAGCATGACGACGGCCAGCAGGTCGGCGGCGCGTTCGGCGGCGATGCGGTGGACGGGCGCGACGGCGGCGTTGACGGGCAGGAGGACGAGCCGGGCCCGTACGGCGTCGGGGCCGTGGCCGCCGCCGGGCACGTCCACCCGCAGCCCCTTCTCGCGCAGGCCCTCCCACGCCTGGAGCGGATCGGCGTCGGCGGCGGCGCCGTCGTCGGGGCCCGCGGCGTACAGCGGGCTGCCGTCGGGGGCCTCCAGGCACAGCGGGTTGCCCGTGAAGGCGGCGAGCAGACGCAGCACTTCGGGGGCGCCGCCGCCGCGCAGCAGGACGTCCGTACAGCGGCGCAGCACCTCGTCGGCGCGGCGCATCAGCGTGTAGTGGCTGTTGACGATCTCGGTGTGGATCTCCTCGGTGACCGAGACGTACGGCACCTCGCGGTGCAGCTGGATCAGCGGCAGGCCGGAGGCGCGGGCGCTGTCGATCAGGGCGGTGGGCAGCGACTCGAAGCGGGCACCCAGCTCCACGACGAGCGCGGCGATCCCGCGCTCGGCGAGCTTGCGGACGAAGGCGCGCTGCTCGGAGGGGCGGGCCCCGAGGCCCAGGCCCGTGGTCAGCAGCAGCTCGCCGCCCTTGAGCAGCGAGGCGATGTTCGGCACCTCGCCGGCGTGCACCCAGCGGACCGCGCGGTCCAGTCCGTCCTCGCCGGTGATCACTTCCGGCAGCCCGCGCCGCAGTGCGGGCAGCTCCAGCGCCCTGCGCACCGTGATCTCGGCTTCGATCATCGCTTCCGACCCCATGGCGTCGAACGCTACCCGCAGGAACGGCGGCCCGCCGCCACGGGAGCCTGGTCAGCGGGGAGACCGCCCCGTGTCCGCCGCGGTCCGCCACGGAATCCGTCGCGATCCGCCCCGACACCTCGTCGATCATCCGCAGGAAAACCGGCTCCGTTGTCGGTTGTGGCGCGCGTCACAGCGCGCCAGGCTGTGGGCTTCGCAGACCGAGTGCCCGGGGTACCGGCCGGAACAAGGGGTGGCATGTCCAGAACAGAAGTACCGGAGGCGGCGCACGGCGGCCAGGGACACGGCGTCGACCGGCTCAAGGCCGGCTCCGTCGGCCTGGTCGGCGTCGTCTTCATGGCGGTCGCGACCGCCGCGCCCATCACCGCGATGACCGGCAACCTCCCCATCGCGGTCGGCGCCGGCAACGGCATCGGCGCCCCGGCCGGCTACCTCTTCGCCACCGCCGTCCTGACCGTCTTCTCCGTCGGCTACGTCGCCATGGCCCGCCGCATCACCGCCGCCGGCGCCTTCTACGGCTTCATCTCGCACGGCCTGGGCCGGGTCGCCGGCATGGCCTCCGGGATGCTCGCCGTCCTCGCGTACATCGTCTTCGAGGCGTCGATCGTCGGCGTCTTCTCGTACTTCGCGAAGACCACCGTGGCCGACCAGCTCGGCGCCGACCTGCCCTGGCCGCTGTACGCGGGCGCGATGCTCGCGGTCACCGCCGTGCTCGCGCACTTCGACATCCACCTGACCGCCAAGGCGCTCGGCGTCATGCTCGTCGCCGAGATCGCCGTGCTCTTCGCCGTCTCGCTCGCCGTGCTGCTGGCCGGCGGCGGCCCGGACGGCATCCCCGCGGCCCCCGTCAACCCCGCCAACGCCTTCACCGGCACCTCCGCCGGGCTCGGCCTCTTCTTCGCCTTCTGGTCCTGGGTCGGCTTCGAGTCCACCGCGATGTACGGCGAGGAGTCCCGCGACCCCAAGCGCGTCATCCCGCGCGCCACGATCATCTCCGTCGTCGGCGTCGGCCTCTTCTACATCTTCGTGTCCTGGATGACGATCTCCGGGAACGGCCTGGCGGAGTCGGTACGGATCGCGTCCTCCGGCACCCCGCTGGACCTCTTCTTCGCGCCGACCCGCACCTTCCTCGGCGGCTGGGCCGTGGACGCCTTCCAATGGCTGCTGCTCACCGGCTCGTTCGCCTGCGGCATGGCCTTCCACCAGTGCGCAGCGCGCTATCTGTACGCCATCGGGCGCGAGGGGTTCCTCCACCGCGGCCTGGGCCGTACGCACCCCCGGCACGGCTCCCCGCACTTCGCCTCGTACGTGCAGACCGCGCTCGCCACGGCCCTCGTCGCCGCCTTCTGGCTGACCGGCCAGGACCCGTACATCCACCTCTACACGCTGCTCGCGATCCTCGGCACGATGGCGATCCTCATCGTGCAGACCCTGTGCTCCTTCGCCGTCATCGGCTACTTCCGGCGCCACCACCCCGAGGACCGGCACTGGTTCCGCACCCTGACCGCACCGCTGCTCGGCGGGATCGGCATGACCGCCGTGGTCATCCTGCTGCTGGTCAACATGCGGACCGCGGCCGGTGACGCGGCCGACTCGCTCTTCTTCCGGCTCATCCCCTGGATCGTCGGCCTCGTCTTCTTCGGAGGCCTCGGCCTGGCCCTGTACCTCAAGGCCAGGCGGCCCGAACGCTACGAGATCATCGGCCGCATCGTCCTG
The DNA here is from genome assembly GCF_055567935.1 of Streptomyces sp. NPDC026301. Lineage (NCBI taxonomy): Bacteria > Bacillati > Actinomycetota > Actinomycetes > Kitasatosporales > Streptomycetaceae > Streptomyces > Streptomyces sp. NPDC026301. The sequence goes on along the minus strand of NZ_JBVHPN010000033.1, from coordinate 7,793 downwards.
GAGGACGCGGCCGAGCGCGACCCCGCCCCGCCTTCCTCCTGAGGAGTGACCATGGCCCGTACGCACGCGATGCACGCCCTGCGCCGCCTCGCCGCCGAGCACGCGGCGGCCCGAAGACTCCGGATGCCCGCCGCCGACGTACGCGGCCTGGACCGGCGCGCACTCCTGGCACGCGCGGGCGCGCTGGGGCTCGGCGTCGCGCTCGCCGCCCCGGCCACCACCGCGGCGGCCGCCGGGCCCGCGCGCCCGCCGCGGTCCGCCGCCACGCCCCGGATCGCCGTCGTTGGCGCGGGCATCGCGGGCCTGACCGCCGCCCTCACCCTCCAGGACGCCGGACTGCCCTGCACGCTGTACGAGGCCGATCCCGCCCGTGTCGGCGGGCGGATGTACACCCAGCGCGACCACTGGGCGTACGGCCAGACCTCCGAGATCGGCGGCGAGCTGATCGACACCGAGCACAAGAAGATGCAGGAACTCTGCCGCCGCTTCGGCCTGCCCCTGGAGGACTTCCTCGGCGCGGGTCCCAACGGCGCGGAGGAAGTCCTCTGGTTCGACGGGACCTACTACCCGCGCTCCCGGGCGGACGAGGACTTCAAGGCCGTCTACCAGGCGCTGCGCCGCGACCTCCAGGAGGCGGGCGAGGTCACCTGGGAGCAGAGCACGCCCGCCGGCACAGCCCTGGACAACATGTCGATACGGGAATGGATCGACTCCCGGGTGCCCGGCGGGTACGCCTCGCGCCTCGGGCAGTTCATCGACGTCGCCTACAACGTCGAGTACGGCGCCGACACCACCGACCAGTCCGCGCTCGCCCTCGTGCTGCTCATGGGCTACCAGCCCAACCCCGGCCGGTTCAACGTCTGGGGGCTGTCCGACGAGCGGTACCACATCACCGGCGGCAACGACCGGCTGCCGAAGGCCATCGCGGCCGCGCTGCCCGCCGGGACGCTGCGCGCGGGCTGGTCGCTGACGGCCGTCGCCGCGCGCTCCGACGGCACCCAGACCCTCACCTTCAGCGACGGCGGCACCACCCGCACCGTCACCGCCGACCACACGGTCCTGACCGTCCCGCTGCCCGTACTTCAACGCCTGGACCTCACCGGGGCCGGCTTCGACGCCCGGATGACGAACCTGCTGCGGGACGCCCGGATGGGGTACTGCACCAAGCTCAACATGCAGTTCAGCGCCCGGCCGTGGCGCGGCACGGGGCCCTGGCCGGGCGTCAGCTCCGGCGACTGCTTCACCGACCTGGACGCGCAGCAGACCTGGGACACCACCAAGGCCCAGCCCGGCACCGGCGGCATCCTCATCCAGTACGGCGGCGGCAGCCTCGCCCACGCGCTGACCCCGGCGGGGCCGTTCTCGACGGAGACCGACCCGTACGTACGGGACCTGGCGCAGCGCCGCCTGACGGACATCGAGCGCTTCTTCCCCGGCACGAAGGCCGCCTGGACCGGCCGGGCGCAGCTCTCCGCCTGGCACCGCAATCCGTACGCACTGGGCGCGTACTCGTACTGGCCGGTGGGCTACCTCCACCGCTACGCGGGCTACGAGGGCGTCCGGCAGGGCAATGTGCACCTCGGCGGCGAGCACACCTCGTACGACTTCCAGGGGTTCATGAACGGCGGGGCGACGGAGGGCGAGCGGGCTGCCCGTGAGGTGATCGCCGACGTGACGTGAGGCACGGCTAGCCGGAGTCGCGGACGATGAGGGTGGCGGGCGTGACGACGGGGGAGAGGTCCGCGTCGCCGGACGCCAGCCGGCGGAGCAGGAGGCGGGCCATCAGACGGCCCATCTCCTGCACGTCCTGGCGGACCGTGGTCAGCGGCGGGTCCGCCCAGGCCGCCGGGGCGAGGTCGTCGTAGCCGACCACGGCGACGTCCGCCGGCACCCGCAGGCCGCGCGCCCGCAGCGTGCGCAGCGCGCCCGTGGCCATCAGGTCCGAGCAGGCGAAGACGGCGTCCAGATCCGGTACTCGGTCGATGAGTTCGGCCATGGCCCGCTCGCCGCCCTCCGCCGTGAAGGAGCCGTCCGCGATCAGCAGCGGATCGGCCGGGGCGGGCGCCAGCGCCTCGCGGTAGCCGTCCAGCCGGTCCTGGGCCGAGGTCTGGTCCAGCGGCCCGGTGATGACGGCGATCCGGCGGCGGCCGCGGGCGAGGAGGTGGCGCACGGCCTGCCGGGCGCCGTCCCGGTTGTCGGTGTCGACGTACAGCGGGCGGGCACCGGGCCGGCCCTCGTCGGACCAGTCGGGGCGCCCGCCGAAGACCGTGGGCAGCCCCGAGGCCGCGGCCATCGCGGGCAGCGGATCGGCGCGGTGCAGCGAGAACATCAGCGCGCCGTCGACGTGCCCGCCCGACAGATAGCGGCCGATGCGCTCGTGGTCGCGGTCGCTGTCCACCATCATCAGCAGCAACTGGGTGTCAGCGGCGCCCAGTTCGCGGCCGATGCCGCGCAGCTGCTGGGCGAAGAAGGGGTCGGAGAACACCCGGGTCTCGGGCTCGGCGATGACCACGGCGACGGCACCGGTGCGGCGGGTGACGAGCGAGCGCGCCGCGCTGTTGGGGACGTACCCGAGCTCGGTGATCGCCTGCCGGACCTGCTCGCGGATCTCGGCGCGGACGCCGGGGCCGCCGTTGACGACGCGGGAGACGGTGGCGCGGGAGACGCCTGCCAGGGCGGCCACCGCCTCCAGGGTCGGCCGGGGGCCACCGGGCACGGACATCATCCAACTCCTTTTCCACCGCAGTGGGTTGACGGTACCGCCGGAAGTGGGCAAGGTGACCCTACTCGAAATGAGAGCGCTCTCACACCTCCCTCCTTCCCCCCACAAGGAGCCATCTCGTGATCTCTCGTCGCACCCTGCTCGGCGGCCTCGCCGCGGGCGCCGCCGCTTCCGGACTCGCCCTCACCGGACACGCGAGCGGCGCCCCCGGCCGCACGAAGGCCGCCGCCCTCCCCCTGGAAATCGTGAACACCTCCGGCGAATTCACCAATTCCTCGGTATGGATCTACATCGTCGGCAACGACGGCACCCAGCAGGTCCGCGTCACCCCCGAAGGCGAACTGAAGCCCGTCGCCGTGTCCGACAACGGCTCCGACGGCTTCACCGACTACGCCATCCCGCTCGCCGCGAGCGGCACGACAACCCTGACCCTGCCGAAGATGTCCGGGCGGATCTACACCGCGCTCGGCGGCAAGCTGAAGTTCAAGGCCGTCGAGGACGGCAACGGCAAGGCGGCGCTGGCCTACCCGGCCGGCTGGGTGGACTCCGACCCCAACTTCGGAGTGCTGCACGACTGCGCGGAGTTCACGTACAACGACGGCGGCATGTACTGCAACACCACCATGGTCGACATGTTCAGCGTGCCGCTGGCGATCCAGCTGACCGGCGCGAAGGACCAGCGCACCGGCACGCTCAAGGACGGCGCCCGCGACAAGATCTTCGCCGGCCTGGCGGGCGTCGAGGGCTTCGGCGACCTGGTCGTCGACGACAAGCGCGTCATCGCCCCCGGCCACGGCCTGGACAGCGGCCGCTTCGCCAAGGACTACCTCGCCCCCGCCATCGACGAGGCGTGGTCGGCGTACGCGTCCAAGGACCTCAAAATCACCACCAACGCGGGCACGTTCACCGGCCGCGTCTCCGGCGACCGGCTCTCCTTCACCGGCCCGGCGAGCGTCTCCTTCGCCAAACCCACCACCCGCGACGTGCTCTTCTGCGACGGCACCCTCGCAGCCCCCAACGACGGCACCACGGGCCCGGTCGCCGCGATCCTCGGCGCCGCCCTGAACCGCGCCACCCTCACCTCGCACCCCGACCAGCCCACCACCGACCCCGCCGCCTTCTACCAGCAGCGGCTCGCCAACCACTACGCCAAGGCGATGCACGACGCGACCCAGGACGGCAAGGCCTACGGCTTCGCCTTCGACGACGTAGCCGGCTTCGCCTCCTACATCGAGGACGGCGCCCCCAGCAGGATCAGGCTGACACTGACGCCGTTCTGAGCGCGGGCATCGCGACGATGAGGCACAGGCCGGGGCTGCCGGGAACGTATCCGGGTCCCGGCCTAGGCGTTGGCGCTGACGCGAGGGCGCCAGAAGTCGCCTTCACGCTGGAGGTGCGCCTGCAGTTCGTGGGTGCGGGGAGCGCCGGCCTGCTGCCAGTGGTGGATCAGGGCGCGGAGTCTTTCGAGTGCTGGGGAGTCCGATCGGTCGGCGATGAGGAAGTCGTCAGAAGCGATGGCGGCGTGGCTGGTGCCGCCCGGGGCCGTGCAGCCGACGCCGGTGCCCTGGTCGAGGGTGGCTTCGAGGAGGCCGTCCGGGGCGGTGGCGAGGAGCCAGTTCTTGAAGTGGAAGTAGTCGGAGCCGGGCGTTGGAGTGGAAGCGATGTGTGGGGTCTCGGTCAGGGAGGTGAGGAGTGCGGTGGCAGTGCTCTGGTCGTGTTCGCCGAGGAGGGCGAGTGAGCGGTCGGGACGCTGTGGGTGGACGGTCCGGGTGATGGCGTCGAGCGGACAGGCAGTGATCATCGGGGTGTATCCGCCATGGTGGATCTCGACCGTGTGCGGCTCGTGATGGCCGTCGACGGTGACGCGGGCGATCGCATACGCGCCGGGCAGCGGGGAGATGCGTACTCCGCACAGGAGGATGCCGCCGGGCTTGAGCTGCTGAAGCCAGGCGTCGGGGATGGCGGGTGGGGTGGTGCCGACGAGGACGCGGTCGTACGGGGTGCGTGACGGGTGGCCGAGAAGGCCGTCGCCTACGACGACGGTGACCTTGTGTCCGTGCTCGGCGTAGAGGGCTTCGGCGCGCTGGGCGAGGTGCGGTTCGATTTCGACGGCCGTGACGTGTCCCTCGGGGCCGACGAGGTGGGCGAGGAGAGCGGCGGAGAGGCCGGAGCCGATGCCGATGTCCATGACGTTCGCGCCGGGCTGGACGTCGAGCATGCGCAGGTGGCGGTGGGTGACCGCGGCGGGCGTGCAGGGGCGTACGGCGCGGCCGTCAGCGCCGTGGAATTGTGCGGCCGGTACGGCATCGACGGCGCGGTCGAGGGCGGTCCGGGGGATGTCGGGCATCGAGCGGTCCTCGGGTCAGATGCGAAGAGTGGTGTGGAAGGGGCGATCAGGAGTGTTCGGCTCGCCGATGGGCTGGGCACCGGCTTCGATCCAGGCGTGCGATTCGCAGGGGTCGAAGCGGCAGCCTATGCACCAGTCGACGGACCGGCCGTGCAACGCCGAGTGGAGAACGGCGGCAAGGGACATCTCCAGGCATGCGGCGCGGCTGGGGAAGAACTGACTGGCCCAGTCGCGCGCGGCGACCGTCTTTGTTGCCTCTGCCGGTGTGGCGGGGCGCCCGGTGCATCGTTTGGCGATACGGGCGGCGGCCAGGGCGACGCGCAGCGGGGCCAATTGCACCAGCGCCGTGGCCACGGTGAGCGTGGTGACGGCCGCGAAGCGGTCGCGGACCGGCGGACGTCCGGTGCGTTCGGGGACGGCCATCGGGATACTCACCGGAGCCACCGCCGGCGACCGGGGATGCGGAGCATGCCGCGCTCGTACAACTGTTGTGCCAGGACTCGCATGTCGGCGCGTACCTGGTCGGGGTCGGCCCGATAGTGGCCGGCCACAGCGGCCGCGGCATCGTCTACGGTCGAGCCGTCGGTCAGGTGTCGCCACCACAGGGCGCCGGAGGCGGTGAGCGCGTACCACCGCCCCCGGCCACGGAGGTCGAGGAGCATGCCGCCGTGTTCGGTGATCGTGGCGTGCACGCTGGAGGCCGGGCGGGGGTCAGCCATGGGAGACCTCTGGTGTCGTGTGGGTGGCCGGGCGTGTGCGGTGTTGATGCAGCCAGAGTTCGGCGGCGATGAGCGCTTCGAGGGCGGCCAGCCGGCCGGGGACGCCGACCGCCAGGCGGTCCAGTTCGGTGCGGGCGGCGGAGGCGTCGATCCACCCTTCGGCGGCGAGTTCGCTGTGAGCCAGAAGGCTGTGCAGGGTGTCGGTGTTTCGGCGAAGCCCGGCGTATGCGTTGCCGTCGTACGCGCCCTTCGTCCGGCGCCGCAGTAGCCAGTCGGGTACCAGGCCCTGGAGGGCCGCGCCCAGCAGCGGCTTCTGGACGATGGTGGAGGCGCGCGCGGCCACCGGCACGGCCATGGCGGCGCGCACCACGGCGTTGTCGAGGTAGGGCGCGTGATGGGGCAGGCCCAGGGCGTGGGCCTGGTTGCGCAGTTCCGCCTCGTACGTGCCGAACTCGCGCAGCTCCGCCCAGGCGCGGTGGCTGCTCGTGCACTGAGGCTGGACGGCGCAGTGGTCGGCCGCTGCTTCGGTGCGCAACGAGAGGTAGCGGCGGGCATCGGGGGTGAGCCAGGCGCGGAGCCCTGAGGCCATGACCCAGTGCAGGCGGGCCGGAGGCGCCGGCCGTGCGGCCGCCGGGTCGGTGGCAAGGTCTCGGGCCAGCCGGCGCAGGGCCGCGGCATGCGTGGTTCGGGACAGCCGAGCCGCCGCGGTGACGACCGCGTACACCGGAAGATGACGCAGCCTGGCCCGCGCCAGGCAATGGCGGAGCAGAGCCGGGATGCCACGGGAGCGGGCGAGGTCCGCGAGGTAGGAGGGAGAGGCGGCGAGCAGGGTGTCGGCTCCGGAACCGGTCAGGTGCACGTCACTGCCGTACTCGATACACGGGCGCTGGTAGGCGGCGCGCATGCGCCATCGCGCCGCGTCGGGGAAGGGCTGGTCGGTGGCAGGGGCTTCCAGGAGCTCGGCGAAGAACACGCCTTCGGCGTCAGACACGAGTGTGTGATGCACGGCTGGCCGTCCTGCTGCGGCGCGCTGGGCGTAGCGAACGTCATCGTTGAGGCTGGTGGCGTCCGCGTCGGTAACCGCGAGTACATCGGCGTGCGAGGTGTCCGCCGCCAGCAGTACCAGTGAGGTGGAGTCGAGGCCGCCGGAGAAGTCCGCGGTGAGCTTCTTGGCCGAGCGTGCCCGGGTGGTGACCGCGGTGACCAGTGCGTCGCGCAACTCGCCTGCTGCGTCGGTGAAGGGCAGTGTCCGGGGCTCCTCGTACGGGTGAAGGGAGTGCCGGCCCCGGCGGTCGACGACCAGGGCATGGCCACCCGGCAGCCGTCGGATGCCCGCAAATGCGGTTCCGGGTCCGGTGATTTCGGGAACGGTCGGGCACAGCAGACGTGCGGTCATCGAGGCGTGGTCCACCGCCGCCCCGACGCGATGGGCGAGGGCTCGGGCCGACGTCGCCCACTGGGTACGGCCTGTCGCCTCGCTGAAGTAAACGGGCCGCGTACCGGCCAGGTCGGTGATGACAGCCGTCAGCCAGCCGTCATCGGCCACGACCCAGTAGCTGCCGGGCCATCGAGTCAGTGCCGACCACTGCCCGAGGCGCACGGCACGCAGCCCCTCGCGGAGCTGCCGTTCGTCGGCGTAGCAGTTCCCGATGACGGCCAGCTGCAGCTTCCCCTCGCTCACGACCCGGCAAATGCTGGAAGGGAGAGGGCCGCGCAGGACGGGGGCCTGTTCGCCCGGCCAGAGCCGCGGTGAGCCGGCCAACGGCTCGCCGGGACTGATGAGATGAAACATCTTGTCCTTTCCGCGTCGCTGCCGGGGTCGGGGGGGGGGGGGGGGGGGCCCCCCCCCCCCCCCCCCCCACTCCCCCCCCCCCCCCCCCCCCCCCCCTCCCCCCCCCCCCCCCCCCCCCCCGCGGCTGTTCTGTCAGCGGCGGGTCAGCTGCATGGTGGCGGTCGCCGTCGCCGACGTGTGGCGCGCGTCGCCCTTGTAGGTGACGGTGTACGT
>NZ_JBVHPN010000032.1:0-38703 GCF_055567935.1 Streptomyces sp. NPDC026301 | reverse complement strand
GGCGGGTGTGAGGCGTACCTCACACCCGCCGCCGTAAGGTGCGGTCCTGCTCAGGCGGTCACGCGCTCCGCCAGCTCCTTCGCCTTGGTGGCCGCCTCCTGCTGGGCCTTCTCGCGGGACGCCTCGAAGAGCGGGATCAGCTCGGCCATCGCCGGGTTGGACGGCGCCATCGTCAGCTCGGGCACGATGAAGTCCACCTCGAAGCCGAACGCCCCGTTGAGCACGGACTCCAGGTAGTTCTGCACGTACTCGAAGTCCTCGCGCGGGGTGCCCGGCGCGTAGCTGCCGCCGCGGCTGGCGACGACGACCGCGGGGGTGCCCTTGGCGGACGGCTCCGCGCCGGCCGTGCGGCCCATGATGATCGCCTGGTCCAGCCACGCCTTCAGGGTCGAGGGGATCGTGAAGTTGTACATCGGCGCGGCGATCACGATCGCGTCCGCCTGCTCGATCTCCTCGGCGAGCTTCGTGCGCAGCGCGTAGGCGGCCTGCTGCTCCGGGGTGTGCGTGGCGGGGTCGCTGAAGCCGGCCGAGGCGGCGACGCCGTCGAGGTGCGGCAGCGGCTCGGCCGCGAGGTCGCGGTGGATGACCGTGCCGCCGGGGTGCTGCTCCTCCCAGGTCGTGCGGAAGGCGGCGGTCACGGCACGGGAGGCGGAGACGCCCTCGGGCGAGACGGACGAATCGATGAGCAGCAGCGTGGCCATGGTGAGCTCCTGGTCCTGTTAAGGGTGCGCAGGTAGGGGCGGGGCCGGTGGCCGGCGTCCCTGCCTCGGCAGGTGGAAAACCGTATGTACCTATGGATACCACAGTCGCTTACTTTTTTGCAGCTCCCTACGGGAAAGCAGTACTCTGGTGCCATGGCGGATCACGGCGGAGAGGCATGCAGGCAGGTCGACAGCGGCATGACGCGCGTTTTCGGCCTGCTCGGGAAGCGCTGGACCGGGCTGATCGTGGCGACGCTGCTGTCGGGTCCGGTGCACTTCGCCGACCTGCGGCGGGCGATCCCGGGCATCAGCGAGCGGATGCTCTCCGACCGGCTCATGGAGCTGGGCTCGGCGGGCCTGGTGGTCCGCGAGGTCGACGCGGGCCCGCCGCTGCGCGTGGCGTACCGGCTCTCCCGGGCCGGACTCGCGCTGGAGCCGGCGCTCAAGGAGCTCGCGCGCTGGGCGGAGACGTATCTGGCGGACGGGGGGCAGTGCCCGGAGCGGTTCCGGGACTGAGGCTGAGCCGCTTCCTTGTGAGCCGCTGGGGTCAGCCGAGCTGCTGCTGTGCTTCGTTGTAGCGCAGCAGGTACGAGGCGAAGCGCTCCAGGTCCGCGTCGTCCCAGTCGGCGAGCCGCTCGGTGAACGCCTGGCGGCGCTGCGCGCCGGCGCTGGCGAGCACCTGCGCGCCGAGCTCGGTGGGGTGCAGTACCTGTACGCGGTGGTCGTCCGGATCGACGCGGCGCTCGACGAATCCCAGCCTCTCCAGCGCGGAGATCTGCCGGCTGACCGTGGATTTGTCCAGCAGGTAGTGTGCGGCGAGATCGGTGGCGCGGCAGCCCTTCTGGTCCTCCAGATGGGCGAGCAGGGTGTACGAGACGAGCGAGAGCTCGGGGTGCATCCGGGCCGCGGTGGCGCGGGCGCGACGCGCGAACGCCGTCAGCTCCTGCTGGATGATTCCGACGGAGTTGTCTCGCTGAGTCACGGTCTTTGCCTTTCTCCTGGTCGTTGCATAGTACAACCTAAGTGTGGCGCTTTCCGCAGGGAGGGCGGGGGTGAGTGGGATGGTGGTCACCCGCCTCGGTCCCTCCAGAGGCACCGGCCCGACCGAAGGGAACCCTCTGATGGACACAGTGCGGCTTCCGTATGTCAGCGGTTTTGCGCGGCGTGGCGACGACGGGCCGGGGCCGAAGGCCGCCGGCAAGGCGCTGCGCGAGACGGTTCCGCGGTCCGCGCACAGCGAGCTGGCCCTCGGGGCAGGCCGCCCCGGCGCCGTGGAGGCGGTGGAGGAGTCCAACGCCGGCCGGCTGGCGGAGCTCGTCCCGATACGGGTCGGCCGGATGGCGGCCTCGCCGTTCGCCTTCCTGCGCGGCTCGGCCGGACTGATGGCGTACGACCTGATGACCACGCCCGTCACCGGCATCGCGGCCCAGATCTGCGGTGACGCGCACGCCGCGAACTTCGGCCTGTACGCCGACGCCCGCGGCCGGCTCGTCATCGACCTGAACGACTTCGACGAGACGCTGCGGGGGCCGTGGGAGTGGGACCTCAAACGGCTCGCGGCCTCGCTCGTCCTGGCGGGCCGCGAGGCGGGCGCCGGCGAGGACACCTGCCGGGACGCGGCGCGGGACGCGGCGGGCGCGTACCGCCGCACGATGCGGCTGCTCGCCGGGATGCCCGCGGTGGACGCGTGGAACGCCATCGTGGACGAGGACCTGGTCTCGCACGCCGACGCGCGGGACCTGGTGGGCACGCTGGAGCGCGTGATGGCCAAGGCGCGCAAGAACACCAGCGCGCGCTTCGCCGCGAAGTCGACCGAGGCGGTACCGGACGACGGTGCCGGCGGCACAGCGCCGAGCGGCGGGCGTGCCGGGGCCCGGCGGCGGTTCGTCGACGCGCCGCCCGTACTGCGGCGGGTGCCGGACGCGGAGGCCGCCGCGGTGGTGTCGGCGCTCGCCGGGTACCTGCGGACGCTGCCCGACGACCGTCTGCCGCTGCTGTCCCGGTACGCGGTGCACGACGTGGCCTTCCGCGTCGTCGGGACGGGCAGCGTGGGCCTGCGCTCGTACGTCGTCCTGCTGCTGGATCACCGGGGCGAGCCGCTGGTGCTGCAGGTGAAGGAGGCACGCGCCTCCGCGCTCGCGCCGTACGTGCAGAAGGCCGGGTTCGAGGTGCTGCCCGTGGAGCACGAGGCGCGCCGGGTGGTGCTGGGCCAGAAGCGGATGCAGGTCGTGAGCGACATGCTGCTGGGGTGGACGACGGTGTGCGGCGCGGAGGCCGCGGCGGACGGGCGCCGCGAGGGGCTGCCCGTCCAGGTGCGGCAGTTCCGTAACCGCAAGGGCAGCGTGGACCCGGCGGCGCTGCCGGCGGACCAGCTGGACGACTACGCGCGGATGACCGGTGCGCTGCTGGCCAGGGCCCATGCGCACAGTGCCGACCCGCGGCTGGTCGCCGGGTACTGCGGCAAGAACGAGGAGCTGGACGAGGCGCTCGCTTCGTTCGCGGTGGCGTACGCGGACCGTACGGAGGCCGATCACGAGGAGCTGGTCGCGGCGGTGCGCAACGGGCGGCTGGCCGCAGAGTCGGGAGTGTGAGCCGGGCCGTAGGGTGGCCGCGTGACGAACTCGCAAGCGCAGAACGGGCAGGACGGCCAGGAAGCCGCAGGAGGCGCGGGCCCGGAGGAACCGGCCGCCGGCGGCTCCGAAGGGCGGGCAGCGGGCGGCACCGCCCGGCTGGCGCAGGCCGTGCGGGCGGCCGAGCAGGCACTGATCGAGTTCGAGATCGCGGTGGAGACCTTCCGGGTGGAGGTGGAGAACTTCTCGCGCCTGCACCACCAGCGGCTCGGGCCGATGTACTCGCGGCTGGACGAGCTGGACGCGCAGATCGCGGAGGCCGTCGCGGCACGGTCGGGCGATCCGGAGGACGCGCGCAGGGCGCAGGAGCTCCGCGCGGCCGTGCTGCCGATGCCGGGTGTGGAGGAGCTGTTCCACGGCTGGATGGGCTCCGAGGGGCTGTGGCCCGAGGCGCAGGCCATGCTCACGGACCAGCCGGTGCGCCCGCCGCAGAAGGTGCGGCCGAGCGAGGAGGCCCGCAAGGTGTTCCGGGACCTGGTGCGCAAGGCGCATCCGGATCTGGCGCGGGACGAGGCGGAGCGGGAGCGCCGGGACGCGTTCATCTCGCGGGTCAACGCCGCCTACGCGGTCGGTGACGAGGCGGCGCTGCGGGAGCTGGCGGCGGAGTGGGAGGCCGGTCCGGTGCCGCAGGAGCGGCAGCTGAGCGAGAGCGAGGAGCTCTACGCGCGGCTGGAGTGGCTGGCCACGCGCAAGGAGATGCTGACGGCGGTCGCCGCGGAGCTGGAGGAGAGCGCGATCGGCCAAATGCTCAAGATGGCGCCGGAGGACCCGGACGCGCTGCTGGCGCAGATCGCCGAGAAGCTGCTGGCCGACGTGGCGGAGCGCGAGGAGCGGCTGGCCCAGCTGGTGGGGTAGCGGGCTGCTGGCGAAGCTGCGGCGCGGGCGGCGTGCGGGGAGTCCGGTCGGGTAGCGTCGGGGCCATGCATTTTGGTTCTGTGCCCACGGTCGGTGTCGATGCGCTCACGCCGGCGGATTTCCTGCTGGACGTGCGTGAGGACGACGAGTGGGAGGCCGGGCACGCCGAGGGCGCCCTGCACATCCCGATGAGTGATTTCGTCGCGCGCTACGGCGAGCTGACGGAGAAGGCGCCCGAGAGCGGCAAGGTGTACGTGCTGTGCCGGGTCGGCGGCCGCTCTGCGCAGGTCACCCAGTACCTGGTCCAGCAGGGCCTCGACGCGGTGAATGTCGAGGGCGGCATGCAGGCGTGGGAGGCCACCGGGCGTCCCGTGGTCACCGATCAGGGCGCGCCGGGCGCGGTCATCTGACCCTCGGCCGAAGGTCTTTCGCACGGCGGCGCTCTGTTTCACGTGAAACGTGAAGCGGGGCGCCGCCGCGTTGTGGCAGCGCCCGCTCACCCCAGCGGATGAGCCGCCAACAGCTCCCCCAGCGCCTCCTCGTGGGCCGGGGCCGGGCCGAGCGCGAGTTCCAGTTGCTTGGCCCAGGCGTGGTAGCGGTGCAGCGGGTAGTCGGTGTCGGCGCCGAAGCCGCCGTGGAGGTGCTGCGCGGTCTGTACGACGCGTCGTACGCCCTCCGCGGCCCAGATCTTGGCCACGGCGACGTCCCCGGCCGGGGGCAGGGCGCCGGGTGCGCCGGTGCCGATGCGCCAGGCGGCCTGCCACAGGGTGGCTTCCATGGCCCGCAGGTCGATGTACCGGTCGGCGGCCTGCACGGCGACGGCCTGGAACGTGGCGACCGGGTGCCCGAACTGTTCGCGGGTGCCGGTGTATTCGGCGGTCATGGCGAGCACGCGCTCGCCGAGCCCGAGGGCCTGGGCGCAGGTGCCGACGGTGAGGAGCTGCCGCAGCCGTTCCCAGGCGGCGGGGTCGGTGATCATCTCGCGGGCGGTGAGCCGTACGGCGTCCAGACGGACCTCGGCGTACCGCTCTCCGTTGGTGGAGAGCTGCTCGGCGAGGGTGACGCCGGGGTGGCCGCGGGGGACGAGGGCGAGGACGGCGCTGCCGTCGCGGGTGTGCGCGGGGAGGAGGAGGCGGTCCGCGCTGTACGCCCAGGGCACGGCGCTGTGGGTGCCGTCCAGGGTCCAGTGCGCGTCCTCCTCGTGTGCCTCGACGGCCAGTTCGGCCGGTTCGTGCCCGGTGCGTCCGGCGGTGGCGACGGTGACGATCAGCTCGCCGCGGCCGATGCGGGGCAGCGTCTCCGCGCGCAGGCCGGGGTCGGCGTAGGTCTGCAGGGTGAGTGCGGCGGCGCCGGCCTCCAGCAGCGGTACGCGGGCGAGGACCTTGGCGGCTTCGCGCAGGACGAGACAGAGCGCGACGGGGTCGAGTCCAGCGCCGCCGTACGCGGGCTCGATCACCAGGCTGAGCAGGTCGGCGTCGGCCAGCGTGCGCCACAGGCCGCGGTCGATGTCGTCGGCGACGGCTCCGCTGGTGAGGGCGGGTGACGGGACGGCGTCGGGGGCGACCCGGGAGAAGACGGCCCCGGCCGCCTCGGCGGCCGCCTGCTGTTCCTCTGTGAAGGTGAAGTCCACTGGCTGTCCTTCCGCACGCACCGTTGGGGGCCTGCAAGGTAGAACAGGTTGCAGGAATTGGGAATGGCGGCGGACGGCCGAGGTGCGGCGAGGGCGGTCCAGCGGGTGCGGGCGGCGGTCGGGAAGGTGGCGAGGCTGTGCACAACTGGAGGATCGCTGTCGCCGCGCACGTGGCCTGGGTACGGTTCCGTGGCGGGATGGAGCCGCACAGGACCGGGGAACGGGGCAGGAATGCAGTCATACGCGGAGGAAACGCGACCACCACAGGCGCCACCCGGCACCGCGCTCTCCCTGCCCTCGCGGATCGTGGTGGCGACCGCGGCGGGCGGCATCGCGGTCGCCGCCCTGGTCCACCTCGCGATGATGTTCCTGCATGTCGCCCCGTCCAACACGGTCACCAAGGCGCACGGCGCCGCGGTCAGCGACTACGTCTATCCGGAGTACGAGCAGAACTGGAAGCTGTTCGCGCCCAATCCGCTGCAGCAGAACATCTCCGTACAAGTACGGGCGGAGATACGCCCCGGGGACGGCGGCAGTGCCCGTACGACCGGGTGGACCGACCTGACCGCGCTCGACGGCCGGGCCATCCACCACAACCTCTTCCCCAGCCACACGCAGCAGAACGAACTGCGCCGCGGCTGGGAGTCGTTCGTCGGCTCGCACGACGCGCAGAACCGCCCGAACGGCACCCGCGGTGAGCTGACCGAACGCTATCTGCGGCGGATCGCGATGGGCCGCCTCGGCGCGGTGTGGACGGCGCACGGCGGCACGGTCGACCGGATGGAGTTCCGCTCGGTGACGACTCCTGTCGGGACGCCGCCGTGGAGCGGCGAGAAGATCAGCGACAAGCCCGTGTACCGGGTGCTGCCCTGGTGGCCGGTCACCGTCGACGACGTGCCCGAGGGGGCGAGCAACAAGTGACCACGCACCCCACGGAGCACCGGAGTTCGACGGAGCCGACGCACGCGACGGACACCGGCGGCTCCGGCGTACAGGACGCCGAAGCGCAGGACTACGTCGTGCGGGACACCTGGATAGAGCGCGTGATCGGCCGCGGCTTCGCCCGCGTCACGGCCGGTCCGATGGCTCCGTACCAGACCGCCGTGATCCGCATCGGCTTCGCCGCGACCTGGCTGTTCTTCCTGCTGCGCGAGTGGCCGAACCGCCACGAGCTGTACGGTCCGGACGGCGTCTGGAGCCTGGACATGGCCCGTCGGCTTCTCGGGAGCAACGGCGCGTTCTCCGTCCTGGTCTGGTCCGACGGCCGCGGCTGGTTCGAGCTCGTGTACGCGCTGGCCATCGTCTCCAGCGCGCTGCTGATGCTCGGCTGGCGCACCCGCACCATGTCCGTGCTGTTCATGATCGGCGTGCTGTCGCTGCAGAACCGCAGCGTCTTCCTCGGGGACGGTGGCGACAACGTCATCCACCTGATGTCGATGTACCTGGTCCTGACCCGCTGCGGGCAGGTCTGGTCGCTGGACGCCCGGCGCGCGCGGAGGGCGGCGGCGGCCGGCGCCGACGGGGCGCCGGGCCGGGACGTGACCGGCGTACTCCTGTGGTCCGTCCTCGGATTGGTCCTCGCCCTCGCCCAGCTGCTCGGGCTGTACGGGCTGGAGTGGACGGCCAACGGGCCGTTCCCGCACGTGGGCTGGGGCCTGGCGCTGTGGGCGCTGTGGCTGGCGCACGGCGCGTGGTGGTGGGCGCGGCGCTACGCGCCGGGAGAGCCGCGTACGGTCCTCAACACCCTCGCCGACCTCGCGCACAACGGCGCGCTGCTGGTCATCATGGTCGAGGTCTGCCTGATCTATGCCACGGCCGGCTGGTACAAGATCCAGGGCAACCGCTGGCAGGACGGCACCGCCGTCTTCTACCCGATGCACCTGGACTACTTCTCGCCGTGGCCCGAGCTGTCGGGGCTGCTCGCGGGCAGCGGGCTGCTGATCATGCTGGCCACCTACGGCACGGTGATCGTGCAGGTCGCCTTCCCCTTCACGGTCTTCAACCGGCGCGTGAAGAACGTCCTGCTGGTGGCGATGATCATGGAGCACCTGTCCATCGCCGTGCTGCTCGGGCTGCCGTTCTTCTCGCTCGCGATGGTGACGGCGGACGCGGTCTTCCTGCCGACGAACTTCCTGCGGTGGCTCGGTGGCCGGGTGGCGGCGGTACGCGACCGGCTGCTCCCGGGCGGCGCGGCGCGGCCCGCGTCCGGCGGAGCTGCCGGAGCGGCGGCGGACGCGGAGAAGTCGGCCGGCAGGCCGGGGGACGCGGAGAAGTCGGCCGACGGGCCGGGGGACGAGGGGAAACCGGCAGGTGGGCCGGGGGCTCGTACGCGGGAGTCCGGCGGTGGCCATACGCTCGTGGGGTGAGCAGCGAGAAAACCGCCCCCGGCAGCGGTACGGACACCACCGGCCGCCGCACCACCGGCCCGGCGACGATCCTCCCCGACGAGTCCGCACGGCCGGCCGAGCCCGTCCAGTACGACGAGGGCTTCGCGACCGTGGTCGGCGTGGGGCCGCACCCGGAGCCCTGGCCGCAGGACGAGCGGTACGACCCCGAGCTGCTCGCGCACGGTGACCGGCGCAACGTCGTCGACCACTACCGCTACTGGACGCGCGAGGCGATCGTCGCCGACCTGGACACCCGCCGCCACGACTTCCACGTGGCCGTGGAGAACTGGGGCCACGACTTCAACATCGGCTCGGTCGTCCGCACGGCCAACGCCTTCCTGGCCAAGGAGATCCACATCGTCGGCCGGCGGCGCTGGAACCGGCGCGGCGCGATGGTGACCGACCGCTACCAGCACGTGCGCCATCACCCCGGCACCGAGGACCTCACCGCCTGGGCGGCCGCCGAGGAGCTGCCGATCATCGGGATCGACAACCTCCCCGGCGCCGTCCCGCTGGAGACCACGGAACTGCCGCGGCGGTGCGTGCTGCTCTTCGGCCAGGAGGGGCCGGGGCTGACCGAGGAGGCCCGGGCGCACGCCTCGATGGTCTGCTCGATCGCGCAGTTCGGCTCGACCCGCTCGATCAACGCGGGGGCGGCCGCCGCCATCGCCATGCACGCCTGGATCGGCCGCCACGCCCACATCGAGCCGCCCGCCTAGAACGGGCCTTACCGACCAGCCTCGGGTGTGGCCCAGGGCCTGATCACGCCTGGCGACGCACCTCCACCGTCCGGAACCGGTTGGCCACGAACGCCGCGTCGCACAGCGCCGCGTTCGCCGCGGGATTGCCGCCGGAGCCGTGGAAGTCGGAGAACGCCGCGGTCTGGTTGACGTACACCCCGCCCGTGAGGTTCAGCGAGAGCTGGGCGCACTCCTCCAGGCAGGCGTCCTCGACCAGGCGCTCCACCTCCGGCGAGGTGGTGTACGCGCCGACGGTCATCGCGCCCTTGTCGCGCAGCGTGCGGCGCAGCAGCTCCACCGCCTCCGGTGCGGAGTCCACGGCGACGGCGAAGGAGACCGGCCCGAAGCGCTCCGACAGGAAGGGCGGCTCCGCGTCCGCCCCCTCCCACCGCTTCCGCTCGCCGTCGGCCTTGACCATCACGGGCGTACGGACCGTGGCGCCGGGGAAGTCGGGGTGGGTCACCTCGCGGGAGGCCAGCGCGACCTCGCCGAGCTCGGGAGCCGCCGTTATACGCCCGGCCACCTGCGGGTTCACGATCGCGCCCAGCAGGGCGTTGGCCCGGGCGTCGTCGCCGAGCAGGCCCTGGACGGCGCCCGCGAGGTCGGCGACCACCTCGTCGTACGTCTTCGGGCCGGCGTCCGTGCTGATGCCGTCCCGGGGGATGAGGAGGTTCTGCGGGGTGGTGCACATCTGGCCGCTGTAGAGGGACAGCGAGAACGCCAGGTTGCCCAGCATGCCCTTGTAGTCGTCCGTCGAGTCGATGACGACGGTGTTGACGCCGGCCTTTTCGGTGTACACCTGCGCCTGGCGGGCGTTCTCCTCCAGCCAGTCGCCGAACGCGGTGGAGCCCGTGTAGTCGATGATGCGCACCTCGGGGCGGAGCGCGAGGATCTTGGCGAGGCCCTCGTCGGGGCGGTCCACGGCGAGCGCGACCAGATTCGGGTCGAAGCCGGCCTCGGTGAGCACCTCGCGCGCGACGCGGACGGTGAGGGCGAGCGGCAGGACGGCCCGCGGGTGCGGCTTGACCAGCACGGGATTGCCGGTGGCCAGGGAGGCGAAGAGGCCCGGATAGCCGTTCCACGTGGGGAAGGTGTTGCAGCCGATCATCAGGGCGACGCCGCGCGGGACGGCCTGGAAGGTCTTGCTGAGCTCCAGCGGGTCGCGCTTGCCCTGCGGCTTGGACCAGGGGGCCTCGCCGGGCGTGCGGGTCTGCTCCGCGTAGGCGTACGCCACCGCCTCCAGGCCGCGGTCCTGGGCGTGCGGCCCGCCGGCCTGGAACGCCATCATGAACGCCTGCCCGCTGGTGTGCATCACCGCGTGCGCGAACTCGTGGGTGCGGGCGTTGATCCGGGAGAGGATCTCCAGGCAGACCGCGGCGCGGGCCTCGGGCCCCGCGTCCCGCCAGGCGGGGATCGCCGCGCGCATGACCGGCAGCAAGACATCGGGGTCCGGGTGCGGATAGGTGATGCCCAGCTCGATGCCGTACGGCGAGATCTCCTCGCCGGTCCAGCCGTCGGTGCCGGGCTGGTCCAGCTCGAAGCGGGTGCCGCGGAGGGCCTCGAAGGCGGCCTTGCCCTCGGGCGCGGCGTCCTCGCCGTACGCCTTGGGGTGCTCCGCGTGCGGGGACCAGTACGCACGGCTGCGGATGGTCTCCAGCGCCTGGTCGAGCGTGGAGAGGTGCTTCTCGATCAACTGCGTGGTGGTCGGGTCGGCGGCCATCGGGGACCAACTCCTCGTCGATCAGGGCTGGGAGCGGACGGGCATCGGAGCTAGAGTAACCGAACGATCGGTCGGGGCAAGGGGGCCCCGGAAAGCCTGTGGAAAACTCCGTCGGAGCGCCGGTCGTCACGGCGGGACGCGTGGGGCGGGAGCCCGCTCCGCGTCCGCCGGCGCCGGTCCCGTCCCGCTCCCTGGTCCGCTGTGCGGCCCCGTCCGGAAAGCTGCTGTAATCATGACCATGGCCAAGCGCGACACCTATACGCCCGATTCGCTGCTCGCGGTCGCCGTCGAGGTGTTCAACGAGCGCGGTTACGACGGCACGTCCATGGAGCACCTCTCCAAGGCGGCCGGCATCTCCAAGTCCTCCATTTACCATCACGTGCGCAGCAAGGAAGAGCTGCTGCGGCGGGCGATAAGCAGGGCGCTGGACGGCCTCTTCGGCGTCCTCCAGGAGCCGGGCGCGACCCAGGGGCGGGCGATCGAGCGGCTGGAGTACGTGGCCCGGCGCGAGGTCGAGGTGCTGATCGCGGAGCTGCCGTACGTGACGCTGCTGCTGCGGGTGCGGGGCAACACCGACACCGAGCGGTGGGCCATGGAGCGCCGCCGCGACTTCGACAACGAGGTCGCCGAGCTGCTGAAGGCGGCGGCCGCCGAGGGCGACCTGCGCCCGGACGCCGACATCCGGCTGGCGACGAGGCTGCTCTTCGGCATGATCAACTCGATCGTGGAGTGGTACCGGCCGGGCCGCGGCGGCTCGGCGAGTACCGAGGAAGTGGCCGACGCGGTGGTCCTCACGGCGTTCGCGGGCCTGCGCAACGAAGCCTGAAGCCGGGGCGCCGAACCCGGGGCCCGCACGACACGGGCCGTAAGGCTCACCCCTCCGGTTCGAGGTCGGTCTCCTCGAAGACCAGCAGGGTCCGGGTGCTCAGTACTTCCGGTATCGACTGGATGCGGGTGAGGACGAGCTCCCGCAGCGCCCTGTTGTCCTTCGTGTGGACCAGCAGTAGGACGTCGAAATCCCCGCTGACCAGGGCGATGTGTGCGGCGCCCGGGAGCGCCTGGAGCGCTTCGCGCACCGTGCGCCAGGAGTTCTGCACGATCTTCAGCGTGATGTACGCCGACGCGCCCTGACCCGCCCGCTCCTGGTCCACCCGGGCGCTGAAACCGCGGATGACGCCGTCGTCCAGCAGGCGGTTTATCCGGGCGTACGCGTTGGCCCGCGAGATGTGCACGCGGTCGGCCACGGACCGTATCGACGCCCGGCCGTCGGTCTGCAGCATGCGCAGGATGTCGCGGTCGACGGCGTCCAGTGGGCGGACGGGGTGTCGTCCGGCGGGATTGACCATCTGTTCGTCCGGCATGCCGTCCCGTCTCCCCTTCTTGGACGTCCTGACTCCATTCCAGGCTGTGGAGAACCGATTGTCCACAGGCTCGGCCCGCCTGTAGCCAAAATGTGTCGGCAACCGAACAATCGGTAGGGAGGGGTCCGACCCACCGGCCGGTCCCTCGCACCCGCAGTTTTCCCTTCAGCCGCCCGTAACCACCCCGTACGCGGCGCACAGCGCCACCCCTTCCCACCGAGGAGGTGCCCCTCATGACGGTCCTAGAGCAGCCCGGCAGCAGCAGGCACGGCAGCACCGCGACCGGCGACCGCCCGGCCCCGCCGCCCGCTTGGCGGCCCCGCGTCGACCCCGGGCCCCTCCTGCCCGACGAGGAGCCGTACCGCCTGCTCGGTACGGACGCGGCGCGCGAGCTGGACGACGGCCTGCTGAAGCGGCTGTACGAGCAGCTGGTCAGCGGCCGCCGGTACAACACCCAGGCCACCGCCCTCACCCGTCAGGGCCGGCTCGCCGTCTACCCCTCCTCCACCGGCCAGGAGGCGTGCGAGGTGGCCGCCGCGCTCGTCCTGGAGGAGCGCGACTGGCTCTTCCCCAGTTACCGCGACACCCTCGCCGCCGTCGCCCGCGGCCTGGACCCCGTACAGGCGCTCACCCTGCTGCGCGGCGACTGGCACACGGGGTACGACCCGCGGGAGCACCGCGTGGCGCCGCTGTGCACCCCGCTCGCCACCCAGCTGCCGCACGCGGTGGGCCTCGCGCACGCCGCCCGCCTCAAGGGCGACGACGTCGTCGCGCTCGCCATGGTCGGCGACGGCGGCACGAGCGAGGGCGACTTCCACGAGGCGCTGAACTTCGCGGCCGTATGGCAGGCGCCCGTCGTCTTCCTGGTCCAGAACAACGGCTTCGCGATCTCCGTGCCGCTCGCCAAGCAGACGGCCGCCCCTTCGCTCGCCCACAAGGCGGTGGGGTACGGCATGCCCGGGCGGCTGGTCGACGGGAACGACGCGCCCGCGCTCCACGAAGTGCTCGGCGAGGCGGTGGCGCGAGCGCGCCGCGGCGGCGGCCCCACGCTGGTCGAGGCCGTGACGTACCGCATGGAGGCGCACACCAACGCCGACGACGCCACCCGCTACCGCAGCGACGCCGAGGTCGAGACCTGGCGCGGCCACGACCCGATAGCCCTGCTGGAGCGCGAGCTGGCGGAGCGGGACCTGCTGACGCCCGCGTACGTGAGCGCCACGAAGGACGCGGCGGAGGAGATGGCCGGCGCGCTGCGCGCGCGGATGAACGCGGACCCGGTGCTGGACCCGATGGATCTCTTCGACCACGTCTACGCCGCGCCGACCGGCCAACTGCGCGAGCAGGCGGACCTGTTGCGGGCCGAGATCGCAGCGGAAGGGGAGCACCGATGAGCACCGCAGTCGCCGCCGGAAGCACGACCGCGACCGGGCGCAAGCCGGCCACGATGGCGCAGGCCCTCACCAGAGCGCTGCGCGACGCCATGGCCGAGGACCCCACCGTCCATGTGATGGGCGAGGACGTCGGGCAGCTCGGTGGCGTCTTCCGGATCACCGACGGCCTCGCCAAGGAGTTCGGCGAGGACCGCTGCACGGACACCCCGCTCGCCGAGGCCGGCATCCTCGGCACGGCGGTCGGCATGGCGATGTACGGCCTGCGGCCCGTGGTGGAGATGCAGTTCGACGCATTCGCCTACCCCGCGTTCGAGCAACTCGTCAGCCATGTGGCGCGGATGCGGAACAGGACGCGGGGCGCGCTCCCGATGCCGCTGACGATCCGCATCCCGTACGGCGGCGGGATCGGCGGCGTCGAGCACCACAGCGACTCCTCCGAGGCGTACTACATGGCCACGCCCGGCCTCCAGGTGCTCGCCCCGGCGACCGTCGCCGACGCGTACGGGATGCTGCGGGCGGCGATCGCCTCCGACGACCCGGTGGTCTTCCTGGAGCCCAAGCGGCTGTACTGGTCCAAGGCCGACTGGTCCCCCGACGACCCGGCGCCCGTCGCGCCCATCGGCCGCGCGGAGATCCGCCGCCCCGGGAGCAGCGCCACGCTGCTCACGTACGGGCCGTCGCTGCCGGTGTGCCTGGAGGCGGCCGAGGCGGCCCGCGAGGAGGGCTGGGACCTGGAGGTGCTGGACCTGCGCTCCCTGGTGCCGTTCGACGACGAGACGGTGTGCGCTTCGGTGCGGCGCACGGGGCGCGCGGTCGTCGTCCACGAGTCCACCGGTTTCGGCGGTCCCGGAGGGGAGATCGCCGCCCGGATCACCGAGCGCTGCTTCCACCACCTGGAGGCGCCCGTGCTGCGGGTGGCCGGCTTCGACATCCCGTATCCGCCGCCGATGCTGGAGCGGCACCACCTGCCGGGCGTCGACCGGGTACTGGACGCCGTGGCGCGCCTGCAGTGGGAGTCCGACTGGACCGAGGGCCGTACTGAGGGCGGCGGCACCGAGGGGAGTGGCAGCTGATGGCCGAGGTACGCGAGTTCCCGTTGCCCGACCTGGGCGAGGGGCTGACCGAGGCGACCATCGTGCGCTGGCTGGTCGAGGTGGGCGAGGTCGTCGCCGTCGACCAGCCGGTCGTGGAGGTCGAGACGGCCAAGGCGATGGTCGAGGTGCCGTGCCCGTACGGCGGCGTCGTCACCGCCCGGATGGGCACAGAGGGCGACGAACTGCCGGTCGGCGCCCCGTTGGTGACGGTGGCGGTGGGGGCGTCGCAGGACGCCGGCACCGAGCGCGCCACGGACGGCGAGCCCGCCGGAGAGGCCGAGGGCTCGGGGAACGTACTGGTCGGATACGGCACGAGCGCACCGGCGGGGCGCCGGCGACGCGTACGGCCGACGGGCGCGGCCCGTACGACCGGGGCGGGCGGTCCGACGGGGACGACGGGGACGCCGGTTCCCGAGGCGGCGACGGCCCCGGAGACGGCGGTGGTCCCCGAGACGGCGACGGGCCGGGAGATACCGGAGGGCGTCGGCGGGCCGTCGCCCGTGCCGGTGATCTCGCCGCTGGTGCGGCGGCTGGCGCGGGAGCACGGCGTGGACCTGCGCACGGTGCGGGGGAGCGGTCCGGAGGGGCTGATCCTGCGGTCCGACGTCGAGCACGCGCTGCGCGGCGGAAAGCAGGCCGGGGCCGGAGCGGTGGCCGCTGCCGCCGGGACCGGCGCCGTGGCCCCGGAGGGGGCCGAGCGGGTGCCGCTGAAGGGGATGCGGGGCGCCGCGGCGGAGAAGTTCGCCCGCAGCCGCCGGGAGATCCCGGACGCGACCTGCTGGGTGGACGCGGACGCGACGGAGCTGCTGGCCGTCCGCCGCGCCATGAACGCGGGGGGTGGCGAGAAGGTGTCGCTGCTCGCGCTGCTGGCCCGGATCTGTACGGCGGCCCTCGCGCGGTATCCGGAGCTGAACTCCACCGTCGACACGGCGGCGCGCGAGATCGTCCGGCTGCCGGAGGTGCACCTGGGGTTCGCGGCGCAGACCGACCGCGGCCTGGTCGTGCCGGTCGTGCGGGACGCGCACGCCCGTACGGTCGAGGGGCTCTCCGCCGAGATGGTGCGGCTCACCGAGACCGCCCGTGCGGGCCGGCTCTCGCCCGCCGAGCTGACGCACGGCACGTTCACCCTCAACAACTACGGCGTCTTCGGCGTCGACGGCTCCACGCCGATCATCAACCACCCCGAGGCCGCGATGCTCGGCGTCGGCCGGATAGCCGCCAAGCCCTGGGTGCACGAAGGGGAGTTGGCCGTACGGCAGGTCGTACAGCTCTCGCTCACCTTCGACCACCGGGTGTGCGACGGCGGCACGGCGGGCGGCTTCCTGCGCTTCGTGGCGGACTGCGTGGAACAGCCGGCGATCTTGCTGCGGGGGCTGTGAGCGGCGGGCGCCGCGTACGCGGAGGCACGGGCGGCCTCCCCGGCCGCCGGTGCACGAAGTAACGGTACGGAAGGGTGTTGATCGCCCCGGCGCGGTGATACTCGGAGGGTGACGAGCGACTACGACACCATCGTGCTGGCCGGGGGCGCGGCGCGCCGGCTCGGCGGCGCGGACAAGCCAGCGCTCGCGGTCGGCGGCCGGTCCCTCCTGGACCGGGTGCTCGCCGCCTGCCACGGTGCGGCGCGCACCGTGGTCGTCGGGCCGGAGCGGCCGACCGCGCGCCCCGTGGTGACGGCGCGCGAGGACCCGCCCGGTGCCGGGCCGGTCGCGGCGCTGGACGCGGGCCTGCGGCACACGACGGCCGGCACGGTGCTCGTCCTCTCCGCCGACCTGCCCTTTCTCACGACTGCGACGGTGGACGCGCTGCTGGCGGCGGCACTGCCGGCGGGGGGCGACGGGGCTCTGCTGATCGACGGGGACGGGCGGGATCAGCCGCTCGTGGCGGCGTACCGGGCCGCGGCGCTGCGTCGTTCCCTGGAGACGCTGCGGGCCGCGCGCGGCGGGCTCGACGGGCTGCCCTTGCGGGCCCTGCTCGCCGAATTGACGGTGCGGCGGGTCCGGGACGACACGGCGGCGGCCTCGTTCGACTGCGACACCTGGGAGGCCCTCAGCGCGGCGCGCGCCCGGATCAGGGAGCATGGACACGTGTTGGACGAATGGATCACCGCAGTCAAGGCCGAACTGGGCATCGAACTCGATGTCGACACGGCCGTCCTCCTCGACCTGGCGCGGGACGCGGCACACGGCGTGGCCCGGCCGGCCGCGCCGCTGACGACCTTCCTCGTCGGGTACGCGGCCGCCCAGCAGGGCCTCGACGTGGCGGAGGTCAGCAGGCGCGCGGCGGCGCTGGCGAACCGCTGGGCCGCGGAAGCGGCAGACGTCGCGGAGTCCGGCGAAGCCGGGGAAGCGAAGGAATGATGCCCGGTCTGACCGGAGACCCCGGCGAATTCGACGACGCGCTCGCCATCGCCAACGCGGGGCGGTACGGCCAGGCCGGCGGCGACCGGATCACGGACGCCGCACCCCCAGCAACGGACGCCGCGCCCCGAGCAGCAGACGCCGCGCCCCGAGCAACGGACGCCGCGCCCCGAGCAACGGACGCCGCGCCCCGAGCAACGGACGCCGCGCCCCGGACACCGGACACCCCGCCTCAAGCGGGTGCCGACCCGCAGGGTGCCGCCTCTCAGGACGCCGCCCCCCGGGGAACCCCGTCCCGTACCGGCGAGCGCTCGTCCGAACGCACGTGGATCGACCCGTGGCACGCACCCTGGGGCAACGGCCACCGCGCGGCCCGGTCGGAGGCGGCCGCGGCCGAAGACCCGGCCCCGGGCCCGGGTGATCCCCCGCCGTCGTACTCGCCGGAGCCGCCCCCCGAGCCCACAGCCTCCGAGCCCACAGCCTCCGAGCCCACAGCCTCCGAGCCCGCCGCCCCCCAACCGGTCGCCTCCGCGTCCCGTAAGGGATCACCCTCCTCCCCGACCCCCCGCCCCGGTGCCCACTCGCCCTGGCACGTCGCGCGGGTGGCCGCCGCCGGGGCCGTGGCCGGGCCGCTGGAGGCCGGTGCCGTGCCGCTCGGGACCGAGGCGCTGGGGCGGGTGCTCGCCGGTGCCCTCACGGCGCTCACGGACCTGCCCTCGTTCGACACCTCGGCGATGGACGGCTGGGCCGTCTCCGGCCCCGGCCCCTGGCGCGTCACCGCGCCCCGTACGGTCGCGCCCGCCGCTTCGGCCGGCATCCTCGCCGGTCACGCCCCCGCCCGGCCGCTGCCCGACGGGCACGCGATCCGGATCGCCACCGGGGCGCGGATACCGCCCGGTGCCTCGGCCGTGCTCCGTTCCGAGCACGGCGAGACCGCGGAACAGGCCGACGGCGGCGCGCTGTTGTCCGCACCCGGCGGCGCGCCGCCCGGTCAGGACATCCGGCCGCGCGGCCAGGAGTGCCGCAACGGCGATCAACTGCTGCCGCCCGGCGCGCTCGTGACCCCGGCCGTGCTCGGCCTCGCCGCCGCCGCGGGCTACGACGAGCTGTGGACGTACCGCCGCCCGATGGTGGAAATCCTCGTCCTGGGCGACGAGTTGCTGCACAGCGGGCTGCCGCAGGAGGGGCGCATCCGGGACGCGCTCGGCCCGATGCTCGCGCCCTGGCTGCACGCCCTGGGCGCGGAGACCATCGGTCCGCGCCATCTCGCGGACGACGAGGGAGTGTTGTACGAGGCCATCGCCTCGTCGACGGCGGACGTGGTGATCACGACCGGCGGCACGGCCGCGGGCCCGGTCGACCATGTACACCCCGCGTTGCGGCGCCTCGGAGCCGAACTGCTGGTGGACGGCGTACAAGTACGCCCCGGCCACCCGATGCTCCTCGCCCGGCTCGACCCGACCGACGACAACACCCCCGCCGACCGTCCCGCGCGGCACCTGGTCGGCCTGCCCGGCAATCCGCTCGCCGCCGTCTCGGGGCTGCTGACGCTCGCCGAACCGCTGCTCGGTACGCTCTCGGGCCGTACGCGCTCCGCGCCCCGCCGGGTACGCCTCGCCGACGGCGTGCACGGTCATCCGCACGACACCCGGCTGGTCCCCGTGGCCTGCCGCACGGACGAGAAGGGAGCCGTCGTGGCGCGCCCCCTGCACTTCAACGGCCCGGCCATGCTGCGTGGCATCGCCGCCGCCGACGCGCTGGCCGTGATCCCGCCCGGCGGCGCCGCCGAGGGCGAGCCGGCCGTGCTCCTCGACCTCCCCTGGTCCCCCGCCGCCACGGCCCCGGACACCGGTGCCACTGGAGGCCGCGCGTGAAGCTCCCCATGCAGGACGCCGCGGCACACGAGCGGCTCCCCGAGGACGTCTCGCACCGGGTCCAGCTGCCCCGCCGGGCGCCCGCCGCACCGCTGCGCCAGGTGGTGCGCCGGCTCGTCATGGCGCTGATAGTGCTGGTGCTGACGGTCCTCATCGTCTGGGTGGACCGCGACGAGTACCACGACAACGCCAATGGCTCGGTCGACTTCCTCGACTGCGTCTACTACGCGACCGTCACGCTCTCCACCACCGGGTACGGCGACATCGTCCCGTACGGAGACAGCGCACGGCTGCTGAACATCCTGCTCATCACGCCACTCCGCGTCCTGTTCCTGATCATCCTGGTCGGCACCACCCTCGAGGTCCTCACCGAGCGGACCCGTGAACAGTGGCGGCTGAACCGCTGGAGGACCGCCTTGCGCGACCACACCGTCATCGTCGGCTTCGGTACGAAGGGCCGGTCGGCCGTGCAGACGCTGCGGGCCACGGGCGCGAGCCGGGACCGCATCGTCATCGTGGACCCGAGCCCCAAGGTGATCGACACGGCCGTCGCCGAGGGCTTCGCGGGCGTACTGGGCGACGCCACGCGCAGCGACGTACTGCTGCGCGCCGAGGTGCAGCGCGCCCGCCAGATCATCATCGCTACGCAGCGCGACGACACCGCCGTCCTGGTCTCGCTCACCGCCCGCCAGCTCAACAAGAAGGCCACGATCGTGGCGGCCGTGCGGGAGGAGGAGAACGCGCCGCTGCTGCGGCAGTCCGGCGCCGACTCCGTGATCACCTCCGCGAGCGCGGCGGGCCGGCTGCTGGGCCTGTCGGTGAACAGCCCGAGCGCGAGCACGGTCATGGAGGACCTGATCCAGCAGGGCAGCGGGCTGGACCTGATCGAGCGCCCGGTGGTGAAGGCGGAGGTCGGCAAGTCGGTACGGGACACCGGTGACCTGGTCGTTTCCGTACTGCGCGGCCATCGGCTGCTGGCGTACGACGACCCGGCGGCGAGCCCGCTGCAGCACGCCGACCGGCTGATCACCATCGTCCGCGCGGTGCCGAAGGAGGAGGCGGCGGAGCTGGGCCGCCCGGCCGCGCAGGGACTGCCGGGCTCCGGCGTCCAGCCGATGCGCCGGGCGGACGAGAAGGACCGGGTGATCCGCCGCGCGGACGAACAGGACCTCGGGGACTAGTACCGAGGGCGGGCAGGATCTTCGGGGCGGCATCAGCCCCTCCGGGGACGGAGCGGGTGGTTCTCGTACGTCCGGTACCGAGGCGAGTAGCCTCGCGGCCATGCGTGCGATCACCATTACCGAACCCGGCGGACCCGAGGCCCTGGTGTGGGCCGAGGTGCCCGCGCCGCAACTGTCCGAAGGCGAGGTGCTGGTGCGGGTCGCGGCCAGTGCCGTCAACCGCGCCGATGTGGTGCAGCGTCAGGGCTTCTACGACCCGCCGCCCGGCGCCTCCCCCTACCCCGGCCTGGAGTGCGCCGGCATGATCACCGAGGTCGGCCCGGGCGTGAGCGGCTGGGCGGTCGGCGACGAGGTCTGTGCGCTGCTGGCGGGCGGCGGTTACGCCGAGCAGGTGGCCGTGCCGGCCGGTCAGCTGCTGCCGCTGCCGAAGGGCCTCGACCTCACGGCCGCCGCCGCGCTGCCCGAGGTGGCCTGCACCGTCTGGTCGAACATCTTCATGGTGGCCCACCTGCGGCCCGGCGAGACCCTGCTGGTGCACGGCGGGTCCAGCGGCATCGGCACCATGGCGATCCAGCTGGCCAAGGCGGTCGGGGCGCGGGTCGCGGTGACCGCCGGCAGCGGCGACAAGCTGGAGCGCTGCGCCGAGCTGGGCGCCGACGTGCTCATCAACTACCGCGAGCAGGACTTCGTCGAGGAGATCCGCAAGGCCACCGACGGCCGGGGCGCGGACGTGATCCTGGACATCATCGGCGCGAAGTACCTGGCCGACAACGTCAGGGCGCTGGCCACCAACGGGCGGATGACCGTCATCGGCCTGCAGGGCGGCCGGAAGGCCGAGCTGGACCTGGGAGCGCTGCTGACCAAGCGGGCCGCGGTCGCCGGGACGTCGCTGCGCGGCCGGCCGGTCGAGGAGAAGGCCGCGATCGTCGCCGCCGTACGGGAGCACGTCTGGCCGCTGATCGAGAACGGCCAGGTGCGGCCGATCGTGGACCGCACGCTGCCGATGGCGGAGGCCGCCGAGGCGCACCGCATCGTGGAGCAGAGCAGCCACATCGGCAAGGTCGTCCTGACGGTCGGCTGAGCCGGCAGCCGACCGGCCCTGATGGGCCCTGACGCGCACTGACGCTCCCCTGACGCCCTCTCACCGCCGCCGCAGCCGCAGCCCGATGAACGCCAGCCCCAGCCCCGTGAGCGCCAGCCCGGCGCCGAAGGGGAGGACGCGGGCGACCCGGGCGGCGCGTTCGGTGGGGGTGTAGGGCGGCCGGACGGCGCCGGCGGTCTCGCGGTTCGTCGCGGAGGGCCCGGCGGCCGCCGGCTGGTGCGGCGGCCGCAGCGTCTGCCATGCGTGTGTCCCCCGGCTGTGCGGCGAGAGCGGCGCGTACGGGCGCTCCGAGTGGCCACCGGTGCTCGGCCGGTCGGTCGAACCGGGGTCCTTCAGCGCCGTGCCGGCGCTGTCGGAGGTACCGGAGGCGCGCGGCGGCGTACCCGGCCCGCTCGTCCCGTCGGTACCGGACGGGGTGGCGGCGCCGGTCCGGGACGGCGTCGCCGGCCGGCTGGTCGGCCCGCCGGAGCCGGAGCCGGAGGCCGAGTGGCTGGGGGTGGGCCGTCCGGGTGACGCCGTGGCGGAGTCGCTCGCGTCGGCGGACGGGCTCGGGCCGGCGGCGGTCGAGGACGGCGAGGGGCTGTCGTCCGGTTCCGTCGGGGCCTCCGGGGTCCCTGCGGGCACCGAGGTGTCGGGGTCCTGGGGGCGGTGCCCGGTGGTGCCGGTGTCCGTCTGGTCCTGCACGGACGGCTGCGGCCGGCCGGACGCGCGTTCGGGGAGCCGGTCGTCGGCGGGCAGCCCGTCGGTGGACTGCGGCTGCGGGGGATCCGCCGCGGCCCGCGTGTGCGCCCGTACGGGTGGCTGCGTGGTGGCGGCGGCCGCGGGTACGGCGGTGGGGAGCAGCGTGGTGGCCGTCAGCAGGCCGGCGGCGATGAGTGAGCGGAGTCCTGGAACCACGCCGTGTCCTCCCGTGCCGTGCCGTCGAGTGACGTCATCAGCGTCACATGAGCCCACAATTGCGGCATCTCGGGAAAATTCCCCGATGTACCGTGAAAAGCCCTGAACTGCGGCGAAGTACTGTGACGGGACGCGTCACGAGGGTGGATCACTAGTTCCACGGGGCACAACTGTTCTTACTGCATGTACGAGAGAATGGCGGCATGGATATGCCGATGAACGAACGGTCGCAGGAGAGCCCGCACGTCCTGGTTGTCGGCCCGGACGGAATGGCTCTCGGCAGCGCAGGCTCCGGTGGTGGAGGCGGCGATGAGCCACGCGAGGTTCCGGTGACGGAGATGGTCGAACAGCCCGCGAAGGTCATGCGCATCGGCAGCATGATCAAGCAGTTGCTCGAAGAGGTGAAGTCCGCCCCGCTGGACGAGGCGAGCCGGGTCCGCCTGAAGGAGATCCACGCCGGCTCCGTCAAGGAGCTGGAGGACGGGCTGGCCCCCGAGCTGGTGGAGGAGCTGGAGCGGCTGTCGCTGCCGTTCACCGAGGACTCCGTGCCCACCGAAGCCGAACTGCGCATTGCGCAGGCCCAGTTGGTCGGCTGGCTGGAGGGCCTGTTCCACGGCATCCAGACCGCCCTGTTCGCCCAGCAGATGGCCGCGCGCGCCCAGTTGGAGCAGATGCGCCGCGCCCTCCCGCCCGGCGCGGCGGGTGCCGATGAAGACGACGACCACCCCGGCCGCGGCGGCGCCCGCTCCGGCCCCTACCTCTGACGGTCACCGCCGCCGGAGGGCGGACGGGACGTCGGAAACCTGCACCGAGGGGCCCTGCGCGCACGCCGCGCGAAGGGCCCCTCGGTGCAGGTGTGTCCGGGGCCCGGCCGCAGACCCCGCGTCTCAGCCGGACTTGCCCGTCGAGACCACCAGCTGGATCTTCTGGTCGCCCTTGGGGTCGTAGTCGTCGCTTTCGCCCGGCGTCTGGCGGATGACGGCGTTCTTGCCCCACATGGGTTCGCTGTTCTCGTAGGAGATGTCCCACTGCCAGCCGGCGTCGCGCATGCACGCCTTCACCGAGGAGAGGTTCTTGCTGTAGAAGTTCGGCATCATGACCTTCGACTTGTCGTCGAAGCTCTTGACCGCGTCCGTGCATTCCTTGGGGTCGATGATGCGGTCCTTCTGCTCCGGCTGGACCTTGTCGGCGGCGTCCTCGGTGGCGGAGACGGAGGGCTGGGGGCTGCCGGAGCCGTTCGCCTGCGGGCCGGGGGTGTCGGGGTCGCCGCCGCTGAGGGCGATGACCATGACGACCGCGACGACGGCGATCAGGGCGACCACCGCGGAGCCGATCAGCACCGGCTTGTTGCTCTTGCCGCCGCCGGTCCCCGGCCCGCCGCTCTGCGGCGAGATCGTGTACGGCGGCGGGGTCTGCATGGCGCCGTTGTACGGACCGGGCGCCGGGGTCTGGTAACCGTGGCTGGGCGGCGGCGGGGTGGACGGGCCGAAGCCGCCGAACTGGCCGTTCGCCGGCGGCGGCGTGTACGGCTGCTGCACGTTCGGCGCGCCCGTGGCCGGGTTGCCGGTCGCCGACGGGAAGACCGCGGAGGCCACCGACGCGCCGCTGGTGCGCGGGCCCTGGCCGCCGATGATCACCGGCGAGGAGCCGGACTGCCCGGACTGGGCGATGCGCAGGCACTCGTCCTGCATCGTCTGGGCCGTGGGGAAGCGTTCGTTGGGGTTCTTCTTCAGCGCGCGGGCCACCAGCGCGTCCACCGCCGGCGGCACCGACCGGTTGATGCTGGACGGCACCGGCGGCTCTTCCTGCACGTGCGCGTACGCGATGGCCAGCGGCGAGTCCGCGTCGAAGGGCAGCTGCCCGGTCAGCAGCTCGAAGAGCATGATGCCGACGGAGTACAGGTCGGAGCGGGCGTCCACGCCGCGTCCCAGCGCCTGCTCGGGCGAGAGGTACTGCGGGGTGCCGACGACCATGCCGGTCTGGGTCATGGAGGTGACGCCGGACTGCATGGCGCGCGCGATGCCGAAGTCCATGACCTTCACGACGCCGCGCTTGGTCAGCATGACGTTGCCGGGCTTGATGTCCCGGTGGACCAGGCCCATCTCGTGGCTGGTCTCCAGGGCCGCCAGCACATCGGCGGTGATCTTCAGCGCCTTCTCGGTGGGCATGGCGCCGTACTGCGCGACATCGGCGTCCAGCGCCGAGCGCAGCGGCTGCCCGGAGACGTACTCCATGACGATGTACGGCGTCATGCCGCCGTCCAGCTCGTCCTCGCCGGAGTCGTACACCGAGACGATGTTGGTGTGCGAGAGCTTCGCGACGGCCTGCGCCTCGCGCCGGAAGCGCTCGCGGAACGCCTGCTCGCGGCCGAGTTCGGTGTGCAGCGTCTTGATCGCGACCTCGCGGTCCAGCACGCTGTCGTACGCGAGGTGGACGGAGGCCATGCCGCCGGCGCCGAGAAGATCACGGAGCTGGTAGCGTCCCCGTCCCACCGAACGGCCCGCGCCATGGGCCTGTGCGCCGTCCTGGCTCATGTTTTACGTTTCCCCCTCGGCGCACTGCCCGTCATCCCGTACGCGGCACTGTTCGGGCTGTTCTGTTGCTGGCCGCGGTCCGGTACGGAACCGGCCGGCCAGGATCCGGAATTCCGCAGCCAAGTGTGCCCCAGCGCTCCGACCAGTCAAGCTGCGTGCCCGTTCCGTGACCAGATGGGCAGCATCCCCGCACGGCCGCGTCACCTGACGGGAGCCTGTCAGGCCGACGGCGGCGGGTTGTCGCGAGCGTGTCAGAACCTTGTCACGACTCTGTCAGCGGCCGCCGGGCAAAACGGTCACTCGCAGTGAACTTGCCACATGTGGCCGGTGAACGGTTTGATGGCCGGTCCCCTTACAAAACCGGTGTGCGCCGTGGAGCCTGTAGCGTGCTCTTGCGAAGACCGAGACGTAAAGCCGCGTTGTACGCGGATCGATTCGACGGCGAGGACCGATGGCACAGACGCAGAGCCCCCAGGGCCCGTCCGATCCTGAAGCCACCGGCTCCAATATCCCCGACGCACCGGAGATGTGGGGCAACGGTGGTCTGGTCGGTGACGGGCGCTACCGCCTGACGGGCCGTCTGGGCCGGGGCGGCATGGCGGAGGTGTTCGCCGCCGAGGACGTACGGCTGGGCCGTACGGTCGCGGTGAAGCTGCTGCGTTCCGACCTCGCCGAGGACCCGGTCTCCAAGGCCCGCTTCACCCGCGAGGCACAGTCCGTCGCCGGGCTGAACCACCACGCCGTCGTGGCGGTCTACGACTCGGGCGAGGATCTGGTCGGCGGCAACACCATCCCGTACATCGTGATGGAGCTGGTCGAGGGTCACACCATCCGTGACCTGCTGCTCAACGCCGACGCGCCGCCGCCGGACCAGGCGCTGATCATCGTCTCCGGGGTGCTGGAGGCGCTGGCTTACAGCCACCAGCACGGCATCGTGCACCGCGACATCAAGCCCGCGAACGTCATCATCACCCACGGCGGCGCGGTCAAGGTCATGGACTTCGGCATCGCGCGTGCCCTGCACGGCGCGTCGAACACCATGACCCAGACCGGCATGGTCATGGGCACGCCGCAGTACCTCTCGCCCGAGCAGGCGCTCGGCAAGACCGTCGACACCCGCTCCGACCTGTACGCGACCGGCTGCCTGCTGTACGAACTGCTCGCGCTGCGCCCGCCGTTCGTCGGCGAGACGCCGCTGTCGGTGGTGTACCAGCACGTGCAGGACATGCCGGTACCGCCGTCGCAGGTCCTGGAAGCGGTGCCGCCGGAGCTGGACGGGCTGGTCATGCGCTCGCTGGCGAAGGACCCGGACGACCGGTTCCAGACCGCCGAGGAGATGCGCGGCCTGATCCAGTACGCGCTGCAGATGCTGCACGAGCAGGGCGGCCACACCGGTACGTGGAGCACCGGGGCGGTCGCCGAGCACGAGGGCGGCTCGACGCCTGCGATGGGCGTCGCGTCCACGACGGCGATGTCGCACCCGGGGCACGGCTCCACGACCGCGCAGCCGATCCTCCCGGCCGGGATGCGGGACGACGACGGCGGGTACGAGGGCGGGCCGCGCGGCTCGAAGGGCGGCCGCGGCAAGGTCTGGCTGATCGCGGCGCTCGCGCTGATCGCCATCGTGGCCGGCGTTGCCATCGCGCTGCAGAACACCGGTGGCGACGAGCAGCCGAAGAAGCCGAAGCCCACGCCGACGGCGACGAAGAGCAAGGAAGAGAAGACCACCGAGCCGCCGACGGAGGAGCCGACGACGGAGGCCACGCTGCCCGGCGGCACGGGCGGCAACACCGGTGACTACACCCAGACGCCGACGGAGAGCGGGGAGCCGACGCCGACGGACACCCAGACGGCGACGGACGAGCCGACCGGGGAGCCGACGCAGCCCACCGAGGAGCCGACGGACGAGCCGACGGGGGAGCCGACGCAGCCCACCGAGGAGCCGACCGACGAGCAGTCGCCGATCATCCCGCCCGCGGACGGCGAGAGCGGGCAGTAGGCGCCGCACAAGGCCACTGAGGGCCGCCGGGACTGTGTCCCCGGCGGCCCTCAGCCCGTGAAGGCCCCGCCCGTGAAAGCCCCGCGTACGGCCGCGTACTCGTCCGTCCACCACACCGCGAGCGCGGCCGAGGCGGGGAAGAGGCTGTCGGCGCGCCGGTCGCCCAGCCGGTACCGCCAGTCCAGCATCCAGAAGTCGTTCAGGCGTTCCCACCAGACGCGGTGCACGGCGGCCGCCAGCTCCTCCGGGCCGACGCCCGAGGCGCTCCGGTAGGCCCGCGCGTACGCCGCCACCTTCGCCAGGTCCAGGCTGCCCGACGGCCGTACGAAGAAGATCGCGGCGGCCCGTACCGCCTCCTCGGCGCGCGGCTTGACCGCCAGCCGGTCCCAGTCGACGATCGCGGTCGGCTCGGCGCCCCGGTAGAGCAGGTTCAGCGGGTGGAAGTCGCCGTGCACCCAGCCCGCGGGCGCCGCGCGGGC
This sequence comes from Streptomyces sp. NPDC026301, assembly GCF_055567935.1. Classification (NCBI taxonomy): domain Bacteria; kingdom Bacillati; phylum Actinomycetota; class Actinomycetes; order Kitasatosporales; family Streptomycetaceae; genus Streptomyces; species Streptomyces sp. NPDC026301. The sequence goes on along the minus strand of NZ_JBVHPN010000032.1, from coordinate 11,771 downwards.
CGGCCGGTGGTGCGCGTGCGCGGCCAGCAGGGCGCGCCGCTCCAGGAGCCGGTGCTCGGCCAGCGCGTCGAAGCTGTCGTGCGGGCGGGCGTCGCGCGCCAGCGCCAGCAGCTCGTCGATGCCCACGAAGGTCGCTGCGGGGTCGGCGCTCTCCTGGCCGGGCTGTGGCGGTTCGTCGGGCATCACCTGGGCGAGGGACACGTGGACGCGGCCCAGCAGCGTGCCGAGGCGGTGGCACTGGGTGGGGGTGAGGGCCGCGCCGTCCAGGTGCCGGCCCTCGACCCACGGGTGCAGCGCGTAGCAGCGGCCGTCGATGACGGCGACGGTGCGGCCGTCGGCGGCGCGTACGGGCGGCGCCACGGGCAGTCCCATGGCGCCCAGCAGGCGGGTGGCGCGGTGCTGCCGGACCAGGGCGCCGCGGTCGGCGTCGAGGTGGTGCTTGAGGAAGAAGCGGCCGCGCGTGGTGGTCAGCCGGTAGCCGTGGTTGAGCAGGCCCTCGGCGACCGGCTCGCACGTCAGCGGCTCCCCGGCGCCTTCGTAGCGGCGCAGCAGGGAGCCGAGGGTGTGTCCGTCGGGCGCCGTTGCCGTCCGGACCGCAGATGAGCGCAGCACCCGTCAGATGTTAGATCACACGGCCGGGGCCGCTTCGCCGCACCGGTCGGCTATCGGTCAGCCTGAAGCGGCGTACCGGAACACCGGTACATCGGTCAACGTGTGGACCTTCGCGAAGACCGGCTCGATGTGCAGGAACACCGGGTCGAAGGGCTCGCCGTCGGCGAGGGCCGGGGTGCGGCCGAAGGCGTCGCGGTCGGCCGGCTCCGGGTGTACGACGCGGGCCGTGCCGGTGAACTGGACGGCCCAGGTCTCGGGCTCGCCGCCGGCGAGGTTGTCCGCCTGGTACGAGACCACGCTGCCGTCCAGGGCGCGGTGGTAGCCGTAGCCACGGTGCAGGCGCAGCAGGAGCCGGCCCCCGGTCACGAGGTGCCGGGCGATCGTGGTGAAGGGCAGCGCCCGCTGGCTGGCCGAGACCCGGCCGTAGGGCGTACGGCTGAGCAGCTCCAGTGCGCGGAATTCGTCGGGCATGGGAACCAGCCTGCCCGGCGGCGCGGGCGCGGCTGTAGGGGCGGCAGCCCCTGGTTCACCGGGGACGTTGGTCCCAAAATTCGTTACGCCGCAGGTCAGGGCCCTACACAGGTCTCCATAAACGGGGTCAGCGGCCTTCCGCCTGCATTCTGGCGACGTATGCGGCGGCCTGGGAACGGCGTTCCATGCCGAGTTTGGCCAGCAGGCTGGAGACGTAATTCTTGATGGTTTTCTCGGCCAGATGCAGCCGCTCGCCGATGGCGCGGTTGGTCAGTCCCTCGCCGATCAGGTCGAGGATGCGTCGTTCCTGTTCGGTGAGGTTCGCGAGCCGGTCGTCACCCTTGGGGGCATTGCCGTCGCGCAGCCGTTCCAGGACCCGCGCGGTGGCCACGGGGTCCAGCAGGGACTTGCCGGCCGCGACGTCCCGGACGGCCGAGAGCAGTTCGTTCCCGCGGATCGCCTTGAGCACGTAACCGGACGCACCGGCCATGATCGCGTCAAAAAGCGCCTCGTCATCGGCGAAAGACGTGAGCATCAGGCACTTGATGTCCTCGTTCTGCGAGCGGATCTCGCGGCAGACCTCGACGCCGCTGCCGTCCGGCAGCCGGACGTCGAGCACGGCCACGTCGGGATGCGTCGCCGGGATCCTGACCAGGGCATCCGCGGCCGTACCGGCCTCGCCGACCACCTCGATGTCGCTCTCGACCGTGAGCATGTCGTGGACACCGCGCCGGACGACCTCGTGGTCGTCGAGCAGGAATACCGTGATTTTTCCGTCTTCGCGCACGGCTTCAGTCTCACACACCGACCCTTCCCGTGCTCCGGCCCGCCGATATAACGTGCCGTTGTTCCGGCGGCCTGCGACGCTGTGACCAGGAGTTGTTCCCACCCTCCGCGATTTACTTGGAAATCCAAGCAAAATCGCAGGTCAGGGCCGTTTTCGCTTAGGCTCGGGAAATGGGTAACGTGCATGGGCAGGCCACGTCCGGGGCAGTTTTGTTCCACCCGGGCCTGACCGCGTTCGCACACACCCCGTGCGCCGTATCGGATACCGGGTGAGCCGCAATACGGCCACCGGCGGACCCCGGGGGCCGGACAGACGGAGGAGCAGCACGTGACCGTGGACAGCAGTGCCGCACGAAAAGCCACACGCGGTAGCGGAAAGCGCACGACCGCGAAGAAAGCCCCGGCCAAGCCGCGGGCCAAGGCTTCAGCGGAGCAGGACCCGGACCAGTTCGTCCAGCTGCTCACCCCGGAGGGCGAGCGCGTCGAGCATCCGGAGTACGCGATCGACCTGTCCGCCGACGAGCTGCGCGGCCTGTACCGCGACATGGTGCTCACGCGGAAGTTCGACGCCGAGGCGACCACCCTCCAGCGCCAGGGCGAGCTGGGCCTGTGGCCCTCGCTGCTGGGCCAGGAGGCCGCGCAGATCGGTTCCGCGCGCGCCCTGCGCGACGACGACTACGTCTTCCCCACCTACCGCGAGCACGGCGTCGCCTGGGTCCGCGGGGTGGACCCGACGAACCTGCTGGGCATGTTCCGCGGCGTCAACCACGGCGGCTGGGACCCGAACAGCAACAACTTCCACCTGTACACGATCGTGATCGGCTCGCAGACGCTGCACGCGACGGGCTATGCCATGGGCGTGCAGAAGGACGGCGCCGACTCCGCCGTCATCGCCTATTTCGGTGACGGTGCGTCCAGCCAGGGTGACGTCGCCGAGTCCTTCACCTTCGCCGCCGTCTACAACGCGCCCGTGGTGTTCTTCTGCCAGAACAACCAGTGGGCGATCTCCGAGCCGACCGAGAAGCAGACCCGGGTGCCGCTCTTCCAGCGCGCCCGCGGCTACGGCTTCCCCGGCGTACGGGTCGACGGCAACGACGTGCTCGCCGTCCTCGCGGTCACCAAGGCGGCGCTGGAGCGCGCGCGGACGGGCCAGGGCCCGATGCTCGTCGAGGCGTTCACGTACCGCATGGGCGCCCACACCACCTCCGACGACCCGACGCGCTACCGCGGCAACGACGAGCTGCTGGCCTGGGAGGCCAAGGACCCGATCCTGCGGCTGCGCCGATACCTCGAGGCCGAGGGGATGGCCGACGAGGCGTTCTTCGCGTCCGTCGAGAAGGAGGACGAGGCGCTCGGCAAGCGCGTGCGGGACGCCGTGCGCACCATGCCGAACCCCGACGACATGGCGATGTTCGAGCACGTCTACGCCGATGGGCACGCGCTCGTCGACGAGGAGCGCGCCCAGTTCGCCGCGTACCAGGCCGCGTTCGCGGAGGAGAACTGACATGGCCGTCTTCGAGAAGATCACCATCGCCAAGGCGATCAACGAATCGCTGCGCACCGCCATGGAGGCCGACCCCAAGGTCCTCGTCATGGGCGAGGACGTGGGCAAGCTCGGCGGCGTCTTCCGCGTCACCGACGGCCTGCAGAAGGACTTCGGCGAGGACCGGGTGATCGACACCCCGCTCGCCGAGTCCGGCATCGTCGGCACCGCGATCGGCATGGCCCTGCGCGGCTACCGCCCGGTCGTGGAGATCCAGTTCGACGGCTTCGTCTTCCCCGCGTACGACCAGATCGTCACCCAGCTCGCCAAGATGCACGCCCGCGCGCTCGGCAAGATCAAGATGCCGGTCGTCATCCGCATCCCCTACGGCGGCGCGATCGGCGCGGTCGAGCACCACTCCGAGTCGCCCGAGGTGCTCTTCGCGCACGTCGCAGGGCTGAAGGTGATCACCCCGTCGAACTCCTCGGACGCCTACTGGATGCTCCAGCAGGCCATCGCCGGCGACGACCCGGTCATCTACTTCGAGCCCAAGCGCCGCTATCACGACAAGTCCGCGCTGGACACCGAAGCCCTGCCGCACCCGCTGCACAAGGCCCGCGTCGCCCGCGAGGGCAGCGACCTGACGCTCGCCGCGTACGGCCCGATGGTCAAGGTCTGCCAGGACGTCGCGCAGGTCGCCGCCGAGGAGGGCAAGTCGATCGAGATCGTCGACCTGCGCTCCCTCTCCCCGATCGACTTCGACACGCTGCAGTCCTCGGTCGAGAAGACCCGCCGCATGGTCGTCGTGCACGAGGCGCCGGTCTTCCTCGGCTCCGGCGCGGAGATCGCCGCCCGCATCACCGAGCGGTGCTTCTACCACCTGGAGGCGCCGGTGCTGCGGGTGGGCGGCTACCACGCCCCCTACCCGCCGTCCCGGCTGGAGGACGAGTACCTTCCGAACCTGGACCGGGTACTCGACGCCGTCGACCGGTCGCTGGCGTACTGAAGGGCTTGAGGAGAGTCGTGACCATGACTGCAACCGATCAGCGCTTCCGCGAGTTCAAGATGCCCGACGTGGGCGAGGGACTCACCGAGGCGGAGATCCTCAAGTGGTACGTCGCCGAGGGTGACACTGTCGCCGACGGCCAGGTCGTCTGCGAGGTCGAGACCGCCAAGGCGGCCGTCGAACTCCCCATCCCGTACGACGGGGTGGTGCACCAGCTGCGGTTCGGCGAGGGCACCACCGTCGACGTCGGCACGGTCATCATCACCGTGGACACCGATCCGGGTGCCGGACCCGTCGAGGCCCCGGCGGCCGCTCCGGAAGCCGCCGAGCCGGCCGCCGAGGGTGGCGAGGAGGGCCGCAAGGCCGTCCTGGTCGGCTACGGCGCCGCGCCGTCCTCGACGAAGCGGCGCGCGCGCAAGGCGCAGCCCGGTGCCGCGAACGGCGCGCAGGCGGCCGTGCAGGCGGAGTTGAACGGGTACGCGGTGCAGCCCGCGCCGGTTTCACGTGAAACGCCGGCAGGCGGGCCCGCGGCTCCGGCCGCTCCCGGGGCTCCGGCGGGCGTTTCTGCCGCTCCCGAGGCTCCGGCGGGCGCTCCTGCGGCTCCGGCGGGCGGCGAGCGTCCGCTGGCCAAGCCGCCCGTCCGCAAGCTCGCCAAGGACCTCGGCATCGACCTGGCCACGGTCGTGCCCAGCGGCCCCGACGGGATCATCACCCGCGAGGACGTGCACGCGGCGGCCGCGCCCGCGCCCGCCACCGTGCCGGAGTACGACGTGGCGCCGGCCCCGCACGAGCCCGCGCCGGCCCCCGAGGCCGTCGCCGCGGCCCGGGAGACCCGCATCCCGGTCAAGGGCGTGCGCAAGGCCACCGCACAGGCGATGGTGAGCTCCGCCTTCACCGCGCCGCACGTCACGGAGTTCATCACCGTCGACGTGACCCGCACGATGAAGCTCGTACAGGAGCTGAAGCAGGACCCCGACATGGCGGGCGTCCGCGTCAATCCGCTCCTCCTCGTCGCCAAGGCGTTCCTGGTCGCCATCAAGCGCCACCCGGAGATCAACGCCTCCTGGGACGAGGAGAACCAGGAGATCGTCCGCAAGGACTACGTGAACCTGGGCATCGCGGCCGCCACCCCGCGCGGCCTGATCGTGCCGAACATCAAGGACGCGGGCGCCAGGACGCTCCCGCAGCTCGCCTCGTCGCTGGGCGAGCTGGTCGCCACGGCCCGGGAAGGCAAGACCTCCCCGGCGGACATGGCCGGCGGCACGGTCACCATCACCAACGTCGGCGTCTTCGGCGTCGACACCGGTACGCCCATCCTGAACCCCGGTGAGTCCGCGATCCTCGCCTTCGGCGCGGTCAAGGAACAGCCCTGGGTCCACAAGGGCAAGGTCAAGCCGCGCCAGGTGACGACCCTGGCGCTCTCCTTCGACCACCGCCTGGTCGACGGCGAGCTGGGCTCCAAGGTCCTCGCGGACACCGCCGCGATCCTGGAACGCCCGAAGCGCCTGATCACCTGGTCGTAGTACGCGAGCGAGCGGCCCGGCAGGGCGGCATCGGCGAAAAGAAATTGGTCTCGCCGCGCCGCTCTGCCTACCGTCGCCGTCATGACTGATACACAGATCACTACTGACACCGCCGCCCCGGACGGCCTTCCGCCCCTGCGGTCCGTCGCCTGGCTGCACATCAGGGACGGCCGCCTGCTGAGCGTCCGCACCCGCGGCAACGACACCTTCTACCTGCCCGGCGGCAAGTACGAGCCCGGCGAGACGGCCGCGGAGGCGCTCTCCCGCGAGCTGGCCGAGGAGGTCGGCGTGCGGATTCCGGCGGGCGAGCTGACCGAGGCGTTCACCGTCCACGACGAGGCGCACGGCCGTGCGGGGCGTCGCCTGCACATGACCTGCTTCACGGGCGGCCCGGCCACCGTGGACCCGGTCCCCGGCCGCGAGATCGCCGAGGTCGCCTGGCACAACGCCGACGACTTCGCCGTCTGCGCCCCGGCCTTCCGCCAGGTCGTCCGCCGCCTCACGGAGGCGGGCCGGTTGTAGAACGCGCTGATCGGGGCCGTCGCGGGTCCGCATGATGGACGCGGTCGCGGACGCATACCTGTTGTATCTATCCTGTGCGCATGCCATCAGCCTCAGCCTCTCCCGCCCCCGTGAAGCAGCCGCCCGCTGCCGAGCGGGTGTACGCGCACGTCAAGCACGCCGTCCTCGAGCGCCGCTACGAGGGCGGCATGCTGCTCACCGAGGGGGAGCTCGCCGAGGCCGTCGGGGTGTCGCGGACGCCCGTACGCGAGGCGCTGCTGCGGCTGGAGGTCGAGGGGCTGATCAAGCTCTACCCGAAGAAGGGCGCGCTGGTCCTGCCGGTCTCCGCGCAGGAGATCGCGGACGTCGTGGAGACCCGGCTGCTGGTCGAGGAGCACGCGGCGCGCAAGGCCGTGCCCGCGCAGGCCGCGCTGATCGAGGAGCTGGAGTCGCTGCTCGCGACCATGCGGGAGCAGGTCGCCGCCGGCGACCTGGCCGCCGTCTCGGTCACCGACCGCGCCTTCCACGCCGCCATCGTGCGCAGCGCGGGCAACCAGATCCTGGACCGGCTCTACGAGCAGCTGCGCGACCGCCAGCTGCGGATGGGCGTCGCGGTGATGCACGCGCACCCGGACCGGATCGCGAAGAACATCGCCGAGCACGCCGAGATCCTCGAAGCGCTGCGGGCCGGTGACCCCGAGGCGGCCACCGCCGCCGTGCACCGGCACGTCAGCTGGGTGCGCAACCTCGCCCAGGGGGACGTGCGATGAGTACCGCGCAGAGCACCCCGATGTCGCTGCCCGGCGACCCGCCCGGCGGCCGGCGGGCCATGTGGGTCTGGGGCATCGGCGTCGCCGTCTACTTCGTCGCGATCATCTACCGCACCAGCCTCGGCGTCGCCGGGCTAGACGCGGCCGAGCGCTTCCACATCAACGCCTCGGCGCTGTCGACCTTCTCGATCCTGCAGCTGCTGGTCTACGCGGGCATGCAGATACCCGTCGGCCTGATGGTCGACCGGATGGGCCCGAAGAAGGTCCTGATCCTCGGCGCGACGCTCTACACCGTCGGCCAGCTCGGCTTCGCGCTGTCCGGCTCGTACGGCATGGCGCTGATCTCCCGCGCGCTGCTGGGCTGCGGCGACGCGATGACGTTCATCAGCGTGCTGCGGCTGGGCACGCGCTGGTTCCCGGCCCGGCGCGGCCCGATGATCGCGCAGATCGCCGCGCTCATCGGCATGTCCGGCAACCTCGTCTCCACCCTCGTGCTGGCCCGGCTGCTGGACACCCTCGGCTGGACCCCGACCTTCGCGGGCAGCGCCGTCTGCGGCATCGCGGTGATCGCGCTGGTCCTGCTCTTCCTCAAGGACCACCCCGAGGGCTTCGAGCCGGCGCCCGCGGGTCCGTCGGCGGCCGGCGGAAGCTACGTACGGCAGCAGATCTCCCAGTGCTGGCGCGAGCCCGGCACCCGCCTCGGCATGTGGGTGCACTTCACCACGCAGTTCCCCGCGATGTTCTTCCTGCTGCTGTGGGGGATGCCGTTCCTCGTCGAGGCGCAGGGGCTGACCGAGACCGCGGCCGGCGGGCTGCTGACGCTCATCGTGGTCTCGAACATGGCCTCCGGGCTGGTCTACGGGCAGGTCATCGCCCGCCACCACGCGGCCCGGATGCCGCTGGCGCTCGGTACCGTCGGCGCCACGGCGACGCTGTGGGCCGCCATGCTCGGCTGGCCGGGGCACGCGCCGATGGCGCTGCTGGTTCTCACCTGCGTCGTGCTCGGCGCGTGCGGCCCGGCCTCGATGATCGGTTTCGACTTCGCCCGCCCCGCCAACCCGCCGGAGCGCCAGGGCACCGCCTCGGGCATCGTCAACATGGGCGGCTTCACCGCCTCGATGACGACCCTGCTGGCGGTCGGCGTGCTGCTGGACGCCACCGGCGACAACTACCGCATCGCGTTCGCGACGGTCTTCGTCCTGGAGGCGCTCGGCCTCAGCCAGATCCTGCGGCTGCGCAAGCGGGCGGCGCGCCGCGAGCGCGAGCGGACGGTGGCGAGCCGGGTGGAGGCGGTGCACGTACCGGTGTGACCGCCCCCGGCCGGGCGTGCGCTTCCGGGCGCGCGCCCCGTGCCTACGGCGTCACCGCGAAGTGCTCCAGCACGGCCCCGGCCAGCTCCTGGTCGCCCTCGGTCTTGATCCGGTCGGCGACGGCCGCCGGCCGCACCCGGCCGCAGGCCAGCCGGACGTACGTCTCCCAGTCCATCGAGAGCGTGACGGCCGGGCCCAGCGAGACGCTGCCGTCGACCGTCCCGCGGCCCTGCTCGTCGACCCGTACGGTCCGCATGAACTCCACCGGGCCTGTCACGTCGACCACCACGGCGGAGCCGGCCGGCGCGCCCGCGTCCTTGGCGACGACCTTGGCCAGCGACGGCAGCAGGAAATCGCGGGTGAGGTGGGCACCGGGGGAGTCGAGATTGCCGGGCTCGCCGAGCGCGCGGCGGATGTCCTGCTCGTGCACCCAGGTGTCGAAGGCCCGCACCTTCAGCGCGTGTTCGAGCGTCTGCTCCTTGCCCTGCGGGCCGCGGACCGTCGCGTCCGGCTCGCGCGTCTCGTTGCGCAGCTGCCGGGCGCGGCGGATGACGGTGTACTCCAGCTCCGCCGTCATCTCCGGGCCCGTGTGGTGCCGCCGGACGTCGACCTGCATCTCCATGTACCGCGCGAACTCGCTGCGCACGTGGTAGAGATCGCGCGGCAGCGAGTGGATGGGGCGGGGGTCGCCCAGCGCCTCGCAGTCCAGGCCGATGAGGTGGGACACCACGTCCCGCACCGACCAGCCGGGGCATTCCGTGGCGCGATTCCACTCCCCTTCCACGAGCGGCGTCACCAGCTCGGATATCGCTTCGATGGAGTGCGTCCAGGCGTCGATGGAGGGCTGGAGGACTGGGTGGACGGTCACGGGACCCCTCGGACGGTTTGTACGCGGGCTGCTGTCTGTGCAGTTAAGTTACGCTGCGCACGGGCACCCCGGCAGTGCTTTCGGGTGACCATCGTAGGCATTTTTTGACGACGGACCGGGCTCGGAAGACCAGGCGGTGGTACTGTGCGCGCTTCATTGCTCCAAGTCGGTGTGGACCAGCAGGAACCGGTCAATTCCCGCCGGGAGCGCGTGGCTTCACTCGTGCGCTCCCAGGCGGACGCGGACCTCGTCGTGCTGCCCGAGCTGTGGCCGGTGGGCGCCTTCGCCTTCGACGCGTTCGAGGAGGTCGCGGAGGAGCTCGCGGGCCCGACCCACCGGGCGATGTCGGCGGCGGCGCGGGACGCGGGCGTCTGGCTGCACGCCGGGTCCATCATCGAGCGCGGCGGGGACGGCGTCCTCTACAACACCTCGCTGGTCTACTCCCCCGACGGCGAGCGCGTCGCGCACTACCGCAAGATCCACCGCTTCGGCTTCGACAAGGGCGAGGCGACGCTGCTGGGCGCCGGCACCGAGCCGGTGACGGTCGCGCTGCCGGACACCACGCTCGGCCTGGCCACCTGTTACGACCTGCGCTTCCCCGAGCTGTTCCGGCAGCTGGTGGACGCCGGCGCGCAGACCTTGGTCGTACCGGCCGGCTGGCCCGCGCGGCGCCGCGCGCACTGGTCGCTGCTGGCCCGCGCCCGGGCGGTGGAGAACCAGACGTACGTGCTCGCGTGCGGCACGGGCGGCACGCACGCCGGGGTCGAGCAGGCCGGGCACAGTGTGATCGTCGATCCGTGGGGCGAGGTGCTCGCCGAGGCGGGGCCCGACGAGGAGATCATCAGCGCCGAGCTGGACCCCGAGCTGGTGGGAAAGACCCGGCACTCCTTCCCCGTGCTGCGGGACCGCGTGCTGGGGCTGCCGAAGCCGTGACCCGCGGCCGGCGGCCGCAGGCTGAGGTGCGGGGAGCGCGGGTGGTCAGTCCTCGTGCTCCCGCTCCGCCAGCCGGATCACGCACACGGCGATCGCGATGAGCAGCGCGGCGTCGGCGTCCTCCCGCACCACGTTGACCGCGTAGGTGTCCCGCACGGTCAGCCAGCGCCGGGAGATCTCCGCCAGCAGCTCGCCGTCGTACTCGACCGCGAACTCCCGGTCCAGGATCTTGCCGCTGACGTCCAGCTCCGTGCCGTCGATCAGCTCCACGCGGTAGTGGTTGCGCAGCAGCGACAGCCGCTTCCGCCGGATGGTGGCGATGGCCCGGTCGTCCCGCTCGATCGTCATCGTGTCGCGCAGGCTCAGCACCTTTTTGCGCAATGTGATCAAGACCCGGCCTTCACGGTCCTTGATCTCGAAGGTCTCCCGCATCCGGAGGGCCTTGCCGTCGACGAGGTAGACGTTGCGGCCCGTCTCGTCCTCGATCCAGTAGTCCTCGCCGATCCCGAAGATCCGGTCGCGTACCAGGTATCTCATGCGGGATCTGTGCCCCGCGCCGGGCCGCCGTGCACCTGGGCGAGCGTCACACCCCCCGGCGGAATGCACACCCGGCCGCGTGACGTTGAATGTGCACATGGCTTCACGTGCGCGCGTCCGGGCCCCCGAGCTGATCGGCAAGGGCGGCTGGCTCAACACCGGCGACAAGGATCTGACCCTCTCCGACCTGCGGGGACGCATCGTCGTCCTGGACTTCTGGACGTTCTGCTGTGTGAACTGCCTGCATGTACTGGACGAGCTGCGGGAGCTGGAGGAGCGGCACCGCGACACCGTCGTGATCATCGGCGTGCACTCCCCGAAGTTCGTGCACGAGGCGGAGCATCAGGCCGTCGTCGACGCGGTCGAGCGGTACGAGGTCGAGCACCCCGTCCTGGACGACCCCGAGCTCGCCACCTGGAAGCAGTACGCCGTCCGCGCCTGGCCGACGCTGGTCGTCATCGACCCCGAGGGCTACGTCGTCGCCCAGCACGCCGGTGAGGGCCACGCCCACGCCATCGAGAAGCTGGTCGAGGAGCTGGAGGCGGAGCACGAGGCGAAGGGCACGCTGCGGCGCGGCGACGGCCCGTACGTACCGCCCGAGCCGGTCGCGACCGACCTCCGCTTCCCCGGCAAGGCGCTGCGGCTGCCCACAGGCTCCTTCCTGGTCTCCGACACCACCCGGCACCAGCTGGTGGAGCTGGCCGAGGACGGCGAGAGCGTGCTGCGCCGGATCGGCACCGGCGAGCGCGGCCTGGCGGACGGCCCGGCCGAGCGGGCCGCCTTCAGCGAGCCGCAGGGCCTCGCGCTGCTGCCGGACGGCACGGTGATCGTCGCCGACACGGTCAACCACGCGCTGCGCACGTTCGACCCGGCCACCGGCGAGGTCGCGACCGTCGCCGGCACCGGCAAGCAGTGGTGGCAGGGCTCGCCCACCGAGGGCCCGGCCCGCGAGGTGGACCTCTCCTCGCCGT
>NZ_JBVHPN010000031.1:0-50622 GCF_055567935.1 Streptomyces sp. NPDC026301 | reverse complement strand
ATCACCCAGGTCCGCTCCGGCGACCAGGAACTGACCCGCATCACCGGCGCCCAGGCCCCCTCCGGCATCCCGGTCACCATCCCCAAGCCCGCCGCCGACCGCCCCCGCACCGGCAGCCCCTCCTCCACCCGAGGCCGCCGCAGCCGCAACGCCCAGAACCGGCGCACCGACCGCACCCGCCGCGCCCCCGGCCAGCGACAGTCCACCCCCGCCACGGGGACCGGTTCCCGCTGATCGTCCCTCCCCTCAGTCGGCCCCTCTCCCCCTGTCTGTGAGGCATCATGCGCTGCATCATCGCTCGTTTCCCGTTCGACCTTTCCAAGGAAGGGGTCCTGGCCGCGATGAAGGGCATCAAGCCGGAGCCCATCACGGGTGACTCGGTGGTCATCGGCCGCCGTCACTACCCCGTCAAGCAGGTGGGCGCGATCGTCACCCGGCAGGACCGCCGCGACTTCACCACCGGGGAAGTCACCCGGGCCATGACCCGGCTCGGCTTCACGTGCCACACCGCCGAGACCGCGCCGACGGAGGCGCTCTCGCCGCTGGAGGCCGCGTCGGCACTGCTCGGGACGCCCGACTCCGAGTAACTCTCGCGAGCGGAAGACGACAACGGAACAACGAGGAGGGCCCTGCCGGCACGCGCCGGCAGGGCCCTCCTTTCGTATGTCTCAATGACGCATACGCCTCGGTGACGCGTACGTCTCAGTAACGCGTACTTCTCAGTGGTCGGAGTAGCTGAAGTCGCCCACGGTCCACGCGCTCACGTCCTGGATCGCGACGCGGTACATCCCGCCCGTCTCCGGGATCCCGATGCTGCCCTGCAGGATGCGGGCGACGTGAAAGTGCAGGTGCGTCGGGACGTTCACGCGGCCGGGTCGGTTCTGTGTCCGGTCGGCGGTGAAGATGCCGGAGAACGGGCTCAGCCGCTCCGAGTCCGACAGGACCTCCGACACCCGCTCCCGCCACAGGGCTTCGGGGGCCAGTCGGCCGGTGATGACCGCGCTGCTGGTGACGACGGTCAGGGGCATCTGATTGCTTTGCTCGGACTCCACCATGGTGGCGATGTCGACGAGCAGCGCGTCAGGGTTCGACATGGGAGCCGATTCTATTCAGTGGCTCGTTCCTGCCCACCGAACGCGCTGAAATCTGTCCCGGCCGGAGTAGACATTGACCAGTCGCACGGTGAAGGCTGGTGTTCAATTGCCTGCGGGCCCTGATGCCGCACGGCGCCAAGAGGCCCTGACGGTCGGTACAACGAGGTGAAATGACAGCAGACAACCCGCTCAGTGGTCGGCTGGACGACGACGACTACCCCGCGTACACCATGGGACGGGCCGCCGAGATGCTCGGCACCACTCCCGGTTTCCTCCGCGCCCTCGGCGAGGCCGGACTGATCACGCCGCTCCGCTCGGAGGGCGGGCACCGCCGGTACTCCCGTTACCAGCTGCGGATCGCCGCCCGCGCCCGCGAGATCGTGGACCAGGGCACCCCGGTCGACGCCGCGTGCCGCATCGTCATCCTCGAGGACCAGCTCGAAGAGGCCCAGCGCATCAACGCCGCGTACCACCGTGCCGAGGGCAAGTCGGACGACAGTGCACGCTGAGCCCGTCGCGCCCGGCCGCGCCCGGCCGCCTTCGCGTCAGTACCCGTCGAGCCGCCGGCTGTGGCCCGGTACCTCATACGCTCTCTCCCGTTGACGTATTCCTGTGGGGTGTTCGGTGATTCCACCGTGACACTCGTTGCCGGCCTCGATAAATGGTGCGGGATATACGGCAGTTGCATCCATTCGCGCCACTGCGGCCGAGCATGAGCGGCAATCCACCGGTCGAGTATGGGCGGCCCGTCGAGGGGGTATCAGAGCACGGTTAGCGTCCTTCAAAGGGGGGACTCAGAATGACCACACCGCCTCAAGAGTGTGTCGTACTCGATATTCCACAGGGATTACGGCTGGACCTGTTGGGTCTCGTCGTGGAAGTCGGCCAAGTCCGCATAGTCGCTGACCGGGCGGGCCTGCTCGGCAGCCTCATCGCCTCCCTGACCTGCGGCGGCGGCACGGCCGCAGCGCAGAGCCTGGAGGCAATGGCCCAGATGCTCCGCTCCCAGGAGCAGCCCGAGGAATCCGGCCAACGAGCGTAGGAACCACAGAACACGCAACCACCGCTGCCTCGCCCCGGCCCAGTTCGGGGCGAGGCAGTGGCATCGGCGATGGCGCGGAACCCCGATAAATACGTTGCCGGAGGGGCGGGGCTCTGCTGCACTGCCGGATAGCCCGGGCCGCCCGATCGCCGGGTCGTACCGACGTGCCGCGCAATCCACCGAAGAAGGAGACGGAAATGCCGAAGACGTTCATGTCCCAGCAGCAGGTAATCGCCGCCCATTCGGAGGACATGACACTCGGTGCACAGTCTCAACCTGGGAATTCTGGCGCACGTCGACGCCGGTAAGACGAGCCTGACCGAGCGGCTGCTGCAGGCCGCCGGGGTCATCGACGAGGTCGGCAGCGTCGATGACGGAAGTACGCGGACCGATTCGCTGGAGCTGGAGCGACAGCGGGGCATCACGATCAAGTCCGCGGTCGTGTCGTTCGTCGTCGCCGCCGACGATGACGACGACGACGAACTGACGGTCAATCTGATCGATACGCCCGGGCACCCGGATTTCATCGCCGAGGTCGAGCGGGTGCTGAACGTGCTCGACGGCGCTGTGCTGGTCGTCTCGGCGGTGGAAGGGGTGCAGCCGCAGACGCGCATTCTGATGCGGACGTTGCGGCGGCTCGGCATCCCCACGCTCATTTTCGTCAACAAGATCGACCGGCGCGGAGCGCGCTGCGCGTCCGTCGTCCGCGAGCTCGCCGAGAAGCTGGACGCGGCGGTCGTGGCCATGGGCGCGGTCGGCGGCGGCACGGGCACGCCGGAAGCCGCGTGGCTCCCGTACACGGAAACCGACGAGGGCTTCGCGGCGCGGCTGGCCGAGGTGCTCGCCGAGCACGACGACGCGCTACTGGCCGCGTACGTGGCGGACGAGACGGCGGTGCCGTACGACCGGCTCCGGGCCGCACTGGCCGCGCAGACGCGACGGGCCCTGGTGCACCCGGTGTTCTTCGGCTCGGCGATCACGGGCGCGGGCGTGGCAGCGCTGACCGCCGGCCTCAAGGAGCTGCTGCCGACGGCCGCGGGCGCGGCGGACGGGCCGGTGTCGGGCACCGTCTTCAAGGTGGAGCGCGGACCGGCCGGCGAGAAGATCGCGTACGTCCGGATGTTCTCGGGGACGGTACGGACCCGGGACCGGGTGGCGCTGAGCGGTACGGAGGCCAAGGTCACCGCCGTCGGGGTCTTCGAGCGCGGGGCGGTCGTGCGGCGGTGCGGGATGGTCGCCGCCGGCGAGATCGGGGTGCTGTGGGGACTGGAGGACGTACGGATCGGTGACGCCGTCACCGGCCCCGGGGCGGACCGGAACGGCAGGGCGGCCATGGCCTCCCGGCACTTCGCGCCCCCGACGCTGGAGACGGTCATCGTCCCCGCCCGGCCGTCCGACAAGGCGGCACTGCACGTCGCGCTCTCCCAGCTCGCCGAGCAGGACCCGCTGATCGGCCTGCGCCAGGACGACGTCCGGCAGGAACTGTCCGTGTCGCTCTACGGGGAAGTGCAGAAGGAAGTCGTCCAGGCGACGCTGGCGCAGGACTTCGGTATCGACGTCGCGTTCCGGAGCACCACGGTGATCTGCACCGAGCGGCTCGTCGGCCCGGGCGCGGCCTTCGAGATCATGCACAAGGAGGGCAATCCGTTCCTCGCCACCGTCGGGCTGCGCGTCGAGCCGGCGCCGCCGGGCGACGGCGTGGACTTCCGGCTGGCGATCGAACTGGGCTCGATGCCCTACGCGTTCATTAAGGCCGTCGAGGAGACCGTGCGCGAGACACTGCGCCAGGGCCTGCACGGCTGGCACATCCCCGACTGCGCGGTCACCCTGACGCATTCCGGGTACGCGGCACGCCAGAGCCACGCCCACGCCGTCTTCGACAAGAGCATGTCGAGCACGGCCGGGGACTTCCGCAATCTGACGCCGCTGGTGCTGATGAGCGCGTTGCGCCAGGCCGGTACGCGGGTCCACGAGCCGGTACACCGCTTCCTGCTCGACCTCCCGGCCGACGCCCTCGGCCCGGTACTGCCCGTACTGGCCCGCCTGGGCGCCGTCCCGGAGACCCCCCTCCTGCGCACCTCGACCTGCCGCCTCGAAGGCACGATCCCCGCAGCCGGCGTACGCGAACTCCAACGCACCCTCCCGTTTTTGACCCGCGGCGAGGGCGTCCTGGACACCACCTTCGACCGCTACCGCCCGGTCCCCACCACCCCACCCCCGTCCCGCCCCCGCACCGACCCCAACCCCCTCGACCGCAAGGAGTACCTGCTCCAGGTCGTACGCCGGACGGGAGGGGGTGGGCGGTGAAGGGGCGGGAGGGTGGGTAGTCGGGCGGTATGGGTGGGATTGTCGTTGGGGTGTGTTCGTGGACGGATCCGGCGCTGGTGCGGAGTGGGTGGTATCCGGCGGGGAGTCGGGGGGCGGAGGGGAGGTTGCGGTATTACGCCGGGCGGTTTTCCGTGGTGGAGGTCGACGCGACGTACTACGCGCTGCCCAGCGCGCGGAACAGTGCGCTGTGGGCGGCGCGCACGCCGGACGGTTTCCGGTTTGATGTGAAGGCGTTCTCGCTGCTCACCGGGCATCCCACGCGGGCGGCGGCGTTGCCTGGCGAGTTGCGTCCGGCGTTCGTACGCGGTTCTCGGGCCCGGGGTGCTCGATACGTCGATCCCGGGTTGGCCGATGAGGTGTGGGAGTGGTTCAGCGGGGCGCTCGAACCGCTGCGGAACGCCGGCCGCCTCGGCACGCTGCTGTTTCAGTTCCCGCCGTGGTTCGAACCGGGTGCGCGCGCCGAGGAGTTTCTCGGCGAGTGCGGGGAGCGTACGGAGGGGTGGCCCGTCGCCGTGGAGTTCCGGCATCCCGGCTGGTGGCGGGGGGAGACGGCCGACCGGACCGCGGAGCTGCTCTCGGAACTGGGCATGGCGGCCGTGGCCGTGGACATGACGCAGGCGTTGCCGGTGTCGGTGCCGCCCGTCACCCCGGTGACCTCGCCCCGCACGGCGGTGGTCCGCTTCCATGGGAGGAGCGAGGCCTGGGGATCGGGCAGTAAGGAGGATCGGTACCGGCACGTCTATTCGGCCGATGAACTGGCCCAGTGGGTACCGCGGATACGGTCCATGGCCGAGCGCGCCGACACCGTCCACGTGCTGTTCAACAACTGCTGCGGGGACGCGGCAGTACGGGCGGCGGAGACGATGCGGGGTCTGCTGCCCCGGCCGGGCCGCGGTCGGTGAGGCGGCCCGACTCGAGGACGGCGGTGCGGGTGGCCACGGCCGCGGTGTCGCGGTCGTGGGTGATCAGTACTAGAGCGAGGTCCGGTCGGGTGCGGAGCAGGCCGGTGAGGAGAGCGAGCAGGGAGCGGCGGGTCACGGTGTCCAGGCCCGAGGTGATCTCGTCGCAGATCAGGACCCTGGGCCGGGCCAGCAGGGCGCGGGCCAGGGCCGCGCGCTGGAGCTCGCCGCCGGAGAGCTGGTGGGGGCGGCGGCGTACCAGGTCGGCGGGGAGCCCGAGGGCGGTGAGGGTGTGCCGCGCCTCGGCCAGGGCCTCGGCGACGGGCACGGTCCGCAGCCGGACGGCGGTACGGGCCACCTGGTCCAGGACCGGGCGGTGTTCGTCGAAGGCGGCGCGGGGGTCCTGGAAGACGTACTGAACGGCGGCCAGTTGCGCGCGGGTGCGGGCGCGCAGGCTGCGTGGGAGAGGCGTGCCGTCGAGCAGGATCTCACCGTCGTGGGTGCGGTGGAGGCCGGCCAGGCAGCGGCCGAGGGTCGTCTTGCCGCTCCCGGACGGGCCGACGACGGCCAGGCACTCGCCGGAGCGGAGGGTGAGGGCGGGGACGTGCAGGACGGGGGTGCGGTGGTGGCGGGCGGTCAGGTCGCGGAGGTGGAGGAGAGGGCTGGTGGGGGCCTTGGCCGTACGGTCGTCGGGGGCGGTGGGCCCAGCAGCGGTGAGCGGTGTTGATGCCGACAACAGTTCGCGCGTCCAGGCGTGTTGAGGAGCTGACCAGAGTTCCTCCGTCGGGCCCGATTCCACGACGCGTCCCGCGCGCATGACGTGGAGGTCGTCGGCGAGGGCGCGTACGACGTCCAGATCGTGGCTGAGGAGGAGGACGGCGATGCCCTGGCGGGCCAGTGCGGCGAGCTGTCCGGCGATGCGGCGTTTGGTCGGCGCGTCCTGGCCGGTGGTCGGCTCGTCGGCGATCACCGCGCGGGCGCCGGTCAGCAGGGCCTGGGCGAGGACGAAGCGCTGCTGCTGGCCGCCGGAGAGCTGGTGCGGGTAGCGGCGCAGCAAAGCTTCCGCGTCCGGGAGTTGGGCCTGCGCGCAGGCGCGCAGGACGCGTTCGGTGACGGCCGCGCGGCGGTCGCGGCGGGGCAGGTCGCGTACTTGCGCGCGGGCGATGTCGCGGAGGAGGGCGTCGGCCCGGCGGGCGGGGTTGAGGGCGGCGGCCGGGTGCTGGGGCACGTAACCGATCAGGCCGTCCGGTACGCGCACCTCGCCGGTGACGCGGGTGCCGGGCGGGTACTCGCCCAGCAGGGCCAGCCCCGTGGTCGTCTTGCCGCTGCCGGACGCGCCGACGAGCGCGGTGATCCGCCCGGGGTACAGGCGCAGGGACACCCCGTCGACGATCGCGCGGCCGGGACCGGTCTCCGCGTCGACCACGACCCGCAGGTCCTCGATCTCCGCGACCGCGTCACCGGTGGGCAGCAGGGATGTGGGCATCGGCCCGTTCACGAGCGGGTCTCCTTTCGCACCGAGGGCCGCGCCGACGACCGCACCCAGGGCCGCGCCGAGCACCGCGCCCAGGGCCGCGCCGACGACCGCGCCCAGGACCGCGCCGAGGGCCGGGTGCGGGCCAGCCCCTCGTCGAAGAGCAAGTTGGCGCCCGTGGTCAGGGCGATGATCAGCACTGCGGGCAGGACGACGGCCCAGGGCTGGACGAACAGGCCCGTGCGGTTGCGGTCGACCATCACCGCCCAGTCGGCGGCGTCCGGGGCCACGCCGACGCCCAGGAAGGCGGCGGTGGCCACGAGGTACAGGACGCCGGTCAGCCGGGTGCCGGCATCGGCGGCGAGCGTGCGCAGGGCCGAGCGGCCGACGTAGCCCACGGCCATCCGCCACCATGTCTCGCCCTGCATCCGCAGCGCCTCGACGGCGGGGCGGGCGGCCGCCTCGGCGGCGGTGGCGCGGATGATGCGGGCCGCGTCCGGGATGTTGACCAGTGCAACGAGGAGCGCGAGCCCCGCGGCGCCGGGCGAGAAGACGGCCGCGGCGAGGAGGATCAGGAGCAGGGACGGGACCGCGAGGAGGACGTCCAGCGGGCGCATCAGGAGCTCTTCGAGCGGGCCGCGGTGGGTCAGGGCCGCGGCGAGGCCGAGCGGCAGGGCCACCACGTACGCCAGCACGGTCGCGGACAGCGCGGTGAGGACCACCGTACGGCCGCCCAGCAGCACCTGCCGCCAGACGTCCCGGCCGACGAAGTCGGTGCCGGCCCAGTGCCCGCCACCGAGGGTGAACGAGGCGCCGCGGGGCCCGGGTTCGCCCGCGAACAGCGGGCCGAGGAGGGCGATCAGCAGCGGTACGGCGGTGATCAGGAGGGCGAGAGCAAAGCGGCCGGACGGGCGCGTACGCGGCTTCACGCGGCCACCCCCGCCCGTGGCGTGAACCGGCGCGCCACCAGGTCCGCGCCGAGGTTCAGGACGACGGCGGTGAGCCCGAAGACGACGGCCAGGCCCTGGATGACCGGGACGTCGCGCTCGGCGACGGCGTTCATCAGGACCGTGCCGAGGCCGGGGATCACGAACAGCGCCTCGACGACGATGACGCCGCACAGCAGCCAGTCGATCGTGCGCGCCAGCTGCTGCGCGGCGGGGGCGAGGGCGTTGGGGAGGGCGTGCGTGTACCGGACGCGCGCGCCCGGGATGCCGTACCGGCGGGCCTGCGCGGCGTACGGCGACGCCAGCGCGTCGATCATGCCGGCCCGGACCAGCCGGGCCAGCGAGCACACCGGCCGGGCGAGCAGGACGAGGACCGGGAGGACGAGCGCGGCGGGGTGGGCGAGCAGGTCACTGCCGTAGCCGACGGCGGTCGGCGGCAGCCAGTCCAGGCGCAGCGCGAAGACCGTGACGAGGAGGACGCCGAGGGCGAATTCCGGTACGGCGTAGACGCCCAGGGTCACGGAGCTGATGAGGCGGTCGGCGAGCCGGCCCTCGCGGCGGGCCGCGAGGACGCCGAGGCCGACGGAGACCGGTATCAGGAGCGCGACCGTCAGGGCCGCGAGCAGCACGGTCGGGCCGAAGCCGGTCGCGAGATACGTGGCGACCGGGCGGCCGGAGGTCAGGGACGTGCCGAGGTCGCCGTGGAGGAGCCCGGCCGCCCAGGCGGCGAGCCGTTCGTGGGCGGGCCGGTCCAGGTGCAGGGCCTCGCGGATGGCCGCGATACGGGCCGGGTCGGGCTGGTCGCCCGCGAGGGCCACGGCCGCGTCGCCGGGCAGCGCCTCGGTGAGCGCGAAGACCAGCAGGACGACGGCCACGGTCTGGCCGGCGCCGAGCAGCACCCGGCGGACCACCCAGGCCCGCAGCCCGTCGCCGCGCACGGCCTTGGAGACGCGCGCACCCTTGGAGACGCGCGCGGTCCTCGGGGCTTCGGTGTCGCTCACGCCAGCCACACCTTGTCGAAGCGGGCCCAGCCCAGAGTGTTGGCGGGCGCGTCGTGCGCGATGCCGCGTACGTTGCGCGCCGTGCCGAGGATCCAGTCGGCGAAGCCCCAGACCAGGAAGCCGCCCTCGGCGTACAGCCGGCGCTGCATCCGCTCGTAGAGGGCCGCCCGGTCCTTCTTGTCCTTGGTCGACTGAGCCTGCTGGTAGAGCGCGTCGAAGTCCTTGTGGTGCCACTGGGTGGCGTTGGTGGTGGAGTCGGTCAGCAGCCGCTGGGAGAGGTGGGACTCGATGGGCATGGCGCCGGAGCGGTAGCCGGCGAGCGTCCCGGAGTCCAGGGTGTCGGCCCAGTAGCTGTCCTTGCTGCCGGTCCTGACCGTCATGCGCACGCCCGCCTTGGCGGCCTGGTCGCGGAAGATGGACGCGGCCTCGGTGAAGCCGGCGGCGACGGCGGAGGTGTCCAGGGTGACCTTCAGGCCCTCGGCGCCCGCCTTCTTCAGCAGGTGGCGGGCCTTGTCCAGGTCCTGGGTGCGCTGCGGGAGGCCGTCGGCGTAGTACTCGTACCCCTTGCCGAAGAGGTCGTTGCCGATCTCGCCGGCGCCGGACAGCGCGCCCTTGACCAGCTCCTCGCGGTCGGCGATCAGGAAGAACGCCTCGCGTACCCGCTTGTCGTCGAACGGCGCCCGGTCGGTCTTCATCGCGAACGCCTGCATGGCGCTGTTGCGCAGCCGGACGATCTCTATCTGGCCCTTGCCCTCGTGCGCGCGTGCGGTGGTCGGGTTCAGTTCGTGGGCGTACTCGACCTGGCCGCCGAGGAGGGCGTTGACGCGGGCCGACTCCTCGTTGGCGATCACGAATTCCAGCCGGTCCAGGTGCGGCGCGCCGTCCCAGTACCCGTCGTACCGCTCGACGACGGCGGACCGGCCGGGCGCGAAGGAGACGAAGCGGAACGGGCCGCTGCCGACCGGCCGGTGGTCGAAGTGGCGCGCGCCCTCGGGAACGATGTACGCGCCGAACGCGGCCAGCACGTTGGGGAATTCGGCCGTGGGGCGCTTCAGTACGAACTCCACCGTGCGGTCGTCGACGGCCCGGCTCGCCTTGAGGTCGATGGGCTCCAGGGACGCCTTGGCGCGGAACGCCTCCTTCGGGTCGGCGATGCGGCGGTAGCTGTAGAGGACGTCGGCGGCGGTCACCGGCTGCCCGTCGTGGAAGGTGGCCTTGCGCAGCTTCACCCGCCAGCGGTCCAGGCCGTCGTTCGGTTCCCAGGAGGCGGCGAGGCGCGGCTCGGCGGCGAGGTCGTCGCCGTAGTCGGCGAGCTTGTCGAAGAGGGCCTTGGCGCGGGCGGCGTCGGCGAAGAGGTTGGTGCGGTGCGGGTCGAGGGTCTCGCTCGCGCCGCCGCCGGCGAACGCGGCCCGCAGCGTGCCGCCGCGCCGCGGTCCCCCGCCTGCGCCCGCGTCGCCGGTGGTGCCGGGGCCGCCGCAGCCGGCGAGGGCGAGCGCGCCGAGCCCGGCCGCGCCGCCGGCGGCCGCGAGGAATCCCCGGCGGCGCAGGCCGGGGAAGCGGGAGTCGTCGAGGGGGGCGTGGGGCATGGCGGTGTCCTCCGGTACGAGTGGATCGTCGGGCGGTGGGCGGTGTCAGGCGGTGCGCGTCAGGCGGGCGACGAGATGCAGCCGGTCGGCGTCCAGCCGGTCCCCCGGCGCGGCGCCCTCCTCCCAGACGGGCTCCGTGCGCGGCCCCGGTCCGTCGTGCAGGGCGAGCACCTCGAAGCCGTGCGCGGTGAGGGCGCGGCGCAGTTCCAGGGGGAACAACAGCCGCCAGGCGGAGTGCTGCTCGACCGGCTCCGAGCCGTCGTCGGCGGTCCACACGCGGGTACGGCGCAGCAGTTGTGCGGCCCGGTCGACGTGGAGCGTGGTTTTTGCCCGGTAGGTGGTGCCCTGCCAGGTGAAGCGGCTGACCGACGGGGCGTCGAGAAGTTCCGTACGGCCCAGGAAGAAGGCGCCGTTGCGCATCTCCGCCACGAGCAGCCCGCCGGGCGCCAGGCTCCGTCGGCAGGAGGCCAGAAAGCCGTCGAGGTCGGCGTCGGTGTGGCAGTACAGCAGGGCGCTGTCCAGGCAGACGACGGCGTCGAAGGACCGCGCGGGGAAGCGGAAGGCGCGCAGGTCGGCACGTACGTACGCAGGCCCCGGGTGGTGCGTGCGCGCATACGCCAGCATCGCCTCGGAGAGGTCGGCGCCGACGACCGAGCGGCCCACCTGGTGGAGGTACGCGGCGTCGCGCCCGGTGCCGCAGCCGATGTCCAGGACGCGCGGCCCCGAGCCGTACCGGCGCAGGCAGTCCTCGGCCCAGCGCCCGGCCAGCCGGTCGGCGTCGGGGAACCTGGCCTCGTACAGCTCGGGGTTGTCGGTCAGCAGATTGCTGGTGGTGATCACGCCGCCACCGCCACGGCCCCGGCGGGCGCCCGGTCCGGCAGCGCGCGCAGCCGGTGCAGCCAGCCCACGCCGGCGGCGGACAGCAGCCCGAACGCCAGGCAGCAGGCCCACGGCAGCCAGGCCGCGCCGGCGTGCCCGCCCGCGTCCATGGCCCAGCCGACGACGGTGTTGCCGACGGCCGCGGCGATGCCGGAGACGACGTAGAACAGCCCGAAGTAGGTACCGGTCAGCTCGGCGCGGCCGAAGTCGGGGATCAGCTCCATCACGAACGGCTGGGCGATCATCACGCCGAGGTAGAGCAGCAGCGCTCCGGCCAGCACGGGCAGCGCGCGCAGCGCGGCGGCGCCGAGGCCGCCGGGCGGCCCGGACAGTCCGGCCACGGCCATCGGCGGCACGAACGCCAGGCCCATCAGGCCGAGTCCGGCGGTGATCCAGCGCGACCGGCTGCCGCGGTCCTTCAGGGCGCGGGTCACGCGGAGTTGGAGGGTGAGGTTGGCGACGGTGCCGACGAGGAAGACGATGCCGGCCGCGCCGTCCCAGCCGGTGGCCCGCCGTGCGCCGTCCGGCAGCAGCAGGTACAGCTGGTTCTCCATGGTGAACATGCCGACCATGGCGAGCGAGAAGGCCAGGAAGACGCGGTTGCCGACGACCTCGCGCCAGTCGCCCAGTACGGAATTCTTCGTCGGCGCGGCGGTACGGGCGGGCAGCACGGCGGCCTGGGCCGCGGTCAGTACGGCGAAGATCGCGGCGGCGGTGAGCGCGGAGGCCCGGAAGTCGACCAGGAGGAGGGCGGAGCCGAGCAGCGGGCCGACCAGCGCGCCGGTGGTCGCGAAGACGTTGAACAGCGCGAACGCCTCGGCCTTGCGGTCGCCCGCCTCCTGCGCGAGGTAGGCGCGCACGGCCGGGTTGAACAGCGCCCCGGCCAGTCCGCTCAGTACGGAAGCGGCGAGCAGGACGGCCAGGCCGTCGCCGAGCGCGAAGAGCGCGAAGCCGACGGTGCGCAGCGCGCAGCCCGCGATGATGACGCCGCGCGCGCCGAGCCGGTCGGCGGCCGAGCCGCCGATGAGGAACAGGCCCTGCTGGCTGAGGTTGCGGACGCCGAGCACGATGCCGACGACCGCGGCCGACATGCCCAGGTCCTCGCCCAGGTGCACCGCGAGGTACGGGATGAGCAGGTAGAAGCCGGTGTTGACGCCGAGCTGGTTGACCAGCAGCAGGCGGATGGCGAGCGGGAAGCCGCGCATTTCGTGCCAGGTCTTCTTCATCGCGGCACCTCCTGGACGAGGCCGGCCGGCGCGGCCGTTCCGTCGGGCAGGTCGGTGTGGCGGACCGGCCGCACGCCGAGGCCCGGCTGCCGCCCGGCCCGTACGGTGCCGTCGGTGCCGCCGATGCCGGTCCACGGGTCGTGGGCGAGCAGCAGGTGGCCGTCCAGGTCGGCCCAGCGGGCGCGGTCGGCGAGGTGAACGGCGGGGGCGAGGCCGAGCGAGCTGGCGGTCAGGCAGCCGAGCATCAGCTCGGTGCCGCTGCCCGCGAGCAGGTCGGCGATGCGCAGCGCCGCGTGCACGCCGCCGCACTTGGCGAGCTTGACGTTGATGCCGTGCACCCGGCCGACGAGCCGCCGGGCGTCCTCGATGCCGACGGCGTCCTCGTCGGCGATGACGGGCAGCGGCGAGCGCTCGGCGAGCCGGGCCAGCGCCTCGGGGCGGCCGGGCGCGATGGGCTGCTCGACGGCCTCGACGCCGAGGTCGGCGTACCGGGGCAGCAGCGCCGCGGCCTGCGCGGTGGTCCAGGCGCCGTTGGGGTCCAGCAGCAGCCGGGCGTGCGGCGCCGCATCCCGCACCGCGAGCACGCGCTCCAGGTCGTCCTCGGGGTCGGGCGAGCCGGCCTTGACCTTGAGGACGGAGAAGCCGTTCCGGGCCAGCCGCCCGGCCTCCTCACCGGCGGCGCGGCGCGAGCCGATGCCGATGGTGCGCGCGGTCGCGGCCCGGGGCGGCTGCTCGGCGCCGAGGAGCCGGTGCACGGGTATGTCGGCGCGCTTGCCGACGAGGTCGAGCAGGGCCGACTCGACGGCGGCGGTCACGGCGGGCGGGGTGTCCGGCGCGGGCAGCGCGCCCTCGCGGAGCGCGTCGAGCGCCGCCTCCGGGCCCTCGAAGCGGGCGAGTTCCAGCGCCGTCTCGCTGAGCAGCCGTCCGATGGTGTCGGCGTCGAGGTCGTAGTACGTACTGGCCACGGCCTCGCCGTAGCCGCGCTGTCCTTGGTGTTCGATCGCGAGCCAGACGGCGTCGCGGGCCGCCATGGTCGAGCGGGAGATGCGCAGCGGCTCGGTGAGCCGGAGCCGTACGGTGCGCTGGCTGAGCTTCATGGGGTCGGGGTCTCTTCCCGGGGAGTGGGGCGTGCGGGGGTGGGGGCGGCGAGCGGGTCGGCGACCGTCCGGCAGCGCGTCCAGCCGGTGGCCTCCGCGGCCCGGGGGTGCGGGATCTCGACGGGGCGGGTGGCGGCGGTGGTGAGGTCGAGCCCGTGCGCGGTGGCGAAGTCGTCGTCGTAGACGGTGCCGAGGTAGCGCTGCGGCCCGTCGGGGAAGACGGTGGCGACGACCGCTCCCGGGTGGACGCGGGCCGCCCAGGCGGCGACCAGCGCCACCGCGCCCGTGCTCCAGCCGCCGCTGACGAAGTTGCCCGCGGCCAGCCGGCGGCAGGCGTCGGCGGACTCGGCCGGGCCGACCCAGTGCACCTCGTCGAACGCCTCGTACGCGACGTTGCGCGGGTGGATGCTGCTGCCGAGGCCGCGCATCAGACGGGGCCTGGCGGGCTGCCCGAAGATCGTGGAGCCGGTGGCGTCCACGCCGATCAGCCGCAGGCCCGGCCAGTGCCGGCGCAGCGGGCCGACGATGCCCGCGCTGTGCCCGCCGGTGCCGACGCTGCACACGAGCACGTCGAGGTGGTCCAGGTCGGCGGCGACCTCGGCGGCGAGCGACCCGTAACCGGCGATGTTGTCGGGGTTGTTGTACTGGTCGGGCCAGTACGCGTCCGGGAGTTCGGCGCGCAGGGCGCGCAGCCGGGCCAGCCGTGCGGCCTGCCAGCCGCCCTCGGCCGCCGGGCGGTCCACCAGCTCCAGCCGGACGCCGTACGTGCGCAGCAACTGCCGCATGGACGGCTCCAGTTCGGTGTCGCCGACCAGCACGACGGGGTGGCCGAGGGCCTGTCCCGCGAAGGCCAGGCCGACGCCGAGGGTGCCGGAGGTGGACTCCACGACCGGTGCGCCGGGCCGCAGTTCGCCGCGCTCCCTCGCGCCCAGCAGCATCGACACCGCGGCCCGCGCCTTCATGCCGCCCGCGCCGAGCCCTTCGAGCTTGGCCCAGAAGCCGGGGTGCGGGCAGGGCAGGCCGGTGGTGATCCGGGCGAGCGGGGTGCGGCCGAGCAGCGCGAGCAGCTGCGGATTGGCGGTGGGGTGCAGAACGGCCGTGGTCATGCGGCGGCCCCGGAGGCGGCCGACGCGGCCCCGGCGGCGCGGTACCGGTGGACGATCCCCGGCCCGCCGTCCAGCCAGAAGAACGGGTACGGCTCGGCGCACACCGCGCTCACCCCGGACCCGAGGAACCGCGGCAGCACCGCGCTGCCGGTCTGCGCGAACATCACCAGCGGCGTGCCGTGCGCGGCAGCGTGCGCGCGCAGCGCCTCGAAGCTGCCGTTGCCCAGCGTCATGCCGGAGGCGAGTACCGCGTCGCAGCGCGCCAGCTCGGCGAGCGCGTCGGTGACGACGGGCTCGCCCCACTCGGTCGTACCGCCCTTGAGGTCGCACGGCACGTAAACGAGGCCGCGCTCGCGCAGCGCCTCCAGCAGCGAGTTGACGACGCCGACGACGAGCACCCGGGCGCCGGGGGCCGCGTCGATCAGCTCCACGACGGCGCGTGCCCGGGCGCGGGACTTCTCCAGCGAGCTGCCGGAGGGCAGCGGGAAGGGGCGGGCGCCGCTCGCGGGGCCGTGCGGCGCGACGTCCATCAGGTACGCGTCCAGCGCCGCCACCCGTACGGGCAGCAGCTCGTGCGCCAGCAGCGCGGCGACGTCCGCGCCGACGCACCGCTCGACGGCCTCGTCGGTCAGCGCGCCGGGTTCGACCGCGCAGGAGCCGACCGCCGCGCCCAGCCGCAGGCTGAGTACTTCGTTGCGGTAGCCGCCGCTGCGCCCGGTGTGCCGGACGGCCTGCCGCGTACTGAAGGCCACGGAGATCCGCCGCTCGGCGGGATCGGGCCCGTAGGCGCCGGCCAGCACGCCGGCCACCAGGTCGTCGTAGGAGGTGACGGCGGTACAGGGGCCGTCGGCGGGGCTCATCGGCCCACCACCCGGGGGTGCAGCGCGGAGAGCAGCGTCTCGACGCGCGTACGGGCGCCCGGCCCGGCCGCGTCCCCGGCCATGACGTGCCCGAGGTACTCGTTGTTGCTGCCGGCCGCCTTCACCGTCTTCCCCGGCTCGGCGAGCTGGAGTTCCAGTACGCCGTCCGCCGCGCGCACGGCCTCGCCGCCGTCGATGTCCGCGAGCACGCCCGCCTCCCCCGGTACGAGGAAGCCGATCGCGGCGCTGGCCAGTCCGGTGTCGCGGACGGTCAGGTCGGGCCGGTGACCGAGCGCGACGTCCATGCAGGCGGCGGCCACGTCGATACCGGTGACGTGGCGGATCAGCTCGGTGATGCGGTTGCCGGCGGGCCGCGGGTTGACCTCGACAACGCGCGGCCCGTCGGGCGTCAGCTTGATCTCGGTGTGCCCGACGACGCCGTCCAGCCCGAGCGCCTTGACGGCCTGTACGGCGGTGTCGGCAGCGGCCGCCGCGTCGGCGGCGGAGAGCGCGGCGGGGAACATGTGCCCGGTCTCGATGAAGGCCGGCGCCCCGCCCACGCTCTTGTCGGTCACCCCGACGACGTGCGTGGAGCCGCCGTGCGTCACGGTCTCCACGCTGACCTCGGGCCCGTGCAGCAGCTCTTCGAGCAGGACGACGGGGGCCCGGCGCTGGCCGCGCGCGTTGACGGGGAAGTCCTCGACCGCGCGGTAGGCGCGCTGCAGCTCCGCCTCGTCCTCAACCTTGCGTACGAACATCCCGGCGCACAGGTCCACGGGCTTGAGCACCAGCGGGTAGCCGATCCCGGCGGCGGCCGCGGCCGCTTCGGACCGGTCGGCGCAGACCGCGAACCGCGGCTGGGGCAGCCCGGCGTCCGCGAGCACCCGCCGGGTGGCGTCCTTGCGGCAGGCGGTCTCGACCGCTTCCGGCGCAGGGCCCGGCAGGCCGAGGTGGCCGGCGATCCGGGCGACGGTCGGCAGGTAGTAGTCGCACGAGGTGAGCACGCCGTCGAAGCCCAGCGCGGCGTGCAGCCGCTCGGCGTACGGCAGCAGCGTGTCCAGGTCGTTGGTGTCGGCGGTCAGCACATTGCGGGCGCCGAGCAGCGGGTGTGCCGTGCCCTCGGGCGCGCTGCGCAGGTAGTGGTGCAGGTCCCGGGTGAGGAACGTGAACTCGTGTCCGCCCTCGCGGATCGCGTGTGGCAGCAGCCTGCTCATTGCCCCGACCCAGCTCTCGACCATCAGCAGATGAGCCACGATTCCCCTTCTCCGGACGCGAGTTGCGGACGACCGGCCGGCCGGCGGCCCGTCTTCCGAGGGGCCTCCGGCTTGACCGACCCACACTGTAAACGATAATCATTTTCAAGTCACCTCATTGCACGGTGTTCCCGCCACTGCCCCGAATGCGAGCTCTGTGATCACCGCCGCCCGCCGTCCCGCCCTGCTCTGCGCCCTCGCGGCCACCGCCGCCACGCTGCTCCCCGCGGCGCCCGCGCACGCCGCCGCTCCCCCGGCCCCCGCGCTGCACTTCGGCGCCTGCCCCGACTCCGTGCCGGACCCGCCCACCCCCGACCGCGTCGAGTGCGGCGAGCTGAGCGTCCCGCTGGACCGGAACCATCCCGAGGACCGGCACATCGGCATCGCGGTCTCCCGCGTACCGGCCTCCGGCACACCGGACGAGCGGCGCGGCGTCCTGCTCGTGAACCCGGGCGGCCCCGGCGGCTCCGGGCTCCCGTACGCCGTCACCAAGCGCGCCAAACTCCCCGAGCGCGTGCGGCGTGCGTACGACGTGATCGGCTTCGACCCGCGCGGCACGGGACGCAGCGCGCCCGCGGACTGCGGCCCCATGGGCGGCCTCTTCGACGCGCCGAGCCGGGACCCGGTGCCGAAGACCCCCGCCGCCGAGCGCGCTCACCTCGACTCCCTGCGCCGCACGGCCGACGACTGCGCCACGGGCGTCGGCGCCGCCCTCCCGCACCTCTCGACCACCGCGACCGCGTACGACATGGACGCGATACGCGCGGCCCTCGGCGAGCGGGTGATCGGCTACCTCGGTGTGTCCTACGGCAGCTACCTCGGCGCGGCCTACGCCGCCCACTTCCCGCACCGCGTCGGCCGGATGGTGCTGGACAGCGTCGTCGGGCCCGAGGACTGGTACGACTTCGACCTCCGGCAGAGCCGGGCTCTGCTGCGCCAGCGGAACACCTTCTTCGGCTGGGCCGCCGCGCACGAGAAGCGCTTTGGGCTGGGCGGCAGCGCCGCGGCCGTCCGCGCCGCCTACCAGCGCACCCGCGACGGCCTCGCGGACCGCCCCGTCGACGGCTTCGGCGCCGCGGAGTTCGACCGCACCGTCTACCGGGCGCTCGGCCGCACCGAACGCTGGGCGGGCCTGGCCGACGGCATGCGTACGTACCTACGGGACGGTACCGTCGCGGCGCTGCGCCCGGCCGACCCCTTCGACGGCGCGGCATCCCGTACGTACGAGGCCGCCAACCGCACCGTCAAGTGCGCGGACGGGCCCGGGCCCACGCCCGCGCGAGTGACCGCCGACATCCGGCGGATGCGGCGGCTCGACCCGCAGCCGGTGCTCACCGGCATGGAGGCCTCGGTGTGCGCGTACTGGCACCACAGGCCCGCCCACCGCACGGCGCTCGGCAGCCCCGCCGCGCCCCCGGTCCTGCTGATCGCCTCCGCACACGACCCGGTCACGCCGATAACCGGCGCCCGCGACCTGAAGCGGCGGCTGCCCGGCTCCCGCCTGGTCACCCTGCACGACGACTACTCCCACGGCGTGTTCGCCAGCCGCGGCAACGGCTGCGTCGACGGCACGGCGGCGGCCTACCTGGTGGACGGGGCCGTGCCGGCGGCCGACGTGCACTGCGCCGGCCCCGGCCTGCCGACACCCTGACTCCCGGAGAGCGCAAAGGAGTTAGGTATACCTATCCCTGCCGGTCACCGATGTCTCCGTGCCGCCCCACCGGGCAGGCTGGCCACCTCTTCCGGAGAGGGCCGGTCCGGATGTGCACTTCGGAGGCGGGATCCATGTTGGAGTCGGAGAACTGCGACCGGGTCGCCCTGGCCGGGCGGGACGTGGCGCTCGCGGAGGTCGAGTACCTGCTGCGGCACCGGCGACTGGTGACGGTGACGGGGCCCGGCGGCGTCGGCAAGAGCGCGCTCGCCGGAGCGCTGGCGCGCCGGCCGGGACTCGGCCCGGAGGTGATCGTGGCCCGTACCGACCTCGCGCCGCTCGCCGACCCCGGGCTCGTGCCGCACTGGCTGGCCCGCGCGCTGGGCATGGACGGTCCCGCGGGAAGGCCCCAACTCGCCGCGCTGGCCGAGGCGTTGGGGGACACCCCGGCGCTGCTGGTCGTGGACACCTGCGAACACCTGGCCGGGCGGTGCACCGAGGTCCTCACCGCGCTCGTCAGCGCCTGCCCCCGCCTGCACGTGCTGGCCACCAGCCGGACCCCGCTGCGTACCCCGGGCCTGTATCCGCTGTCCCCCGTACCGCTCGATGTCGCGACCGGCCTGTTCGCGGCGTACGCCCGGCAGCTGGACACCGAGGAGGCGGCGCCCGACGCGGTCCGGCGGATCTGCGCACTGCTGGACGGCCTGCCGCTCGCCGTGCGGATCGCCGCGGACCAGCTCGCGCACCGCTCCGCCGCCGACGTGCTCTCCTGCTTCGCCCGGCCCGAGGCCGCGCTCGACCTGCCGGCCACCGCGCCCGGCCTGCCCGGCCGCCAGCGTTCGCTGCGCGAATCCCTCAGCTGGAGCCTGCGGCTGTGCACGGCCGAGGAGCGGCTGCTCTGGGCGCGGCTCAGCGTCTTCCCCGGCAGCTTCGAGCTGGCGCACGCAGTGGAGATCTGCGGCGACGCGCAGCTGCCGCCCGGCCCGCTCGTCGCGGCCTTCACCGGGCTGGCCTGGCAGTCGCTGATCGAGCCGTACCCGGACAAGGAGGAGGGCACGGCCTTCCGGATGCCGCGCGCCACCCGGGCCTACGGGCGGCAACGGCTGCGTCTGTCGGGAGAGGAGCGGACGCTGTTGAACCGCTTCCTGACCTGGACGCTGCGCGAATCCTGATGTCCGGCGCACATGTTTGACCAGCTTCTTCCTCAGGGAATTCGCCATATGCACACCTCGTGCATCGAATGCTCACTAGGCTGTTCCGCTCCAGCCGCCGCTCTGCGGGCAGGTACCGCCATGCCGAAGCTTCCTCCGGCCGGACGCGTCAGTACCGTTCCGGCCGCACCGCCGTCCGGCACTTCCGTGAGGCTGGTTCGAGGAACGTTTTTCCCACTGGCGCTGGCCATGGTCTGCGCCCTCCTGGGACGGGCCATCGGCCTCCCGCAGCTCTTCCTGCCCCTGATGCCCGCCGTCGCGGCACTGCCCGCGGTCGGGCGGACGGGCGGGCGCTATGTGCTGAGCGCGGGCGCGGCGGCGCTCGGCGGCGTGGCGGTACTGGGCTGGGGCGCCCGGCCGGTGAACGTGGTCGCGGCGCTGGCGGGCGTCCTGACGGTGACCGTGCTGACCCGCACCGCCGCCCGCCGCAGCCGCCGCCAGGAGTCCAAGCTCGCCCGCCTCGGCCGGCTGGCCCAGGTGGCCCAGGCGGCGGTGCTGCCCCGGCCGCCCGAGTCGGTGGGCGGGGTGCGGCTGGACGCGCGGTACCTCGCGGCCACCCCCGGTGCCACGGTCGGCGGCGACATCTGCGGCGCCGAGCGCACCCGCTTCGGGGTGCGGCTGCTCATCGGCGACGTGTCGGGCAAGGGCCTGGACGTGGTCGCCACGGCCGCCGAGACGCTGCACATCTGGCGGGAGCTCGCGCACCACGAGAGCAGCCTCGCGGGCATCGCGCTGCGCATGGACACCGCCGTCACCCGCATCCACCACCACGACGGGTTCGTCACCGCGCTGCTGATCAATGTGTACGACGACGGCCGGGTGGAGCTGCTGAGCTGCGGCCATCCACCGCCGCTCCTGGTACGCGGCGGCCGGGCTTCCTGGCTCGCCGGGCTGGACGCGACGGCCCCGCTCGGGCTGATGCGGATGGTGCAGGACCGGTGCCCGACCGCGGTCGTGCGGCCGGCGCCGGACGACTGGCTGCTGCTGTGCACGGACGGGGTGGCCGAATGCCGCAACGGCGACGGCGAGTTCTACCCCCTCGCCGAGCGCCTCACGGCGTTCTGCGACCGCGAGCCGACCGTCGTCCTGGACACGCTCGAAGCCGACCTGGCCCGCTACCGCGACGGCGCCTCCCGGGACGACGCGATGATGCTCCTCATCCGCCCGCCGACCCGGCAGCGCTCCGGCTGAGCCGCGGCCGCCGGGCTCCCCACGAAAGTACTCAGTCGGACTCCGGCGGCGGGGGCGGCGTGGGCGCGCCGGCCGGCGGCGCGATCTTCGCGTGAGCGGTCGTGCCGGTCCTGCCGGTCGTCGGGGCCGCGGCCGCCGGGGCTTCCGTACGGGGCAGTACGGCATCCCGGCGCGCGCCCGGATCCCAGCCGGTCTCCACCACCCGCTTCTGCACGAGCACGGCGCCGCCCAGCACCACCGCGCCGATGGCCAGCATCAGCACGACGGCGCCCGCGCCGCCCGGCTTGGCCGCGTTGCCGATCAGCGAGCCGAACCAGCCGAAGTCCGCGTCCCCGAAGGTGGTGTTCTCCTCGCCGAACGCGCCGAGCACCTTCAGGAGCAGCGCGGGCAGGAAGGTGATGAGGACGCCGTTGACGAAGGCGCCGACGGCCGCGCCGCGCCGGCCGCCCGTCGCGTTGCCGTAGACGCCGGCCGCGCCACCGGTGAAGAAGTGCGGCACCAGCCCCGGCAGGACCAGCGCGAGGCCGAACCACGGGTGGAAGAGCGCGGAGAGCAGCCCGAGGCTGACCAGGCCGCCGAGGAAGCTGCAGAGGAAGCCGATGAGGACAGCGTTCTGCGCGTACGGGAAGACGATCGGCGCGTCCAGCGACGGCACCGCGCCGGGCACCACCTTCCTGGCGATGCCCTGGAACGCCGGGACCAGCTCGCCCAGGATCGTCCGCACGCCGAACAGGATGATCGCGACGGCGATGCCGAACTGCAGGCCCTGCATGACGGACTGCATCACGTAGTTGCCGAGGCCGGTGGCGGCCGCGCCGCCGTCGCCCGCGAACGCCTTGAACGCGGTCTCCCGGCCGGCCCTGGCCAGGAAGAGGACCGCCATGATCACGTAGATCAGGACCATGGACAGCGCGGTGGCGACCATCGAGTCCCGCAGGAAGCGCAGCCCCTCGGGCAGCTTCATGTCCTCCGTACTGCGGCTGCGCCGGCCGACCAGCTGCCCGGCCGCGCCCGCCGCGACGTACCCGGCGGTGCCGAAGTGGCCGATGGCGATCGTGTTGTCGCCGGTGATGCGCTTGGTCCACGGGTGCGCGAAGGCCGGCATGGAGACCAGCAGGATGCCCAGCAGCACGCCGCCGACCAGCACCACGACGGCCGAGGACTGGCCGGCGGTGGCCAGCACCACGGTCAGCAGCGTCGCCATGAACAGCATGTGGTGGCCGGTCAGGAAGACGTACCGCAGCGGCGTGAAGCGGGCCA
This sequence comes from Streptomyces sp. NPDC026301, assembly GCF_055567935.1. Classification (NCBI taxonomy): domain Bacteria; kingdom Bacillati; phylum Actinomycetota; class Actinomycetes; order Kitasatosporales; family Streptomycetaceae; genus Streptomyces; species Streptomyces sp. NPDC026301. Next base: position 28,517 of record NZ_JBVHPN010000031.1, on the reverse strand, counting down.
GCAGCAGGCTGACCCCGAAGCCGACGATCATCAGCCAGGCGACCCGGGCGCCGAACTGCGCCTGCGCGATGCCGACGATCGCCTCGTTGGTCGGGATGACGCCGTGCGCGCCGGTCGCGCCCTGGATCATCTCGCCCAGCGGGGCGAGGGCCGTGACGACCAGATTGGCGCCGGCCCCGATCAGCAGGAAGCCCAGCGTCGCCTTGAGGGCGCCGCCGACGATCTGCCCTGCGGACCTGCGCAGGGCGATCAGGCCGGTGGCCGTGATCAGGCCGACCAGGTACGCCGGCTGGCTGAGGACCTCGTTGACCAGGAATTCGGCGATCGATACGAGCCAGTGCATGGAGATGGTGCGCCCTTCGTTACTGGACGTCGTAGGTGTCTCGGAGGATGCGGTCGACCTCACCCGTACTGGTGAAGTTCTCGACGACCTTCACCGGGACGCCGACGTCGCCGAGCGTCCGGGCGATCTCGCCCGAGGTGAGGATGGCGACGGCCTCGCCGGCCTTGCCCTTGGCGGAGATGGTGTCGGTCGCCTCGACGGTGACGTACTTCGTCCAGCCCCAGCGGTCGAGCACCTGCTCCAGGGTGTTCTTCAGGAAGAGGCTGGTGCCCAGGCCGTTGCCGCAGACGGTGAGGATCTTGTGCGCGGACCCGCCGCCGGCCTGCCGTTCCGCCGGCTCCGCCGGCGCGTCCCGGCCCGCCAGCACCGCGTGCACCGCCTCCGGCGTCCGGGCCTCGCGCAGCGCCCGCTCGGTCTCCGGGTCCGCGAGCAGCCGCGCGAGCGCCGCCATCGCCTCCGTGTGCGCCCCGGAGTCCTTCGCCGCGAGCGCGACGACCAGGCTCACCGGGTCGTTCGACTCGTGCCCGAACTCCACCGGCTCGGCCAGCCGGACCCAGGACATGCCGGTCCTCAGGACCGCGGGCGAGGGGCGGGCGTGCGCGAAGGCGAAGCCGGGCGCGATGACGATGTACGGACCGTTCTCCTCGACGTTCTCGATCATTTCCGTGGTGTACTCACCGGTACTGGTACCGGTCGCGACCATGAGGTCGCCGGCGGCCCGTACCGCCGCTTGCCAGTCCGCCGCCGCCACGTCCAGCCGCACGGCCTCGGCGGGGATCAGTTCGCTCAGTGTCGGCATGGACGGGATCGTCGCACGAAAACGCTTGCCTGGATATGCGCGGTGCGGCGCCGGAAGGGATCATCGGAACATGAACGTGAGGATGCGGGTCGCCCAGCAGGAGGAAGCCGACGAACTGCTCGGCCGCAGTCCGCTCGCCGCGCTGGTGGGCATGCTGCTGGACCAGCAGGTGCCGATGGAGTGGGCGTTCACCGGTCCGTACACCATCGCCCGGCGGATGGCCGGGGACGACCTGGACGCGCAGGCCATCGCGGCGCAGGACCCGGAGGCGTTCGAGGAGCTGCTGGCCCGCAAGCCGGCCGTGCACCGCTATCCGCGGTCGATGGCCAAGCGGGTGCAGCAGCTGTGCCAGTACCTCGTCACGCACTACGACGGGGACGCCGAGGCCGTGTGGCGGGACGCCGAAACCGGCGCCGAGCTGCTGAAACGCCTCAACGACCTGCCCGGCTTCGGCAAGCAGAAGGCACAGATCTTCCTGGCCCTCCTCGGCAAGCAGTTCGGCGTGCGCCCCGAGGGCTGGCGCGAGGCCGCGGGGCCGTACGGCGAGGAGGGCTCGCACCGCTCGGTCGCCGACATCACGGGCCCCGAGTCGCTGGCCGAGGTCCGGGCGTACAAGCAGCAGATGAAGCGGGCGGCGAAGAAGGCGGCCGGCAAGTAGGGCCGCGCGGCCCGCCGCCCGGGGCGTGCGCGCTCAGCCCTCCGAAGGGGCGGCCACCCGCGCCGCCCACCGCTGTTCGACGCCCGACAGCCGCCAGTAGGCGATCGCCGCCGCCCAGACGACGACGAAGAGGCCGACGATGAGGTAGCCGACGTTGTCCAGGTCCAGGCCGGAGATCCGGTCGGTGACCGCGTCCTTCAGGCCGAGCTTGTCGTGCAGCACGGTCACCAGCTCGATGGTGCCGATGAAGAGGGCCACGGCGATGGACAGGCCGGTGATCGTGAGGTTGTAGTAGACCTTGCGCACCGGGTTGGAGAACGCCCACTGGTACGCGAAGTTCATGAACGTGCCGTCGAGGGTGTCGAAGAGGCTCATCCCGGCCGCGAACAGCAGCGGCAGGCACAGGACCGCGTACCAGGGCAGCCCGGACGCGGCGCCGCTGCCCGCCATCACCATCAGCGTCACCTCGGTCGCGGTGTCGAAGCCGAGGCCGAGGAGCAGCCCGATCGGGTACATCTGGCCCGGCCGCGTGATGGTCCTGGTGAACCGGCCGAGCACCCGGTTCATGAAGCCGCGCGAGTCCAGCTGCCGCTCCAGCTCCGACTCGTCGTACTCCCCGGCCCGCATGGCGCGGAAGACCCGCCAGATGCCGGCCAGCGCGATCAGGTTGAGGGCGGCGATGAGGTAGAGGAAGGCCCCGGAGACGGTGGTGCCGACCGTGCCGAGCACCTGGTGCGTACGGGAGCCCTCGTCCATCAGGGTCCCCGCGAGCGCCGCGCCGCCCGAGACCAGCGCGGCCATCAGCACGACCATGCTGGAGTGGCCGAGCGCGAACCAGAAGCCCACCGAGACCGGCCGCTTCCCGTCGGCCATGAGCTTGCGGGTGGTGTTGTCGATCGCGGCGATGTGGTCCGCGTCGAACGCGTGCCGCATGCCGAGGGTGTACGCGGTGACGCCCAGGCCCACGCCGAACACCTGTGTGCCGACGGTGTAGTGGCCGGGCACGACGAGCAGGAACAGCACACCGAACGCGACGATGTGCAAAGCGGCTATGACCGCCAGCAGGCCGGCCGTACGGACGGTGTCGCGCCGCTGCCAGCGGAACTGCGACAGATCGGCGGACGTGGGGGTATGAGTGGGCACGGTCATCCGGCCATCACGCTCCAGCACCTCGTGGAATCAGTTCGTGAGATGCCGTGGCCGGTCTCCTGGCTTACGAGGATCTCCTCCCCGCTCGTCAAGAGCGTGGAGGAGGACGCGCCCGCCCCGGCCTTCCCGTCCGCACTCCGCGGTCAGTGGCCCCCCGTACGTACGCGGTGCACGCACGGGGAATGGGTCGGTAGCTCCCCGATCACAGTGGCGAGGGCCGCTCCGGAATCGGACCCGTAGGTCTTCACCGGTCTTCCCGAGCACCACGGCCCGGCCACTCTAACCTCCCCCGTCCCGCCGCCGGGCGGTGTCCTCGGCCATCGGCTCTACGGCAACCGGGTCCGCCGCCGCCCAGTCGCCCAGCAGCCGCAGCGATTCCGCCGAGGCCGAGCCCGGCTCCGCGTGGTAGACGATCAGCTGCTGGTCCGGGTCGGCGGGCAGCCGCAGCGTCTCGTACGACAGGGTCAGCGGCCCGACGACCGGGTGGTGCAGCCGCTTCACGCCGAAGCCCTTGTCCTGCACGTCGTGCGTGGCCCACAGCTGCCGGAACTCCTCGCTCTTGACCGACAGCTCCCCGATCAGCGAGGCGAGCAGCGGGTCGTCGGGATGGCAGCCCGCGTCCAGGCGGAGGTAGGAGACGATGTCGGCGGCCTTGCTCTCCCAGTCGACGTAGAGCTCGCGCGCTGCCGGGTCCAGGAAGACCTGCCAGGCGATGTTCCGCTGCTCGGGCGGGAGCGCGGCGTAGTCGCCGAGCAGGGCGCACGCCATGCGGTTCCAGCCGATGACGTCCAGGCGGCGGCCCGCGACATACGCCGGAATCCCCTCCATCGCGTCCAGCAGCTGCTGCAGCGCGGGCCGCACCCGCTGCGGCCGCCCGGCGCCGCGCGAGCGCTTGGCCTTCGGCTTGACCAGGTGATTGAGGTGGGCCCGCTCGGCCTCGTTGAGCCGCAGGGCGCCGGCGATCGCGTCCAGTACGGCCGTGGAGACGTTCTGGCCGTGGCCCTGTTCGAGCCGTACGTAATACGCGACGCTCACCCCGGCCAGCTGCGCGAGCTCCTCCCGCCGCAGGCCCGGCACCCGGCGCCGCCCGCTGGGCCGCGGCAGTCCGACGTCCTCGGGCTGCAGACGCGCGCGGCGGGTGCGCAGAAACTCGCTCAATTCGGTGCGCTGGTCCATAGGCCCAGTATCCGGCCCGCCGCGTCCGTACGGGCCGGCCGAGCGGGCGTGAGGGTGCCACTACCAGTGGTACCAACCGCGTGCGTACGAAAACGGGGGCTCTGGCTCCGCTTCTCGTCCCGACGCAGCCTTGATGGCATGACACACACCTCTGTCACCGCGTATGCAGCACCCGCGCCCAAGGCACCGCTTGAGCGCACCACCATTCCGCGCCGTGAGCTCGGCGCGCACGACATCGAGATCGACATCAAGTACGCGGGGATCTGCCACTCCGACATCCACCAGGTGGACGAGGACTGGGGCCAGGCCATCTTCCCGATGGTCCCGGGCCACGAGATCGCCGGCGTGGTCTCCGCAGTGGGCCCCGAGGTCACCCGCCACCAGGTCGGCGACCGGGTCGGCGTCGGCTGCATGGTCGACTCCTGCCGGGAGTGCGACAACTGCAAGGCCGGTCTGGAGCAGCACTGCACCGGCACGGGCAACGTACAGACGTACAACGCCATCGGCCGGGACGGCGAGCCGACCTATGGCGGCTACTCGACCCACGTCGTGGTCTCCGAGGACTTCGCCCTCCGCATCCCCGAGGGCATCGGCCTGGACGCCGCCGCGCCGCTGCTGTGCGCGGGCATCACCGTGTACTCGCCGCTCTCCCGCTGGGGCGCGGGCCCCGGCAAGAAGGTCGCGGTCGTCGGCCTGGGCGGCCTCGGCCACATGGCCGTGAAGATCGCCCATGCCATGGGCGCCGAGGTCACCGTGCTCAGCCAGTCGCTCCGCAAGAAGGACGACGGGCTGAAGCTGGGCGCGAGCCACTACTACGCGACCTCCGACCCGGCCACCTTCCAGGAGCTGACGGGCCGCTTCGACCTGATCATCAACACCGTCTCCGCCGACCTGGACGTGGACGCCTACCTCTCGCTGCTCCGCGTGCACGGCACGATGGTGCAGGTCGGCGCGCCCGAGGGCGCGCTCGGCCTCTCGCCGTTCTCCCTGCTGGGCGGCAGCAAGGCGATGGCCGGTTCGATGATCGGCGGCATCCCCGAGACCCAGGAGATGCTGGACTTCTGCGCCGCGCACGGGATCGGCGCGGAGATCGAGGTGATCTCCGCCGAGCAGATCAACGACGCGTACCGCCGGGTGCAGGCGAGCGACGTCCGCTACCGCTTCGTGATCGACACCTCGACGATGTGATCAGTACCGCTCGCGCCCAGGGCCGAGCGGCGCGCGGAGCCGGGTGGCTGTTTCAGCTGCCCGGCTCCGCCGCATTTAGCGGCAGGTGGGTGGCATTAGCCGGACGTTAGTGGACCAATAGCCCACCCGGGCAGAGTGGATGTCGTGCCGGAGGGACCAGCCGGCCGCCTCACCACCAGCCGTCGCAGTCACCACTCACGGGGGAACCCACCATGTCGAAGAAGACCTCGAAGAAGACCGTCAAGGCCGCCGTCGCCTCCCTCATCGCCGTCGGCGCGCTGGCCGCCACCGCCGGCCCGGCCCTCGCCCAGTCCGCGCGGCCGGCCGCCGCCCGGCCCGCGCCCTGCACGGCATCGGCGCTGAAGTTCGAGGCCGGCACCGTCAGCCGCCCGATCAACCACGTCCTGATCAAGGCCACCAACACCTCGAAGAAGACCTGCGACTTCTCGGCCGAGACCTACCCCCTCCTGCGGCTCCACAAGGACCAGCAGGCGGTCACCCCGGTCGTCGACGGCTCCGAGCCGCAGGCCGTGGTCACCCTCGCCCCCGGCGAGACCGCCTACGCGGGTCTGACCCTCTCCGCCGCCGACTCGTCGGAGAAGGGCTTCAAGACCGGCAGCATCGAGGTGGCGGTCGCCAAGGACGTCGCCCTGAAGTCCGTCACCGTCAAGGGTGGCCCGGTCTTCATCCAGCCCGGTGCCGCCAAGGTGACGTACTGGCAGGACAACCCGGCCGACGCGCTGGTGTGGTGACGCACTCCCGGCGGGCCGGTCTCCACCGGCCCGCCGTGCCGTACTCGGGCGGCGCCGGGGTATTGCTCCCTGTACGCCGTATACACCCCGTTCGTACCCGTGCGACATGGCTGCGCCCGAGGCCGGGTGACCGGTAGGCTTTCCGTGTGATCTTCAAGCGCATCGGAAATGGGCGGCCGTACCCCGATCACGGCCGGGAGAGCACCCGCCAGTGGGCGGATGTGGCCCCGCGCCCGGTACGCCTTGACCAGTTGGTCACCACCAAGCAGCAGCTCGATCTGGAGACGCTGCTCGCGGAGGACTCGACCTTCTACGGCGACCTGTTCGCGCACGTCGTGAAGTGGCAGGGCGACCTGTACCTGGAGGACGGACTGCACCGCGCGGTCCGGGCCGCGCTCCAGCAGCGCCAGGTACTCCACGCCCGCGTCCTGGAACTGGACTGAGACCCGCCACTAAGAGCCTGTGTCCAAGGGCTGATCGAGAGCCGCTCGACGCCCGAATCGAGGGCCCGAGCCTCACACGGCGTGGCGACGACGCCCGGTATTGGCCCTTTCGGGTCAGGTCTCGCGCCACGAACAGATCATTTAATAGGCAGAGCGCGGCAGCCGCACTACGCTGCGGACATGAGCATGCTGACGCCCCCCGGCATGGGCGGTAAGAAGTACCGCATCACGGGCGACAGGTATCCGCGGATGCGCCGTCCCCGTCGTGAGCGCAGGATCGTTGTGGCAGTCGTCGCCTCGGCCTGCGTACTGGGCGTGGGCGCCTGGGGCGCCGTACAGCTCATCGACGTCTTCACCGGGCAGGGCGGCACCGCGCAGGCCGCGCAGGAGAAGCCCAAGTGCCCGTCCGGGCAGGACGGCGGCAAGCCGCAGCACACCGCGAAGCCGCTGCCCGAGCCGAAGACGATCAAGGTCAACGTGTTCAACGCGACCACCCGCAGCGGGCTCGCCAAGGACACCGCCGACGCGCTCAAGAAGCGCGGCTTCACGATCGGCGAGGTGGGCAACGCGCCCGCCGCCTACGACAAGAAGGTCAAGGGCACCGCCGTACTGCTCGGCGCGCCGGCCGCGGCGGACGGCTCCTTCAAGGTGCTGGGCACGCAGGTGTCCGGGGCCCAGCGCAAGACCGACGCCCGCAAGGGCGGCGTCGTCGACCTGATCATCGGCGACAAGTACAAGGACCTGGCGAAGGAGAAGGACGCCAAGGCCGCGCTCGCCGCGCTGACCGCCCCGCCGAAGGAGAAGCCGGACACGCCGCAGTGCTGAGCACCACCGGCGCGCCGACCGCTCCATAGGGCGCCGATCACCCTGTCGGGATCAGCGGCCCCTTCGTACGCTCAGCCGGCCGTCCCGTACATGCGGTCGCCCGCGTCGCCCAGCCCGGGGACGATGTAGCGGTCCTCGTTCAGCCGCTCGTCGACCGCGGCGGTGACCAGCGTCACCGGCGTCCCCGCCAGCTCCCGCTCCATGACCTCCACGCCCTCGGGCGCGGCCAGCAGGCACAGCGCGGTCACGTCGTCGGCGCCGCGCTTGATCAGTTCCTTGATCGCCGCGACCAGCGTGCCGCCCGTGGCGAGCATCGGGTCCACGACGTAGACCTGGCGCCCGGAGAGGTCCTCCGGCATCCGGGTGGCGTACGTCTGTGCCTCGTACGTCTCCTCGTTGCGGACCATGCCCATGAAGCCGACCTCGGCCGTCGGCAGCAGCCGCACCATGCCGTCCAGCATCCCCAGACCGGCCCGCAGGATCGGCACGACCATCGGGCGGGGGTGGGAGAGCCGGACGCCGGTGGTCGCCGTCACCGGGGTCTCGATGTCGACCTGCTCGGTGCGCACATCGCGGGTCGCCTCGTACGCGAGCAGGGTGACCAGCTCGTCGGCGAGGCGCCGGAAGGTCGGGGAGTCGGTGCGCTTGTCGCGCAGCGTGGTGAGTTTGTGCGCCACCAGCGGGTGGTCGACGACGTGGATCCGCATGACATCGACAGTAACCGAGGCCGGGCCCCCGAAGCGCCCGCCGGTGGGCGCGCGACCTCGCCGTACGAAGATCAGCCATCCACGGACCACCCCTCGGCCAACGTCAACCAAGTCGCATCAACCCACCACTTAGGGGGAAAGTGGGCACAGACGCCCGGATCGCCGGCCGGCCTCCGGGCGAGAACCTCGGCCCGAGGCGGTGTCGCTCATGCCCGACCAGAAGAATCGTCAGGACGCCCGGCAGAACCGTCAGAACCGGCAGGACACCCGGCAGAGCAGGCCGGACGCACGCCAGAACCGTGCGGAAGCGCGCAGGCCCGGCGCCGCGCACGGCGCGGCGAGAAGCGAGGGCGGCGGCCCCAGACCCGACCACCCGGCGGACCGGGAAGAGGAGGAGCCGGCGGCCGGCGGGACCACCGAGTCCGACGCGGCGCGCCGACGCCGGCGGGCGCAGTTCCTCCGTGAGCTGAACGAGGCCAAGGAGCTGCGCGACCGCGTGCAGCCGCGCCGCGCACGTGCCGCCCGGATGCGGCAGGCGATGCGCATGCGGACGTTCCGCTGGTGACACGAACGTCCTGGCGACCGTCCTCGCGGCTGCCCCACTGATGAGGCGCCCGCAGCCCGTCCGGATGAGGCGTACGCGCCCCGTCCGGACGGGCTGCGGAGCGGAATCCGACCCCCGTCCGGCCCCCGTCCGGCCCCCACGCGGACCGGATCTCGCAGAACCCGCGCACGACGCAGCGCCGAAGACCCCGCGCGAACGCGTTGTTTCTGCCACGATTCCGATGGGGCGGGGACTCCGGGCGCACGCGCGTCCGCCCTCGCCCGGCCCGGATACGCCTCTGACCAGTGGGAGAGTCACGGTGTACTTCGCCGCACTGCTCGCGCGCACCGAAGACGGGTGGGAAGCGAGCGATACAGAGCTCGACGATGTGGAGACGCTTGCCGACCTGGCCGACCTGGCCCGGCAGGCGGCGGTCGACGACGACACGGTGGTGGCGTTGATCGAGCAGGAGGACGCGTGGTTCGGCGTCGTCCGGGTGGACGGCGAGGACGACCCCCGCGTCTTCATCTCGAACGCCGCCGCCGCGTCCCGTAGCTCGTACGGCGCCATGCTGGCCGACGAGCTGCTCGGCCGCGACGACGAGGAGCAGGAGGATCTCGACGGTCTGACCAACCTGGACGGTACGGAGGACGGTGAGCCCGAGGGCGCTGAGGACGAGCCGGAGGCCGCCGCTGACGACCCGGCGCCGGCCGGCCCGCTCGGCGATGTCGAGCTCCTCGACGACCTCGGCGTCAGCGCCAAGGAGCTGCTGTCCTTCGACAACCACGGCGACGCGCTGAGCGGGATCGCCGACGCGCTCGGCTGCACGGAGGTCCTGGAGGCGGTGCGGTGACGGCCGGGGAGCGGCGCACCGCGGGCCGCTCCCCGTCCGCCCGCCGCGGGCCGGCGTCCACCGGTCCCGGACACTGTTCCCATGACCGACGCACAGCCCGCCGCGGCCCCGGCGGACCCCGCACCCGATCCGTTGCGCGACCCGTGGGCCGCGCCCATGCGGCAGGCCCTGGCCGAGGCCGCGCTCGCCCCCGGGACCGGTGACGTCCCGGTGGGCGCCGTCGTGCTGTCCGCGGACGGCCGGGTGATCGGCACGGGCCACAACGCACGCGAGGCCACCGGCGACCCGACGGCGCACGCCGAGGTCCTCGCCATCCGGGCGGCGGCCGACACGATCCAAAAGGAAGCATCGCGCGGCGATTCCGGCCGGGGCGGTGGCGGGCGACGGGCGGGCGAATGGCGGCTCACCGGCTGCACCCTCGTCGTCACGCTCGAACCCTGCACGATGTGCGCGGGCGCGATCGTGCTCTCCCGGGTGGACCGGGTCGTGTACGGCGCCCGCGACGAGAAGGCGGGCGCGGCCGGCTCCCTGTGGGACGTCGTACGTGACCGACGCCTCAACCACCGTCCCGAGGTCATCACCGACGTCCTGGCCGACGACTGCGCGGCACTCCTCACGGACTTCTTCCGCGACCGCTGAGGGCGCGCCGCGCGCCTTATGGACCGCCACCCGGCCCCTTTCGCGCGGCTCGGAACCCCGTTCCCACGCCGCTCCCCCGGAACCGATTTCGGCGCACGGCCCCCCTTGGGCTAAGCTCTATCTCGGTAGCGTGTCCGAGCGGCCGAAGGAGCGCGCCTCGAAAGCGCGTGAGGGGGCAACTCCTCCGTGGGTTCAAATCCCACCGCTACCGCTCGCACGAAGGGCCCGACTCTGATGAGTCGGGCCCTTCGTCCGTTCCGGGCCTCATGGCCCGCACCGCGGCCGGGAGGAAAGCGGTACGGACCCCGCAGCGAGGTCCCGGTCCCCACCCCGCGGACTCCTGCCGAATCCGCCGGGCTCACCGTCCAGCGTGCAGCCGTACCCCCGGTCCAACGGGGCGCCGAACGACCCGGATTGGCGGGACTTTCGTCCATAAGGGCGGCGTGAGTCCGGGGACGGCGGAGACGGCACGGGCGCCGGAACGGCCGGAGCCGACCCGGGCACGGCTGCTGCCGTGGGGCCGGTGTGGTTAAACTCGCCCGACTGCACCGGGCAGGAGCCGCCGGTTAGGGCCGTAGGGGAGACGGGGACGCATGGTGGAAACGAAGAAGATCGCGCTGTACGTGGTCGTCGTCTTCGTCCTGTACACGATCGTCACGTCCCCGACGCGGGCCGCCGACCTCGTGCAAATAGGGTTCGAGGGTATTTCGGACGCCGCACAGGGCGTGGGCCAGTTCATGACCTCACTGATTTCATGACCTCACCTTTCATGACCTCACTGATCAAGTAGTCGCACCACCGCTCCGCAGACCTGTCGACAGCAGAAACGATTCCCCCCGTTCCGCACCCTGGAGGCCGCCCGTGATCCGCCACCTGGTCCTTTTCAAGCTCAACGACGGCGTCGAGCGCGACGAGCCGCGCGTCGCGGCCGGCGTGAAGGCCTTCCAGGAGCTCGGCGACCTCATCCCCGAGCTGGAGTTCTGGGAGTGCGGCTGGAACGTCACCGACCGCCCGATCGCCTACGACTTCGCGATCAACTCGGCCGTCGCCGACAAGGACGCCCTCACGCGCTACCTGGAGCACCCCGCCCACCAGGCGGGTGTCCAGCAGTGGGCGGAGTTCGCCACCTGGGTGATCGCCGACTACGAGATCTGAGCGCCGTCCGGCCCCGGCCGGACCGCGATACGGCGGTTGCCGCGCGCCCGAGCGCCCGGCGGCACCGCCCCGGCCCCCTCCGGGCCGAACAGCCCCTCGCCCCTGCGGGCGGGGGGTTTCTTCATGCCCGCCCACCCGCCGGCGGCCCGAGAAAGGCGCCTCCCGCCCCCTCCGTACCGCCCCCTCGACGCCCACCCACCACCGCCAACTGCCCTTCAACACGGCAATATGCGGTGCTTGCACACAGTGCACATGTCTTGTGATGCTATGACCGCTTTTGCCCGATGAGTCCGTTACCGCAGACGACTGCGACACCGCATCACCGAAGCACGACCGCGACATCGCATCACCGAAGCAACCGAAGCAACCGAAGCGCGTGACTTACCGACGCACGCGACTTACCGACGCACGTGACTTACTGACGCACTGGAGCGCTGTGAAGGGGAGGCGTGAACCGTGACGGCCCGTACTGCGCCGAAGGCGCCATCCCGCCAGAGCAGGAGTGCGGACACCCGGGCGCTCACGCAAGTCCTCTTCGCCGAGCTGGCCGGCCTGGAGCCGGGCACCCCCCAGCACGGCCGCGTGCGGGACGCGCTGATCGAGGCGAACCTCCCCCTGGTCCGGTACGCGGCGGCACGTTTCCGCAGCCGTAACGAGCCCATGGAGGACGTCATCCAGGTCGGCACGATCGGGCTGATCAACGCGATCGACCGGTTCGACCCGGACCGCGGCGTGCAGTTCCCCACCTTCGCGATGCCGACCGTCGTCGGCGAGATCAAGCGGTACTTCCGCGACAACGTACGGACGGTCCACGTCCCCCGCCGCCTCCACGAGCTCTGGGTACAGGTCAACGGCGCCACCGAGGACCTGACCGTGCTGCACGGCCGGTCCCCCACCACCGCGGAGATCGCCGAGCGCCTGAAGATCGGCGAGGAGGAGGTGCTCGCCTGCCTGGAGGCCGGCCGCTCGTACCACGCGACCTCCCTCGAAGCCGCCCAGGAGGGCGACGGCCTGCCCGGCCTGCTGGACCGCCTGGGGTACGAGGACCCCGAGCTGGCCGGCGTCGAGCACCGCGACCTCGTCCGCCATCTGCTCGTACAGTTGCCCGAACGCGAGCAGCGCATCCTGTTGCTCCGTTACTACAGCAACCTGACGCAGTCCCAGATCAGCGCGGAGCTGGGCGTCTCCCAGATGCACGTCTCCCGACTGCTCTCGCGGAGTTTCGCCCGGCTCAGATCCGCAAACAGGATCGACGCCTAACCGGGACGAGGTACACCCCCCAAGGCCGCGCCCCCGCTTCCTGCAGGGATATGTCGACATGGCGCTACAGCGTGTTGCCGACATGTGACATTCTGCAGGAACCGCGTTTGCCGTGGCGCCGCCTCCGGTATTCAGGTGGAGGCTGAACTCTTTGCTCCGCATGGGGACGAAGAGACGCAGCGGCGACCCGACCGCGACCTCAAGGGGGTGGCATGTCCGTAGAACTGGGCAGCTCGAAGGTGCTTCCCGCACCAGCACCGCACGTGCACGACGACGACGCCCTCAACACCCGTACGCTCTCCCGCTCCCTGTTCTTGCGGCTGGCCACACTCGACAAGGACAGCGTGGAGCGTACGTACGTCCGCGACACGCTCATCGAGCTGAACCTCCCGCTGGTGCGTTACGCCGCTGCCCGCTTCCGCAGCCGTAACGAGCCGATGGAGGACATCGTCCAGGTCGGCACGATCGGCCTGATCAAGGCGATCGACCGGTTCGACTGCGAACGGGGCGTTGAATTCCCGACGTTCGCCATGCCCACGGTCGTCGGCGAGATCAAGCGCTTCTTCCGCGACACGTCCTGGTCCGTACGGGTCCCGCGCCGCCTCCAGGAGCTGCGCCTCGCCCTCACGAAGGCCAGCGACGAGCTGTCCCAGAAGCTCGACCGCTCCCCCACCGTCGCCGAACTCGCCACCTGCCTCGGCGTATCGGAGGAGGACGTCGTCGACGGCCTCGCCGTCGGCAACGCCTACACCGCCTCCTCCCTCGACTCCCCCTCCCCCGAGGACGACGGCGGCGAGGGCTCCCTCGCGGACCGCCTCGGCTACGAGGACACCGCCCTGGAGGGCGTGGAGTACCGCGAGTCCCTCAAGCCGCTGCTCGCCAAACTCCCGCCGCGCGAACGCCAGATCATCATGCTCCGCTTCTTCGCGAACATGACCCAGTCCCAGATCGGCGAGGAGGTCGGCATCTCCCAGATGCACGTCTCGCGCCTCCTCACCCGCACCCTCGCCCAACTCCGTGACGGCCTGACCACGGACTGACGACGCAACGCACCCCCGGGCCCCAGGCGCCACAAGCGATCACCTGGCCCGGGGCTTCGGCATGCGCACCCGCGAACCCGGTACAGCGCACGCGAACACCTCTGTACACCTGACGCCCCGTCACCCACACTGCACCCATGCGACGGACGACAGTTGGCGCATCGGCGGGAGTGCTGCTGTTACTGGGTGGCGTGCTGGCGTACTGCGGCAACACCGAGGGCCCGGGCTACATCGCGGCGGGCACGGCGGACAGCAAGGCCCCGGTGAGGCCCGTGGCCCCGACGGACGACGTCTCCTTGATCCCGCTGGACGGCGCCGACACCGACGCCACCCCCGGAGATACCGGTGAACGTCCCGGCGGTACGGCGACCGGCAGCCTCCCCGAAGACGCCCGAGGCGCCACACCAGAAGAACCACAGCGCCCGCAGCCGCCCTCCCACGGCGACACGAGCCCGCCGACCGGCACCACCCCGGACACCAGCGCCCCGCCCTCATCCCCCACTCCCACGTCCACTCCCCCTTCCACGTCCACTCCTCCTCCCACCGACAACAGCCCCGCCCTACTCGAAGTCGGCGCCCCGAAACTGGCCAAGGCCGATGTCCGGTGGTGCGAGAAGGTCACAGTGGAGATCCGCAATACCGGCGGCCGGCCGGTGACGGACGGAACGGTCACCTTCAAGACGCACATCATCGGCGGCCTGGGAATCGACTGGGACACCCGGGAGTCCACCCGCGAACTCCCCGTCCCGCTCCCCGGCGGGGCAAGGGAAACGCACACATGGAAGGTGTGCGTGGACGAGTGGCGCGTACCACTCGGCATGCACATCGACACAAAGGACGTCGACGTCACCTGGAAGTAACAGCCCCAACGCCCCGCCCTCCCGAAGCTCCTGGTCGCCTGTCAGACACGAATGCGAACATGTGATGCATGAGTACCAGTGGGGTGGGGGCAACTTCAGGTGCTGCGGGTGCAGATGGCCGGCCGCGCCTGGAGGACTTGCTGCGCCAGGCCGACGACGAGGCGGCAGCCCGGGAGCGGCAGGCGAGCGAGCCGCGAGCGGACCGTACGGACGAGGCGCCGCCGGCGGCAGCGCCGACCGACCGTGACACGAGCCCTGCCGTCGCCCCCGACGCCGACGAGGTGATCGCCCACGAGAAGCGGGCGTTCGCCGCCCGGCTGGGCGAGTTCCGCCGTACGGCCGTGATCGTGCCAACCCTCGACGGCGACCTGATGACCGCGACCTACGGCGGCATCCGCTGGATCTACGCCTTCAGCGACAAGCAAGCCCTCGCCCGCTTCGCCGTCGCCGCCGGCTGGGAGCCACCGCCCGCGGACGGCCTGGAGTTCCTGACCGTGTACGGCGCCCGGCTGCTGGACGTGGTGGTCCCGGCGACCGGCGAGCCGACAGGCGTGGCCCTGGACGTCGCGGACGCCGAGGCGGGCGGCTGCGTGATGTTCCCGCCCGTACTCGGCATCGTCCCCGAGGAAGCGGCCGTGGACGGCGCCAACGGTGAAGCACTCGCGACGGCCGCGGCGGCCAAGGCGACGGGAGAGGGCCGAGGCGAGGGACCGGTCCCGGGCCCGGGCCCGGCCCCGGGGGAGGCGACGGCGTGAGCGGCGAGCAGCCCGAGATGAGCGACGAGCTGAAAGACCTCCACGTCTCCCCGTCGGCCATCAAGAAGATCACCAGCGGCATCAACGGTGCCATCGACGAACTGCAGGACATCGGCCAGGCGGGCGGCGCCGAGGTCGGCCGCGGCTTCTCCGAACTCGCCCTGACCGGCATGGAAACCGGCTACGCCGATCTCACGGCGAAGTTCGAGACGTTCTGCGAGCGCTGGGAGTGGGGCGTCCGCTCCCTCGTGAAGGAGGCCCTCGACTTCGCCGAACGGGCGGGACTCTCGGCGGGCCTGATGCACGAGGCGGACGACTACGTCCAGGGCACGATGAAGGTCGGCTGGACAGCGACGATGGGCAACCCCCACCTGTCCGAGGAGAAGGCCGAGAAGCGCAGCTGGGGCCAGACCCTCGAGGACAACCCGATCCACAACCTCACCAACCCCGACTACAGCGCCAAGTCCATGCTGGAGGCCGGCCAGAACGCCAAGGAGGTCTGGAAGGCGACGGCGCACGACCTCACCACGGAGGGGATGATCGGCGGCCAGTACAGCTCGTACGCGGAGCTCGCCGGTTACGGGGACGAGTACGACGCCGCGATGGACGACACGTACGGCCCGGATCAGCAGACCAACGACGGGAAGACGCGCGGGGACGGCCGCACCGAGCACGGGGGAAGCAAGAGCTGATGGGCTGGGACGACTGGATACCGGACGGCGTCAAGGACGGGGTCAACGACGTCGCCGACAAGGTCGGTGACGCGTACGAGGACGGCCAGAAGGCCATCGGCAGGAGCATCGACCACTACAGCGGGCAGCTGGCGGACACCATGGACGACGCCGGCTGGGACAGCGGCGCCGACTGGGTCCGCAGCAAGGGCGACTCGGTCGCCAACCATCTCGGCGCCGAGGTCGAGGAGTGGCAGCTCGGCGAGACCGAGGACCCCAAGAAGCTGGTGCACGGCAGCGTCGGCAAGATCCGCGCCACGGCCAAGAACCTCACCGACTTCCAGAAGGCGTTCGACAAGGTCGCCTCCGGTATGCGGCAGCTGGACTCGGGTGAGTGGCGCGGCAAGGCCGCCGACTCCTTCCGCAAGAAGTTCGCCATGCACCCCACCAAGTGGGCGCACGCCGCCGATGCCTGCGAGAAGGCGTCGAAGGCGCTGTCCGACTTCGCCGAGACCGTCGACTGGGCGCAGCAGCAGGCCCAGGTGGCGATCAACGAGTACAAGAAGGGCCAGGAGGCGACCGACAAGGCGCGGGCCGCACACGCGAAGGAGGTGACCGCGTACGGGAAGGACCTCCAGACCTACAAGGACGCCCAGGAAGCGGGCAAGGACCCGGGCAAGCGCCCCACCGACCCCGGCGGCTTCACCCATGACCCCGGCAAAGCGCTGCGCGACGCGGCCAAGGACAAGCTCAAGCACGCCCGCACGCAGCGCAACACGGCCGGCGCCCACGCGGTGACCCAGGTCGACGCCGCCCTGGCCCACGCCCCCACCGAGCCGGAGTTCACCGACAGGCTGGGCATGGAGGCGTACGACAAGATCCAGGGCGCCCCGACCGAGCTCCTGCACACGGTGGGCGGCTTCACGAAGGGCGCTTTCGGCCTCGCGTCCTTCACCCGCTCGATCAGCCCGATGGACTCGTACAACATCTCCCACCCGGCCGAGTACGCGATGACGCTGAACTCGACCGCGGCGGGCCTGGTCGGCCTGGCCAACCACCCGGAGCGCCTCCCGGCCGCCGTCGTCGGCACCGGCTGGAGCCACGACCGCCGGGAGGCCGAGGGCCGCCTCGCTTTCGACGTCCTCCTGGACGTCCTCACGGGCGGCGCGGGCGCGGCGGCGAGCGCGGGATCCCGGACGGCCAGGTTGGCCCGCCTCGGCGAGGACGCCGGAGAGAGCGCACTCCGCCGCGAGGGGCGGGAGGCGGTGGAGGACGCGGGAGAAGGATCGGCGCGCCGTCACCTGGACGAGGACGGCCCCCACCAGTCCGATACGGAGACTCCGCACCGGGAGTCGGCCGACACGGACCCGGTGGACCTCGCGACCGGAAAGATGTACCTGCCTCAGACGGACATCGTGCTACCGGGCGCGCTCCCGCTGGTCTTCTCCCGGCAACTGGAATCCGGTCGCAGGACGGGACGGTGGTTCGGCCCCTCTTGGGCGAGCACGGCCGATCAACGGCTGGAGGTCGATGCCGAGGGCGTCGTCTTCGTCAGCGAAGACGGCCTGCTGCTGTCCTACCCCCACCCTGTCCCGGGCGTGCCGACGCTCCCGGTGACCGGCCCTCGCCGGCCGCTCGAACGTACCCCTGACGGGGGTTACACCCTCACCGACCCGCACACCGGCCACGTACGCCATTTCTCCCCGCCTTCCGACGGAGACGAGGCCGGGAACGGCGTCGCGCACCTGGACCAGATCACCGACCGCAACGGCGACCACTGGATCACCTTCGACCGCGACGAGGACGGCACGCCGACCGGCGTCGTCCACTCCGCCGGCTACCACCTCAAGCTCACCACCGAGGACGGCCGGATCACCGCCCTCCACCTTGCAGGCGCGGCCGAGGACGGCACCGACCAGCAGCTCCTCCGTTACGACTACACCGATGGCAACCTCACGTCGGTCATCAACTCTTCCGGCCTCCCGCTGCGCTTCGAGTACGACGACCGGTACCGCGTCGTCTCCTGGACCGACAGCAACGACCGCCGCTACGACTACACCTACGACGACCAGGACCGCTGCATCGCCGAGGGCGGCACCGAGGGCCACCTCGCGGTCCGCATCAGTTACGACGCGACGGACCCGGAAACCGGCCACCGCATCACCGCACTGACCGATTCCCTCGGTCACACGACCCGCTACCTGGTCGACGACCGCTACAAGATCGTCGCCGAGATCAGCCCGACAGGCGCGGTCACCCGCACCGAACGCGACAGCCACGGCCGCCCGGTCTCCGTCACCAACCCACTGGGCCACACCGCCTCGTACACGTACACCGCCACCGGCGAACTGGCCGCCGTCACTCGCCCCGACGACACCCAGGTGACGGCGGAGTACAACGAACTCGGGCTACCGACCCGGGTAACAGAGCCCGATGGCGCGGTCTGGCGCCAGACGTACGACGAGGCCGGCCGGCGTACCTCGGTCATCGATCCGGCCGGCGCGGTGACCACCTTCGCGTACGACGACCGAGGCCACCTCGCCTCGATCACCGACGCCGCGGGCCACACCACCCACGTACGCTGCGACGCCGCCGGCCTCCCGCAGCAGATCACCGACCCTCTGGGCGGTGTGACCGCGTACGTACGCGACGCCTTCGGCCGCGTCGTCTCGCACACCGACCCCCTCGGCGCCACCACCCGCTACATCTGGACGGTCGAAGGCCACCTCAGCCGCCGTACGGCCCCCGACGGCGCGACCGAATCCTGGACGTACGACGGCGAGGGCAACTGCCTCACCCACACCGACGCCGCGGGCGGCGTGACCCGCTTCGAGTACACCCACTTCGACCAGCTCGTCGCCCGCACGGATCCCAACGGTGTCCGCTACACGTTCACCTACGACACCAAACTCCAGCTCTCCAAGGTCACCAACCCACAGGGCCTGGAGTGGTCGTACGCCTACGACCCGGCCGGCCTGCTGCTGTCGGAGACGGACTTCGACGGGCGCCAGGTGTCGTACGAACGCGACTCGGCAGGCCGCCTCGCCGCTCGTACCAGCCCGCTCGGCGACACGACCGTCTACCAGTACGACAAACTCGGCCGTACCTCTGCGAAGCGCACGAGCGACGGCGTGGTGACCCGTTACTCCCACGACGCGAGCGGACGGCCGCTGAGGGCGGCTACGTCTGACTGCGAAGTGATCTGGCAGCGCGACGCCCTCGGGCGCGTGACGGCCGAATCGGTCAACGGCCGCACCATGTCGCACGCGTACGACGTGCTCGGTCGCCGCATACATCGCCGCACCCCCACCGGCGCCGAGGCCACCTACGCCTACGACGCCGCAAGCCGTCGCACCTCCCTCACCACATCCGGCCGCACGCTCGACTTCACCCACGACGCCGCGGGCCAGGAGATCAGCCGCCACCTGACCGGCGGTCTGATCACTCTCCACCAGAGCTGGGATGCGACGGGCCGCCTGGCGTCCCAATCCCTGTACGGGACCGGTACAGGTGCCGCAGCCGACCCCGATGGCGCCAGTACGGGCAGCGCACCCCTCCAACACCGTTCGTATGCTTACCGCCCCGACGGCTACCTCACCGCCATCGACGACCAGCTGAACGGCCCGCGCCGCTTCACCCTGGACTCCGTAGGCCACGTCACCGCGGTCTCCGCCCACAACTGGACGGAGACCTACGCATACGACGAGGCAGGCAACCAAACCCAGGCCGAGTGGCCAACCACCCACGCCAACTCCGAAGCCACAGGCGCACGCACGTACACCGGCACCCGCCTCACCCAGGCCGGCCGCATCCGCTACGAACACGACGCCGCGGGCCGGATGACCGTACGCCAGAAGCGCCACCTCTCCGGCAAACGCGAAACCTGGCACTACACCTGGGACACCGAGGACCGCCTCACGTCCGTCACTACCCCGGACGGCACCACGTGGCGCTACCTCTACGACCCCCTGGGCCGCCGCACCGCCAAGCAACGCCTTTCCTCAGACGGCACCACTGTCCTGGAACAGGTGGATTTCACCTGGGACGGCGCCACCCTCACCGAACAAACCACCTCGGCCAGCGAGTCGACCCCTGCCATCACTCTCACCTGGGACCACAACGGCCTGGCCCCCCTCGCCCAAACCGAACGCATCACCGCGGCGGACGCCCCGCAATCCGAGATCGACTCCCGCTTCTTCGCCATCATCACCGACCTGGTCGGCACCCCCACCGAACTCGTCTCCCCCAACGGCGAAATAGCCTGGCGCACCCGCACCACCCTCTGGGGCACCACCACCTGGAACGCGGACGCAACCGCCTACACACCCCTACGCTTCCCAGGTCAATACTTCGACCCTGAAACCGGCCTGCACTACAACTGCTTCCGGTACTACGACCCTGGCACCGCACGCTACCTTTCACCTGACCCCTTGGGTCTGAGCCCAGCCCCTAACCCGGCTGCATATGTCCACAACCCAATGGCATCGACCGATGTTCTTGGTCTAGCTCCGTGTCCGCCGGACCAAGACAGGCGCGCCCAACCGCCTGCACATGGCGAGGGGAACGGTAACGACTGGGCGAAAAGTGTGACGCAAAAGGGGAGGACCGATAACTCCCAGGTAATATCCGGACACGGATATTATGAGTTCGGCGCAGGTGACATGACCGTCCCATCAGGAACATGGCTTAAGTTCTACGTCGAAGACGGACAACGCCTTTCCGACGCTATCGGCCATGAGGTGGAGGTCGGCGGGAACAGGGCGCCATTCGAGACTTTCGGCCCCGGAAAAAACCTACCTGACTACACTGTGGATGTACCGAAAAACCTGAACATCAGCAGCAAGTCAATAACCGTGAACGCACCCACTCGGCTCAGTGATATCGTCACTGAAGGCATGGGCGCCGTACACGTCGTGATTTGCCGCGAACACATCAAGCCTTGGTGATGACAGATGACTTACTACCCGGACCTGAGCCCTTATACGTACTCCGAGTCCAATGATTCCATGCTGAACGTCGGATGGCTTTCCAGAGAGCATGACTATCAAAAGAAGGAGACTCCTGAAGGGCTCGTAAAAGCACTCGCCAAACTCGCCGAAAATTCGGTAAACGTTCAGCGAGGCATGCATTTCTGCGAACTCTGCCCATCTTTCCAGGTGGCTCGCGAAAACACTTCCTGGAATGATACGTTCATCGGAAGTGGCGAAATTCACGTAACCAGCTCAAGGGGCGTTACATACGCCGCCCCTGCAATGATTGTTCATTACGTTGACAGTCACTCATACTCGCCACCCGAAGATTTCTGCACCGCCGCCTTGCAGATATACCGCTCCCTCGAATAGGCGCCTTCACGCAACCAGGCGGACAGGCGAAAATGATGTGACTATAAAGGTTGTCCCGTACAGATCTACGAGTTGGCGTGGGTGTGGCTCTCTCACCCGCTGGCGATTCCTCCAGTTCGCAGAGGTGGGCGGCGCAGCCAAAATGCTCCCGGACGGCGTCGGCCACACTGGGACTCGGAGGTTGAACTGGTGCGCGCCGAGCGATCTGACCTCAACCCGACCCGTTCACTGACTCCTCGAGCCGGCCTACGGCTTCGGCGGGTTCTTCGAGACGAAGGAGTCCATGCCTGGGGTCGTGACGATGAGACCTTCGGTGCGGAGGGCTGCGGTGACCTCGCGTACGGTCACGGGGAGGGACTCCTCAGGCAGCACCGATCACTCGGTCGCCGTATTCGATGGATAGCGTGATCCGGGCACCCAGCGCCGCAGCGTACGTGCGCATCGTCTCCAGGTTGTGGATCTCGCCCCGCTCGATCTGGGAAACCCTCGCCTGGGAAACGCCGACCGCCGCCGCAATCTGGGCTTGTGTGCGTCCCTGTTCCTCTCGGATCCTGCGCAGGTGGTAACCGAGTACGTATGCCTCGGTCGCCGTCCGGGCTGCCTGCTTGCGGGATTCCCACTCGGCATCGGTGACCTCGGGATGGGCTTCACGCATCCGGCGCTTCACCTCGGCCCAACTGCTGTGGCCAGTCATCAGGCGTTCCCGTCCTCTCCTGTGCGGTGGGCACTCGCCAAGTACGCGTTATAGCGAGCCTCGGCAAGCGGGATCGCGTCCTCGTACCACTGGTTCCAACGGCCCGCCTTGTCCCCCGCCACAAGGAGAACCGCCTCACGTACCGGATCGAAGACGAACAGGACCCGAACCTCGGTCCTACCCGTGCTTCCCGGCCGAAGCTCCTTGAGGTGGTGAACCCGGCTGCCGGTGATGCGGTCGACCAGAGGTCTGCCCGCATCGGCCCGCTCTCAGCCAACATGTCGACGGCTGCTGCGACAAGGTCCGCGCTCACCGGATCCTCCTCTGCCGGCTTGAGCAGCCACAGTTCGGTGATATGGAGAGGCAGTCGTTGACTCAGCGGCGCAGGTCGATGGAACCGTTCGTGGCGCGCTCACGCGTCCGGGGGTTCGCCCGCGAAGTTCTCCGGGAGCTTCTTGGAGACGAAGGAGCCCATGCCCGGGGTCGTGACGATGAGGCCTTCGGCGCGGAGGGCGGCGGTGACCTTGCGTACGGTCACGCGCGCGACACCGAACTCTGCCTCCAGACGGACCTCTGAGAGCAAGTGGTGCCGTGGATACTCGCCGCTTGCGATCCGCGCACGGATAACGTCCGCGATCTGCACCCACTTGGGACGCGTCGGGTCGAAGTCCAGCGGAGCGCTGCTCATGCGTCCGGGGGGTCGCCGGTGAAGTCTTCGGGAAGTTGCTTCGAGACGAAGGAGCCGAGGCCCGGTTCGGTGTAGAGCAGCCCTTCTGTACGCAGCCCGCGCAGGACCTTCTGGCTCGTGGCTACGGCGATGCCGAACTCTTCCTGGAGCTGGAGCACCGACGGGACGCGCGTGCCGGGTGAGTACGTGCCGTCGGCGATGCGCTTTCGGATCACGTCGGCGACCTGGCGCCAGCGAGGTCGGTCAGGAGCAAATTCGATCACATGACCACGCTAAGCACTCTGCACTGAACCACGCGATCGAGGCAATACCTAGTAGGCCGTAGTATGCATAGAATGCGCTGACAGTAAGAGCCCCGGCGGCTGCGCCAACAGCCCCGGGGCGTGGTCAACGCTGAATCCTTCTGTGCAAGGAGCATCGACATGCGTCACCGTATCGTCCGAAGCGTCATTGGGTGGGTGGCTGGGCGCAGGCACTCAGATACCGCGCCGTCGGCTGGTGCGACAGTTGCTGATCCCCTGTTGCCCGCCTCCCCGCGACCACCGCGACGGCTCCCTCGGCTCGACACCGTGATCGACGGGGACGCCACCCGTCCAGTACGGCCGTATCTCGTCGAGTGTGAGCAGCAGGCGCGTGAGCGGGCCGCTCGGCTCTTCGCCCACGACGGCGGCTTCTCGGTGTTCGCCTGGTGAGCGATCCGGAGCGGTTGCGACTGCTGCCCTGGACCGGGGCCGACGGGCAGCGGTGTTATCTGTCGGAGGACGGGGACGGCGGCGGTTACGTCGCGCGGTTGGCCGATGACGTGGAAGCCGTGCAGCTCGCCATGGGGGCTCGGCTGGTCGAGCGGGCGAGTGAGGTGCTCGGCAGACGGGGACGGGATGACCGGGGTCGACCCAATGAGGTGCGGTGTCTGGCGTACGGGCTGGTGGAGGCCTTGCGGGACGCGCTCAGGATCGCGGAGAGCCGGGGCGGGCGCGGATCCTCATAGCCGGCCGGTCGGCCGGTTCGCGCGCCAGCAATAAGGGCTTCTTCCGGGTGTGTGTCTGCCCGGGAGAAGCCCTATTGATCGTTCGAAGGGAGGGGAGGGGTGAGTGTCGTTACTCGGGAGAGGCGAGTACGGGATCAGCTCAGTGCCAGCCAAGCCGTTGCTGCGACGATCACGACGGCGACGACTACGCCGATGATGATGCCCGCGCGGGGGCCCGAGGAGGACTGGGGGGTGGCCGCGGCGGTGCGGGGGGTCTGGGGGGCGCCTTCGTCGACGAAGGCGCGGAACATCTGCGTGCTGCCGGCCGGGTCGTGGTTGCCGTCGGGCGTCTGCGGGTTGTTCGCCATAGGCCGAGACACTAGCGAACCGGCGGGTAGCGGCACACCCCTGGGCGCCGGGCCGACGGGCCCGCACGGGCACAGCCGACATCGGTGCGGAGTCGGCCAGAGCCCCGCAAAGTGGTGATGGAGAGATCACACAGGGAGGGGGCGGCGCGTCGTATGCCCTGGGGTTGGCGCCGTACGCCTCTCTGACCTGGGGATTTACGAGACCCTCTCGCACCCTTGACCCGTGTGCGGTGCATCTTTTTGGTTTCCTTTACCTCGCGGGCGTCGGATTCGTTTGCCTTCGGCAACCAAGTGGTTCTATGGTTGCCTCAAGCAACAAAAGATGTGTGGAGGTGCCCATGGCCGCGCAGGGTCAGTACCAGGAGCTGGCCAGGCAACTCAGCGCCATCGGTGCCGTGAAACGCGAGCTCGGGCGCATCCTGCCGCATGACTGCCCGCCCGCCTCGGTGGGCGTGCTCACCATCCTCGACCGGTACGGCGAGATGCGGATGAGCAAGCTGGCCGAGCTGCTGATGATCGACATGTCGGTGACCAGCCGGCACGTCGCGCACATCGCGGAACGCGGCTGGATCGAGCGGGAGCCCGACCCTCTGGACAAGCGGTCCAGGCTGCTGCGACTGACAACCCGCGGACGCGAACTGCTCGCCGAGCTGTCCGTCCGTTACACAGACTCCCTCGCCCGGTACCTCGACGACTGGTCCGACGACGACGTCGGCCGGCTGAACGAGCTGCTCGCGAAGTTGCACGAGAGCTTCGGCGACTGCCGCACCCGGGCGCACCAGGAACCCACGCGTACGGACGTCACGCGTACCGAAACCACCCGTACATCAGCAGGACGATAAGGAATTACATGGCTACAACCACACCAGCCGGTGTGCGGGCCGGCCACGCCAAGCACGGAGGCGGCGGTGACGCCTCCGCCGGAGCCCCCATGACGCACCGTCAGATCATGGAGGCGCTCTCCGGGCTGCTGCTCGGTATGTTCGTCGCCATTCTTTCTTCGACGATCGTGTCGAACGCGCTGCCGCAGATCATTCACGACCTGAACGGTGGCCAGAGCGCCTACACATGGGTCGTCACGGCCTCGCTGCTGGCGATGACCGCGACCACCCCGCTGTGGGGCAAGCTGTCCGATCTGTTCAGCAAGAAGCTGCTGGTGCAGCTGGCCCTCGTCATCTACGTGGCAGGGTCGGTCGTTGCCGGGCTCTCGCAGAACAGCGGGATGCTGATCGCCTGCCGTGTCGTGCAGGGCATAGGCGTGGGCGGTCTGTCCGCCCTGGCCCAGATCGTGATGGCCGCGATGATCTCCCCGCGGGAGCGGGGACGGTACAGCGGTTATCTGGGTGCCGTCTTCGCGGTTGCGACCGTCGGCGGGCCGCTGCTCGGCGGTGTCATCACCGACACCTCGTGGCTCGGCTGGCGCTGGTGCTTCTACGTCGGCGTGCCCTTCGCGGTGATCGCGCTGATCGTGCTGCAGAAGACCCTGAAGCTCCCCGTCATCAAGCGCGAGGGCGTCAAGGTCGACTGGCTGGGTGCCTTCTTCATCAGTGCGGCGGTCTGCCTGCTGCTGGTGTGGGTCACCCTGGCCGGCGACAAGTACGACTGGATGTCCTGGCAGACCGGTGCCATGGTCGGCGGGGCCGTCGTGCTCGCGCTGCTCTTCATCCTGGTCGAGACCAAGGCGGCCGAGCCGATCATCCCGCTGCGGCTGTTCCGCAACAAGACGATCTCGCTGGCCTCCGCGGCCTCGCTGTTCGTCGGTATCGCGATGTTCTCCGGCACCGTCTTCTTCAGCCAGTACTTCCAGCTGGCGCGCGACAAGTCGCCGACGATGTCCGGCGTGATGACCATCCCGATGATCGCGGGGCTGTTCGTCTCGTCGACCGTGTCGGGCCAGATCATCACCAAGACCGGCAAGTGGAAGGCCTGGCTGGTCGCCGGTGGCGTGCTGCTGACCGCGGGCCTCGGCCTGCTGGGCACGATCCGGTACGACACCGAGTACTGGCACATCGCCATCTTCATGGCCCTGATGGGTCTCGGCATCGGCATGATGATGCAGAACCTGGTCCTGTGCACGCAGAACCAGGTCGCCCCGCAGGACCTCGGCTCCGCCTCGTCCGTCGTCACCTTCTTCCGCTCCCTCGGTGGTGCGGTGGGTGTCTCGGCGCTCGGCGCGGTGCTGGCCAACCGAGTCACGCACTACGTCAAGGACGGCCTGACCGACCTCGGACCGGCCGCCGCCAAGGCGGGCCAGGCCGGGACCGGCGGCGGGGGCATTCCGGACCTGGACGCCCTCCCGGCGCCCTTCCGGACGGTCATGGAGAGTGCTTACGGGCACGCTGTCGGTGACATCTTCCTGATCGCCGCCCCGTGCGCGCTGCTCGCCTTCCTTCTGACGCTTTTCATCAAGGAGGTCGCCTTGAAGACCAAGGGTGGACTGGCACAGTCCTCCGACGGCCCGGACGCCACGGCGCCCGGCACCACCACGGACGCGACGGCGGTTCCGGCCGACGCCGCGGCCGCCCCGGCCACCGCCTCGGCCGCCGCCGCTTCGGCCGCGCCGACCGAGGAGCGGGAGCCGGCCCTGGTCGGCGCCCCCTCCGTGGCCGACGACCGGACGCCGTCCTGGGCGCAGGCCCAGCCGGCCAGGGCCACCCAGGCCCAGCCGCTGGCGGCGTACGCCTCCGCCGGCGACCCCGGCACCCCGGAGGGCCCGGCCATCACCGGCTTCGTCCGGAACGGTGACGGCACCCCGGTCCCGCGCTCCGCGGTCACGCTGATCTCGCTCAGCGGCCGGCAGCTGGGCCGCTCGGTGGCCCAGGCCAACGGCTCGTACGTACTGAACGCCCCCGGCGCCGGCTCGTACGTCCTGATCGCCGCCGCCGACGGCCACCAGCCGCAGGCGTCCACGGTCGTCGTCGGCGACCAGCCGATCGGCTACGACATCCTGCTCAGCGGCACCAGCGGCCTCCGGGGCCAGGTCCGCAGCGTGGTCACCGGCGCGCCGGTGGACAGCGCGATGGTCGTGGTCACGGACGTCCGCGGTGAGGTGCTGGCGACCGGCAAGACCGGCGTCGAGGGCAACTTCGCCTTCGACGAGCTGGCCGCCGGTACGTACACCGTCGCGGTGAACGCCACCGACTACCGGCCGACCGCACAGCCGGTCGAGGTCAGCGGCCAGGGCACCA
Source organism: Streptomyces sp. NPDC026301 (assembly GCF_055567935.1). Taxonomy (NCBI): domain Bacteria; kingdom Bacillati; phylum Actinomycetota; class Actinomycetes; order Kitasatosporales; family Streptomycetaceae; genus Streptomyces; species Streptomyces sp. NPDC026301. The sequence continues at coordinate 1,453 of NZ_JBVHPN010000031.1, read as the reverse complement.
CCCGCATCGAGATCGCGCTGCAGTCCGGTGCCCGCGTCCAGGGCGTCGTACGGGCCGGTGCGGACCGCCGTCCGCTGCCGGACGCGCGGGTCACGCTGGTCGACGCGGCGGGCAACGTCGTGGCCACCTCCACGACCGGCGCTGACGGCGCGTACGCCTTCACCGACCTGGACTCCGGCGACTACACGGTGATCGCCAGCGGGTACCCGCCGGTGGCCAACGCGCTGTCGGTCGACACGGGCGGGGTCGACGGTTACGACGTCGAGCTCGCGCACCCCGGCGACTGACCGGCGGTCATCAGAACGGGGGCCGGGGCGATCGCCCTGTGAGCAGAGCCCCGGTCCGGGGCACGCATTGAGCGGAGACGCGTCCCGGGCCGGACCACAGGGCCTCGGCGGCGGCGGGCGACATAGGCAGGGGACGGCCTGCCCGCCGCCACCGGGGCCCACATGTACCAAGCACGAATCGGGAGTGGGTATGAGTTCGACTGGCGCGGGCGTTCGGGCACAGGTCCGGACACGCGACGGCTGGGCGGTCAAGCACGCGGTGCTGACCGTCACGGACATGACGGGCACGCAGGTCCTGCGCGCCACGGCCGACGAGGACGGCGTCGTGCGCGACGCGGCCCCGCTGCAGCCCGGCCCGTACACGGTGATCGTGACGGCCGTGGGCTACGCGCCGGTCGCCTCGACCTCGATCGTGACGGCGAGCGGCCGGATGGACGTCGGCACCGTGACGCTGGCCCGGCAGGGCGGCGCGGAGCTGCCGCCGCCCGGGCCGTGGACGATCGACCCGATGCACTCGTCGGTGGCCGCCGCCGCGCAGCACCTGGGGATCTCCAGCGTGCGCGGCCGGTTCACGGAGTTCGCCGGCCGGATCGACATCGCGGAGGACGTGGAGAAGTCGCGCGTCGAGGCGGTCATCAAGGCCTCGTCGATCGACACCGGCAACGGGATGCGCGACGGGCACCTGCGCAACTCCGACTTCCTGGACGTGGAGACCTACCCGGAGCTGACCTACCGCTCCACGGGTCTGGAGGCGGCCGGTCCGGACCGCTGGATCGTCCACGGCGACCTCGCGCTGCACGGCGTGGAGCGCCCGGTGGACCTGAACCTCTCGTACCTGGGGACGGGCCCGGACCCGTGGGGCGGTACGCGGGCGGCGTTCAGCGCCACCGCCGAGCTGCACCGCGAGGACTTCAAGATGAACTACAACCAGGTCGTGGCGGCCGGTATCGCCGCCATCGGCACCACCCTCCGGGTGGAGCTGGACATCCAGGCGGTCCAGGGGAACTCGCTGCCGATGGCCGGCTGAGAAGCCGGTACCGGGCCGCTCGCTCCCGACGGCCGGCGGGGTACCGGCAGAGAACAGGGCGGCGGGGGGGGGGGGGGGGGGGGGGGGGGGGGGGGTTTGGGGGGGGGGGGGGGGGGGGGTGGGGTGTGGGGGGGGGTTT
>NZ_JBVHPN010000030.1:0-51830 GCF_055567935.1 Streptomyces sp. NPDC026301 | reverse complement strand
GCCAGGGTGCGGGTGCGCTGGGGCTGGGACTTGCCGCCGTGCAGGGCGGCGGCGCGCACGCCGCTGTTGAGCAGGTGCTGGGTGAGCTTGTCCACCGCGTGCTTGGTGTCCAGGAACATGATCAGCCGGCCGTCGCGGGCCGCGATCTCGGTGGTCAGCTGGTACTTGTCGGTGCCGTGCACGTGCAGGACGTGATGGTCCATGGTGGTGACCGCGCCGGCGGAGGGGTCCACGGAGTGCACGACGGGGTCGGTGAGGTAGCGGCGGACCAGCCGGTCCACGTTGCGGTCCAAGGTGGCGGAGAACAGCATCCGCTGGCCCTCGGGGCGTACCTGGTCCAGCAGGGCGGTGACCTGCGGCATGAAGCCCATGTCGGCCATCTGGTCGGCCTCGTCCAGCACGGTGATGGCGACCTGGTTGAGCTGGCAGTCACCGCGGTCGATGAGGTCTTTGAGGCGGCCGGGGGTGGCGATGACGACCTCGGCGCCGCCGCGCAGCGCGCCGGCCTGCCGGCCGATCGACATGCCGCCGACCACGGTGGCCAGGCGCAGCTTCAGGGCGCGGGCGTAGGGGGTGAGGGCGTCGGTGACCTGCTGGGCCAGCTCGCGGGTGGGCACCAGGACCAGGGCCAGCGGGCGGCGCGGCTCGGCGCGCTGTCCGGCGGTGCGGCCCAGCAGGGCGAGGCCGAAGGCGAGGGTCTTGCCGGAGCCGGTGCGGCCGCGGCCCAGCACGTCGCGGCCGGCCAGGGAGTTGGGCAGGGTGGCCGCCTGGATCGGGAACGGCGTGCTCACGCCCTGCGCACCGAGCTCGGCCAGCAGCGGCGCGGGCATCTCCAGATCGGCGAACGCCTCGACGGCGGGCAGCCCAGGAGTCACCGTCACCGGCAACGCGAACTCACCCTGAGGGGCGGCCTGTCGGCGACCGTTACCGCTCGAACGGCGCGGAGCGCCGGAGCGGCCGGAGGACGGGGCGCCGAAGCGGCCGCCGCCTCTGCCGCCGGAACCACCGGAGCCGGAGCCACCGGTACGGGTGCGGTCGTAGCGATCGTTTCCACGTGTGCGCTTCATTGGGGAACCTTCCTCGATGCGGCACGTATCAAGGAATACCCGCAGCGAGTGCACAGCGCGGAGAATTGCGAGAACGAGCCGGATGAAATATGAAAGCGGCCTGGTCGGTAATAGGTGACCGACGGACCGATACGTTCGGACGAGTGGCGCGGTCCGAGCGGGCGAGCCGGACAAGGGCGAGCCCAATCAAGGAACAAGGCGGATTGCGTCCGCATTCCTGAACGGGACGTGCGTCCGGATTCCTGAATGGGGCGTATGTCCGGCGCGCCGGGAAAAGCAACGAGCTGGGGCCCGCACCCCAAGGTGCGGGCCCCAGCTGCGATGATGCGTCAGCTTCAGGCGGGAACGATGTTCTCGGCCGTCGGGCCCTTCTGGCCCTGCGCGATGTCGAAGGTCACCTTCTGGCCCTCCTGGAGCTCACGGAAGCCCTGGGTGGCGATGTTCGAGTAGTGGGCGAAGACGTCGGGGCCGCCGCCGTCCTGCTCGATGAAGCCGAAGCCCTTTTCCGAGTTGAACCACTTCACGGTGCCAGCAGCCATTTTAAATCTCCTTTGGGGGCAGTGCCCGGAGTCCACACCTTGCGGACTCCGCGTCGCCGCGATGATCACCCCGCCGGAAATGACCGGAAACACAAAAAGCGCTCCCACCGGTACGGAAACACGGTGAGGGCACTTGAAGTTTTGGGAACCACAACTGCAACTGACATCGACACTAGCACGGTACGGTCGGCACTGGGTGGTGAGTAATTCCACTTCGGCTGCCGCACAAGAAATCCTCAGTGCGCGTCGCGTTGATTTCTCTCACCGCGGCCACAGATATTGGCACGCGTGGGGCACAGCGTTTCTGCCGCCATCCGTACGCTGCCCGTCGTACTCGTACGCCGCCCGCCGCGGAACGTCGAAGGGCCCCACCGCAAGCGGTGGGGCCCTTCGACGTAGTGCCCGGTGAGGCACTGGCGGAGGATACGAGATTCGAACTCGTGAGGGGTTGCCCCCAACACGCTTTCCAAGCGTGCGCCCTAGGCCACTAGGCGAATCCTCCGAGGAAGACATTACATGACGTGGAGGAGTGCTCGCGAACCTGATCCCCGGCCGACCGGTGTGACGTGAACAACCCTGGCCGGGGAGGGGGTGCGGGTCGTTTCGGGGGCGCTGGATCAGGTACTGTGGGCGCAGCCCCTCACGTGGCGCTATCTGACTGAACTCCCCCAGGGCCGGAAGGCAGCAAGGGTAGGTCGGCTCTGGCGGGTGCGTGGGGGGCGTTTGCGTTTCCGGGGCGGGCGGCCCGTGCCTGGTGGGGCGGCCGCGCTCTGTTGCGGGGTGGCAGCGGGAAGCCGTCGGCGGGGCCGGTTGTCAGTGCGGGCCGATATCGTCGTATGCGTGTCATCCCTTGCGCTGTACCGCCGCTACCGCCCCGAGACCTTCGCCGAGGTCATCGGGCAAGAGCACGTGACCGACCCGCTGCAGCAGGCCCTGCGGAACAACCGCGTCAACCACGCGTATCTCTTCAGCGGACCGCGCGGCTGCGGCAAGACCACCAGCGCGCGGATCCTGGCGCGCTGCCTGAACTGTGAGCAAGGTCCCACTCCGACGCCGTGCGGCGAGTGCCAGAGCTGCATCGATCTCGCGCGCAACGGCCGCGGGTCGATCGACGTCATCGAGATCGACGCGGCGTCGCACGGTGGCGTGGACGACGCGCGGGAGCTGCGCGAGAAGGCGTTCTTCGGCCCGGCCAGCAGCCGGTACAAGATCTACATCATCGACGAGGCCCACATGGTCACTTCGGCGGGGTTCAACGCCCTGCTGAAGGTGGTCGAGGAGCCGCCGGAGCACCTCAAGTTCATCTTCGCGACGACCGAGCCCGAGAAGGTCATCGGGACGATCCGGTCGCGTACGCACCATTACCCGTTCCGGCTGGTGCCCCCGGGGACGCTGCGGGAGTACCTGCACGAGGTGTGCGGCCGCGAGGAGATCCCGGTCGAGGAGGGCGTGCTGCCGCTGGTCGTGCGGGCCGGCGCCGGGTCCGTGCGTGACTCGATGTCGGTGATGGACCAGCTGCTGGCGGGCGCCGGTGCCGACGGTGTGACGTATGCCATGGCGACGGCACTGCTCGGTTATACGGACGGGTCGTTGCTGGACTCGATCGTGGAGGCGTTCGCCTCGGGGGACGGGGCGGCGGCCTTCGAGGTCGTGGACCGCGTGATCGAGGGCGGGAACGACCCGCGGCGGTTCGTCGCGGACCTGCTGGAGCGGCTGCGGGACCTGGTGATCCTGGCGGCGGTCCCGGACGCGGCGGAGAAGGGGCTGATCGACGCCCCGACGGACGTCGTGGAGCGGATGCAGGCGCAGGCGTCCGTCTTCGGCGCCGCAGAGCTGAGCCGGTCCGCCGATCTCGTCAATTCCGGGCTGACGGAGATGCGCGGGGCGACCTCGCCGCGGCTCCAGCTGGAGCTGATCTGTGCGCGGGTGCTGCTGCCCGCCGCGTACGACGACGAGCGGTCGGTGCAGGCGCGGCTGGACCGCCTGGAGCGCGGGGTCGGCGCGGCCGCGCTCGGCGGCGGCCTGCCCGCGGGGCCGGGCGGTGCCCCGGGCCCCGGCGGGATGCCGGTCATGCAGCCCGGTGGCGAGGTCGCGGCGGGGTACGTACCGGGACCGGGTGCGCACGCGGCCCCGGCTGCCCCGGCCGGTCCCGCGGCCGCGCGGGCCGCGGTCCGCGGGGCGACGAGCGGCGCGGCGGGCGGTCCGACGGGAGCTCCGGCGGGCGGCCCGGCGGGCGGTGCTGCCGGTGCACCTGCCGGTGGGGCATATCCCGGTGGCGGACAGTCGGCGGCCGGGGCGGAGGCGCCGCCGGCCGGTGGCTCGGCGGGCGCCGGTGGTGGTTCGGGCGATGCGCCGGGTGAGAGTGGACAGGCGGCCGGCTCGGGCTCCGGCCTGGGCTCCGGCTCGGGGCCCGGCTCCGGCGAAGAGGGCGGCGCGGCGTCGCGCCGTCCGGGCGCCTGGCCCGGCGCCGCGAGCGGACCGGGCGGAGCCGGCGGGCCCGGCGGCCCCGGCGAGGAGGCCGGTCAGCGGCCTGGAGCCTGGCCGACGAGCGGCGGTACGGCACCGCAGGCCGGCCCCCCGGCAGGCACGACCGGTACGGCCGACGGCGGCGCGGCCGGTGGCCGGCAGCCGGGCGGCTGGCCGACCGCGGCCGCACCCGGAAGCCAGGGCGGCGCGCCAGTACAGCAGCCGTCCGCCCCGCAGGCACCCGCACCCCAGTCGTCCGCACCGCAGGCACCCGCCCCGCAGCAGCCCGCGCCCCAGCCCCCCGCGCCTCAGCAGCCCGCGGGGCAGAGCCAGCAGTACGGCTCGGGGCAGCCCGCCGGTGCGCAGGGGCCGGGTCCCGGTGCGCAGGGCGCTGCTCAGGGGACCCAGCAAGTACGGCAGATGTGGCCGGACATTCTGGAGGCGGTGAAGGGCAAGCGCCGCTTCACCTGGATCCTGCTCAGCCAGAACGCCCAGGTCGCCGGGTTCGACGGGACGACCCTGCAGGTCGGCTTCCCCAACGCCGGTGCGCGCGACAGCTTCGCGAACGGCGGCAGTGAGGACGTACTGCGCGAGGCGCTGGCCGAGCGCTTCGGCGTGCAGTGGCGGGTCGAGGCGATCATCGATCCGTCGGGCGGCGCCAACCCGCCGGGCGGCGGCGCGGCCCCGCGCGGCGGCGGAGGCTTCGGCGGCGGCAGCGGCGTCGGTGCGCCCGCAGGTGGCGGCTTCGGCGGCGGAGGCGGCGGTGGTTACGGCGGTGGCGGCGCCCCGGCCGGACCCCCGCAGCAGGCCGCGGCACCGGCCCCGCCCGCGCAGGGCGCACCCGACCAGCATGGGAGCGCGGGCGGCGGTCAGGGCGCGCAGCGCGCCCGGCAGGCCGTGGCCTCGGCCGGTGCCCAGCAGGCGCAGGCTCCGGCCGCCGAGCCCGCGTACCGCGAGCCCGAGCCCCCGCCCTTCTCGATCGAGGAGGACATGCCGGCCGAGGACGACGCCGACCTCGTCGACTCCGCCCTCAGCGGCTACGACCTCATCGTCCGCGAGCTCGGCGCGACGGTCATAGAGGAGTACAACAACGAGTGAGTCCGCGGCGGGGGCCGGGGGGAACGGAAAGTGAAGATCAACCCGCTGTATGTCGCTTTCCGTAATCGCCGCAGGCTCGTGGCGGCCCGGAGGAGACGTACATCCGTACTCCTTCCTGCGGCGTAGGGCGCAGCGGCCACGGAGCACGTAGGCTCGGGCTACCGCACCCATTTGTAGTCGTACGGCAGGAGTCCGCAGTGATCCCCGGTGGTCAGCCCGATATGCAGCAGCTGCTTCAGCAGGCCCAGAAGATGCAGCAGGACCTCGCGGCGGCCCAGCAGGAGCTGGCGCAGACGCCCGTGTCGGGGTCGGCGGGCGGTGGGCTCGTCAAGGCGACCGTGACCGGCGCCGGCGAGCTGAAGGGCCTGGAGATCGACCCGAAGGCGGTGGACCCGGAGGCGGCGACGCCCGAGGAGACGGCCGAGACCCTCGCGGATCTCGTCATCGCCGCCGTTCAGGACGCCAACGCCGCGGCGCAGAAGCTGCAGCAGGACAAGCTGGGCCCGCTCGCGCAGGGCCTCGGCGGCGGCAGCGGCATCCCCGGCCTCCCCTTCTGATCGGTACCCGGCCATCCGGTCGGTAGCCGGCCAGGAGACTCCGAACGACGGACTCCCCTTCGGCGGGGAGGCCAACTAGCGTACGGAGCAGGCGGACAGGACCACCGGAGACCAGGACCACCGGAGACAGGACCGGGGCCCGGGCGAGGGACAAGGACAAGGGAGAGAGCGTTCCGTGTACGAAGGCGTGGTTCAGGACCTGATCGACGAGCTGGGGCGGCTGCCCGGCGTCGGTCCCAAGAGCGCGCAGCGGATCGCCTTCCACATCCTCCAGGCCGAGCCGACCGACGTCCGCCGGCTGGCGAACGCGCTGATGGAGGTCAAGGCGAAGGTCCGGTTCTGCGCCGTGTGCGGCAATGTCGCGCAGAACGAGCAGTGCCAGGTCTGCCGTGACCCGCGCCGCGACCCCGCGGTCATCTGCGTGGTCGAGGAGCCCAAGGACGTCGTCGCGATCGAGCGGACGCGGGAGTTCCGCGGCCGGTATCACGTACTGGGCGGGGCGATCAGCCCCATCGAGGGCGTGGGCCCGGACGACCTGCGGATACGGGAGCTGCTGGCCCGGCTCGCCGACGGCACGGTCACCGAGCTGATCCTGGCCACCGACCCGAACCTGGAAGGCGAGGCCACCGCCACGTACCTCGCGCGCATGATCAAGCCCATGGGGCTGAAGGTGACGCGTCTGGCCAGCGGACTGCCGGTCGGGGGCGATCTGGAGTATGCCGACGAGGTCACGCTCGGGCGGGCCTTCGAAGGACGGAGACTTCTCGATGTCTGATCCCACGTTGCACAACGCCACGCAGAACCCGGACGACTTCGCCGTACAGATCTCCGACTCGATCGAGAGCTTCATCGTCGCGGTCACGGAAGTGGCGCGCGGCGACGAGCCGGACAGCGCGGTGCCCTTCCTGCTGCTGGAGATCTCACAGCTGCTGCTCACCGGCGGCCGGCTGGGCGCGCACGAGGACATCGTCCCGCAGGACCGGTACGAGCCGGACATCGGCCCGGAGCCGGACGTGGACGAGCTGCGCGAGCGGTTCGCGACGCTGCTGGACCCGGTGGACGTGTACAACGAGCTGTTCGACCCGTACGTACCGCGCAGCGCGCCCGTGGCCTGCCGGATCTCCGACGACCTCGCCGGCATCGTGACCGACCTGCGGCACGGCCTCGCGCACTACCGGGCCGGGCGGATCAGCGAGGCCCTGTGGTGGTGGCAGTTCTCGTACCTGTCGAACTGGGGCCCGACGGCGAGCGCCACGCTGCGCGCCCTGCAGTCGCTGGTCGCGCACGTACGCCTGGACCAGCCGCTGGACGAGCTGGACGGTCTGGACACCGACAGCGGTGCCGACGGCGAGGAGAACCTGGAGGAAGAGGCCGGGAAGGTCATGGCGGCGGAGATCGCCGGACCGCTGGGCCTGCACCAGGCGTGAGGGCGGCTACAGCGAGTACGGCTGCTACGGCGAGTACGGCTGTTACAGCGGGTACGGCGGGTCGCTCGGCGGCGTGAGCCACCTGGCGTGCCCCTGTACGCCCCGCCGTAACACCGCACGCCCTGTGACCTGGCTTACGTTTCCGGGTCGTTTCCGTGTGCTCCCGGCCGGAGCGGGCAGGTGGCCTGCCGAGCGGGCGCGACGGTGCGCCACGCCGGCCATTTCGGGAGATACTCGGAAGAAGGACACGGGACGTCTCGTACCGGGTCAGAGCGGTGGACGCTGAGGTCGGTCGTCGAAGGGCGATCCCGACCGGCACGTCGACCGTTTCGATCAGGTAGCGAGCAATGTGTCTCACGATGTGGTATTGGCGAGGCGGATTCCGCCTGCTCGATAGACTGAGCCGACCGCATGGCCCCTGTACAGGGGTCCGGAAACGCCCGCAGACCTGCGGAACCCGCAGGGACCCGGGCTTCCGACAGACAGTTGCGAGGAGCGAGCACACGTGGGCCTTGTCGTGCAGAAGTACGGCGGCTCATCCGTTGCGGATGCCGAGGGCATCAAGCGCGTTGCCAAGCGAGTCGTCGAAGCCAAGAAGAACGGCAACCAGGTTGTCGTGGTGGTTTCGGCGATGGGCGACACGACGGACGAGCTGATCGATCTCGCTGGGGAGGTTTCCCCGCTGCCTTCGGGCCGCGAGTTCGACATGCTGCTGACCGCCGGAGAGCGGATCTCCATGGCCCTGCTGGCGATGGCGATCAAAAACCTCGGACACGAGGCGCAGTCCTTCACGGGCAGCCAGGCCGGCGTCATAACGGACTCCGTGCACAACAAGGCACGGATCATCGACGTCACGCCGGGCCGGATCAAGACGTCCGTCGACGAGGGCAACATCGCGATCGTCGCCGGCTTCCAGGGTGTGTCCCAGGACAAGAAGGACATCACCACCCTGGGCCGCGGTGGCTCGGACACGACCGCCGTCGCGCTGGCCGCCGCGCTGGACGCGGACGTCTGCGAGATCTACACCGACGTCGACGGTGTCTTCACCGCCGACCCGCGGGTCGTGAAGAAGGCCCGCAAGATCGACTGGATCTCGTTCGAGGACATGCTGGAGCTGGCCAGCTCCGGATCCAAGGTGCTGCTGCACCGCTGCGTCGAGTACGCACGCCGTTACAACATCCCGATCCACGTCCGGTCCTCGTTCTCGGGGCTCAAGGGCACGTGGGTCAGCAACGAACCGCAAGGGGACCAGCCGATGGAGCAGGCGATCATCTCGGGCGTCGCGCACGACACCTCCGAGGCGAAGGTCACGGTCGTCGGCGTACCGGACAAGCCGGGCGAGGCCGCGACGATCTTCCGCGCCATCGCGGACGCCGAGATCAACATCGACATGGTCGTGCAGAACGTCTCGGCCGCGTCGACGGGCCTGACCGACATCTCCTTCACGCTGCCGAAGACCGAGGGCCGCAAGGCCATCGCGGCGCTGGAGAAGACCAAGCCGTCGGTCGGCTTCGACTCGCTGCGCTACGACGACCAGATCGCGAAGATCTCGCTGGTCGGCGCCGGTATGAAGACCAACCCGGGCGTCACGGCGGGCTTCTTCGAGGCGCTGTCGAACGCGGGCGTGAACATCGAGCTCATCTCGACCTCCGAGATCCGCATCTCGGTCGTCACGCGTGCCGATGACGTCAACGAGGCCGTGCAGGCCGTCCACAGCGCGTTCGGTCTCGACACCGATTCCGACGAGGCCGTGGTCTATGGCGGCACCGGACGATGACAACGGCTGATGGGCCGAGGCCGGCGGCCGACGGGCTGCCGGCACCGGCCCATGGGGCGCCGCTCCCGGACAGTGGTCCGGTGGCGGCGGCCCGGGCGGGCCGCGCGGACGACCGTGCGGCCCGCAAGCCGAACCTCGCCGTCGTCGGCGCGACCGGCGCCGTCGGCGGCGTACTGCTCGGCATTCTCTCCGAGCACGCCGACATCTGGGGCGAAGTACGGCTGGTCGCCTCCCCGCGCTCGGCGGGGCGCAAGCTGACCGTACGGGGCGCGGAGACCGAGGTCCTCGCGCTCGCCGAAGAGGTCTTCGACGACATCGACGTCGCGCTCTTCGACGTGCCGGACGAGGTCTCGGCACGCTGGGCGCCGATCGCCGCCGCCAAGGGCGCGGTGGTCGTCGACAACTCCGCCGCCTTCCGGATGGACCCGGACGTCCCGCTGGTCGTGCCGGAGGTCAACGCGCGCGCCGCCCGCGTACGGCCGCGCGGCATCGTCGCCAACCCGAACTGCACGACGCTCTCGATGATCGTCGCGCTGGGCGCGCTGCACGCCGAGTACGGCCTGAGCGAGCTGATCGTCTCCTCGTACCAAGCCGTCTCCGGCGCCGGGAAGGCGGGCGTCGACGCGCTGCGCGGCCAGCTGTCCGCGGTGTCCGGTACGGAGCTGGGGACGACACCCGGGGACGTGCGGCGGACCGTCGGCGACGATCTCGGGCCGTTCCCCGCGCCGGTGGCGCTCAATGTCGTGCCGTGGGCCGGGTCACTCCAGGAGGACGGCTGGTCCTCCGAGGAGCTGAAGGTCCGCAACGAGTCCCGCAAGATCCTCGGACTGCCGGACCTGCGGGTCACCGCGACCTGCGTCCGCGTACCGGTGATCACCACGCACTCGCTGACCGTGCACGCGCGCTTCGAGCGCGAGGTCACGGTGGCCGGGGCGCACGAGATCCTGGCCGCGGCGCCCGGCGTCGTACTGTGCGACGACCCGGGGGAGGGGGAGTTCCCCACGCCCGCCGACGTGGTCGGCACGGATCCGACCTGGGTCGGGCGGGTGCGCAGGTCGCTGGACGACCCGCGCGCGCTCGAACTCTTCGTGTGCGGCGACAACCTCCGCAAGGGCGCCGCGCTGAACACCGCGCAGATCGCCGAGGTGGTCGCGGCGGAGCTGACGGACGGCAGCTGACGGGCGGAAGCTGATGGGCGGGAGCTGACAGGCGAAAGCCGGCGGGCGGAAGCCGGCGGTCAGGGAATACTTGAAGTTCGAAGAACCCACTCCCCAAGAGCCTGCCCGGTGGGTAATAATTCGATGATTACTTGTGAAGGTCCTGTGGGCGGACCATGCGTCCTGGTCCCTTGATCAGGGCCGATGGACCGCTCGGCCATTCGCTCCCCGTCGTGCTGCAACCGCAGCCGCGCGGGGAGCGTCTTTGTCGCCGCCCCTCCTGGGCGTTCGGCACGGCACGGTTCGGCGACGCGCACGCACGGCGTACGGCGAAGGCCTCGAGAGGGGCGCGGCAAGTACGTAAAACGCCCTTATGGGCAAGGGCAATACGGGGCATCGGGGAAGAGCTGGTACGCATGAGGGCATTCAACGCATCGCCAAAAACGGTGCCTTGCGCGTACAACCCTGACGGGGGGAAGCGTGTCCAACAGGCGTGGCAGAAGTACTCGGCATTGCAATCGGCCCTGGGAGCGCGGGCGGCGCGGCTGTGGCGCGGCCGTCGCGTACTCGCATCCCCGGTGGCATGCCGGTGATCGCCCCCTGGCCCGCCGCGCGTCCCACGCAGGCACCGTCCCAGCACGGGAACGCTGACGACGCGATGGCAGCGGGCACGACAGTCGACCACCTCACCGAGACCTACAGAGCGCACTACCGCTCCCTGCTCGGTCTCGCCGCGCTGCTCCTGGACGACACCGCGTCCTGCGAGGACGTCGTCCAGGAGGCGTTCATCCGCGTGCACTCCGCGCGCGGTCGCGTACGCGAACCCGAGAAGACCCTCGCCTATCTGCGGCAGACGGTCGTCAACCTCTCCCGCTCCGCACTGCGCCGCCGCATCCTCGGGCTGAAGCTGCTCTCCAAGCCGATGCCCGACATGGCGAGCGCCGAAGAGGGCGCGTACGAACAGCTGGAACGGGACCAATTGATCAAGGCGATGCGCGGTCTGCAGCGGCGCCAGCGCGAAGTCCTCGTGCTGCGCTACTTCGCCGACATGACCGAGGCGCAGGTCGCCGAGACGCTGGGCATATCGCTCGGCTCGGTGAAGGCGTACGGCTCACGGGGTATCGCGGCGCTGCGCGTCGCCATGGAGGCTCCGGCATGACCAGCAAGCAGCACGGCCCGCACGAGCCCGCATCGGAAGGCTCACCGGGCCAGCACGGAACGGCGCGCCCGGAGAACGGGCCGCCGGAGCGGGAAACGCACGGCGGGGACGGACGGTCGCGGCGGGAAGCGCACGGCGAGGACGGGCAGTCGCAGCGGGAAGCGCACGGAGCTTCGGCTTCGCCGCCGGATGACAACGGTGCCATGAACAGTGCCATGGGAGACGGCGGGCGTGGCGGGCCCGACGCCGACGGCGGCTTCGGTGAGCCCGACCTTGGTGAGGCTGGGTCCGACGGGACCGGGCTCGGCGGGACCGGGCTCGGCGGGGCCGGCTTCGGTGGCGGTGGTTCCGGAGGCGGTGGCGAGGACGAGCTGCGGAATCTCCTGCAGTCCGCCGTCCAGGACCTGGCACCGTCCCCCGACTCCCTCGAAACGCTCCGCCGCGCGGTACCGGCCCGGCGCAGGCGCCGCCGGCACGCCGTGGTCGGCGCGGCCGCCGTACTGCTCCTCGGCGGTACGGCCATGCCCGCCATGCTGCACGTCGCCAACGGCGGAGACGATGCCATCGACCGCCGCGCCAACGCCGCCAGCAGCTCCGAGGCGCACGTCACCACCGGCGGCACCAAGGGCGGCACGAGCCGACGGCACAGCGACCGCCCGGCCGGCAAGGACGGCAAGAAGACCGACAAGGACGGCAAGCGGACCGGTAAGGACGAGGGCAAGGCCAAGGACGGCAGGGCCGAGGAGCCCGGCGGCCCCGCCGCCGACCCGACCGCGACGATGGACGTCACCTCGCCCACCTGCCTGCGCGCCCAGCTCGGCAGCGGCAGCGGCAGCCTCGGCACGCCCGACGCCGAAGGCCGCGTCTACGGCGCCCTGCGGATCGTCAACACCTCCACCGCGACCTGCTCGGTCGACGGCGGCGGCAGCGTGATCGCCGTCGCCCAGGGCAGCGCCGACCCGACCCGCGTGCAGGTCGTCGACCACACGGCGGGCGACGCCGCGCCGGGCCTGCCGGACCCGGCCGTCGCCCCCGACCAGATCGTGCTGAAGCCCGGCCAGGCGTACGAAGTGAAGTTCGCCTGGATCCCGGCGGAGGGCGGCGGGCCTTCGGGCTGCGCGGCGCCCGGTACGCCGACGCCCGGCAGCTCCGAGGGGGCGGGCTCCGGCGAGCCGGCGAACCCCTCCTCGGCCGACGGCAGCGGCGACCAGGCGGGCGGCGGCAGCGAGGGGCCGGCGGACGGCGGTACGCAAACGGCCAGCGTGGCGGTCAGCCACACCCCGGAGGCCGGCGAGCCGTCGGCCGCGGCCACCACGATCAACGACGCGTGCGCCGGGACGGTGTACCGCACGGGCCCGCTGCCGGGGCAGTAGGGCCGCTGCCGGGCGGCAGGACCGTCGTTCGGGGAGCGGGGCGGTACTGGGTCAGGTACGGGCCCGCCGTCCGGGTACGAGGCACGTGCCCGTACCTTTGATGGTGTGTACCGGTTCCTGCTCACCCCGCGATGGTGGGGAATCAACGTCTTCGTCCTGCTGGCGATCCCCGTGTGCGTCTTCATGGGCAGCTGGCAGCTGAGCCGCTTCGAGGACCGCGTCGACACGCACCAGCAGCAGGAACACCAGGCGGCCGACGCCAAGACCGCGGCCGCCCGCCCGCTGACCCGGCTGCTGCCCGTCGACAAGAACACCTCCGGCCGGCGCGCCACCGCGACCGGGCACTACGACACCGGCCACCAGCTGCTCGTCCCCGGCCGGCAGCTCGGCGAGCGCACCGGTTTCTACGTACTGACGCTGCTGCGCACGGACGGCGGCAAGGCGCTGCCCGTCGTACGCGGCTGGCTGCCGGGCGACGCGGACGCGAAGGCCGATACGGCGAAGGTACCGGCGCCGCCGCATGGCGAGGTGACCGTCACCGGCGCGCTGCAGGCGTCGGAGAACCAGGGCACGGACGGCGTACAGACCGGCGGCGGCCTGCCGCAGGGACAGCTCGGCATGATCAGCGCGGCGTCGCTGGTCAACATCGTGCCGTACGACGTGTACGACGCCTGGATCACGGTCTCTCACGCCCAGGGGCCGATGAAGGCCGTGCCGCCGGCCGCGGCCGAGGGCAGCGGACTCGACCTCAAGGCGTTCCAGAACCTCGGCTACACCGGCGAGTGGTTCGTCTTCGCGGGCTTCGTGCTCTTCATGTGGTTCCGCCTCTTCCGCCGCGAGTCCGAAGCGGCCCGCGACGCGGCACTGGGCATCCCGACGGAGGGACTGGGAGCGGGGCAGGGGCCTGGAGCGGGGCCGGCGGCCGAGGCTGAGCCGGGAGCTGAGCCCGGATCGGCGGCTGAGCCGGGATCGGCGGCTGAGCCGGGGTCGGGCAGCGTTCCTGAGTCCGGTGCTGAGCCGAAGGTCCGTTCCGGCTCTTGAGGGGCGGCCCGGCGGGCGGCTGCCCGGCCGGCTCGGTTGGAGCGCTTCCCGGGGGCCTCCCCCCCCCGCCCCCCGCCCCCTCCCCCCTCCCCGGCCCTCAGATAATGGTCATACGTCTCCCAGGTAGCGGCGGGCGAAGTCCAGTTCCAGGCGGAGCTGCTTGATGCGTTCCTCCACGACCAGGGAGCCGTGGCCCGCGTCGTAGCGGTAGACCTCGTGCGGGTGGTCGCGGTCCTTGAGGCGGTCGACGTAGTTCTCCACCTGGCGGATGGGGCAGCGCGGGTCGTTCACCCCGGCGGAGATGTAGACCGGCGCGCGGACCGCGTCGACGTACGTCAGCGGGGACGAGGCCTCGAAGCGCTCCGGCACCTCCTCCGGCGTGCCGCCGAGGAGCGTGCGGTCCATCGCCTTCAGCGCCTCCATCTCGTCGTGGTACGCCGTGACGTAGTCCGCGACGGGGACCGCGGCCAGGCCCAGCGCCCAGGAATCCGGCTGCGTGCCGAGGCCGAGGAGCGTCAGGTACCCACCCCAGGAGCCGCCGGAGAGAACGAGCTTGCGCGGGTCGGCGAGGCCGGACTCCACCGCCCAGTCGCGGACCGCGGCGATGTCCTCCAGCTCGATCAGGCCGACGCGGTGCTTGAGCGCGTCCGTCCACTCCCGGCCGTAACCCGTCGAGCCGCGGTAGTTGACCCGCACGACCGCGAAGCCGTGGTCCACCCAGGCGGCCGGCGCCGAGGCGAAGGCGTCGCTGTCGTGCCAGGTCGGGCCGCCGTGGATGTCGAACACGGTCGGGAACGGGCCCTCGCCTGCCGGCTTCTGGATCAGCGCGTGGATGCGGCCGCCCGGCCCTTCGACCCAGATGTCGGTCACCGGGACAGAGCCGGGGGCCTTCATCCCGGGCGGGTCGAGCACGACCGCGCCGCTCGTGGAGCGCACCTCCGGGGGCTGCGCCGCGGAGGACCACAGGAACTCCACCGTGCCGTCGGGGCGGGCCGTCGCTCCCGAGACGGTGCCCGTCGGGGTCTCGACGCGGGTCAGCTCGCCGTCCTCGGGCACGTACCGCCACAGCTCGCCGCGGGCCTGGAACTCGTGCTCCACCAGCAGGGCCGAGCCGTCCGGATACCAGTCGGCGCCGACGTCGCCGGGCAGCTCTATGGCGAGCGCGGTCTCCTCGCCGGTCAGCGGATTCCAGATCATCGGCTCCCAGCGGCCGCGGCGCTGGTGTCCGACCAGCAGCCGGGCGTCGCCGTCGACCGGGGCGAAGCCCATCACCGACAGGCCCAGCTCCTCGGTGCCGCCCTTGGTGTCGTCCAGCTCGGCGACGGTGGAGCCGTCGGGGCGCACGACGCGGATCGCGGAGTGCATCGCGTCACCGTGCTCGGTGTGCTCGACGGCGATCAGCGAGCCGTCGTGGGAGAGGGCGCCGACGCCGGCCGACTCGCGGTGGCGGTAGATCTCCACCGGGTCCTGGCCGGGCCGGACGACATGGATCGTCGAGCCCTCCTCGTCGGTGGAGCGGCCGATGACGGCGGTGCCGTCGCGGCCGAGGGCGAGTCCGCCGGGGTAGGAGGGGGCAAGACCGGGCGCGGCCGGCTCGTCCTCGCCGCCGCCGAACGGCTGGCGCATCCAGACGCCGAACTCGTCGCCGTCCGTGTCCGAGAACCACCAGATCCACTCGCCGTCGGGGGTGAGCGTCCCGTCCGTCGTGCCGTTCGGCCGGTCCGTGACCTGGCGCTGCGCACCACTGGCCCGGTCCCACGTGTACAGCTCGAAGGTGCCGGTGGCGTTCGACACGAACAGGGAGCGCGCGGGGGCGTCCTCGGCCCACTCGGGAAGGCCGACGCGCGGGGCCCGGAAGCGCTTCTCCCAGTCCGGCATGGACTCGGTGATGGCAGTGGTCTCGTCAGTCATGCGACCCATTCTGCGCCCGGCGGGGCACATCGCGTCGGGCCGCCCGCTCGCCTGTGGAAAACTTTCGTCACGGGCATGTCAGCGGTGGGGTTGGCAGTGTTTTCCCGATGTCGTCGGGGACCCGTCCGCAGCACCGCCAAAGGCCCATCCGCAACGCCGTCGGCGATGCGTCCGCGGTCCCGTCAGGAGGCGGCCGCCGGGGCGCCGCGTCCTGCCAGTAGAGTGCGGCTCCGAACCCGCTCGACCTCCGAGGTAGCCGGCTGTGACCCCCGCCACGTCCCCACCCCCCACGCCACCGGCCGTGACCGTCGTCGGGATCGGAGCGGACGGGTGGGGCGGTATTCCGTCCGCTTCGCAGACCGTGCTGCGGGACGCGGACGTCGTCATCGGCGGGCCGCGCCAACTCGCCCTGCTACCCGCGGAGTGCGCGGGGCGGCGGGTGTCCTGGCCGTCGCCGCTGCGGCCCTCCGTGCCCGGCCTGCTCGCGGCCCATGCGGGGCGGAAGGTCGCGGTGCTGGCCAGCGGCGACCCCATGTTCTACGGCATCGGGCGGACGCTCACCGAAGTGCTCGGCGACGGGGCGGTCGGCACGGACGCGCTGCGCATCATGCCGCACCCCTCCTCCGTCTCCTACGCCTGCGCCCGGCTGGGCTGGCCGGTGGAGGAGACCGAGGTGGTCACGCTCGTCGGGCGGCCGGCCGCGCAGCTGTCCGCCGCCCTGCACGACGGCCGGCGGCTGCTCGTCCTCAGCGCGGGCCCCGGTACCCCCGCCGAGGTCGCCCGGCTGCTGGCGGAGCAGGGCTTCGGGCCGAGCGGGATGCGGGTGCTCGAACAGCTCGGTGGCGAGCGGCAGCGCGTCCTGACCGGCACCGCCGAGGACTGGCCGCACCCGCCGGGGGACGCGCTGAACATCATCGCCCTGGAGTGCCGCCGCGCCCCGGACGCGCTGCGCCTGGGCGCGGTACCCGGACTGCCCGACGACGCGTACGAGCACGACGGGCAGCTGACCAAGCGTCACGTCCGCGCCGCCACCCTCGGGGCGCTCGCACCGGCCCCGGGCGAGCTGCTGTGGGACATCGGCGGCGGCTCCGGTTCGATCGCCATCGAGTGGATGCGGACCCACCGCTCCTGCCGCGCCGTCTGCGTCGAACGCGACTCCGTACGGGCCGAGCGCATCGGGCGCAACGCCGACCGGCTCGGCGTACCGGCCCTACGGGTCGTCACCGGCCCGGCCCCGGACGCCCTGTCCGGCCTGCCGGCACCGGACGCGGTCTTCATCGGCGGCGGGCTGACCCGCCCCGGGCTGCTCGCGGCCTGCTGGGACGCGCTGCCGCCCGGCGGCCGGCTGGTGGCCAACACCGTGACGCTGGAGTCCGAGGCGCTGCTCGCCGACTGGTACCGGAAGCACGGCGGCGAGCTGGTACGGCTGGCCGTCGCGCACGCCGTACCGGTGGGCGGCTTCACCGGGTGGCGGCAGGCCATGCCGGTCACCCAGTGGGCCGTGCGCAAGGACCCCGTAAGCGACGGCCGTTCCCAGGAAGTCGGCCGGCCCGAAGGCACCGACGACTACGAAGCACTCTCAGGAGACGACAGATGACCGTGTACTTCATCGGCGCGGGCCCCGGTGCCGCCGACCTGATCACGGTGCGCGGTGCCCGGACGCTCGCCGCCTGCCAGGTCTGCCTGTACGCGGGCAGCCTCGTACCGCGCGAACTGCTCGCCGAATGCCCGCCGGACGCCCGGCTGGTGGACACCGCGCAGCTGAACCTCGACGAGATCACCGCCGAGGTGATCAGCGCGCACGAGGCCGGGCACGACGTGGCCCGGCTGCACTCCGGCGACCCGTCGGTCTTCTCCGCGGTCGCCGAGCAGATGCGGCGCCTGGACGCGGCCGGTGTGCCCTACGAGGTGGTGCCCGGCGTACCGGCGTTCGCGGCGGCAGCGGCGGCGCTCAAGCGGGAGCTGACCGTGCCCACGGTCGGCCAGACGGTCATCCTCACCCGTATCGCGCAGCAGGCGACCGCGATGCCCGAGGGCGAGGACCTGGCCACCCTGGGGCGCAGCGGTGCCCTTCTGGTGCTGCACCTCGCCGCCCGGTACGCGGACCGGGTCGTCGAAGAGCTGCTGCCGCACTACGGGGCGGACTGCCCCGCCGCGGTGGTCGCGATGGCCAGCCGGCCCGACGAGCTCGTGCTGCGCGGCACCCTGGAGGACATCGCGGACCAGGTGAAGGCGGCGGGGATCGTCCGTACGGCCGTCATCATCGTCGGCCGCACGCTGGGCGCCGAGCAGTTCCGGGACAGCCACCTGTACTCGGCGGAGCGCGACCGTCACGTGTGCTGACGCCCGCGGGCCACGTGTCCCAGGAGGCCGTGCGTCAGCGCACCGTACTGCGCCCCACCACGTTGCCCGCGCGGTCGATGCAGATGACGTCGACCGCCACGGGGGCGCCGCGCAGCACTTCGAGGGCCTGATCGCGGGCGGTGGCCGCCACCAGGTCGCCCAGTGGGACTCCGGCCGCCGCGCACAGTTGGAGCGCGGCGAGGCCGGTGTTGGCGGCCGCGACCTCCGTGGCCAGCGCCTCGTCGGCGCCGCCCTGCCGGGCCAGCCCGGCCAGGAAGCCCTTGTCGACCTGGGAGCGGGCGGAGTGCAGGTCCAGGTGGCCGGCGGCCAGCTTGGAGAGCTTGGCGAAGCCGCCGCAGATCGTGAGCCGGTCGACCGGGTGCCGGCGGATGTACTTCAGTACCGCGCCCGCGAAGTCGCCCATGTCCAGGAGGGCGTCCTCGGGCAGGCCGTACTCGGCCACCACGGTCTTCTCGGACGTCGAGCCGGTGCAGCCGGCCACGTGCGTACGGCCGGCCGCCCTGGCCACGTCCACGCCGCGCCGGATCGAGTCGATCCAGGCCGAGCACGAGTACGGCACGACGATGCCGGTCGTCCCGAGGATGGACAGGCCGCCCAGGATGCCGAGCCGCGGGTTCCAGGTGGAGCGGGCGATCTCCTCGCCGTGGTCGACCGAGACGGTGAGCTCGACGTCCGGCTCGCCGCCCCCGTGGCGCGCGGCGACCTGGGCAAGGTGGTCGCGCATCATCTGGCGCGGTACCGGGTTGATGGCCGGCTCGCCGACGTCGAGGGGGAGGCCGGGGCGGGTCACCGTCCCCACGCCCGGTCCGGCCTTGAAGACCACGCCGGAGCCGGGCGGCAGGGCGCGTGCGGTGACGCGGACCAGCGCGCCGTGCGTGACGTCGGGGTCGTCGCCGGCGTCCTTGACCACGCCGGCCGTCGCCCGGCGCCCCGACGGCCCCCCAGGCGCCTTCCCGGGCCGGTCCTCGGTCAGCTCCTCCACCGCCAGCGCGAAGGCGGGCGTCTGCCCCTTGGGCAGCGTGATCGTCACCGGGTCGGGGAAGTCGCCGCTCAGCAGCGCGGTGTACGCGGCGGTGGCCGCCGCCGTCGCGCAGGCGCCGGTCGTCCAGCCGGGCCGCAGACCGGTGTGCTTGAGTTGGGCGCTGCGCCCGCCACTCGCCTCACTCATGGAAGGTCCCGATGCACGCCGCGACGCACGTACTGATACTCGGCGGGACGACGGAGGCCCGCCGTCTCGCCGCGGCGCTGGCCGACGGCCCGCAGGCCGGCGACGTACGCGTGACGACCTCGCTCGCGGGCCGTGTCGCCCGCCCTGTGCTGCCGCCGGGCGAGGTCCGCATCGGCGGCTTCGGGGGTGCGCAGGGGCTGGCCCAGTGGCTGCGCGCGCACCAGGTGGACGTGCTCATCGACGCCACCCATCCTTTCGCCGGAACGATCAGTTTCAACGCGGCGACGGCCGCAGACATGGCCCATGTTCCCCTGCTGGCGCTGCGCCGTCCCGGCTGGGCCCCCGGGGACGGCGACGACTGGCACTCGGCCGGCTCGCTCCAGGAGGCCGCGGCGCTCCTCCCGGACCTGGGCCGGCGGGTCTTCCTCACCACGGGCCGGATGGGCCTGGCCGCCTTCGCGGACCTGGCCGACCTGTGGTTCCTCATGCGGTCCGTGGACGCGCCCGAGGGCCCGTGCCCGCCGCGCATGGAGGTGCTGCTCGACCGCGGCCCGTTCACCCTCGACGGGGAACGGGCGCTGCTGCGCGCGCACCGGATCGACGTGGTGGTCACCAAGGACAGCGGGGGAGCGGCCACCGCGCCCAAGCTCACGGCCGCCCGCGAGGCCGGCGTCCCGGTGGTCGTCGTCCGCCGCCCGGCGGCCCCGGCCGGCGTCCCCGTCGCGGACGGCCCGGAACAGGCCGTCCGCTGGCTGGCGGAGCACCTGGGCGGCGCGTTCCGCACGGAGGCGTGACCCCGGGGGCGCCACCCGAAAAACAGCCGCTGTCCCCGAAGGGCAGCCGTCGCTCCCGAAAGGCAGCCGCCGCCCCCGAAGCCCGGCTCAGTCCTCCGGGTACCGCCGCGGAGTCCAGACGATCTGTTCGCCGTTCTCGCGCCGTACGGTCTGCGTCTGCGAGGAGCCGACGATCAGAAGCGTGCGCATGTCGACCTCGGCCGGGTCCAGGTCGGCCAGCCGTACGATGCGGACGCTCTCCTCGGGGCCGCCGATGTCCCGGCCGAGCACCACCGGGGTGTCCGGCGCGCGGTGCTCCAGGAGCAGCTCGCGGGCCTTGCCCACCTGCCAGGTCCGGCTGCGCGAACCGGGGTTGTACAGGGCCAGGACCAGATCCGCCGCGGCCGCGGCGGCCAGCCGCTCGGCGATCACCTCCCACGGCTTGAGCCGGTCCGAGAGGGAGATCGTGGCGTAGTCGTGGCCGAGCGGAGCGCCCGCGCGGGCGGCCGCCGCGTTCGCCGCGGTCACGCCCGGCAGCACCCGTACGGGCACGTCCGCGTACGCCTCCTGCGCCGCCACCTCCAGCACGGCGGTGGCCATCGCGAACACCCCGGGATCGCCGCCGGAGACGACGGCCACCCGCCGCCCCCGCCGCGCCAGGTCCAGCGCGAACTCCGCGCGCTCGGACTCGACCTTGTTGTCCGAGCCGTGCCGCTCCTGCCCTGCCCGGACCGGCACCCGGTCCAGGTAGGTCGTGTAGCCGACCAGGTCGGTGGCGTTGTCGAGGGCGCCGCGCGACTCGGGCGTCAGCCAGGGCGCCCCGGCAGGGCCGGTGCCGACGACCGTCACCTCGCCGTACTCAGGGACCGCGGGCCCGGTGTCCACGCGCGACGGCAGTACGGCCACCGAGAAGTACGGCACCGAATCCGGGTCCACGTCCGCCAGCGCAGCCGTGCGCTCGCCGTCCATGTACGCGCGCTCCACGTACCGTGCGTCCGCCAGCCGCCCCGTGCGCTCCAGGGCGCGGCGCACGGTCGGGAAGGTGCGGCCGAGCTTCATCACGACAGCCGAGTCCGCGGCGGCCAGCCGGGCCGTCAGCTCGTCCTCGGGCAGCGTGCCCGGCACGATCGTCAGCGTCTCCTCGGCCTCGACGAGCGGTTCACCGAGCCGGGCCGCGGCCGCGCTGACCGAGGTGATCCCGGGGACGACCTCGGTGGGGTAGCGGTGCGCGAGCCGCTTGTGCATGTGCTGGTACGAGCCGTAGAAGAGCGGGTCGCCCTCGGCGAGGACGGCGACCGTGCGGCCCGCGTCGAGGTGCGCCGCCAGCCGGGCGGCGGCCTCCTCGTAGAAGTCGTTCAGCGCGCCCCGGTAGCCGCCGGGGTGGTCCGTCGTCTCGACCGTGACCGGGTAGCGCAGCAGCTCCTCGATGTGGTCGGGGCGCAGGTGCCGCTCGGCGATCGCCCGGGCGCGGGACCGGCCGTGCCGGGCGCTGTGGTACGCCACCACGTCCGCCTCCGCGATGGCCTCGACGGCCCGCAGGGTCATCAGCGACGGGTCGCCGGGGCCCAGCCCGACCCCGTACAGCTTCCCGGTGCCGCCGCTGTTCAGAGGAGCGGCGCCGCTCTCCGTGGGGGTGCTCATTCCGCGGTGCTCGCAATCGCGTTGACGGCGGACGCGGCCATCGCGCTGCCGCCGCGACGGCCCCGCACCACCAGGTAGTCCAGGCCCAGCGTGTTCGCCGCGAGGGCGTCCTTCGACTCGGCCGCGCCGATGAAGCCCACCGGTATGCCGAGGACGGCCGCCGGGCGCGGCGCGCCCTCCGCGACCATCTCCAGCAGCCGGAACAGGGCGGTCGGCGCGTTGCCCACGGCCACCACCGAGCCCTCCAGCAGGCCGCGGTCGCGCCAGAGCTCCAGCGCGGCGGCGCTGCGCGTGGTGCCCAGCTTCTCGGCCAGTTCGGGCACGCCCGGCTCCGAGAGGGTGCACACCACGGCGTTGTCGGCGGGCAGCCGCTTGCGGGTGACCCCGCTGGCGACCATCTGCGCGTCGCACAGAATGGGCGCGCCGGCGTGCAGCGCCTTACGGGCGCGGGCCACCACGTCCGGGGAGTACCCGAGGTCGCGGACGAGATCGGTCATGCCGCAGGCGTGGATCATCCGGACCGCGACCTGGGAGACGTCCGCGGGCAGCCCCGCGAGGTCCGCCTCCGCGCGGATGGTGGCAAAGGACTGGCGGTAGATCTCCGCCCCGTCCTTCTCGTAGTCGAACACGGTGCTCTCGCTCATCTCGTCGCTGTGGTCGCTGTGGTCGCTGTGGTCGTGCGCGCTGCCGCCACGGCGACGGCAAGATCCGGTACATCGGAAGTGCCCGGCGCATCGGGAGGAACCGGTGCATCAGAAAGGACCGGTGCATCACCTAGGTCCGGTACATCAGATACACCTGAAGACACGTTCATGTCTGCGGCGTCGCTCACGACAGTACGCAGAGCCACTTCGCGCGCCGCGACCCGGTACCCGTCGACCTCGTAGCCCTCGGGGGTGGCGACCACGTCCACCCAGTGGCCCTGCGGGTGACCGCAGCGGCGCGCACAGCCCGACCAGTACACGGGCAGCCCGCCGCCCGTCCCGAGCGCCGTCGCGGCGTCCGCCCGCACGTCGGCCAGCGACTTGGCGCAGCCGGGGCGGCCGATGCAGGCGCCGACGCCGTGCCAGGGGGAGGCGGCGTCGGTGATCAGGCCGGCCGCCGCCAGGTCGCGCAGCCGGGCGTCGGCGGTGGGGCCGTCGAGGCCGGGCACGACCACGCCGCGCCACGGGGTCAGCCGTACTTCACCGGCGCCGTCCGCGCGGGCCGCGTCGGCCAGCAGCCGCCACTGGTCGGCGGTCAGGGTGCCGAGGGGGGCGAGGACGGACAGCGCCCGGTGGCCGACGGGGCCGTCGACGATCCCGGGGGCGGGCGCCGCCTCCGTAGGCAGCGAGGCGCTCGCCACATACGTGCAGGGAATGCCGGCCGTCTCCAGTCGGCGGGCCGTCGTGCGCACCAACGGGCCCGCGCCGTCCGGCAGATCGCGCACCCGCCACGTACGGGAGCCGATCTCCGCCGCCGCCTCCAGGAACACCTCGGCCGCGCACA
Source organism: Streptomyces sp. NPDC026301 (assembly GCF_055567935.1). Lineage (NCBI taxonomy): Bacteria > Bacillati > Actinomycetota > Actinomycetes > Kitasatosporales > Streptomycetaceae > Streptomyces > Streptomyces sp. NPDC026301. The sequence goes on along the minus strand of NZ_JBVHPN010000030.1, from coordinate 28,824 downwards.
GCGCGCCCCGAGGAGCGTCGGCACCGCGCACCCGAAGGGCGCCGTCCGCCGCCCCCACGTGCAGCAGCGCGTCGCCCCCCGAGGCGATCAATGTCACATCCGCCCCCAGCGCCGCCATGTCCCCGCGCCCGTCGTCCAGCGCGAACAGGAAGCGTCCGGAGAGCGCGGTCGCGGCCTCGCTCGCGCACAACAGGCCGTCCAGGGCGCGCAACCAGGGGCGTACGTCCGCGTGTCCGGCGCCGTCGAGGCCGGACAGCGGGGAGGCGACGACGTTGCGTACCCGTTCGTGGCGGTACGAGGGCAGCAGTCCGGCCGCGTCGAGCAGGCCCGCCAGGGCCGCGCCGCAGTCGCCGTCCAGGCCGCGCAATTGCACATTCCCGCGCGAGGTGAGGTGCAGCGCGCCGTCCCCGAGGCGGACCGCCGCGTCGGCCAGCGCGGCCGCCTGAGGAGCGGTCAGTACGCCGCCGGGCACCCGGACGCGGGCCAGCGCACCGTCGTCCGCCATGTGCAGCCGCAAAGTGCCCGGGCAGGCGTCGGAGCGAACCGGTATGGGGGGTTCGTCCCGAGGTGGAGGGTTGGTCGCCGTGGGCATGGCGGCGAGCATACCGACCCCGTCCCGGGCGTCCGCCCCGCGCTCGGGGAGCGGCCCTTACTATGCTCACGGCGGGCCATCCGGTCCGTCATCATCGCCGGCGACGGCGACAGGGGAGGAAGCCCGGTGCGAATCCGGCGCGGTCCCGCCACTGTGAGCCCGGCCCCAGCGGCCGGGTGAGCCAGGAACTCCCCTTCCCCAGCACTCGGCTCCGCCCGGGCGGGGGAGATCCATTCCGACACCGCCCGGGGCGCGGACCCCGAGGAAGGCCCGACGCCGCATGCTGCATTCGTCCGAGGACAGCGCCCCCGAGCACCGCAGGATCCTGCTCCTGTCGACCTCCGACACCGATCTGCTCAGCGCCCGCGCGGCGAGCGGTCCGGTCGGCTACCGCTTCGCCAACCCCGCCCGGCTGGACCTCGACGAGCTGCCCGGCCTGCTGGACGGCTGCGACCTGGTCGTCGTACGCCTCCTCGGCGGTATCCGCGCCTGGCAGGAGGGCCTGGACCAGCTGCTCGCCGACGGCCGCCCCGTCGTCGTGCTCACCGGCGAACAGGCCCCCGACGCCCAGCTGATGGCCGCCTCGACCGTCCCGGTCGGCATCGCCGCCGAGGCGCACGCCTACCTCGCGCACGGCGGCCCGGCCAACCTGGAGCAGCTGGCCCGCTTCCTCTCCGACACCGTGCTGCTGACCGGCCACGGCTTCGAGCCGCCGGCCGCCGCGCCCTCCTGGGGCCCGCTGGAGCGCACGGCCCGTAAGGACGTCGCCCCGGACGCCCCCACGGTTGCGGTGCTCTACTACCGCGCCCACCACATGAGCGGGAACACCGCCTTCGTGGACGCGCTGTGCGGCGCGATCGAGGACGCGGGCGCCCGCCCGCTGCCGCTGTACGTCGCCTCCCTGCGCGCCCCCGAGCCCGAGCTGATCGACGCGCTGCGCGCCGTCGACGTGATCGTCACCACGGTGCTCGCGGCAGGCGGCACCAAGCCCGCGACGGCCTCGGCCGGCGGCGACGACGAGTCCTGGGACGCGGGGGCCCTCACCGGCCTGGACGTGCCGGTGCTGCAGGCGCTCTGCCTGACCGGTTCGCGCGCCGACTGGGAGGAGAACGACGAGGGCGTCTCGCCGCTGGACGCGGCCAGCCAGATCGCCGTGCCCGAGTTCGACGGCCGCCTGATCACCGTGCCGTTCTCCTTCAAGGAGATCGACGAGGACGGCCTCCCGGCGTACGTCGCCGACCCCGAGCGCGCGTCGCGGGTCGCCGGCATCGCCGTACGCCACGCCCGGCTGCGCCACATCGCGCCCGCCGACAAGCGGGTGGCGCTGGTGCTCTCCGCGTACCCGACCAAGCACTCCCGCATCGGCAACGCGGTCGGCCTGGACACCCCCGCCTCCGCCGTCGAGCTGCTGCGCCGCCTCCGGGAGGAGGGGTACGACTTCGGGCCCGAGGAGGAGATCCCCGGCCTGGTCTCCGGCGACGGCGACGAGCTGATCCGCGCGCTCATCGAGGCCGGCGGCCACGACCAGGACTGGCTCACCGAGGAGCAGCTGGCCCGCAACCCCGTCCGCATCCCGGCCGCCGACTACAAGCGCTGGTACGCGACCCTCCCCGCCGAGCTGCGCAAGTCCGTCGAGGAGCACTGGGGCCCGGCGCCCGGCGAGATGTTCCTCGACCGCAGCCGCAACCCCGAGGGCGACATCGTGCTGGCCGCGCTGCGCCGCGGCAATCTGCTGATCCTCATCCAGCCGCCGCGCGGCTTCGGCGAGAACCCGATCGCGATCTACCACGACCCCGATCTGCCGCCCTCGCACCACTACTTGGCGGCCTACCGCTGGATCGCCGCCGCTGCCGAGGACGGCGGCTTCGGCGCCGACGCCATGATCCACCTGGGCAAGCACGGCAACCTGGAGTGGCTGCCCGGCAAGAACGCGGGTCTCTCCGCGGCCTGCGGCCCGGACGCAGCCCTCGGCGACCTCCCCCTCATCTACCCGTTCCTGGTCAACGACCCGGGCGAGGGCACCCAGGCCAAGCGCCGTGTCCACGCCACCCTCGTCGACCACCTCGTACCGCCGATGGCCCGCGCCGATTCGTACGGCGACATCGCGCGCCTGGAGCAGCTGCTCGACGAGTACGCGCAGATCTCGTCCATGGACCCGGCCAAGCTGCCCGCCATCCGCGCGCAGATCTGGACCCTCATCCAGGCCGCCCGGCTCGACCACGACCTCGGTCTGGAGGACCGCCCGGACGACGACGGCTTCGACGACTTCCTGCTGCACATCGACGGCTGGCTGTGCGAGGTCAAGGACGCCCAGATCCGCGACGGGCTGCACGTACTGGGCGGCGCGCCGGCCGGCGCGCCCCGCGTCGACCTGGTCCTCGCGATCCTGCGCGCCCGGCAGATCTGGGGCGGTACTTCCGCCCTGCCCGGCCTGCGCGAGGCGCTCGGCCTGGACGAGTCCGCGGCCACCCGCACCACCGCCGACGCCGCAGAGGAGCAGGCCCGCACCCTGGTCCAGGCGATGGAGGACGCGGGCTGGGACCCGGCGGCGGTGGCCGACGTGGCCGCCGACCACGGGCAGCAGGTCGCCGACATCCTCGACTTCGCCGCCCGCGAGGTCATCCCGCGCCTCGCCGGCACCACCGCCGAACTCGACCACGTCGTGCACGCCCTGAAGGGCGGCTTCGTGCCGGCGGGCCCCTCCGGCTCGCCGCTGCGCGGCCTGGTCAACGTCCTGCCGACCGGCCGCAACTTCTACTCCGTCGACCCCAAGGCCGTCCCCTCGCGGCTCGCCTGGGAGACCGGACAGGCGCTCGCCGACTCGCTGCTGGAGCGGTACAGGACCGACAACGGCGACTGGCCCACCTCGGTCGGCCTGTCCCTGTGGGGCACGAGCGCGATGCGCACCGCGGGCGACGACGTGGCGGAGGCCCTCGCGCTGCTCGGCGTCCGCCCCGTCTGGGACGACGCCTCGCGCCGCGTGACCGGCCTGGAGCCGGTCCCGCTCGCCGAGCTGGGCCGCCCCCGCATCGACGTCACCCTGCGCATCTCCGGCTTCTTCCGGGACGCCTTCCCGCACACCATCGGCCTGCTGGACGACGCGGTACGCCTGGTGGCCGGCCTCGACGAGCCCGCCGACCAGAACTTCGTACGGGCGCACGCGCAGGCCGACCTCGCCGAGCACGGTGACGAACGCCGCGCCACCACCCGTATCTTCGGCTCCCGCCCGGGGACGTACGGCGCGGGCCTGCTCCAGCTCATCGACTCGCGCGACTGGCGCACCGACGCCGACCTCGCGGAGGTCTACACGGTGTGGGGCGGCTACGCGTACGGCCGCGGCCTGGACGGCTGCTCGGCCCGCGAGGAGATGGAGACGGCGTACAAGCGCATCGCCGTCGCCGCGAAGAACACCGACACCCGCGAGCATGACATCGCGGACTCGGACGACTACTTCCAGTACCACGGCGGCATGGTGGCCACCGTGCGCGCGCTGAAGGGCACGGCACCGGAGGCGTACATCGGCGACTCCACCCGACCGGAGACCGTCCGCACCCGCACCCTGGTCGAGGAGACCTCCCGCGTCTTCCGTGCCCGCGTGGTGAACCCCAAGTGGATCGAGGCGATGCGCCGCCACGGCTACAAGGGCGCCTTCGAACTGGCCGCGACGGTCGACTACCTCTTCGGGTACGACGCGACCACGGGCGTCGTCGCCGACTGGATGTACGACAAGCTCACCCAGGCCTACGTCATGGACCCGGAGAACCGCGCGTTCCTCCAGGAGGCGAACCCCTGGGCGCTGCACGGCATCGCCGAACGGCTCCTGGAGGCGGAGTCGCGCGGCATGTGGGCCGAGCCCGACCCCGCCGCGCTCGAAGCGCTCCGCGAGATCTACCTGGAGACGGAGGGCGACCTGGAGGGCGACGGCTGAGCCCGGCCTCGTCGTATCGTGGGGGAGGGCGCTTCGCCCCTCCCCCACGCCTCCCGTACGCCCCCGCCCGACGCCGGGCGTGCCCGAATACGACAGGTCCCCTCCTCCTTGTCCTCCCCTGCGCTCTCCCCGGCCGCCCGGCTGCGCGGCTTCCGTCCGCCGTGGCTGTCCCCGAAGGTCTTCCGTACCGAGGTACTGGCCGGCCTGGTCGTCGGCCTCGCGCTGATCCCGGAGGCGATCTCCTTCTCGGTCATCGCCGGCGTCGATCCCAAGATCGGGCTGTTCGCGGCCTGCACCATGGCCATGGTGATCGCCTTCGTCGGCGGCCGGCCCGCGATGATCTCCGCCGCCACCGGCGCCGTGGCCCTGGTCGTGGCGCCGGTCACCCGCGAGTACGGCCTCGGTTATCTGATCGCGACCGTCATCCTGGCCGGCGTCTTCCAGATCGTCCTCGGCGCGCTGGGCGTGGCGAAGCTGATGCGGTTCGTACCGCGCTCGGTGATGATCGGCTTCGTCAACGCGCTGGGCATCCTGCTCTTCACCGCCCAGATACCCAATCTGCGCGACGTGCCGTGGGCGGTCTACCCGTTGGTGGCGGCCGGTCTCGCCCTGATGGTGTGCTTCCCCAAGGTCACCAAGGCCGTGCCCGCGCCGCTCGTCTCCATCGTGATCCTCACGGTCATCACCGTGGCGGCCGGGATCGCCGTCCCCACCGTCGGCGACAAGGGCAAGCTGCCCTCCTCGCTGCCCGTACCGGGCCTCCCGGACGTCCCGTTCACCCTCCACACCCTCACCGTCATCGCCCCCTACGCGCTGGCGATGGCGCTGGTCGGGCTGATGGAGTCGCTGATGACGGCGAAGCTGGTGGACGAGATCACCGACACCCGCTCCGACAAGACCCGCGAATCCATCGGCCAGGGCATCGCCAACATCGTCACCGGCTTCTTCGGCGGCATGGGCGGCTGCGCGATGATCGGCCAGACGATGATCAACGTCAAGAACGGCGCCCGGACCCGGCTGTCCACCTTCCTCGCCGGCTTCTTCCTCCTGATCCTCTGCATCGTCCTCGGCCCGGTCGTGTCGAAGATCCCGATGGCCGCGCTGGTCGCCGTGATGGTCCTGGTCTCGGTCGGCACCTTCGACTGGCACTCCGTCCGGCCCGCCACGCTCAAGCGCATGCCGGCCGGCGAGACGGCGGTCATGGTGCTCACCGTCGCCGTCGTGGTCGCCACCGACAACCTCTCCATCGGCGTGGTCGTCGGCTCGGTCACCGCGATGGTCGTCTTCGCGCGCCGCGTCGCGCGCGTGGCCGACGTCACCGCGGTCACCGACCCCGACGGCACGCAGGTCGTCTACTCCGTCACCGGCGAGCTCTTCTTCGCCTCGTCCAACGATCTGGTGACCCGGTTCGACTACGCCGGCGACCCGGACAAGGTCGTCATCGACCTGACCGCCGCCCACATCTGGGACGCCTCCTCCGTCGCCGCCCTGGACGCGATCGAGAGCAAGTACTCCCAGCGCGGCAAGACCGTCGAGGTCATCGGCCTGAACGAGCCCAGCGCCCGGCTCCACAAGACCCTCAGCGGCGAACTCACGGCCGCCCACTGACAGGCGCCGCGTCGCGCCTCGACCGGCCCGACCGGCCCGACCGGGTCCCGGCGCGGCCGGGCCGGTTGCCGGGCCGGTTGAGCAGGACGAGCAGGGCGCAGCACAGCACCGCCAGTACCGCGGCGCCGGCCAGCAGACGGGGCATCGGGAAGCTGCCGCTGAGCGTGCTGAGCAGCAGCGGGGCGAACATCCCGAGGTAGGCGAGGCTCCAGAAGTACGACGTGAGGCGGGCCAGCCCGGCGGGCGCCGCGAGGGCGGCGGCGGTGCCCAGGCCGTACGTGAGGACCAGCCCGTACCCCGCACCCAGCACCGCCCCGGCGACCAGGCCGAGCACCGGCTGCTGGTGCACGACAGCCGGCCCGGCGAGGACGAAGCCCGCGGCCATCACCAGCAGCCCGGCGACCGAGCTGAGCAGCCGGCTGCGCGCGCTCAGCCGCCGCGCCAGCGGCTGGACCGCCACCCCCGCACCGGGGACGACGGCGGTCGCCACCCCTGCGTACACCACCTCCCAGCCGCGCAGCCCCCCGTCCACCAGCCCGGGAAGCGTGGCGAACCCGACCATCGGCCCGGCGAACACCCAGGGCGCCATCGGCAACACGGCCCGCCAGAAGCCGGGGCGGGCCAGGGGGGTGCGGGTGCGGGTACGGGTACGTGTGCGTCGGGCGGAGTCCGGGGCCGCGGCGGTACGGCCGGGGTCCGTGCCCGCGGCGGTACGGCCGGAGCCGGTACCCACGAGGCCCGCGGCGCCCGCGGCGGCCCCGACGCCCGCGGCGGCCCGGTCGGCGGCGGCTGGCCAGGTCTCCGGGCTCCCCTGGGCAAGCCCCCGGGCGAGTACCGCCAGCACCAGATGCGGCAGATAGGCGAGCACCATCGGGTGGGGCGCCCACTGGGCGATCAGCGCGGCGGCGAGCCCGCCCGAGGCGAAGCCCAGCGAGACGAAGACGCCGGAACGCCGGGCGGCCACCGTCTCCGCGCCCGCCGGCGCGTACGGCGGCGAGGAGAGCTCCTTCACCCAGGCCCCGCCGGCCGCCAGCAGCGCCCCCGCGCTGATCCCGGTGAGCAGCCGGCCGGGCGCCAGCCAGAGCGTCGAGCCGGCGCCGAACATCAGCAGCAGCGTGGCCACCGCGTTGAGCGTGAGGGCACCGAGCGCCACCGGGCGCCGTCCGTACCGGTCGGAGAGCGGGGCCGCGGCGAGCAGCCCCGGTATCAGCCCCACCGCGTACACCGCGAGCAGCGCGTTGACCGCGGCATCCGACAGCCCGGCGCCGGCCCGGTAGGCGCCGAGCAGCGCGGCGAACTGGTTGGCGCTCCAGCCCGAGGCGGTCATCATCAGCGCCGTCCGCAGGCCGTAGCGGCGAGGGGCGGACGAAGCGGGGGCGGGCGGGGCTGGGGCGAGCCCGGCGGCATCGGTACTGGTCACGGAACCCTTTGTACGACCCACCGGCCGCCCCCCGCCGCCCGCCTTCACGAATCGTGAACGGTCCGCCGCCCCGGCCGTGACCGCGCCGTATCCTGGGAAATCATGGACCTCCGGCTGCTCGCGTCATTCCTGGCCGTCGTCGAGGAACAGCACTTCGGCCGGGCGGCGGCCCGCCTCTTCCTGTCTCCGCCCGCCGTCACCCAGCACATCCGCCGCCTGGAGAGCGAGCTGGGCACCCCGCTGCTGCACCGCAATCCGGTACGGCCGACCGCCGCCGGCGTACGCCTCGCCGAGCACGCCCGCACGCTGCTGGCCGCGGCGGACGCGGCGGTCGAGGACGTCCACGAGGCGGTGCGCCGGGAGCGGGAGGCGACCGCGCGCCCGCTGCGCGTCGGCATCATGGGGCACGGTTCGGCGGAGATCACCCCGGCCGCGGTGAACGCCTATCGCAGGGCCCGGCCCGAGGTCCCCGTCGAGGTGATCCAGCTGAACTTCACCGAGCACGTCTCGGCGCTGGTGGAGGACCGGGTGGACCTGGCCTTCATCCGGCCGATGCCCGACGACGACCGGCTGGTCGGCGACGCGCTCCTCACCGAGCAGCGCATCGTGGTCGTCCCCGGCTCGGCGCCGCTCGCCGACGCCCGCACCGAGGGCGTACGCGTCGCCGACCTGGCCGACCTGCCGATCTTCCGGGTCCCCGACCACACGCCGGCGATCTTCAAGGACTACCTCTACTTCCACAACGAGGCCGCCCGCCGCGGCCGCAGCGTGGCCCTCTTCCCGCAGGAAGTCCTCACCGGCGTCCTCACCGGCCACGGCGCCGGCTCCGGCCTCCGCTCCTTCGCCCGCTACTACAACTGGCCCGGCGCGGTCTTCGTCCCCGTACTGGACGCCCCACCCGAGTCCAGCCACCTCGCGGCCCGCGCCCACGACCTCAACCCGGAAGTAGCCGTCTTCCGCGCCCTCGCCACCACCCTCGCCCGCGAACTGGCCCCCCGCATCAACAACATGCCACTGCCCTGACCTCACGTACCAACCAGAAGACCACCCACATGGCCACCCATACGGCCACCCATACGGCCACTCATATGCCCTGCAAGACTGTCGGCATGACCTTCCGGAGTAGGCCCTTCACTCGTCCCGCCACCCGCGGGCTCACGGCCCTACTCGCCGCCTGCGCCGCCGCGTTGGCCCTGACCGGCTGCGGAGACAAGAACTCCGGTGGCGGCTCCCGAGCCGGATTCATCAAGGGCCAGGACGGCTTCGACACGGTTCCCGCCGCCGATCGAAAGCCGGCTCCGGACATACGCGGCACGACAACGCGCGGTAAACCACTGAACATTGACGACTACCGGGGGAAGGTCGTCGTTCTCAACATCTGGGGCTCCTGGTGCGGGCCATGCATCGCCGAGGCGCCCCACTTCGCCAAAGTCGCCGAGGAAACCCGGAGCAAGGGCGTGCAATTCGTCGGCATCAACACCCGTGACAGCAGCACGAGTCAGGCTGTCGGCTTCGAAGAGACGCACAAGATGCCGTACCCCAGCCTGTTCGACCCGTCGGGCAAGCTCATGCTGCGGTTCCCCAAGGGCAGCCTCAACCCACAGTTCCTGCCGTCGACCATCGCCATCGACCGCCGGGGCCGGACCGCGGCACGAGCCATCGGCCCCCTCGGCGAGCGCCAGCTGCGCGAGATGCTCAAGCCTCTGATCGCCGGTAGTTGAGAGACCGCTCTCCCCTCGCGCTGTGACCCCCCTCACTTGAGGCCGCTTTGCCGAGATCGTCTCCCGACCGGCTCCCAAAGCCGCCGCCGAAGCCGCAGAAACAGCAAGGGGCCTGACCCGCTCTCGCGGATCAGGCCCCTTGACCTGTGTTTCTTCAGTCGGGGTGGCGGGATTTGAACCCACGACCTCTTCGTCCCGAACGAAGCGCGCTGCCAAGCTGCGCTACACCCCGAAGCAACGAGCTCTACTTTAGCGGACCGATCCCCGTACGCGAAATCCGGTATCCGGGGCGCGGGGGAGCGGGCCTGAACTGGTCGATTGCCAGGAGGGCCGCGGCGAGGAAGTAGAGGGCCAGGAGGCAGAGGAGGGCGTGGGCCAGGACGGTTGGGTAACCGTGGGTGGCGGCGTTCAGGAAGGGCCACGGATAGCGGCCGGGGGTGCCCGGGGCGAGCAGGGCGCCGCGGAGGACGGCGAAGAGGAGGTACAGGGCCGGGTAGGCGAGCCACTGCCAGGTGTGGCGGAGGCGGTACTGACGCGGAGCGGTCAGGAGGAGCCAGTCCAGTACGGCACCGAGCGGGGCGACCGTGTGCAGGAGCTGGTCGGCGACGGTGCCGGTGGCGGAGGAGCCGTCGGGGAGCGTGGAGTCGCCGGGGGCCGGCGCCGGGAGGGTGTGGTGGAGGACGGCGGCGGCGAGTACATAGAGGAGGAGGGCGCCGGTGATCCGGGGGGAGACGGGGCGGCGGCCGCTCCCGGCGCGGTACGCGGACCACAGGGCGCAGAGCGCGAAGGCGGCGCCGGCCTGGACGGAGAAGTCGCTGAGTACGCGCGGCGGGTCGGCGGAGAGGCTGATCTCCAGGGCGACGCCGGTGGCCGCGGCCGCGGCGAGCAGGACGCGCAGGAGGGCGGCGAGCGGACGGCGGGCGTGCGGCGCGACCGCGGAGGACGGGGTGAGCGCCGAGGCGCCGGCCGGGCCGGTCGCGTAGTGCGAGGAACGGGTGGGGTCGGACCGGGTCGGGTCGATCATCCCTCCACGCTAGACGGGTTATGGGGGGATTGGGGACGGTACGGGGAGGCTGGATCGTGCCGGAGTCGGGCTGAAGCTGGGCCGAAGCCGGGCTGGGGTGACACCGCCTGGCCTGTACTGGATCGCCGCAGGCCGGAGCCCGGGGCCGGCACGTGATCGTGCGGCCCCCGGCCCCCGGTGGCCGGACCGCTCAGGCGCGTTCCGTCAGTGTCAGCAGGGTCGCCTCGGGCGGGCAGGCGAAGCGGACGGGGGTGTAGCGGTTGGTGCCGCAGCCGGCGGAGACGTGCAGGTAGGAGGTGTGCTCGCCGGCGGTGTGGGTGGAGAGGCCCTTGACCCGGCCCGTGTCCAGGTCGCAGTTGGTGACCAGGGCGCCGTAGAAGGGGACGCACAGCTGGCCGCCGTGGGTGTGCCCGGCGAGGACCAGCGGGTAGCCGTCGGCGGTGAAGGCGTCGAGCGAGCGCAGGTACGGGGCGTGTACGACGGCGAGGGAGAGGTCGGCGCCCTCCTCGGGGCCGCCGGCCACCTCTGCGTACCGGTCGCGCTTGATGTGCGGGTCGTCCAGGCCGGTCAGCGCGATCTCGATGCCCTCGAGCTTCAGGCGGCCGCGGGTGTTGGACAGGCCGACCCAGCCCGCCGCGTCGAAGGCGTCCCGCAGCTCTTCCCACGGGTTGTGGACGACGCCGACGGCGGGCGCGTTGCCGTTCAGTCCGTGCCGGCCCTGGACCTTTTCGATCAGGTAGCGGGCGGGGTTGCGCAGTTTCGGTCCGTAGTAGTCGTTCGAGCCGAAGACGTACGTGCCCGGGAACTCCATCAGCGGGCCCAGCGCGTCCAGTACCTCCGGCACCCCTTCGGGGTCGGAGAGGTTGTCGCCGGTGTTGACGACGAAGTCGGGGCGGAGGCCGGCCAGCGACTGCAGCCAGCGCTGCTTCTTGCGCTGCCCGCCGACCATGTGGATGTCGGACACCTGCAGGACCCGCAACGGCCGCATGCCGCGCGGCAGTACGGGGATCGTCACCCGCCGCAGCCGGAAGGACCGGGCCTCGATGCCGGCGGCGTAGGCGAGGCCGGCCGCGCCGACCGCCGTGAGGGACAGGGGTACTCCGTATCGCGCGCGCATGGTTCCCATCGTGGCAGAGAGCGGGAGCGGGAACATCATGGGGCGGGATGATCTTGCCGCAGCGCGACCGCCGATGTGGTTCTTACGACCGCCGACGCGGTTCGGACGACTGCCGACGCGGTTCGTACGGCCGCCGACGTGGTTCGGACGACCGCCGATGCCTGCTTGCGACCGCTGACAGTCCTCTTCGGCATGTTTCCGTACGGGCGTCAGCGCTCTCCGGAGCGCGGTCCGGCCCGATAACTCCGCGCGGTACCCGTCGGGCCCTGGCAAACTTGGGTCATGACCACGCTCAAGACGAAGCTGCAGGACGACCTCACCGCAGCGATCAGGGCGCGCGACGAACTGCGCTCCTCCACCCTCCGCCTCACGCTGACCGCGATCCAGAAGGAGGAGGTCGCGGGGACCGCGGCACGCGAGCTGTCGGACGGCGAGGTCGAGAAGATCATCGCGCGCGAGGCGAAGAAGCGCCGCGAGGCCGCCGAGGCTTTCGAGACGGGCGGCCGGGCCGAGCAGGCCGCGCGCGAGCAGGCGGAGGGCGAGGTGCTCGCCGAGTACCTCCCCAAGCAGCTCACGGACGACGAGCTGGAGCAGCTGGTCGCCGAGGCGGTCGCGGAGGCCAAGGGCAGCGGCGCCGAGGGCCCGAGGGCCATGGGCGCCGTCATGAAGATCGTGAACCCCAAGGTCGCGGGCCGCGCCGAGGGCGGCCGGGTGGCCGCCACGGTGAAGAAGCTGCTCGCGGGCTGAGCGCCCTTGACGGGCCGGCCGCGCTCGACGGGCCGATCGTGCCCGGCGGGCCGATCGCGTCCGGCGGGCTGACCGCGCACTGATGTGGAAAGGGGCGCCCCTCCGAGGAGGGGCGCCCCTTTCCACATCCATGCGTCACGCGCGTCAGTTACCCGCCGCCCGGCTCACCGTTTGTGGCCGTGTCCGTTCCCGCCGCCCGGCCAGTTCCAGCCGCCGTTGCCCCCGCCCTCTATGACGTCCGGCAGGTCGGGGAGGTCGATGTGGCCACCGCCGGGCTTGTTGTCGTGCGAGCCGGCCGGCGGCTTGGCCCGGTTCTTCTTCTTGCCCTTGGGGTCGCGGATCGGCACCGTGTGGAAGCCCGGCGCCGGCTTCCCGGCGAGCGCCCCGGCCATCGCGTCGCGCCAGATCGGCCCCGGTACCTGGCCGCCGAAGACCTTGTCGTACGGGCGGCCGCCGATGTTGATGTCGACCATCCGCCGCTTGTGCTCGGGGTCGCCGACCCACACCGCGCCCGCCATGTTCGGGGTGTAGCCCACGAACCAGGCGGCGTAACGGCCGTCCGTCGTACCGGTCTTGCCCGCGCTGGGCCGGCTGCTGAGGCCGGCCTCCTTGCCGGTGCCGTCCTCGACGACGCCCTGCAGGAGGGTGTTTATGGTGTCGGCCGTCTTCTCCGACATGGCCCGGTGGCAGCTGGTCCGCGGGACCTTCATCGCCTTGCCGTTCGGGCCGGTGATCGACTCGATGGCGACCGGCGTGCAGTACTCGCCGCGGTTGGCGAACGCGGCGTACCCCGCCGCCATGGTCAGCGGCGACATCTCCTGGGTGCCCAGGGTGATCGAGGGCACCTGGTCGATGTCCTTGCCGTCGGCCCGCTTGATGCCCATCTTGTCGGCCATCTTCGTGACCGGGCAGATGCCGACGTCGCTGATCAGCGACACGAAGTAGGTGTTGACCGACTTCGCGGTCGCCTCCTTCATGCCGTACGGGCCCTTCTCGCTGCGGTTCTCGTTCTCCACCGGCGCGCTGCCCGACCACTGTCCCTTACAGGTGGACACCGGACTCGGGTACTGCATCTTGTACGGGGAGGGGTACACCTTGTTCGGGCTGACGCCCTGCTCCAGCGCGGCCGCCGCGATCACGGGCTTGAAGGTCGAGCCCGGCTGGTAGCCCGCGCCGCCGCCCATGTCGCCGTCCACGGACAGGTTCATCTGCGTCTGGTGCGTCTTGAAGCCGTACGGCCGGGACTGGCCCATGCCGCGGATCTTGCCGCTGCCCGGCTCGACCAGCGCCGCCGCGGTGGCGACCGGGTCGGAGTCGTACACGTGATCGCTGACCGACTTCTGTACGGACTTCTGGGCCTGCGGGTCCAGCGTCGTACGGATCGTCATGCCGCCGCGCTGCCAGCGGGCCAGCCGCGCCTTGGGGGTCTTGCCGAAGACCGGGTCGTTGAGGAACGCCTCGCGGACGTAGTCGCAGAAGAAGCCGGCGCCGTCGACGGCGGTGATGCAGCCGTTGCGCGGGGTGCTGACGTGCAGCTCGATCGGCTTCTTCGCGGCGGCGTCGGCCTGCGCCTGAGTGACGTCGTGGACGTCGGCCATCCGCTGCAGGACGGTGTTGCGCCGCTTGGTGGCCTCCTCCGGGTCGTTGACCGGGTCGTACCGGCTCGGCGACTGGACGATTCCGGCCAGCAGCGCCGACTCCTGGAGGTTCAGGTCCTTGGCGGGCTTGCTGAAGTACCGCTGGGCGGCGGCCTCGACGCCGTACGCCTGCTGCCCGAAGAAGGTGATGTTCAGGTAGTTCTGCAGGATCTTCTTCTTGCCCAGCTCCTTCTCGACCTGGATCGCGTACTTCAGCTCCCTGACCTTGCGGCCGATGGTCTGCTGGGTGGCCTCCGCGACCTTGTCCGGGTCGTTGCCCGCCTCCTCGACGAAGACGTTCTTCACGTACTGCTGGGTCAGCGTCGAGGCGCCCTGGGAGACCCCGCCGGACTGCGCGTTCTTGTTGACCGCGCGCAGGATGCCCTTCATGTCGACCGCGCCGTGCTGGTAGAAGCGCGAGTCCTCGATGGCGACGATCGCCTTCCGCATGTACGGGGAGATGTCCTTCAGGTCCACCACCGTGCGATTGCGGAAATAGACCTTGGCGATCTCGCCGCCGTTCGCGTCCAGGATCTTCGTCTGCTGGCTCAGCGGTGGCGTCTTCATATTGGACGGGATGTCGTCGAACCCCTCGACCGTCCCCTTGGCGGCGAGGCCCAGCGCGCCGGCGGCGGGGAGAGCCAGGCCCGCCAGCACGGCTCCGGCCAGGACACTCACGCCGAGGAACTTCGCGGCCTGCTGGGTCGCGGTGAGGCCGCCACCGTCGCGCTTCTTACCCATGAGGGCACCCTACGTTCTCAATCACCGGACAGGGGCGCATCTGTTCGCTTACTCTGTTCACGCCTGTCACTCGAACGTGGTTCCGCACCAGCACATCACCTTTTTCTGCCGCGGGGCCGGTGACCGGATTGCCCGCATGTGTCGCCCGCGCTCGTCCGTGACCTGTGGGAAACACCCTGAACTGTCCTGGCCTGCCAGAAAAGCGACGTATGCCCTGCGCTCACTCCGTTGGGTGATCTGCCGCATACGCATAGTCCGTTCGGACCATTCAAGATTGGGCCCGAAGGGGGTGTTGCGCCCTGCCTGCCTTCCGTAACGTCCTCAACTGGCAACGGTGAATATGCCGGTTGCCGCCGTGGGGGAGCCTCGATTCGGGAGAGGACGGCGCCAGCATGAGCTGGGTAACCGACTGGAGTGCACAGGCAGCCTGCCGCACGACCGATCCGGATGAGCTGTTCGTTCAAGGGGCAGCGCAGAACCGCGCCAAGGCGGTCTGCACCGGATGCCCCGTGCGGACCGAATGTCTCGCCGACGCGCTGGACAACCGCGTCGAATTCGGCGTGTGGGGCGGGATGACGGAGCGCGAGCGGAGGGCCTTGTTGCGCCGCCGCCCGACCGTCACCTCGTGGCGCCGGCTGCTGGAGACGGCACGTACGGAATACGAGCGCAGCGCGGGAATTCTCGTGGACTGCGAAGACGAGGAGTACGACAACAACTTCGCCGCGGTCGGCTGAGCCGGCCCGTGGTGTGCCCGGCCCGTCGGTCGGGACATGAATACCCGGCGCAGATCCGGCCGGGTCAGGTGAGCGCCGACTGCGGCATGGCCGTCGGCGCTTGAGTCGGCCTTTTGAGTCGACGCGCGAGATGCGCGACGGCTTGTTGAGCTGACGCGCGCGGTTACCGCCTTTACTTGCCGTGTTCACCAGCGTGGTGCGGGTGCCGACGCGGCGGCGGAATCGGCCGCCGGTGGGCACCGGAGCACGAAGGCCGGTGCGTGATGCGTCGGCCCGGTGGGTGCGCGGTTTTGCTGCGCCTGTGTGTCTGCAGGGCGTGTCTGCGGGCCGCCTCGGCCTATGTCAGCCGGCGTCGCTCACGTCGCTCGCGTTGCCTGTGTCGCTCGTCTTGTCCGCGTCGCTCGTCCCGTCGGTGTCGGCGGGGCCGGACGCGAGGCGGTCGCCGATCTCGCGCAGTCCCGCGACGTCATGGACGTCACCGGGCAGAGCGGCGATCTCGGCCACCGGTACTTCAGGGTGCAGCGCGGTGAAGCGGTCGCGGGTGCGCCGCTCGCGCGCGAGCACCTGCATGCGTTCGGCATGCAGGGTCAGCAGGCCGGCGGCGAGTCGGGCCGACCGGGCCTCGGGAGACTGCTTCGATTCGGGAGTTGCGGAAGGGTCTTGCTCGTGCAGCGCCGGCGCAGCGGGGGAGGGAGCGTCGGCGGTACGTGATCCAGCCTTCCCGCCCTCGAGATCCACAATTCCGCCGTCGCCAAGATTTTCGGCGCCGTCTCCGTCCGCCGGTGCGGAGTTCCCCGCTCCGGTCATGTCGGTCAGCGCTTCGACCGCCGCCAGTGCCCGTTCAGCGCTCAACTGGTCGGCGCCGCTGCCGTGTACGCGGTTCAGTACGAGGCCGGCCAGCGGCATCTGCTCGGCGGCCAGCCGCTCCACGAAGTACGCCGCTTCGCGCAGCGCGTCCCGCTCCGGTGCGGCCACGACCAGGAAGGCGGTCCCGGGGGCCTGCAGCAGCCGGTACGTGGCGTCCGCGCGGGTACGGAAGCCGCCGAACATGGTGTCCATGGCGGCCACGAACGTCTGGACGTCCTTGAGCAGTTGGCCGCCCATGAGCTTGCTGAGCGTCCCGGTCATCATCGACATGCCGACATTCAGGAACTTCATCCCGGCCCGGCCGCCGACCTTCGCGGGCGCCATCAGGACCCGGATGAACTTGCCGTCCAGGAAGGACCCCAGCCGCTTGGGCGCGTCCAGGAAGTCCAGCGCCGACCGGCTCGGCGGGGTGTCGACGATGATCAGGTCCCACTCGTCGCGGGAGCGCAGCTGGCCCAGCTTCTCCATGGCCATGTACTCCTGCGTGCCGGCGAACCCGGCCGACAGGGACTGATAGAAGGGGTTGTCCAGGATCGCCCTGGCCCGCTCCTTGTCCGCGTGCGCCTCGACGATCTCGTCGAACGTACGTTTCATGTCCAGCATCATCGCGTACAGCTCGCCCCGGCCTCCGGGGCCGCTCACGCCCTTGACCTGACGCGGGACGTTGTCCAGCTCGGAGATGCCCATCGACTGCGCGAGCCGGCGGGCCGGGTCGATGGTGAGGACGACGGCCCGTCGGCCGCGTTCCGCCGCGCGGACGCCCAGTGCGGCCGCCGTGGTGGTCTTCCCGACGCCGCCCGAGCCGCAGCAGACGACGATGCGGGTCTGCGGGTCGTCGAGCAGCGCGTCCACGTCCAGATGCGGAGCCGAAGCGTCCAAGGTCGTGTACTCCGATGTCATATCGGTCCCTGTTTCCGCAGTTCCCGGGCCAGCCGGTAGAGCCCGGCCAGGTCCACGCCCTCGGCCAGCAGCTCCAGTTCGTACGTCGGCAGCCCGAGCCCGGTGATCTCGGTGTGTTCCGCACTCTCCAGCGCGACCCGCTCGGCGTGCTCGCGGGCCTGCTCCAGCAGCGGATCGATGAGCCGCTCCGCGCGGCCGCCACGGCGTGCGCCGCCCAGTCCGGCGCCGGAGAGCGCCGCCGCGATGCCCGTACGGGCCCCGTTCGCGGCCAGGTCCACCTCGTCGGGGGCCAGCACCGTGGGCCGGACCATGTTGATGACCACGCCACCCACCGGCAGCCCGGCGGCGCGCAGTTCGGCGACGCCGTCCACGGTCTCCTGGACCGGCATCTCCTCCAGCAGCGTCACCAGATGGACGGCCGTCTCGGGTGACTTCAGTACGCGCATGACGGCCTGCGCCTGATTGTGGATCGGGCCGATCTTCGCGAGCCCGGCCACCTCGTCGTTGACGTTCAGGAAGCGCGTGATGCGGCCCGTGGGCGGCGCGTCCATGACGACCGCGTCGTACACGAAGCGCCCGTTCTTCTCCTTGCGGCGGACGGCCTCGCACGCCTTGCCGGTCAGCAGGACGTCCCGCAGCCCGGGTGCGATGGTCGTGGCGAAGTCGATCGCGCCGAGCTTCTTCAGGGCGCGTCCGGCTCCGCCGAGCTTGTAGAACATCTGGAGGTAGTCGAGGAGCGCGCGCTCGGCATCGATGGCCAGCGCGTGCACCTCGCCGCCCCCAGGGGATACGGCGATCTTGCGCTCCTCGTAAGGCAGCGCCTCGGTCTCGAACACTTGGGCAATGCCCTGCCGGCCCTCGACCTCGACCAGGAGGGTGCGTCGCCCCTCGGTGGCCAGGGCGAGCGCGAGGGCAGCGGCGACCGTGGTCTTGCCGGTACCGCCCTTGCCGCTGACGACATGGAGCCTGCTCACGCCATGGAGCCTAACCAGTCCGCCCGGCTGCTACGCACGAGACGCCGGGCCTGTCGCGTATGCCACGGTCCGGCGCGCGCCTTCGGGGGCGGCGGCAGACGCGTACAGGGGCGCTGCGGACGCGCGTCCTCGGGCGCCGTGTACAGGCATTACGCTCGCCCCATGACGAAGTGGGAATACTCGACCGTGCCGCTGCTGGTGCACGCGACGAAGCAGATTCTGGACACCTGGGGCGAGGACGGCTGGGAGCTGGTCCAGGTCGTGCCCGGCCCGAACAACCCCGAGCAGCTGGTTGCCTACCTGAAGCGGGAGAAGCAGGCATGAGCCGGGTCGAGGACAAGATCGAGTCGCTCGGCCTGAAGCTCCCCGACGTCGTGCCGCCGCTGGCCGCCTACCAGCCGGCCGTGCGCTCCGGTAACTACGTCTTCACCTCCGGACAGCTGCCGATGGTGGACGGCGCGCTGCCGGCCACCGGCAAGGTCGGCGCCGAGGTCGGCGCCGAGCAGGCCAAGGAGCTGGCCGGCGTCTGCGCGCTGAACGCGCTGGCCGCCGTGAAGTCCGTGACCGGCGACCTGGACAAGATCGTCCGGGTCGTGAAGGTCGTCGGCTTCGTGGCGTCCGCGCCGGACTTCACGGGCCAGCCCGGCGTCATCAACGGCGCGAGCGAGCTGCTCGGCGAGATCCTCGGCGACAAGGGCGTGCACGCCCGCTCCGCGGTGGGCGTGGCCGTACTGCCGGTCGACGCGCCGGTCGAGGTCGAGATCCAGGTCGAGATCGCGGACTGAGCGGTTCCCCGACCGAGACGATTCGTCCGCCCCGCCGCCCCGCCGTCGCGCCTGTACGTAGAGCGCGAGGCGGGGCGGCGTCGTCAGGGCAGTGCGACCGTGCCCCACCCGGTTCACCCCCCTACCCCTCCGGGTATGGGTTGAGTGGGGCCCCACGCCCGCGCCCATGTATGCGCGCCGCCCGCTCCCCAAACCTCCGCGCGAAGCCCCCGCCTGCACCGGGCCCCCTCGAACATCCGCGCGTGAACGCATAGCATCCGGCCATGTCGACGACGACCAATGGCCAGTGGTATCCGCCCGAATGGCCGGACCGGATCAGAGCGCTCGCCAGTGGTGAGCTGACGCCGGTCGCGCCCCGCCGTGCGGCCACCGTCATGCTGCTGCGCGATTCCGGCCACGGACCGGCCGTACACATGCTGCGCCGGCGCGCCTCCATGGCCTTCGCGGGCGGCGCGTACGCGTATCCGGGCGGCGCCGTCGACCCCCGTGACGAGCGGCCCGTCGCCTGGGCCGGGCCCTCGCGCGCCGAGTGGGCGGCCCGGCTGGGCGTCGAGGAGTCCGTCGCGCAGGCGGTGGTCTGCGCGGCCGTCCGCGAGACCTTCGAAGAGGCCGGGGTGCTGCTCGCCGGGCCGTCCGCCGGCACCGTCGTCGCCGACACCACGGGGGACGACTGGGAGGCCGACCGGGCCGCGCTCGTCGACCGTGAGCTGTCCTTCGCCGACTTCCTGGACCGCCGCGGCCTGGTGCTGCGCAGCGACCTGCTGGGGGCCTGGGCGCGCTGGATCACCCCCGAGTTCGAACCGCGGCGCTACGACACCTGGTTCTTCGTCGCCGCGCTCCCCGAAGGCCAGCGCACCCGTAACGCGTCCACGGAGGCCGACCGTACGGTGTGGACCCGGCCCGCCGAGGCGGCGGCCGGCTACGACCGCGGCGAGCTGCTGATGATGCCGCCGACGATCGCCACGCTGCGCACCCTGGAGCCGTACGGCAGCGCCGCCGACGCGCTCGCCGCCTCGGGCCGGCAGGACCTCGCGCCCGTACTGGCGCGCGCGGAGTTCGTGGAGGGGCGGATCGTGCTGAGCTGGCCGGGCCACGAAGAGTTCACCAAACACATCCCCCCGGGGGCGGCGGCCGGCAACGGTGGCGCCGCACCCGGCTCCCCCGAAGGGCCCGCCGCATGACCGACGCAGCCGCACTTCCCGGACAGCCTCGCGGCGGCGTGCTCTCGGGCGCCGCGACCGCCCGCGCGTACTGCGTACTGGCGCCGAACCCGTCCGCGATGACCCTGGACGGCACCAACACCTGGATCGTCGCCGAGCCGGACTCCGACCGCGCGGTGGTCATCGACCCGGGACCGCTGGACGAACGCCACCTGAAGGCGGTCGTCGAGACCGCCGAACGGGCCGGCAAGCGCGTCGCGCTCACCCTGCTCACCCACGGGCACCCCGACCACGCCGAGGGCGCCGCCCGCTTCGCCGAGCTGACCCGTACGCCGGTACGGGCCCTGGACCCCGCGCTGCGCCTCGGGGACGAGGGCCTGGGCGCCGGGGACGTGATCACGACCGGCGGCCTGGAGCTGCGCGTCGTCCCCACGCCCGGGCACACCGCCGACTCCCTCTCGTTCCACCTGCCGGCCGACGCCGCCGTGCTGACCGGGGACACGATCCTGGGGCGCGGTACGACGGTGGTGGCGCACCCGGACGGCCGCCTCGGCGACTATCTGGACTCGCTGCGGCTGCTGCGCTCCCTCACGGTCGACGACGGCGTGACCACGGTCCTGCCGGGCCACGGGCCGGTGCTGAACGACGCGCAGGGGGCCGTGGAGTTCTACCTCGCGCACCGGGCCAAGCGGCTCGCCCAGGTGGAGACGGCGGTCGAGGCGGGCCACCGTACGGCCGCGGACGTCGTCGCCCACGTGTACGCGGACGTCGACCGCTCCCTGTGGCCCGCGGCCGAGCTGTCCGTACGGGCGCAGCTGGACTACCTGGGGGAGCACGGGCTGGTCTGAGGGCGGCGGCGCGCGCGTCCTCAGGGCGGGGACGCGGTGTCCGGGGGCAGCGACGCGCGCGTCCGAGGACGGGCGATATGCACTCCGGGGCGATGCCCCCATGCGAAAGGGCCCCGCACGGAGGCGGGGCCCTTCGCGTACGTGCGCTGACGCGCAGCGGTCAGCGCGACCGCTTGGCGAGGCGTTCGACGTCCAGGAGGATCACCGCGCGGGCCTCCAGGCGCAGCCAGCCGCGGCCGGCGAAGTCCGCGAGCGCCTTGTTGACCGTCTCGCGGGAGGCGCCGACCAGCTGGGCCAGCTCCTCCTGGGTCAGGTCGTGCACGACGTGGATGCCTTCCTCGGACTGCACGCCGAAGCGGCGCGACAGGTCCAGGAGGGCCCGCGCCACACGGCCCGGAACGTCGGAGAAGACCAGGTCGGACATCTGGTCGTTGGTCTTGCGCAGCCGTCGGGCGACGGCGCGCAGCAGGGCCGTGGCCACCTCGGGGCGCGCGTTCAGCCAGGGCTGGAGGTCGCCGTGGCCCAGGCCGAGCAGCTTCACCTCGGTGAGCGCCGTGCCCGTGGCCGTGCGCGGGCCCGGGTCGAAGAGGGACAGCTCACCGATGAGCTCACCGGGGCCGAGGACGGCGAGCATGTTCTCGCGGCCGTCGGGGGAAGTGCGGTGCAGCTTCACCTTGCCGTCGGTGACCACGTACAGGCGGTCGCCCGGGTCCCCTTCGTGGAACAGGGCGTCACCACGGGCAAGCGTGACCTCGGTCATCGAGGCACGCAGCTCGGCAGCCTGCTCGTCATCGAGCGCCGCGAAGAGCGGTGCGCGCCGCAGAACGTCGTCCACGAGTTCTCTCCTTGTCGACATGCTCCGGGTGACGTAGGTCCCCATCATGCCGGAATGCAAAACAGTGCGATCAATCACAAGGATGCCGGACAGGTGTCCGCCGCCATAAGGCAGGGGGCCGATTGGGGGCGCGATTCTTGGTGATCGGGCCGGATGTCAGTGGGTGGCCTTAGTCTGGCCGAGTGTCCAATACGCCGGTGAGAGCACAGGACTAGGGGGCCGGACGAGTGAGCGCAGACCATGATTCTGCTGTGGGCGAACAGGCGAGCGCGAATGCCGCGAAGCCTCCGAAACGGGACTCCGAGCCGTCCGGGGCCGCTACCGCCAAAAGGGCGCCGACGGGGAAAAAGGCCCGGGTGACGGAGCCGGCGGAGACCGCCGCGCCGACCTCGGCGGACCCGGCCACGGGTGACGGACCGACCCGCAGGAATCCGGCCACCACGAGCGAGCGGACCGCAGCCGCGAAGAAGACCGCCACGGCCGCGAGGAAGACGGCTGCGTCCTCGAAGACCGCAGCGAAGAAGACCGCCACGGCCGCCAAGAAGACGGCCGCCAAGAAGACGCCGGCGAAGAAGGCCCCCGCCAAGAAGGCCGCCCCCGCCGCCCGGAAGCCCGAGTCGCGGGTCGCCATGGTCCGCCGCGCCCGCCGGATGAACCGCGAGCTCGCCGAGGTGTATCCGTACGCCCACCCCGAGCTGGACTTCCGTAACTCCTTCGAGCTGCTGGTCGCCACGGTCCTGTCGGCCCAGACCACCGACCTGCGGGTCAACCAGACCACCCCGGCCCTCTTCGCCGCGTATCCGACGCCCGAGGACATGGCCGCCGCCGACCCCGAGGCGCTGGAGGAGCTGATCCGTCCGACCGGCTTCTTCCGGGCGAAGGCGCGGTCCCTGCTCGGCCTGTCGGTCGCGCTGCGCGACCGGTTCGGCGGCGAGGTGCCGGGCCGGCTGGAGGACCTGGTGACCCTGCCCGGCGTCGGCCGCAAGACCGCCAACGTCGTGCTCGGCAACGCCTTCGGCGTCCCCGGGCTCACGGTCGACACGCACTTCGGGCGGCTGGTCCGCCGCTTCGGCTGGACCACCCAGGAGGACCCGGAGAAGGTCGAGGCGGAGATCGCCGAGATCTTCCCCAAGAGCGAGTGGACGATGCTCTCGCACCGCCTGATCTTCCACGGCCGCCGCGTCTGCCACTCCCGCAAGCCCGCCTGCGGCGCCTGCCCCATCGCGCCGCTGTGCCCGTCGTACGGCGAGGGCGAGATGGACCCGGAGAAGGCGAAGAAGCTGCTCAAGTACGAGATGGGCGGCAAGCCGGGGCAGCGGCTGCGGCCCCCGGCCGGCTTTCCCGGCGAGCCCGCGCCCCCGCTGGGGGCCGCATGACGCACGGATGACGCCAGGACGGCTCCGGGGCGGGTCCGTGGGTGACCATCGCAACGAGGGCCTGAGGGGGCGCGTATGACGAGAGCACAGGAGACGGCGCAGGGGATGTGCGGACAGGACGCGTACGGACGGCAGACGGACGGTCAGGGGGCGTACGGAGCGCAGGCGGCCGGCACGGGGGCGGCCGCCCTGGACATCCGTGTCACCACCGAGGGCCTGCCGGAGTGGCTGCGCCCGGTGGCCGACGCGGCGGCGACGGTCCGGCCGCAGCAGCTGAGCCGCTTCCTGCCGCCCGCGACCGGCGGCCGGCAGTCCGCGGTGCTGATCCTCTTCGGCGAGGGCGCCGGCGGCCCGGAGCTGCTCCTCATGGAGCGTTCCGGGACGCTGCGCTCGCACGCGGGCCAGCCGTCCTTCCCGGGCGGCTCGCTGGACCCGGAGGACGGCGATCCGGAGGGTGACGGTCCGCTGCGGGCCGCGCTGCGCGAGGCGTGGGAGGAGACCGGCCTGGACCCGTCCGGTGTGCAGCTCTTCGGGGTGCTGCCCCGGCTCTACATCCCGGTCAGCGGCTTCGTGGTGACGCCGGTGCTCGGCTGGTGGCGCGTGCCCAGCCCGGTCGGCGCGGTCGACCAGGCCGAGACGGCCCGGGTGTTCACGGTCCCCGTGGCCGATCTCACGGACCCCGCGCACCGCGTGACGACCCGCCATCCGAGTGGCCACGTCGGCCCGGCCTTCACCGTCGAAGGCGCTCTGGTCTGGGGTTTCACCGCCGGTCTCATCGACCGCATCCTGCATTACGCGGGGTGGGAAGTGCCCTGGGACCGGGACAAGCAGGTCCCGCTCGACTGGCGCTCGTGAGACGGTGTCGGGCGTGAACGTCCTGGACATCCTGCTGTTGGTCGCCGCCGTGTGGTTCGCGGTCGTCGGTTATCGCCAAGGTTTCGTCGTCGGCATCCTGTCCGTGATCGGCTTCCTCGGCGGCGGTCTGATCGCGGTCTACCTGTTGCCCGTGATCTGGAACGAAGTGACCGAGGACGCCACACCGGGCTCCTTCGCCGCCATCGCGGCGGTCGCCATCGTGATCGTGTGCGCCTCCGTGGGCCAGGCGCTCACCACCCACTTGGGCAACAAGCTCCGGCGGTACATCACCTGGTCACCGGCGCGCGCCCTGGACGCGACGGGCGGCGCGCTGGTGAACGTCGTGGCGATGCTGCTGGTGGCCTGGCTCATCGGCTCGGCCCTGGCGGGCACGTCCCTGCCGACGCTGGGCAAGGAGGTCCGTAACTCCAAGGTGCTGCTCGGCGTGTCCCGGGTGATCCCGGCGCAGGCCGACACCTGGTTCGCCGACTTCTCCTCGGTCCTCGCGCAGAACGGCTTCCCGCAGGTCTTCACGCCGTTCTCGAACGAGCCGATCCAGGAGGTGCGGCCGCCCGACCCGGCGCTGGCCGGCAGCCCGGTCGCGGCCCGTGCGAAGCAGTCCATCGTGAAGGTCGTCGGCACGGCCACCAGCTGCGCCAAGGTCCTGGAGGGCAGCGGCTTCGTCTTCGCGCCGCACCGCGTGATGACCAACGCGCACGTCGTCGGCGGCGTGACCGACCCGACCGTACAGATCGGTGGCCGGGGCCGGATCCACAGCGCGAAGGTCGTGCTCTACGACTGGCGGCGGGACATCGCCGTACTGGACGTCCCCGACCTGCAGGCGCGTCCGCTCCGCTTCACCGACCAGGACGCGCGCAGCGGCAACGGCGCCATCGTCGCCGGCTTCCCGGAGAACGGCGGCTACGACGTCCGCTCGGCCCGCGTCCGCGGCCGCATCCAGGCCAACGGCCCGGACATCTACCACCACGGCACGGTCGCGCGCGATGTGTACTCCCTCTACGCCACGGTCCGGCAGGGCAACTCCGGCGGCCCGCTGCTCACCCCGGCCGGCGAGGTCTACGGCGTGGTCTTCGCCAAGTCCCTCGACGACGACAGCACCGGCTACGCCCTGACGGCCGACGAGGTCCGCACCGACATCGAGCGGGGCCGTACGGCCCGGCGGACGGTCGACAGCCAGGGCTGCGCGATGTGAGAAAGAGCCCCGGGGCGGCTGCGAAGGCTCCCCGGGGTTTCCGGGGGCCCAGGCCCTGCGCGGTGCGTCCGCCGTCCTGTGAGCCCGTTCTGCGGGCTCCCGGCGGCGCGGCCCGGGAAGTGGCGGTCAGCTCCGCGGGTGCCGGAGCCGCGCGGTCATCCAGCGCGCACGGCGGCGCAGGATCCGCGGAATGCCGAGTGGGTCGGCGAGCGCATGAGGTCCACCCGCCCGGAGGTCCGGGGCGCTCCTCTCCTTGGTGCCCAGCGCAGCGGCGTTGCTGCGGCGGTTGCGTGCCACGTCACGGTAGTCGTGCGTCCAGCCCATACCCTCGACTCTGCCCGTGCCCCGCGGTCCGTAACCGCACCGGTGTCGGTCAATTGGCCTATGCGCGAGGCAAGTGGCTGTTCGACAAACGCACGTTCCCCACCGTTCGGCGGAGCGTTGCGGCGGCTTCCGGCGCACCGATGAACGGGCGAGCCGCGAGGTCACCGGTCCGGCTCGGAATCCTTGAGCCAGTTGATGAGCTCGGTGGTGAAGGCGACCGGATCCTCCTCGTGCGGGAAGTGCCCCAGGCCGTCGAAGAGGCGCCAGCGGTACGGCGCTTCGACGTACTCCCCGGAGCCGGCCGCGCTGCGGGTACGCATCACCGGGTCGAGCGAACCGTGCAGGTGCAGCGTCGGCACCCGCACCGGCCACTTCATCCGGCGGTTGAACTGGATCCCGTCCGGCCGCGCCATCGACCGCACCATCCAGCGGTACGGCTCGATCGAGCAGTGCGCCGTGGAGGGGATCGTCATGGCCTTCCGGTACGCCTCGACCGCGTCGTCCTCGGGCAGCCGGGGCCCGGACCAGTCCCGGATCAGCCGTCCCACCAGCGCCGCGTCGTCCGCCACCAGCGCCCGTTCGGGCAGCCAGGGCCGCTGGAAGCTCCAGATGTGCGAGGACCGGCGGCTCTGCTTGGCGTCGGAGAGCATGGCCGAGCGCCAGCGGCGGGGGTGCGGCATCGAGGCAACCGCGAGCCGCCGCACGAGCTTGGGCCGCATGACCGCGGCCGTCCAGGCCAGGTAGCCGCCCAGGTCGTGTCCGACGAGCGCGGCGTCCGGCTCGCCGAGGGAGCGCACCACTCCGGTGATGTCCAGCGCGAGGTTGGCCGGGTCGTAGCCGCGGGGCGTGCGGTCGCTGCCGCCCACGCCCCGCAGGTCCATCGCCACCGCCCGGAAGCCCGCCTCGGCGAGCGCGGGCAGCTGGTACCGCCAGGTCCACCAGAACTGCGGGAAGCCGTGCAGCAGCAGTACCAGCGGCCCGTCGCCCATCTCGGCGATGTGGAAGCGCGCGCCGTTGGCCGCGACGTCCCGGTGCGTCACTTCGTGCCCGCCGGGGATGTCGAGCCGTACGACCGAGGCGGGCGAGAGTGCCGGCGAGGATGCGGAAGCCGTCATACGGCCGAGCGTGTCACACTCTCGACCGCCGGGTGCTCCTCCACGGCCTGGCGCGGGTGCGGCTTGACGTTCCCCAGGACGGCCGCCGTCTGCTTGGCCGAGGCGACGGTCTTCTGCGGGCCCTTGCCCGCCTTGGCCTTCTTGAAGAACACCAGCGCGATCAGGCCGAGCAGCCCGGCGACCAGGACGTTGGCCGCGAAGGACAGCAGGAAGCAGACCGAGAGGTGCCAGCCGCTCCATGCCTGGATGCCGTAGGCCAGCGCGAAGCTGAGCATTGGCAGGGAGAAGAGCAGCACGATGGCCGCCGCCCCGCCGGCCAGCCCGCCGACGCCGGCCCGCTTCACGTCGTTCCGCAGCTCGGCCTTGGCCAGCGCGATCTCGTCGTGCACCAGTGCGGAAACTTCGGTGGTGGCGTGGGCCACCAGCTGTCCGAGGCTGCGGTCCGCGCCGCGGTCCGCGCCGTCGTCTGCTGTGCTCATCGACTGCTCCCGTTCTCTGTCTCCTGGATGAATACCTCTCAGATCATGCCGGACCATCCTGCCCGGAGTCGGGGGCGGCGGCCACCTCGGCCCGTCGTCGGTGTTCGGCCGCCTTCGCTTCGTAGAGGTCGGCCATCCGAAGGTGGTACGCGGGGCTGTCCTCTTCGTAGATGTCCGGGATGCCGTCGAGGTCCTCGTCCCGGTTCTCCTCCTCGTACAGCCGCCGGTACTTGGCGTTGCGGATCTTCAGCAGCACCGTGGCCAGTACGGCCGCTATCAGCGAGCCGGTCAGCACGGCGGCCTTGATCTCGTCGGTGAGCACCGGGTCGGCGGAGAACGCCAGCTCGCCGATGAGCAGCGAGACCGTGAAGCCGATGCCGGCCAGCGCCGACACCGCGAAGACATCCGGCCACTTGAGCTCCGGGTTGAGCGAGGCCCTGGTCAGGCGGGTGGTGAGCCACGTACCGCCGAAGATCCCGACCGCCTTGCCGAGGACCAGGCCGAGCACCACGCCGAGCGTCTCCGGCTTGGTGAAGACGTCGTGCAGCGCGCCGCCGGAGACGGAGACGCCGGCCGAGAAGAGGGCGAACAGCGGTACGGCGAGACCGGCCGACAGGGGGCGCACGAGGTGCTCGATGTGCTCGCCGGGGGAGTGCGGCTCGCCCTCGCGCCGGTGGCAGCGGAGCATGAGCCCCATCGCGACGCCCGCGATGGTCGCGTGCACGCCGCTGTTGTACATCAGGCCCCAGATGACCAGCGCGAGCGGTACGTAGACGTACCAGCCCCGGACGCCCTTGCGCAGCAGTACGTAGAAGACCACGAGGCCCAGCGCCGCGCCGCCGAGCGCCCAGAAGTTGATCGTGGAGGTGAAGAAGACCGCGATGATCAGGATGGCGAAGAGGTCGTCGACGACGGCCAGGGTCAGCAGGAAGGCGCGCAGCGCGGACGGCAGCGACGTGCCGATGACGGCCAGGACGGCCAGCGCGAAGGCGATGTCCGTCGCGGTCGGGACGGCCCAGCCGTCCAGTGAGCCGCCGCTCGTGGCGTTGACGACGGTGTAGACGACCGCGGGCATGACCATGCCGCACAGCGCGGCGATGACGGGCAGCGCCGCGGCCTTGGGGTCGCGCAGCTCGCCCGCGACAAGCTCGCGCTTGAGCTCGATGCCGGCCACGAAGAAGAAGACCGCCAGCAGGCCGTCGGCCGCCCAGTGTTCTGCCGAGAGGTCCAGGCCGAGGGAGGCCGGGCCGAAGTGGAAGCCGCGTACCGCCTCGTAGCTGTCGCCGAGCGGGGTGTTGGCCCAGAGGAGCGCGATCACCGCGGCGGCCAGCAGCAGGACACCGCCCACGGTCTCCGTACGGAGGAGGTCCGCGAGGTAGTTCCGCTCGGGCAGGGACATCCGCCCGAGGAAGACGGAACGGCGGGGGGTGGGCGAACTCACGCGGTGACCTCCGGGGCGGCAGCTGTGCATGGCTGTTGCAGTTGCCGACCAGACTTCCCGGCGCACCCAGTTCGTTCGCGCGTTTCTTGACGCGTTCTTCACTCTACCCGGACGGCGCAGGAACGATCCAGCGATCTTCACGTTACGGGCATATGGGGCGATGGGCCGCGTGACGTGCGGCGGGTGGCGGGCCCTGTGGCGCACGGCGGCACGGCTTTCCGGGGCGCGTTGGCAGTGGCCCTCCGGCGCGCGGCCATGCCCGGCCCGCGTCCGGTCCCGCGTACGGCAGAGGGGGGGGGGGGGGGGGGGGGGGGGGGGGGGGGGGGGGGGGGGGGGGGGGGGGGGGGGGGGGGGGGGGGTGGGGGGAGGGGGGGGGGGGGGAG
>NZ_JBVHPN010000029.1:0-52119 GCF_055567935.1 Streptomyces sp. NPDC026301 | reverse complement strand
GGTAAACCCCCGCGAGAGGTTTGCCCTGGAGGTGGATGTGTTTGCCCGCACTCTCTTCCACCTCACCCACACACGGGAGGTGGGGGGGGGGGGGTCCCCCCCTCTCTCGCTATGTGAACGGAGGGTCACCCCCCCCCGGTTGCCCCCGCCCCTCTGTCGAGCACATCGAACACGACGGCATCGATCTACGGCTCTTCGCTCACCGACCGGCTCGCAGGAGATCCGTCTCGTCGACGTGCGGCAGGACGTCCTCCAGGTCCTGCAGCAGCCGCCGCTTCGGCCGCGCGCCGACCATCTCCTTCACCAGCTCGCCCCCGCGGTAGACGTGCAGGGTGGGCGCGGCGAGGACGTTGCAGGCGACCATCGTGGCGGGGTTCTCGTCGGTGTTGAGCTTGGCGACGGTCAGGCGGCCGGCCTCCTCGCGGGCGATCTGGTCGAGGACCGGCGCCAGCTGCCGGCACGGACCGCACCAGGGCGCCCAGAACTCGACGAGGACGGGCCGCGCGCTGCGCAGCACCAGCTGGTCGAAGGTGTCGTCGGTGACGGTGACGACGGCGGGTTCGGTGGTGGTCATTCGCGCGTCCTTCGCTCTCGGGCGGGCCGGTCGGGATCATCCGGAAACTCGGGGGAGAACTCGCAGCGCGGAGCGGCGGCCCGGGCCTCGACGGCCCGCTCCAGTTGTGCGGCGACGTGCTCGCGTACCTCGGCGAGACGGGCCGCGCACGCGTCCAGCTCGGCGAGCTTGCGCCGGTAGACGGCGATCGAGTCGGGACAGCGGTCGCCGGTCTCGTGCCCGTCGCGCAGGCACTCGACGAACGGCCGGGTCTCCTCCAGCCCGAAGCCGAGATCCAGCAGCGAGCGGATCTCCCGCACCATCCGCAGGTCCTCGCCCCCGTACTCGCGATAGCCGTTGGCAGCCCGCCGGGCCCTCAGCAGTCCCTGCGCCTCGTAGTAACGCAGCGACCGCGTGCTCACCCCGGCCAGCTCGGCCAGTTCCCCGATCCGCACGGCGACTCCTCCCTGGTTCATCCGAGACGCTAGACCTTGACACCGACGTGAAGGCCAGCGCCGGGGCCGAGCGGTTTCCCGGCCTCACGACTTGCCGGGGAGCTCCTGGCGCACCAGTGCGTGGGCGAGGGGCTCGCCCGGTCGCCGCGTGGGCGAGTCGCTGGCGTACCTCGGCCATGGTGCGGGGGCGGTAACCCGGGCCGCCGCAGCAAGACTTGTGAGGCAGACGTAGCAGGTTCTCGCGTGACCGGGCATGTGGCGAGAGTAGGCCCTGAGGCGGCCGGGAGCGATGGAGTTTCGGGGCCGTCACTTCTCCGGTGGGTGGGTCAGCGGGAGGCTTCCGGAGGCGGGGCGATCGACTCTCGTTCGATGAATTCCGTGTCCAGGACGATGTGTTCCGGGGGACGGGTGGCGCCTTCGATGCGGGAGACGAGGGTGTGGACGGCGCGGGCGCCGAGTTCCTGGACGGGCTGGGCCACGACGCTGACGCGGGGGCGCACGGCGCGGGCCCAGTCGGTGTCGTCGAAGGTGACGACGGAGAGGTGTTCGGGGACGCGGAGGCCGTGGTCGCGGGCGGCGGAGAGGACGCCGAGGGCGATCATGCTGTCGGTGGCGAAGACGGCGGTGGGCGGCTCGGGGAGGGACAGCAGCTCGGCGGTCAGGTCGGCCGGGTCCTCGCGGTGGAACGTACCGGTACGGAGGTAGGTGTCGGTGTCGGTGAGGCCGGCCTCGCGGAGGGCGGTGCGATAGCCCTCGATGCGTTCCAGGCCGGTGGAGACCGGGTCGGTGGAGACCGGATCGGTGGAGGCCGGGTCGGTGGAGACCGGGTCAGTGGGGGCGGCGTCCGGGACCTGGTCGGTGGCCGCCGCCCCGGCGCCCGGCGCATCGGCGGAGGCGCCCGCAGGCGTCGCGGGCGCGCTGCCCAGCAGGCTGACCAGGGCGATCCGGCGGTGGCCCGCGGCGAGCAGGCGGCGTACCGCGTCCTGCGCTGCGCCGTGGTTGTCGACGGTGACGGAGTCGGCGGGGAGGCCGGGCGCCTGGCGGTCGAGGAGGACGACGGGGCAGCCGGCGGCGTGCGCGGCCGCCAGGTGGGCGGTCTCGGTGGTGGCGGCCGGGGCGACGATCAGCCCGTCGACGTGCTTGTCGCGCAGCATCTTCACCGCGGCGCGCTCGGCGGCGACGTCCTCGTCGGTGTTGGCGAGCAGGACCTGGTACCCGGCGGCGCGGGCCGCGTCGGTGATGCCGCGGGTGACGCCCGCGAAGAACGGGTTCTGGATGTCGGCGACGATCGCGCCGAGGGTGTGCGTCCGTCCCGTGATCATGGACCGGGCCAGCAGGTTGGGGCGGTAGCCGAGCTTCTCGGCCGCGGCCCGTACGCGTTCGCGTGCCTCGGGGCTGACCGAGCCGTAGTCGGCCAGCGCGCGGGAGGCGGTGGAGCGGGACACGCCCGCCTCGCGCGCGACGTCGGGGAGGGTCGCGGGGCGGCCTGCGGGCTTGCGTCGGTTCGTCGTCATGGCGTCGTCAGGCTATCGGGTCGCGACAGGGGATTGACGGCGGGGAGTTGGCGGTGGGAAGGTTCCCAACACCGCGAGTGAGAACGTTCCCAATCGCCCACCTCGCGCTGGGTTGAGAACGTTCTCAACCGTGTCCCGGGCTGCCCCGGGCTGCCCCGGGCTGCCCGGGAACGGCCCGCGTCGCACCGCCCCGAGCCACCCGCACCACACTACCCCGCATCACTCCGCCCCACCCCGCAACCGCTCAGGAAAGGAACCGCGTGACTACCGCATCCCTGCCCCTCCAGCCGATCACCGAGGACTTCAAGGAGGCCGTGTCCTTCGCCCTCAGCCAGAACGAGGCCGCGCGCACGTTCGTCGACGAGGTCGTCGCGGGCGGGCTGCGCAACGTCTTCCTCGTCGGCTGCGGCGGCTCGCTCACCGCCGCCTACCCGGCGCACTTCCTGCTGGAGACCCGGGCCTCGTTCCCCGTCTTCCACATGAACAGCGACGAGTTCAACCTGCGCCGCCCCGCGCTGCTCGGCGAGGGCTCGCTCGTCCTGGTGTCCTCGCACACCGGCACCACCAAGGAGACCGTCGCGGCCGCCGAGTACGCGCGCGGCGCCGGTGCCAAGGTCGCCGCGCTCACGCGCAGCGCCGACAGCCCCCTCGCGAAGGCCGCGCACACCGCGTTCACCTACCGCAGCGAGGACACCGTCGTCGCGCCCAAGGGCGTGCTGTTCGGGCAGCTCGTGTACGCGCTGCTGGAGAAGACCGGCGCCGAGGGCGACTACGCGGCGATCCGCACGGCGTACGAGGCGCTGCCCGAGGCGCTGCACAAGGCGCAGGAAGAGGGGGAGGAGCTGGCCGCCGCCATCGCCACCGCGCTGGCCGACGAGAACGTGACGTACGTGCTGTCGGCCGGGCCCAACTACGGTGCCGGCTACGGCTTCACGATGTGCTACCTGATGGAGATGCAGTGGAAGCACGGCGGCAGCTACAACGCCGGTGAGTTCTTCCACGGTGCCTTCGAGGTGGTCACCGAGGACCAGCCGGTGATCCTCTTCCTCGGCGAGGACACCACCCGCCCGATGGCCGAGCGCGCCAAGACCTTCCTGGACAAGTACACCAAGAAGGCCCACTACGTGGACTCGCGGATCTTCTCGCTGCCCGGCGTCCCGGAGGAGGTGCGCGGCGACATCACGCCGATCGCGCTGGACGTCTTCGGCACCCGGCTCGCCCGCCACTACGAGTCGGTGCGCGGCCACGACCTGGACAAGCGCCGCTACATGTTCCAGGTCGACTACTGATCCCGGAACCCCCGCGCGAGACCCGGCCCGGTGCGGTGCCGCACCGGGCCGTCCCGTACCCGTTCCCCCGCAGCTCCCCCGTAAGGAACCCCCATGCGCATCTGCGGAGTCGGTGACAATGTCGTCGACCGCTACCCCCAGCGCGGCCTGATGTACCCGGGCGGCAACGCGCTCAACGTCGCCGTGCACGCCGCCCGGCTCGGCGCCGACGCCGGGTACCTGGGCGTCACCGGTACCGACGAGGCCGGCGCGCACATACGGGCCGCGCTCGCCGCCGAGGGCGTCCGCACCGAGCGGGCCCGTACGGCCCAAGGGCCCAACGCGTACGCCACCGTCCACCTCGACGCGGACGGCAACCGCACCTTCGGCGAGTGCGACGAGACCGTCTCGGTCTTCGCGCCGGACGCCGCCGACCTGGCCTGGCTGGCCGGCTTCGACCTGCTGCACACCGGCGACTGCAGCCGCCTGGAGCCGCATCTGCCCGCGCTCGCCGCGGCCTGCCCGGTCAGCTTCGACTTCTCCGACCGGCCCTGGTCCTACGCCGCGCCGCTGCTGCCGCACGTGCACGGCGCCGTCTTCTCGCGGCCGGACGCCGGGGACGAGGAGGCCGCCGCGCTCGCCGAGCGCGTCCGCGGCGCCGGGCCGCGGCTGGCCGTGGTGACGCGCGGCGCCCGCGGATCGCTGGTGTCGTACGAGGGGGCGGTGCACCACCAGAGCGTCGTCCCGGTCGCCGCCACCGACACCCTCGGCGCCGGCGACTCCTTCATCGCGGCCCTGCTGGTGTCGCTCCACGAAGGCCGCACCCTGGCCGACGCCGCCGGCCGGGCCGCCGGTTACGCCGCCGAGGTCTGCACCACCCCCGGAGCCTTCGGCCACCCCCTCGCCCTCCCCGCCCGGACCTGAACCGACCAACCCAGGAGAGAGCCGATGCGCCGCACCCCGGCAGCCGCCGCCGGCTGCCTGCTCGCCGTACTGCTGACGCTGCTCAGCGGCTGCGGCCAGGCCCCCGTACAGGTCACCGCCGACGACTTCCGCCTCGCCGGGAAGCCCCACGGCCACCTGACCGTCCTGGAGAAGTGGGCGGACCCCGAGTACGCCCCGTACTTCAAGTCGGCGGTCCGGGCGTACGAGAAGCGCAACCCCGGCGTCACCATCGACCTCCAGGCCGTCGGCGACCAGCCGTACAAGGACCGGCTCGCGGTGCTCGCCGCCTCCCGCGAGCTGCCCGACATCTACTTCGCCTGGCCGGGGCGGTACGCGCAGAAGTTCGCCGACGGACGGCTCGCCGCCGACCTCACCGGGCAGCTCGACGGCACCCGCTGGGGCGACAGCTTCGAGAGCGACGCGCTGCGCGCCTTCACCTACGGCGGGCGGCGGTACGGCGTGCCGCTCGACATGGACGCCAAGGTCTTCGCGTACAACGAGAAGATCTTCGACAAGGCCGGGGTGCGACGCATCCCCCGCACCTTCCCCGAACTGCTCACCGCCTGCGACCGGATCAAGAAGGCCGGATACACGCCGCTGGCGTTCGGCAACCAGTACGGCTGGCCGGCCGGGCACCTGCTCACCCAGTTCAACGCCATGGAAGTGCCGGCCGACGTGCTGGCCAAGGACTACGACGGGGGAGCCGGCGCCTTCACCCACCCGGGATACGTCCGCGCGTTCAAGGACCTGGCGCGGCTGCGGCAGCGGTGCATGCCCGCCGGCGGCACCAGCATCAGCCACGAGTCGGCGCAGGCCCGGATGCTGTACGGGAAGGCCGCCATGCAGTATCTGGAGACGCTGGAGTTCTCGTACCTGGACGAGAGCGGCGGCGCCCCGAAGGCGTACTCGGAGAACTGGGACTTCTTCCCGATGCCCGCGGTCCCCGGCGCGAAGGGCTCGCCGCGCGCCATCGCCGGCGGCGTGGACGGCCTGATGGTCTCCAACTCCTCGCCGCACAAGGCGCTCGCCGTGGACTTCCTGAAGTTCCTCACCAGCCGGGACCGGGCCCGCGCGATGGTGCGGGAGCTGGGCTGGCTGAGCGCGGTGAAGGGCACGGCGGACGCCGCGCGGCTGCCCGGGCTGGCCGGCGCGCAGCGGACCATCGCGGGC
The DNA here is from genome assembly GCF_055567935.1 of Streptomyces sp. NPDC026301. Taxonomy (NCBI): domain Bacteria; kingdom Bacillati; phylum Actinomycetota; class Actinomycetes; order Kitasatosporales; family Streptomycetaceae; genus Streptomyces; species Streptomyces sp. NPDC026301. The sequence continues at coordinate 46,214 of NZ_JBVHPN010000029.1, read as the reverse complement.
CACGACATCTCCGTCTGGCTCGACACCCGCGCCGACGACAAGGTCGTCAATCCGTACCTGTCGGCCGCCGATTCCGTACTCGGCGGGAACACCACCCCGGAGCAGGCCGTGAAAGCCGTGCGCCGCGGCGCCGAGAACGCCCGCCGCTTCGGCGTCCGGCCCTGAACCCCGCTCGCCCCGACCGCCCCCGAAGGAGGTGCACCAGTGACACGACGCCGCATCGGGCACGCCCTCTACGCCGCTCCCGCGCTCGCACTGATCGCGTTGTTCGTCTACTACCCGATCGTCGAGAACGTCCGGCTCAGCCTCTTCAAGTTCAGCGTCTTCAAGCCCGGCATGCGCTACGTCGGCCTGGAGAACTACCGGCAGGCCCTGCAGGACCCGGTCTTCTGGCACGCGCTGCTCAACAACGTCTGTTACGCGCTCACCTCGGTCGTCTTCCAGGTCGGCGCGGCGCTGGTGCTCGCCGCGGTACTGGAGGAGCTGATCGGGCGGCGGCTGCGCGGCGTGCTGCGCGCTGTGTACTTCATCCCGGCGGCCGTCTCCATGACCGTCGCGGGCCTGCTCTTCCAGTTCCTGTACCAGCCGGACGCGGGCCTGGTGAACGGCGCCCTGGACGCGGTCGGGCTCGGTGGCCTCCAGCACGACTGGCTGGGCGACACCGCCACCTCCATCTGGGGCGTCATCAACATGAGCCAGTGGCAGTCGTTCGGGTACACGACGATGCTGCTGACCGTCGCGGTCCAGCGGATACCGCGTGAGCTGTACGAGGCGGCGACCGTGGACGGCGCGGGGCGCATCCGCACCTTCTTCCACGTCACCGTGCCGATGGTGCGCGACATGACCACCCTGCTGATCATCCTCACCGTCTCCGGGGCCTTCCTGGTCTTCAACGAGGTGATGGTGATGACCGGCGGCGGCCCCGCCAACTCCAGCCAGGTGCTGGGCACGTGGCTCTACGCCAGCGCCTTCACCGGCGACGACATGGGATACGCCGCGGCGATCGGCACGGTGATCTTCCTCATCACCTTCGCCGCCGGCGCCCTGCAGCTGCTCCACTCGCGCAGAAAGGCGGTCGCCGTATGACCCTCACCCTCGGCAGGACCGCCCGTACGGCACCGGAACCGGCCACGTCCCCCACGGGGCGCGCCCCCGCCCGCTTCGGCCCCGTCGCCGTGCGCGTGCTGGCCTACGGCGCGCTGGCCGCGCTCGCCGTCGCGGTGATCTACCCGCTGTGCTGGATGGCGCTGGCGGGCCTGAAGACCAACGGAGAGATCTTCGCCGATCCCTGGGGGCTGCCCGCGCACCCACACTGGTCGACGTACGCCGACGCCTGGCAGCAGGGCGTGCTCGGCTACCTGCTCAACAGCGTGCTGGTGACCTCCGCGAGCGTGCTGGCCGTCGTCCTCATCAGCGCCTGGGCCGCCTACGGCCTCACCCGCCTGGACATCCCCTGCTCGCAGCCGGCGCTGCTGCTGGTGCTCGGCGCGATGATGCTCTCGCCGACGGTGGCCCTGGTCCCGCTCTCGCAGCTGCTCCAGGCGCTGGGCATCTACGACACGTACTGGGCGCTGATCGTCCTCTACACCGCCTTCAAGGTGCCCTTCACCACCTTCCTGATCCGCGCCTATCTGCTGGGGCAGCCGGTGGAGGTGGAGGAGGCGGCGTACATCGACGGGGCGAGCCGCTGGCAGACGTTCTGGCGGGTGGTCGTCCCGATGGCCCGCCCGATCCTCGCCTCGGCCGCCGTCCTGCAGGCGCTCTTCGCCTGGAACGAGTACGCCTTCGCGCTGGTCTTCATCACCGACGACCGGCTCAAGACGCTGCCCGTGGGCCTGGCGGACATGGCGGGGCGGCTGAACTCCGACTGGCCGGTGCTCTTCGCGGGCCTGACCATCGCCGCGCTGCCGATGATCGTGATCTTCCTGATCGGCCAGCGGCACTTCGTCCGCGGACTGGCGGCCGGCATCGGCAAGTGACCGGTCCGGCGCGGTGAGCGTGGCCCGCTGTTCCGAAAGATGTCACCGCGATACCTATCGCGGGCCACGCGTCTCTTCTATCGTCCCCGACGCACCACATCAATGGGCCGATGGCGGACCATTGGGGACGACTGGAGGAAACGCGTGGCACCGGAGACAACGCGCAGACGGGTACTGGCAGTTGGCGCGGCGGCCGTGGGCGCGGCCGCCGCCGGGTCGCTGCTGCCGCCCTCGCTGCAGCAGGCACTGGCCGCCGACGCGGCGCGGCCCGACCGTACGGACGGCGGGCTCGACGACATCGAGCACGTCGTCGTCCTGATGCAGGAGAACCGGTCCTTCGACCACTACTTCGGGATGCTGCGCGGCGTACGGGGCTACGCCGACCGCAACGCGATCCGCATCCCCGCCGGCCGCAGCGTCTTCGAGCAGCCCGCCGCGACGGGCACCGGCTCCGTGCTGCCCTTCTCCGTGCGCGAGGCCGCGGCCGCGCAGAAGAAGGACCTCCAGTACATCGGCGCCCTCGACCACGGCTGGGACGGCGGCTCGCGGGCCTGGCACGGCGGCTGGATGGACAACTGGGTCGCCGCCAAGACCGCGGCCACGATGGCGCACTACGACCGCCGGGACGTGCCGCTCCACTACGAGCTGGCCGACACCTTCACCGTCTGCGACGCGTACCACTCCTCGATCCACTCCTCCACCAGCCCCAACCGCAACCATCTGGTCAGCGGCTGGACCGGCTTCGAGCCGGACGGCAAGCGGGCGGTCGGCAACGACGCGTACGACGAGGACACCCACCCCGGCTACGACTGGACGACGTACGCCGAGCGCCTGGAGAAAGCCGGCCACAGCTGGCGGGTCTACCAGGAGTGGGACAACTTCACGGACAACAACCTGGAGTTCTACGCGCGCTTCAAGGCCGTCGCCAAGAAGGCGCTCGCGAAGGTCGGGGACGCGAAGATCCAGAACATGACGGCCTTCTACGCGAAGGTCGCGGACGCCGACGCGGCGGAGCGCGAGCGGCTGCAGGGGCTGCTGGAGGAGGGCGTGAAGGCGCTCTCGCGCGCGGACCGGAGCCTGTTCGAGCGCGCGCTGCGGCGCGGCGAGCCGGGCTCGACCGCCACCGCCTTCGCCGCGGACGTCGCCGCCGGCACCCTCCCCGAGGTCAGCTACCTCGTCCCGGCCGCCGCCGACTCCGAGCACCCCGGCTCCTCCTCGCCGATCGCCAGCGCCACCCTCGTGTACAAGGTCCTCGACGCCCTCGGGAAGAACCCCGAGGTCTGGCGGCGCACGGTCCTGCTGCTCACCTACGACGAGAACGACGGCTTCTTCGACCACGTCCCGCCGCCCGTGGCGCCCGCCGGCACCGACGAGGAGTACTGGGACGGGCGCCCCACCGGCCTCGGCATCCGCGTCCCGATGCTGGTGATCTCGCCCTGGACGGTCGGCGGCTACGCCTGCTCCCAGGTCTTCGACCACACCTCGATCACCCGCTTCCTGGAGCGCTGGACGGGGGTCCGCGAGCCGAACATCAGCGCCTGGCGGCGCACCGTCTGCGGCGATCTGACCAGCGCCTTCGACTTCTCGCGCGGCCGCAGGCAGCCGGCCGTCGACCAGCCGGGCGCGATCCCGCCCTTCACCGGGCGGTGGAGCCCCAGGCCGCCCGCCGAGCAGCGGCTGCCGCGGCCGGAGGAGGGCACGCGCCCGGCCCGTCCGCTGCCGTACCAGCCCGACGCGGACGGCGCCTACGACCCGGCGGCCGGGCACTTCCGGCTGGCGCTGCGCAATACGGGCGCGGCCGCCGCGCACCTCGCGCTGTACCCGTATGCGCGCGAATACGCCACGCCCCAGCACCGCGACGTACGGGGGAAGGCAGGCTGGGACGTACCGGTCCGGGAGCAGGCGTACGACTTCCACCTCACCGGGCCCAACGGCTTCCGGCGGGAGTTCGCCGGGACCGGGGCGGGCGCGGCGGCCGGACTGAAGGTGAGCACGCATCTGGACGCCGGGCGGCGGGAGATCCATCTGACGCTCGTCAACGGAGGTGACGGGGGTCTGACCGTCACGCTGGCGCCGCTGGCGTACTCCGGTGCGGCGCCGCGCACGGTGAAGCTGCCCGCGGGGCGCACCCGTACGCTGGCGCACTCCGCCGACCGCGACCACGGCTGGTACGACCTAAACGTCACGGTCACGGAGGACGAAACGTTCCGCCGCCGGCTGATGGGCCACATCGAGAACGGGGCGGAGTCCATAACGGGCTGAAACGCGCGGACGCCGATCCTTCGCTTCTTTGTGGGGAAGTACACAAAGGGGTCAAAGGATCTTTTCGGGCTGTCACTCTCTTGGGATGCGGGCCCGCCGCCCCTTCGTCGGCAGGCGGCGGGCCCGTGCCATCCCCCGCCCGTCCCGCGCTCGGCAGCACCGGTGACCCCGGAGTTCGACGCACAAACCGGGAAGCAGACGAAGGCCCTCATGACCGCACTCGCCCGGTGGTGCCTGAAGCGCCGCGCCCTGGTCATCGTCCTGTGGCTCACCGTCCTCGCGGGCGTCGTGGCGGCAGCCGGTGCACTGGGCTCCTCGTACTCGAACAACTACGACGTCCCCGGTACGGAGTCCGGGCGCGCGGCGGAACGGATGGCGGACGCCTTCCCCGGACAGTCCGGGGACAGCGACACCCTCGTGTGGCACACCGACTCCGGGACCGTGCGCGCGGACGCGGTACGGGACCGGATGGGCCCGGCCCTGGACCGGATCGCCGACCTGCCCGGCGTCGCCTCCGTGGACGGCCCGTACGACACGCGGGCCGGCGCCCCGGCGGACGAGGGGGCGGCACAGCGCGTCAGCGAGGACGGACGCACCGCCTACGCCACGGTGGCCTTCGACGCGCCCACCGACGACCTGGACCCGAAGCAGGTACAGGCCGTCGTGGACACCGCGCGGGCCGCGTCCGGGGACGGCCTCACCGTCGCGCTCGGCGGCGCCGGCATCGGCCTCACCGAAGCGCCGCAGAGCCATCTCGCCGAGGCCCTCGGCCTGGCGGCGGCCGCCGTCGTGCTCTTCCTCGTTTTCGGATCACTGGCCGCGACCCTGCTGCCGATCATCACCGCCGTCGTCGCGGTCGGCACCGCCTCGGCCGGCATCGGCCTGCTCGGCCACGCCATGACCGTGGCCGACTTCGCGCCCATGCTCGGCATGCTCATCGGGCTCGGCGTGGGCATCGACTACGCGCTGTTCATCGTCACCCGGCATCGCAAGAACCTGCGCGCGGGGATGGGCGTCGCCGAGGCCGCGCAGAAGGCGGTGGCCGTCTCGGGACGGGCCGTGGTGTTCGCCGGGGCGACCGTGTGCATCGCCCTGCTCGGGATGCTCGTCCTGCGGCTGAGCTTCCTCAACGGCGTCGCGCTCGCCGCGTCGCTGACCGTCGTGCTCACCGTGGCCGCCTCCGTCACCCTGCTGCCCGCGCTCCTGGGGCTGATCGGGACGCGCGTACTGGGGCGGCGCGAACGCGGCCGGCTCGCCGCCGACGGGCCGCGCCCCGAGCAGCCCACCGGCTTCGCCGTCCGCTGGTCCGGCTTCGTCGAACGCCACCCCAAGCTGCTCGGCGGCCTCGCCGCCGTCGTCATGCTCGTCCTCGCACTGCCCACCCTCGGGCTGCACCTGGGCACCTCCGACCAGGGCAACGACCCGCGCTCCTCGACCACCCGGCAGGCGTACGACCTGCTGGCCGAGGGCTTCGGCCCCGGTTTCAACGGGCCGCTGACCCTGGTCGGCGACCTGGACGGCGCCGGCGACCGGCTCGCCTTCGACGGCCTCCCGGACCGGCTGCGGGCCACACCCGGCGTGGCGCAGGTCAGCGGCCCGGAGTTCGACGGCAGCGGCAGTACGGGCGTGATCACGGTCGTCCCGGACAGCTCACCGCAGTCGAAGGACACCTCGGACCTGGTCGAACGGCTGCGCACGGACGTGCTGCCGAACGCCGCCGACGCCGCCACGCTGCACGTCGACGTCGGCGGCGTGACCGCCGGCTACGACGACTTCGCCGACGTGATCGTCGGCAAGCTGCCGCTCTTCGTGGGCGTGGTCGTCGCCCTCGGGTCCGTACTGCTCCTGCTGGCCTTCCGCTCGATCGGCATCCCGCTCAAGGCCGCGGTCATGAACGTCGCCGCCGTCGCCTCCGCCTTCGGGGTCGTCGTCGCCGTCTTCCAGTGGGGCTGGGGCAGCGAACTCCTGGGCCTGGGCAGCGGCGGCCCGATCGAGCCCTTCCTACCGGTGATCATGGTCTCCGTCCTCTTCGGCCTCTCCATGGACTACCAGGTCTTCCTGGTCAGCCGGATGTACGAGGAGTGGCGGCGCACGCACGACAACTGCCGGTCCGTACGAGTCGGGCTCGCCGAGACCGGCCGGGTGATCAACTCCGCGGCGGTCATCATGATCGCGGTGTTCTCCGCCTTCGTGCTCAGCGGCGACCGGACGATCGCCATGTTCGGCATCGGACTGGCCGCCGCGGTCGCCCTGGACGCCTTCGTGCTGCGCACGCTCCTCGTACCGGCCCTGATGCACATGCTCGGCGGCGCGAACTGGTGGCTGCCGGGCTGGCTGGAGCGGCGGCTGCCGCGCCTCAGCATCGAACCGCCGGAGGAGTACGCGGACGCCGCCCCGCAGGTCCTCGTCCCCGAGCCGCGGGAGGCGGCGGACGCGCCCCTCGTACGCCGCTGACCGGGCCGTCCGGACGCCGTTCCCGCGCTCGTCATCCGGTGTCGGCCCGCTCTCTCATACGACTCTCAGACGCGGCCCCTACGGTCGCGCCCATGGCTACCACGACGACCAAGAACGACACCGAGAAGACCGAGCCGGTCACCGGGGACGCGGCGGCGGACACGAAGCCGGCGGACGCCCCCGAGGACAGCACCCCGGAGACCACCGCCGGTACCGAGGAGACCGGCGCGGACGAGAGCTTCACCGAGGACGCGCCCGCCGTCGAGCAGCCCGCATCCGCGCGCCGCTCCATCGCCGCCGGGGCCGGCGCCGTCGTCGGTGCCGCGCTCGGCCTCGCCTCCCTGACCGGCACCTGGGCCGGCACCGTCCTCGCCGAGCGGCAGACCGTCCTCGGCCAGATCAAGCTCCAGACCGGCAAGACCCGGGACCAGATCGCCGCCGTCTACACCGCCCCCTGGCACACCACGGCCCTCGTCAACGGGATCTTCGCCCTGCTGGCCCTCGTGGTCACCGGCGTCGTCCTGCTCCGCCGCCCGCAGACCGTCTGGGTCCGGGCCGTCGCCTGGGCCGGCTTCGCGCTCGCCGTGATCGGCCTGGTGGTCGCCGGCGGCATGTACCTCGACCTGTTCGCGTCCGCCCCGAAGCTCAGCGCCGGCGGCTCCTCCTGAGGAGAGCCCGCATGACGGCATACAGGAGGGGCCTTAGATCCGCGGCATGAGACACGGCAGCGGATCTAAGGCCCCTCCGGCCGTGGAGATCGGGAAGTTGCCCGATGCGGCGCACCTCCTGAGGCGGCCAGGCTGACGACGTACCGTCAGCCGCCGCGGGAACGCGCTTCCCGCGGCCGTCCAGGAGACGTCATGCTCTACTACGAAGTCCAGCACCGCGCCCGCGCCGAGGAACTGCGCCGGGAGGCCGACCGCGACCGGCTGGCCCGCCAGGCCGCCGAGGGACGCAGCGCCGCGCAGTCCGCCGGCAACGCATCCGAAGGGCGGGTGAGCAGGTGGGGCCGGGGCGTACGGTCCCGCCGCCGGGCCGCGGCATAAGGACCGAACGCCTTACGGACGCGGGCCCGTGACCGCTCACGGAGGCGGCCCGGTGACCGCTTACGGAGGCGGCCCGGTGACCGCAAAACTCGGTGCCGGATTGTCAGACCCCTGTGCGATGCTCTGCGACGTGGAGACCAGGTCCGTCAGTCGCGTGTTCGTCGGCCGCGGCAGCGAGTTGAGCCTGCTGGGCGACGCGCTCGCGCGCACCACGGCCGCCGGCGAGCCGCAGGCGCTGCTCGTCGGCGGCGAGGCGGGCGTGGGCAAGACCCGGCTCGTCGAGGAGTTCGCCGCGGCCGCCCGGGCCACCGGCGCGCTCGTCGCCCTCGGCGGCTGCATCGAGATCGGCTCCGAGGGCCTGCCGTTCGCCCCTTTCTCCGCGATCCTGCGCACGCTGAACGCCCGCCTCCCCGAGGAGCTGGCCGCCGCCGTCGGAGGCCAGGAGGGCGAGCTGGCCCGCATCCTGCCCGAGCTCGGCGAGGCCCCGGGCGAGTCGCGCGACGACGAGCACGGCCGCGCCCGCCTCTTCGAGCTGACCGCCCGGCTGCTGGAGCGGCTCGCCCGCGGCCGCAGCCTCGTCATCCTCATCGAGGACCTGCACTGGGCCGACCGCTCCACCCGCGAGCTGCTCAGCTATCTGCTGCACACCCTCCACGACGCCGGCGTCCTGCTGGTCGCGACGTACCGCTCCGACGACATCCACCGCCGCCACCCGCTGCGCCCCTTCCTCGCCGAGGTCGACCGCATGCGCACGGTCCGGCGCGCCGAGCTGGCCCGGTTCACCCGCGACGAGGTCCGCTCCCAGATGGCCGGGATCACCGGCAGCGAGCCCGAAGAGGCCCTGGTCGAGCGGGTCTTCGAGCGCTCCGAGGGCAACGCCTTCTTCGTCGAGGAGCTGGCCTGCAGCATCCACGACGGCACGCTCCCCGGCCTCAGCGACTCGCTGCGCGACCTCCTCCTCGTCCGCGTCGAGGCGCTGCCGGAGCACACCCAGCGGGTCATCCGGATGGCCGCCGAGGGCGGCTCCACCGTCGAGCACGACCTCCTCGCGGCCGTCGCGGGCCTGCCGGAGGACGACCTCATCGAGGCGCTGCGGGTCGCCGTCGGCAGTAACACCCTCGTGCCCACCAGCGACGGCACGGGCTACCGCTTCCGGCACGCCCTGGTGCGCGAGGCCGTCCAGGACGACCTGCTCCCCGGGGAGCGCACCCGCCTCAACCGCCGGTACGCAGAAGCGCTGGAGGCCGATCCGGGCCTGGTGCGCGCCGAGGCGTGCGCCGCGCGCCTGGCGAGTTACTGGTACCACGCCAGGGACGCCGTCAAGGCACTGCCCGCCGTGCTCACCGCCTCGGTCACCGCCCGCCGCCGGCACGCACACGCCGAGCAGCTGCGGCTGCTGGACCGCGCCCTGGAGCTGTGGGACGAGGTGCCCAAGGACGTCCGGCTCGCGGTCCGCCCCGTGGACTGCGCCGAGGCCTACCCGGCCAGCGGCTGCGACGACGACGCGCTGCGCTATCTCGACCTGCTGGCCGAGATCGCGGTGGCCGCCCGGCTCTCCGGCGACCGCGAGCGCGCCTACACGGTCACCAAGCGGGCACTGCGCGCCCTCGCGAGGGAGCACGACCCGCTGCGCGAGGCGTGGTTCCTCACCCAGCGCTCCCGGCTGGCGCAGAGCACGGGCCGCGGCGACGGCTGGGCCGACCTGAGCGCGGCCCAGGAGCTGGTGCGCGGGCTGCCGCCGTCGCCGGTGCACGCCGCGGTACTGGCGCAGGCCGCCGCCTGGGGCGCACTGCACGCCCCGGGGCCCGACTCCTTCACCGCCGCCGAGCGGGCCGTGGAGCTCGCCTGCCTGGTCGGCGAGGAGGAGGTCGAGCTGAACGCCCGCCTCACGCTGTACGGCCTGCAGGTCTCCTCGGGCGACGTGGACGGCGGCCTGGCCGGCTTCCGCGCGGCGCTGGACCGGGCGCTGGAGCGCGGCTACTCGGCCGTCGTCGCGCGCGGCTTCTCCAACCTCCCCTCGCACCTGGAGTCGGTGGGCCGCTCCGCCGAGGCGGTGGCCGCGACCGAGCGCGGGCTTGCCATGACCGACCACTTCGGCCTGAAGGACTCCCGCAGCTGGGTGTACGGCAATCTCGCCGAGAGCCTGATGTCACTGGGCCGCTGGGCGGAGTCCGCGGCGGCCGCCGCCGACTGCCGGCGCCTCGCCCTGGGCAGCCGCACCCGCGCGCTGGCCGCCTCCCGCCACGCCGACCTGGCGCTGCGCCGCGGCGACTTCGGCACGGCCGCGGAGGAACTGGCCGTAGCGCGCCGCGACTTCGGCAGCTACGAGAACCAACCCCAGTACACGGTCCCCATGACCCGCTTCGCCTACGAAATAGCCGTCCACCGGGAGGGCGCGGCCGCGGCCCGGGAGGTGCTGGAGCCGCTGCTGGCGGCCGGGTTCCCGCTCGACACGTACAGCTTCGGCTGGCCGCTGCTGTGGCGGGCCGCCGCCGCGGAGGCGGACGCCCGCGGGCTGCCCGCCGCGGCCGAGGGGCGGGCGGAGCTGCTCGCCCGGCTGGCGGCGGTGGTGAAGGGGCTGCCCCGCCCGGTCCCGGTGTGGCAGGCGTACGGCCGGCTGACCGAGGCGGAGCTGTGCCGGGCGCAGGGGCGGCCGGCGCCGGAGCGCTGGGCCGAGGCGGTCGCCGCGCTCCGCCGGGTCGAGCGGCCGTACGAGCTGGCCTGGGCGTGCCACCGCTGGGCGGAGGCGCTGCTGACCTGCGGCCCGGCGGCCCGCGAGCAGCGCGAGGCGGCGACGGTGCTGCTCGCCGAGGCGCGGGCCGCGGCGCGGTGGATGGGCGCGGGCCCGCTGGCCCTGGAGATCGACCGGCTCGCGCTGCGGGCCCGGATCACGCTGCCGGACGGGCCGGACGGACGAAGATCCGGCGGCCTCACGCCGGTGCCCACGCCGTCGATGCCCGCGCCGTCGACGCCCCCGCCGTCGACGCCCGTGCTTTCCGCGCCGACCGGGGACCGGGCAGCAGAGCCCGCCGCTTCGACCGCCGCCTCGACGGCCGACGCGACCGCCGGCTCGCTGGGGCTCACCCCGCGCGAGCAGGACGTGCTGCGGCTGGTCGCGGTGGGGCGCAGCAACCGCCAGATAGCGGACGCGCTCTTCATCTCGCCCAAGACCGCGAGCGTGCACGTCTCCAACATCCTGGCGAAGCTCGGCGTCTCGGGGCGCGGCGAGGCGGGCGCCCTGGCGCACCGGCTGCGGCTCTTCCCGGACGCGGAGTCCGCCTGAGACCGAGCGGCCCGGCTCACCGCGCAGGCCGTCGCGGCCCCGTCACGGAGCCGGGCGCGGCGGATGGACGACGACCCGCCCGGAGGCGAGGTCGATCGGGCCGCGGCCCGGGTCGGCGTCGCCGATGTCCTCGACCACCAGGGACAGCTTCTGCCGTTCGTCCTCGGTGTGCTTGCGGCCCGGCGCGAAGAGCTCTTCGGCGAGGTTGAACATGGCGACCCCCTGCGTGGCGTCCTGCTCACTCGGCGTGGCGTCCTGCCCACTGCCGTCAGTGCCGTCAGTGTAGGCACGCGCGGGGCAAAAAGGGCATCATGTGATCTTCAGCCGGAGAATGCGGTCGTCGCCCTTCTCCGGCGTGCCCCGCTTGTCCGTCTCGCTGGTGACCAGCCACAGCCCGCCGTCCCCGGTCGGGACGACCGTCCGCAGCCGCCCGTACTTCCTCTCCAGGAACGCCTGCGGCTTCGCCACGGGCTCCGTGCCCCGCAGCGGGATCCGCCACAGCCGCTCGCCGCGCAGCCCGGCCATCCAGACCGACCCCTTGGCGTACGCGATCCCGCTGGGCGAGGCGTCCGCGGTACGCCACTGCTCGACGGGCTGTACGTACGAGGAGCCCCCGCCGCTCTTCCCCTCGGCGTCGGGCCAGCCGTAATTGCCGCCCGGCCGGATCAGGTTCAGCTCGTCCCAGGTGTTCTGGCCGAATTCCGACGCCCACAGCCGCTTGTCGGCGTCCCAGGCCAGTCCCTGGACGTTGCGGTGGCCGTACGAATAGACGACGGAGTCGGCCGAGGGATTGCCGTGCGCCGGCTCGCCGTCCGGCGTCATCCGCAGGATCTTGCCGCCCAACGAGTCCTTGTCCTGCGCCTCTTCGCCGTCGCCGGTCTCGCCCGTGCCGGCGTACAGCATCTTGTCCGGGCCGAAGGCGATGCGCCCGCCGTTGTGGATACGGCCCTTGGGAATGCCCCTGAACACCGTGTCGGGGGCGCCCAGTTGGTCGCCGGCCGGGCGCTTGTCGTCGTAGAGCATGCGGGCGATGCGGTTGTCGGACGCGGTGGTGAAGTACGCGTACACCAGGTGGTCGGCGCCGAACGTCGAGGAGACCGCGAGGCCCAGCAGCCCGCCCTCGCCGTCCGGGGCCACGCCGGGCACCGAGCCCAGCTCGGTCTTCTTCCCGCTCTTGCCGTCCACCGCGACGATCTTCCCCGTGTCCCGGGACGCCACGAGGAGGTCGCCGCCGGGCAGCGGGGCCACGCCCCAGGGGGACTTGAGGCCGGTGGTGAGGGTGGAGACCACCTTCACCGAGCCCTTCGCGGGGGCCGCCGGGGGAGTGCGGTGCGGCGCGGGCGACGCGCTGCCGCCGCGCGAGGGTCCGGCGGACGTCCCCGCCGTACCACCGTCACCGCCCGAGGGACCGCCCGAAGAACCCCCCGAGGAGCAGCCCGCCGCCAGGAGCAGGGCGGCGGCGGTCAACGCGGCGGTCGCGGTACGGCGTGGCACGGCGGGCGTCCTCTCATCGGCGGCGGCCACCAGCACACCACATGCAGCCCCCCGCCACCCGACGGTTCCCGCACCCGCTTCCGGGGTAACCCCCGGTCGGGGGGAGCGGAGCGTTCGAATCGCCCCGTATGCGCGCGGGCCCCGTACGTGCACCGGGCCCCGTACGTGCACCGGGCCCCGTACGTGCACCGGGCCAGTCCCACGCCCCCGCGCCGGATCAGTCCCAAGACCCCCGTGCCGGTGGCAGGGACGCGATCTCCGCGAGGTCGTGGTGGGTCAGTCGGAGCGCGGCGGCCTTGGCGTTCTGGGTGGCCCAGCGCTCCTTCTTCGTGCCCGGTATCGGGACCACGTGCCGGCCCTGCGCCAGTACCCACGCCAGCGCGACCTGCCCCGGTGTCGCGCCGTGCCGCGCGCCCACCCGGCGCAGCCCCGCCACGACCGGCTGGTTGGCGGCCATCATCTCCGCCGTGAAGCGCGGGTGCCGGGCCCGCAGGTCCTCCGGCTCGAAGCCCTGGCCCGGCGTCAGCGTGCCGGTGAGATAGCCGTTGCCCAGCGGCATCGCCGCGAGGAAGCCCACGCCGCGCGTCTCGCACCACGGCAGCAGCGCCTCCAGCGCGTCCGGCGACCACACCGACAGCTCCGCCTCCACGCTGCTGACCGGGAACACCTGCTGGACGCGCTCCAGTTGGTGCAGCGTGAGGTCGTGCGTACGGGCGCCGCGGCGCCGGGGAGCCCGCGCGCCCACGGCGCACAGCCCCAGTGCGCGCACCTTCCCGGCGGCCACCAGCTCCGCCATCGCCCCCCAGGTCTCCTCGACGGGTACCTCGGGGTCGGAGCGGTGCAGCTGGTAGAGGTCGATGTGGTCGGTCTGCAGCCGGCGCAGCGAGGCGTCGCAGGCCCGCTTCACGTATCCGGGGCGGCCGTTGGCGACGATGTGCTGGTCGCCGACCAGCAGCCCGCCCTTGGTCGAGAGGAACGCCTGGTCCCGGCGCCCCTTGAGCGCCCGGCCCAGTACCAGTTCGTTGGTGAAAGGGCCGTACATGTCGGCGGTGTCCAGCAGGGTGCAGCCCCGGTCGAGCGCGGCGTGCACGGTCCGTACCGAGCCCTCCCCGTTCTGCTGCGACGCGGTGTACCCCCAGTTCATCGGCATGCAGCCGAGCCCGATAGCGCCCACTTCGAGCGCCGCCGCACCGATTGTCCTGCGCTCCACCTGGTCGTGCCTCCGTCCCCTCGCCCCGGTCAAGGGCGCTGACCAAACTAACGTCTGATGACGGGCACTCTTCGCATAGCCTCGGGCCATGGCTTCCGCAGACACCACTCGCGCCACCGACGTCTGGCTCCCCATCCCCGCCACCGAGATCGACGGGCTCCCCGCGGACCTCTCCTACGTCCACTGGGACGCCGGCCCCGAATACCCCGCAGACCCCGCCCGCTGCGCCTTCTACGCCGTCCCCTACATGAAGCCCGTCGACCAGCTCCTGCGGCCGCTCCCGGAAATGGCGAACGTCCGCGTCGTGCAGACCCTCACGGCCGGCATCGAGCACATGCTGCCCGCCGTGCCCGGGCTGCCGGCCGGTGCCAAGCTGTGCAACGCGCGCGGCCTGCACGATGCGAGTACCGCCGAGCTCACCCTCACGCTCATTCTCGCCGCGCTCCGCGACATCCCCGCATTCGTGCGGTCCCAGGACGCGGGGGAGTGGCGACAGGGCTTCCGTGATTCGCTGGCCGACAAGTCCGTCCTCATTGTGGGTTACGGTTCGATCGGAAGTGCTATCGAGGACCGGCTCACGCCTTTTGAGTGTGCGCGGGTGGCGCGCATTGCGCGCACCGCTCGTGACACCGTGCGCGGTCCCGTGCTTCCACTCGCGGAGCTGCCCGCACTGTTGCCCGACGCCGATGTCGTGATCATGGCAACGCCGCTCACCGAAGACACCCGTGGCCTGGTCGGAGCCGATTTCCTGGCCCGCATGAAGGACGGCGCGCTGCTTGTCAACATCGCGCGCGGGGGCGTCGTCGACACCAAGGCGCTGCTCGCCGAACTGGAGTCGGGACGGCTCCGGGCAGCACTCGATGTAACCGATCCGGAACCGCTGCCTGCCACTCACCCCCTGTGGCACGCTCCCGGCGTGCTCATCACTCCGCACGTCGGTGGCCCCAGTACTGCCTTCCTGCCCCGTGCGAAGCGGCTTCTCCGTGATCAACTGCGGCTCTTCGCGGCCGGCGAGCCTCTCCGGAACGTCATCACCACCGCCGACTGACGGGTTGCGCGTAGCTCTACGGAGTCGTACGACTGCGTCCTGTGCGACCAACTCGCCTGCCAGTCACGCTCCGTAGAGCGACTATGTCCCTGTGTGACGGAACTGGTGTATCGTCCCGAACGGGGACCCGCGCCGGGACGTGGCGGCGCGCAGCGAACGACCGGAACCGAGGGGGGCGACGGGCGATGTACGGCCGATGCACCACCGAGACGAGGACCGCTGAGCACACGCGCGTTCCGCGCGTTCCCACCACCATACGGACGCAGCGCGGGCCGTGCCCGCCACGACCACGCCGGTGGGCCGCGCGGGGGAGAGCCCGGTGACCGCCTCCGGCGCGGTGCTCGCCCGGCCGGCCCGGCCGCGGCCCGCGAGCAGCCTGCCCCAGATCGTGCTCGCCGTCGTCTGCGGCGGTTATGCCACGGGAGCCATGTTCGGCTGGGGCTCGGAGAAACTCGCCCTGATCATGGGTGACTTCGGACTCAGCGCGGCCGCCCTGGCCGCCACGGTCTCCTGTGTGCTGTACGCCCGCA
This sequence comes from Streptomyces sp. NPDC026301, assembly GCF_055567935.1. Taxonomy (NCBI): domain Bacteria; kingdom Bacillati; phylum Actinomycetota; class Actinomycetes; order Kitasatosporales; family Streptomycetaceae; genus Streptomyces; species Streptomyces sp. NPDC026301. The sequence goes on along the minus strand of NZ_JBVHPN010000029.1, from coordinate 30,908 downwards.
GGCACCACAGCCGCTTTCGACCCGCCTGGCTCCTGTTCGCGGTCTCCTCCGCGATGGCGGGCATCGGCAACGGCATCTGGGGATGGTACGAGGTCGTGCTCGGCGTGACCGACCCCGACTCCCCGCTCGCCGACTTCTTCTTCCTGCTCTTCGCGCCGTCGGCCATCGTGGGGCTGCTGGTGCTGGCCAAGCGGCCGGTCACCCGGGCCGGCTGGGTCTGCCTGGCGCTGGACGCCTGGCTGATCGGCGGCTCGCTGCTCACGCTCACCTGGAGCCTGGCACTCGCCCGCACCGCCCACATCCAGGGCCAGACGGTCGCACAGAGCGCCCTGTCGCTCGCCTACCCGCTGCTGGACATCGTCCTGGTGAGCCTGGTCCTCGCGCTGCACTTCAAGCGCTCCTCGGCGCACCGCTCCGCGGTCAACACCGCCATCGCCGCGCTCGCGCTGACCGTGCTCTGCGACGCGCTGTTCACCTCGCCGCTGCTGCACGCGCGCTACCGCTCCGGCCACATCCTCGACGCGGGCTGGTTCGCCGCGTCCCTGCTGATGGCGTACGCCCCCTGGGTCAGCGCGCGCTGGAGCGGGGACTCCGCCGGGGACGCCTTCACGCGCGCCACCCGGCGCGCGACCGTGCCCCCCGGCAGCCGCCCGATCGCCGGGTCGCTGGCCGCGCTGACCCCGTACCTCGCCGCAGCCGTCTGCACCCTGGGCATCCTGCTCAACGTCCTGGACGGCCGCCGCATCGACCACGTCGTGCTCTTCACCGGCTGCACGGTCGTGCTCGCCCTGGTCGTACGCCAGGGGATCATGCTGCTGGACAACATCACCCTCACCCAGGAACTGGCCCAGAAAGAGAACCACTTCCGCTCCCTGGTGCAGGGCTCCAGCGACGTCATCATGATCGCCGCGCCGACCGGCGTGCTGCGCTACGTCAGCCCCGCCGCCTCCGGCGTCTACGGTCGCGACGCCGAGGACCTGGTCGGCTCCGAGCTGGCGTCCCTGATCCACCCCGAGGATCTCGGGCGCGTGGTGCACGAAGTACGGCGGTTCCTGGCCGCCGACCCCGAGGCGGAGCCCACCACCCGCATCGAGTGCCGCTTCCGGGCCGGCGACGGCCGCCCCGGCGGCGAGCAGTGGCTGAACGTCGAATCCACGGTCAACCGCCACGAAGGCGGCCTGATCTTCAACTCCCGCGACGTCACAGAACGGGTGCGCCTGCAAGCCCAGCTCCAGCACAACGCCTCGCACGACGCGCTCACCGACCTGCCCAACCGCGCCCTGTTCACCGAACGGGTCAGCCAGGCCGTCAGCGGCCGCCGCTCCTCCGACCACGACACGGCCGTGCTCTACATCGACCTGGACGGATTCAAGCAGGTCAACGACACCATCGGACACCAGGCCGGGGACGAACTGCTGGTTCAGGCCGCACGCAGGCTGGCCGAATCCGTACGGGCCGGCGACATCGCCGCGCGCCTGGGCGGCGACGAATTCGCCGCGCTCATCATGGGCGACGGCAGCCGCGACCGTACGAGCCGGGAGTTCCGCGTCCACGAGATCGCCGACCGGCTGCGGATCAGGCTGTCCGAGCCGTACCGCATCGACGGCCAGGACGTCCGGGTCGCGGCCAGCATCGGCGTGGCCTTCGCCGAGCCCGGCGTCACCCCGGCCGGCCTGATGCGCAACGCCGACCTGGCGATGTACCGCGCCAAGCAGGCCGGCAAGGGCCGCGTGGAGCTGTACGCACCCCAGATGCAGGCCGACGTGGTCCGCCGCTCCGAGATCGCGACAAGGCTGCGCGCGGCGCTGCACGACGGCGAATTCGCGCTGCTCCACCAGCCCGTCGTGGAGCTCGCCAGTGGCCGGATCACGGCGGTCGCCGCCCAGGCCCGCTGGCGCTCCGCACAGGGCATCCTCTTCACCCCCGCCGAATTCCTGCGGGTCGGCGAACGCGGCCAGGCGGCCCTCGAGGACGGCGAGCGCACCGCCGAGCTGAGCCGCTGGCAGCTGGAGGAGGCGGTCGAACAGGCCGCGCGGCGGCACCACGCGGGCCACGCGGTCTGCGTCGCCGTCCGGCTCTCCGCCCGGCGGCTGCTGGACCGCAAGCTCCCGCCCCGCAGCATCGAGACGTTACTCGCGCGGCACGGCCTGCCGTCCGGGTCGCTGCTGCTCGAACTGTCCGACAGCGACCCGAGGATCCCGCTGGACGAGCTGGAGCGCCGCCTGGCGGCCCTGCGCCGACTCGGCGTACGGATCGCGCTGGACGGCTTCGGCAGCGGATACGCCGCCATCAGCGCACTGCGCCGGCTGCCCATCGACGTACTGCGGCTGGACCGTGGCCTGGTCGACGGCGTCGTGGAGTCCGCGCGCCTGCACAAGATCACCGCAGGGCTGCTGCGGATCGCCGGGGACCTCGGGCTGCAGTCCGTGGCCGACGGCGTGGACCGGCCCGAGCAGGTCAGCGCGCTGCGCGCGATGGGCTGCACGCACGGCCAGGGCATGGCCTTCTCCGGACCGCTGGACGAGCACCGGCTGCGCCGCGCGCTCGGCATCGGCGCGTACCCCCTCCCCGGCCTGCTGCCCGAGGGGCGCGAGATGGTGCTGAGCAGCACCGTGCCGGCCGCCCGGCGGGCCTTCGGTCCCCGGGAGCCGGGCGGCGCCGGACGGCTGGGAGAGCTGCCGCGACGGCTCGGCGCGGGGGAGGTACCGGCCGGCCCCGACGCGATCAGCCATCCCCCGTTGCGCTCAAATAGTGAGACCCCCGTCCCACCCACTTGACACTCCAGGTGCGCCGGGGGGAAGGTCAGAGCCATGCGCACCCGAATTCTCGTACTTGGACAGCGCGTCGGCTGAAGCCGGGCCATGAAGTAGCCCGGCGCACCGCACCGACGCGCTCCCCTCGCTTGCCTGACGGCACGAGGGGTTTTTTGTTGCACCAGCACCGCCAAATCACATCAAAACCCTCACCTCCGAGAAGAGACGCAGATGACCGAGCAGGCCACCGGGGCCCACCATCCGCAGCCGCGGGCCCGTTCCGGCGGATCTCAGCAGTCCGCCTCCGCCGTCGAGCACGTCACGGGCGCGCAGTCCCTCATTCGTTCCCTGGAGGAGGTCGGGGCCGACACCGTATTCGGCCTTCCCGGCGGTGCGATCCTCCCGGCGTACGACCCGATGATGGACTCCTCGAAGGTCCGCCACATCCTCGTCCGCCACGAGCAGGGCGCGGGACACGCCGCCACCGGCTACGCGCAGGCCACCGGCAAGGTCGGCGTCTGCATGGCCACCTCGGGCCCCGGCGCCACGAACCTGGTCACCCCGATCGCCGACGCCCACATGGACTCCGTCCCGATGGTCGCGATCACCGGCCAGGTCGCCTCCGCGGCGATCGGCACGGACGCCTTCCAGGAGGCGGACATCTGCGGCATCACCATGCCGATCACCAAGCACAACTTCCTGGTGACCGACCCGGCCGACATCCCCAAGACCATCGCCGAGGCGTTCCACATCGCCTCGACGGGCCGTCCGGGCCCGGTGCTGGTGGACATCGCCAAGGACGCCATGCAGGCGAAGACGACCTTCTCCTGGCCGCCGCAGACCGACCTGCCCGGCTACCGCCCGGTGACCAAGCCGCACGCCAAGCAGATCCGCGAGGCCGCCAAGATGATCACCGAGGCCAAGCGCCCGGTGCTCTACGTCGGCGGCGGCGTGATGAAGGCCGGTGCGACGGCCGAACTGAAGGTGCTCGCCGAGCTGACCGGCGCCCCCGTCACCACCACCCTGATGGCGCTGGGCTCCTTCCCCGACACCCACCCGCAGCACGTGGGCATGCCCGGCATGCACGGCTCGGTCGCCGCGGTCACCTCGCTGCAGAAGGCCGACCTGATCGTCGCCCTGGGCGCCCGCTTCGACGACCGCGTCACCGGCAAGCTGGACAGCTTCGCCCCGTACGCCAAGATCGTGCACGCGGACATCGACCCGGCCGAGATCGGCAAGAACCGGACGGCCGACGTGCCGATCGTCGGCGACGCCCGCGAGGTCATCGCCGACCTCATCGTGGCCGTCCAGGCCGAGCACGAGGCCGGCCGCACCGGCGACTACGCCGCCTGGTGGAAGGACCTGAACCGCTGGCGCGAGAACTACCCGCTCGGATACGACCTGCCCGAGGACGGCACCCTCTCCCCGCAGCAGGTCATCCAGCGCATCGGGCAGCTCGCCCCTGAAGACACCATCTACGCGGCGGGCGTGGGCCAGCACCAGATGTGGGCCGCCCACTTCATCGACTACGAGCGGCCCGCGACCTGGCTGAACTCCGGCGGCGCCGGAACGATGGGCTACGCGGTCCCGGCCGCGATGGGCGCCAAGGCCGGCCGGCCCGACCGCCCCGTGTGGGCGATCGACGGCGACGGCTGCTTCCAGATGACCAACCAGGAACTGGTCACCTGCGCGCTCAACAACATCCCGATCAAGGTCGCGATCATCAACAACGGCGCGCTGGGCATGGTCCGCCAGTGGCAGACGCTGTTCTACAACCAGCGGTACAGCAACACCGTGCTGCACTCCGGCCCGGAGGCGGCCGACACGCCGAACCTCGGCACCCGCTGCCCGGACTTCGTGAAGCTGGCCGAGGCCATGGGCTGCGTGGCGATGCGCTGCGAGGACCCCGCCGAGCTCGACGCCGTGATCGCCAAGGCCAACGCCATCAACGACCGCCCCGTCGTCGTCGACTTCATCGTGCACGAGGACGCCCAGGTCTGGCCCATGGTCGCCGCCGGCACCTCCAACGACGAGGTCATGGCCGCCCGCGGGGTGCGCCCCGACTTCGGCGACAACGAAGACGACTGACCGGCCAGGACAGAAGAGAAGAGACCGAGCACATGACCAAGCACACGCTCTCCGTCCTGGTGGAGAACACGCCGGGTATCCTGGCCAGGATCGCCGCGCTGTTCTCCCGCCGCGGCTTCAACATCGACTCACTCGCCGTCGGTGTCACGGAGCACCCCGACATCTCACGCATCACCATTGTCGTGAATGTCGAGTCGCTCCCGCTGGAGCAGGTCACCAAGCAGCTGAACAAGCTGGTCAACGTCCTGAAGATCGTCGAACTGGAACCGTCCTCGGCCATCCAGCGCGAACTCGTCCTCGTGAAGGTCCGCGCGGACAACGAGACGCGCTCCCAGATCGTCGAGATCGTCCAGCTGTTCCGCGCCAAGACCGTGGACGTCTCGCCGGAGGCCGTCACCATCGAAGCCACCGGCGGCGCCGACAAGCTGGAAGCCATGCTCAAGATGCTGGAACCGTTCGGCATCAAGGAGCTCGTGCAGTCCGGCACGATCGCCATAGGGCGCGGCGCCCGGTCCATCACGGACCGCTCGCTGCGGGCCCTGGACCGTTCCGCCTGACCCGCGTACGCCGGCCGCGGGACCCCACCGCGGCCGGAACCCACCCCCTCGCCCGCGGCCGCTGCCCGCATGGCGAGACCCTGAGCTTTCACCCCCCAGCCCCGGCATAGTCTGTGGGCACCAGCTAGTACCAAGGAGATACCCGAAGTGGCCGAGCTGTTCTACGACGACGACGCCGACCTGTCCATCATCCAGGGCCGTAAGGTCGCGGTTCTCGGCTACGGCAGCCAGGGCCACGCCCACGCGCTGTCGCTGCGCGACTCGGGCGTCGACGTGCGCGTCGGCCTGCACGAGGGCTCCAAGTCCAAGGCGAAGGCCGAGGAGCAGGGCCTGCGCGTGGTCACCCCCGCCGAGGCGGCGGCCGAGGCCGACGTCATCATGATCCTGGTGCCGGACCCGATCCAGGCGAAGGTCTACGAGGAGTCCGTCAAGGACAACCTCAAGGACGGCGACGCCCTGTTCTTCGGCCACGGCCTGAACATCCGCTACGGCTTCATCAAGCCCCCGTCCAACGTCGACGTGTGCATGGTCGCCCCCAAGGGCCCGGGCCACCTGGTGCGCCGTCAGTACGAGGAAGGCCGCGGCGTGCCGTGCATCGCGGCGGTCGAGCAGGACGCCTCGGGCAACGCCTTCGCGCTGGCCCTGTCCTACGCCAAGGGCATCGGCGGCACCCGTGCGGGCGTCATCAAGACGACCTTCACCGAGGAGACCGAGACCGACCTGTTCGGCGAGCAGGCCGTGCTCTGCGGCGGCACCGCCGCCCTGGTCAAGGCCGGTTTCGAGACCCTGGTCGAGGCCGGCTACCAGCCGGAGATCGCGTACTTCGAGTGCCTCCACGAGCTCAAGCTGATCGTGGACCTCATGTACGAGGGCGGCCTGGAGAAGATGCGCTGGTCGATCTCCGAGACCGCCGAGTGGGGCGACTACGTCACCGGCCCGCGGATCGTGAACGAGGGCACCAAGGCCGAGATGAAGAAGGTCCTCGCCGAGATCCAGGACGGCACCTTCGCCAACAACTGGATGGCGGAGTACGAGGCCGGTCTGCCGAAGTACAACGAGTACAAGAAGGCCGACGCCGACCACCTCCTGGAGACCACCGGCAAGAAGCTGCGTGGCCTGATGAGCTGGGTGGACGAGGAGGCGTAAGCCTCGGGCCGAAGGGGCCGTGCCGCATCGGCACGGCCCCTTCGGCCGCTGCCTTGTCCACTGCGTAGAACCACGCACGGGTGATCCTTCCGCTCCGGCGAAGAACGCGCCCCGAAACGCCACTACACTGCTGACCACAAGCGCGTCAGGCTCACAACGTCGTGCGTCTTCCACGCGGCTGCCCCCTTCACCGCCTTCGGCCGTCGGGACGGTCGTCCGCGAAGGATTAGTGAGGACTGAAGACCACGTGAGCACTGCCCCTGCCAGCAAACCGGTCGTACTGATCGCCGAAGAGCTGTCGCCCGCCACCGTTGACGCGCTCGGCCCCGACTTCGAGATCCGCAGCTGCAACGGCGCCGACCGCGCCGAGCTGATCCCCGCCATCGCCGACGTCGACGCGATCCTCGTGCGCAGCGCGACCAAGGTCGACGCCGAGGCCATCGCCGCCGCCAAGAAGCTCAAGGTCGTCGCCCGCGCGGGCGTGGGCCTGGACAACGTCGACGTCTCCGCCGCCACCAAGGCCGGCGTGATGGTCGTGAACGCGCCGACGTCCAACATCGTCACCGCCGCCGAGCTGGCCTGCGGCCTGCTGGTCGCCACCGCGCGCAACATCCCGCAGGCGAACACCGCCCTGAAGAACGGCGAGTGGAAGCGCAGCAAGTACACCGGCGTCGAGCTGGCGGAGAAGACCCTCGGCGTGGTCGGCCTCGGCCGCATCGGCGTCCTGGTCGCCCAGCGGATGTCCGCCTTCGGCATGAAGGTCGTCGCGTACGACCCGTACGTCCAGCCGGCCCGGGCCGCCCAGATGGGCGTCAAGCTGCTCTCCCTGGACGAGCTGCTCCAGGTCTCGGACTTCATCACCGTGCACCTCCCCAAGACCCCGGAGACCGTCGGCCTGATCGGCGACGACGCGCTGCACAAGGTCAAGCCGTCCGTCCGGATCGTCAACGCCGCCCGCGGCGGGATCGTCGACGAGGCAGCGCTCGCCTCCGCCCTCAAGGAGGGCCGGGTCGCCGGCGCCGGCCTGGACGTCTACGCCTCCGAGCCCTGCACCGACTCCCCGCTCTTCGAGTTCGACCAGGTCGTGTGCACCCCGCACCTGGGCGCCTCGACCGGTGAGGCGCAGGAGAAGGCCGGCATCGCGGTGGCCCGCTCGGTGCGCCTGGCGCTCGCCGGCGAGCTGGTCCCGGACGCGGTCAACGTCCAGGGCGGCGTGATCGCCGAGGACGTGAAGCCCGGTCTGCCGCTGGCCGAGAAGCTCGGCCGGATCTTCACCGCGCTCTCGGGCGAGGTCGCGGTCCGCCTCGACGTCGAGGTGTACGGCGAGATCACCCAGCACGACGTGAAGGTGCTGGAGCTCTCCGCGCTCAAGGGCGTCTTCGAGGACGTCGTCGACGAGACCGTCTCGTACGTCAACGCCCCGCTGTTCGCGCAGGAGCGCGGCGTCGAGGTACGGCTGACCACGAGCAGCGAGTCGCCCGAGCACCGGAACGTGGTGACCGTGCGCGGCACCCTCTCCGGCGGCGAGGAGATCTCGGTCTCCGGCACGCTGGCCGGCCACAAGCACCAGCAGAAGATCGTGGCCGTCAACGACCACAGCATCGACCTGGCGCTCGCCGACCACATGGCGTTCCTGCGCTACAGCGACCGCCCCGGCGTCGTGGGCACGGTCGGCCGCATCCTGGGCGAGGCGGGCATCAACATCGCCGGCATGCAGGTCTCCCGCGCCGACGTGGGCGGCGAGGCGCTGGTCGCGCTGACCGTCGACGACACGATCGCGGCCCCGGTGCTCACGGAGATCGCCGAGGAGATCGGCGCCACCTCCGCGCGCACGGTGAACCTCACCGACTGAGCGGGCTGATCCGCACGACGCGTGGAAGGGCCCGGACGACAGTGTCGTCCGGGCCCTTCGCTGTGTCGTGCGGAGGTTATCCACAGGGGCCCCGCGTGACGCCGGGGCGCGCTACCTTCGCGGTATGCGTGGTGGAGGCGGGGGAGGGGGTCTTGCCACGGGGGTGGGGGGCGGGGGACGGCCTTTCCCGCTGGTTGGGGAGAGGGAGGGGCCCTGCCAGGAAACAGGAAACGGGAGGGGGCCCCTGCCAGGAAACGGGCCCGGGCGGACCCCCCCTCCGGCCCCCGGCGTAAGACCTACGGCCGATAGGCCACGCACCTCCCGCCTCCTAGGATCGAACCATCGAACGGGAGGCATTTTCATGGCAGTTGAGCTGAACCACACGATCGTGCACGCCAGCGACCGGAAGCGGTCGGCGGAGTTCCTCGCGGACATCCTCGGACTACAGGTGCAGCCCGAGTTCGGGCCCTTCCTCCCCGTGGTGATGGACAACGGGGTCACCCTCGACTTCGCGCAGGACAACGACGAGATCACGCCGCAGCACTACGCGTTCCTGGTCGGCGAGGACGAGTTCACCCGCGGCTTCGAGCGGATCAAGGAGCTGGGACTGACGTACTGGGCCGACCCGCACCGCTCCCGCCCCGGCGAGATCAACACCAACGACGGCGGCCGCGGCGTGTACTTCGCCGACCCGGACGGCCACTACATGGAGCTGATCACCCGCCCCTACGGCAGCGGGAGCTGAACCCCGGCACGGGCCGTCACTCGAATGGAGTAGTACCGGGGGGTGGGGCGCCGCACCGGACGGTGCCGCGCTCCGCCCTCACGAGCGGCTTCGGGACCGGTGCGGACCGGTAGCCGGAGCCCGGCCGGTGTGCTCCCGACTCGCTGCGCGGCCCCATGGGGTGCGCAATGGGAGTGGTGCGTGCCTCTCCTGCAGGCGCGCGCGAAAGGAGAGACAGCCATGAATGCACCTCTGGGTGACACCCCTCATGACCTGGCCGGGCTGAACGTGATCGACGCCGACGGCGCGAAGGTCGGCACTGTCCAGCAGGTCTACCGGGACGACGCCACCAACGAGCCGGAGTGGATCACGGTGCGCACCGGGCTGTTCGGTACGAAGGAGACCTTCGTCCCGCTGGCCGGCTGCACGCGGGTGGACGACGCGATACGTGTTCCGCACACCAAGGACCAGATCAAGGACGCTCCGCGGATGGACGCCGACGGTCATCTCGAACCGTCGGAGGAGGAGCGCCTGTACCGGCACTACGGTCTGACCCGATCGGGCCGGGGCGGCATGGGCCGCGACACGGGCACGGGGCAGGCCGGAGGTATGGGTACCGCTGCCGCCGCCGGCGGCATGGGCACCGCGGGTGCGGCCGGGATGACCGGGCAGCACACCCGCCCCGAGGCCGACCGGCCGATGGCCGGCGCGGGCGCCGGGCAGATGGCCATGTCGCGTGGCGGTCCGACGGATGCGGACAGGCGTTCCCGTAAGGAGCAGAATCCCGAGATGACGCTCTCGGAGGAGCGCGCCGAGTTCGGCGTCGAGGAGCACGAGAGCGGCCACGCGCATCTGCGGAAGCACGTGGTGACCGAGAACGTGAGCCGGACCGTGCCGGTCAGCCACGAAGAGGTCCGTCTCACCCGCGAGCCGATCTCCGACGAGGAGGCCCGGCGCAGCCGCGGCACCCCCGTGAACCTGGAGGACGGCGAGTACGACATCACGCTGCACCGCGAGGAGCCGGTGATCCGCAAGGAGACGCGGCCCTACGAGCGGGTCCGGCTGGAGACCGACCGGGTCACCGAGCAGCAGGAGGTGTCGACCGAGGTCCGCCGGGAGCAGCTGGAATTCGACGACGGCCTGCACCCGGACACCGGCAAGGGCCGGACCGGTCCCACGGGCCGGGCCGGACGCAAGGAGACCAAGGAGACCGGCGAGGAGGACACGGGGCACATCTGGTGACCCACGGGGGCGGTACTCCGCTCGCCGCACGACCACGCGACGCCTGCCCGGTTCAGCACGGGCAGGCGTCGCCTTTCTGCGGACGCGTCCGGGTAGGTGTCCGTGTACGCCTCTGGGTACGCGGTGGGGTCAGGCGCCCGCGAGCGCCGCGGGCAGGACGTGCGCGCCGGTGCGGTCGGTGCTCAGGCACAGGGAGCAGACCACGGCGTCGTGGGCCGGGCAGGCGGCCACGTCGGGGCGCTCGAACTCCTGCCGGCAGACGTGGCAGGTGTACGTGCGCGCGCTCGGGTTGCCGTCCGCGTCCAGCGGGGGTTCGGCGATCCCGTCCTCGGTCCGCCGCAGGTAGTACCGGCCCTTGGTGACCACGGCCATCAGCGGGGTGAGGACGAAGGCGAGGACGGCGGCGGCGACCGGGGAGTACGGCTGGAGGGTGTCGCCGAGCGCGTGGAAGTACATCGCGATCGACAGGCCGGAGGCGGCGGTGAAGGCGACCACGCCGACGGGGTTGACCGCGTACAGCATGCCCCGGCGGAACTCGGGGGCGTGCGGGGAGAGCTTCAGCAGATACTTGTTGATCATGATGTCGGTGGCGACCGTGACGATCCAGGCGATGGCGCAGTTCGAGTAGAAGCCCAGTACGGCGTTGAGGAAGCTGAACATGTCGGCCTCCATCAGGACCAGCGCGATGCCGAGGTTGGCGAGCACGAAGACCATCCGGCCGGGGTAGCGCCTGGTGACCCGGGTGAAGGAGTTCGTCCAGGCCAGCGAGCCGGAGTAGGCGTTGGTCACGTTGATCTTGATCTGGCTGATCACGACGAGCACCACGGCGAGGGGGAGCACGAGCCAGGGCGGCAGCATCGCGTCGAAGGCGCCCTTGAACTGCTGGATCGGCTCGGCGGCGGCCGCCGGGGCGACCTCGGCGAGCGCGTAGACCGCGAGGAAGATGCCGGCGGCCTGCTTCAGCGCGCCGAGCACCACCCAGCCGGGGCCCGCCATGATCACGGCGGTCCACCAACTGCGCCGGTTCTCCCGGGTCTTCGGCGGCATGAAGCGCAGATAGTCGATCTGCTCGCCGATCTGCGCGATCAGCGACAGGCACACGCCCGCGCCGAGCAGCACCGAGGCGGTGTTCAGACCGCCGTCGCCGCCGGTGCCCGGGTACGCCAGGAAGTGCCGCACGGTACCGGGGTCGGTGGCGACCAGGTAGGCCAGCGGGCCGACCATCAGCAGCAGCCAGACGGGCGTCGTCCACACCTGGAGCTTGCTGAGCGCCTTCATGCCGTACACGACCAGTGGGATCACCAGGAAGGTGGAGACCAGGTACCCCAGCCACAGCGGCAGGCCGAGGCCGAGCTTCAGCCCCTGCGCCATGATCGAGCCCTCGGTGGCGAAGAAGATGAAGGTGAAGCTGGCGAAGATGACGCTGGTCAGCACCGAGCCGTAGTACCCGAAGCCGGAGCCGCGGGTGATCAGGTCCAGGTCGATGTTGTAGCGCGCTCCGTAGTACGCGAGTGGGAAGCCGGTCACGAAGATGACGGCGGCCGCGACCAGGATCGCGGCCAGCGCGTTCCCGGTGCCGTGCGCGAGGCCGATGCCCGCGCCGATGGAGAAGTCGGCCAGGTAGGCGATGCCGCCCAGCGCGGTGGTCGCCACGACCATCGGCGTCCACCGGCGGTAACTGCGCGGCGCGAAGCGGAGGGTGTAGTCCTCCAGCGTCTCCTTCGCCGCGTCGTCGGTGGCCGCCCGGCCGGCGCGCGGCGGGGCGGGCGCGGTGTCCGCCCGGGGGTGCAGCCCTGTGTCCATGGCGGGACCTTAGGAACGGCGTGTTACCTGCGCCGGCTCGCGCGATGACGGGAAAGTTTCCGGGTGTTACGGAAGGGGACGGTGGGCCGCCGCCCCATATGTCGCGCCCCGCCACCCCCGGGCACATGCTGGAGGAAACGGGGTTTCCCAGGTCCCGCAGCGGACCGGAGAGGGAGGAGTCATGGCGGCAACGACGCGGAACGACGCCCCTGTCGTGATCGAGGGCAATGGTGTGGAGCTGCGCAGGCAGGAGGTCGGCGGAGACTTGGCCGTCGCGTTCGTGAAGTTCCCCAAGGGTACGGACATGGCGCCGGCCCTCAAGGGACTGCCCGGGGATCTGTGCCAGTGCCCCCACTGGGGATATCTGTTCAAGGGGCGCTTGAAGATGCAGACCGAGCACGGCGACGACATATACGAAGCGGGGCAGGCGTTCTACTGGGCGCCCGGGCACGCCCCGGCGGCACTTGAGGACTGTGAATACCTGGATTTCTCCCCGACGAAGGAGTTCAACGAGGTTCTCGAGCACGTCAAGGCCCAGCTGGGCTGACCCGGTACGTCGCCGCGCAGCAACCGGCTCACAGCCGCGCCGACTTCAGCGCCATGTGCAGCAGCAGGCGGTCGGCGCCCTCGTCCAGGTCCAGGCCGGTGAGCTTCTCGACCCGGCCCAGGCGGTAGTAGAGCGTCTGGCGGTGGATGCCGAGGGCCTGGGCCGTGCGGCTCGCCTGGCCCGCGCAGTCCAGGAACGCCTCGGCGGTGCGCGCCAGTTCGGCGTGGGCGGGGGAGAGCAGCGGGCGAATCGTTTCATCGGACCGGTCGGCCGGCAGGCCGGTCAGCAGCCGGTACGCGCCGATGGCATCCCACTGCGCGACCGGGCCCAGCCGCGGCTCGGCCCGCGCGGCCCGGGCCGCCGCCAGCGCCTCGCGCCAGGCGCCGGGCAGCTCGGTCAGCGCCTCGCGCGCCGCCCCGATGCCGGCGGCGGCACCGCTCCCGGCGCGCGGCGAGCGCAGCAGGTGCTCGGCGGCGGAGTGCGCGGGCGCGAGCCCCCCGGCCGTCCGCAGGCGTACGAGGGCCGCAAGGGTGTGCCCGGGTGCCCCCGGCCGCGTCCCCGCGCCGGGCGGCCCGCCGGGGCGCGCGTCCGGCCCGGCGGCCCCGGCGGCGCCCGGTGGCATCGCGCTCGCCGCGAGCAGCCCCGGCAGACCCGGCAGCGGCGCGGCGTCGGTGTCGGAGGTGTCCCAGGGCGCCACGGCGACCAGCGCGAGCGACGCCTCGGCCGCACCGGGCCGCAGCGCGCCGCGCAGCGCCTCGGCCGCACCCTGCCGCTCCGACGCGCCGCTCAGCAGCAACTCCCGCAGCAGATCGCCCAGTTCGGCACCGGCCCGGGCCTCCGCCGCCAGCAGCGCGCCGATCCGCGCCGCGGTCTCCATCGCCTGCTCGATGCGCGGATCGGGCGGCGTGCCGCGCCCGCCCAGCTCCAGATTGCTGAGGTGCCCGTCGTCCAGCAGCCAGACGTACCCGTGCACGATGCCGTGGTGGCGCACGGGCAGACAGATGCGGCCCTTGAAGACCCCGGCCGCCGGGTCCGGCGGGATGCGCAGCGCGTACTTGGCGCGGGCGATGCCGAACCCCTCGAACCAGGCGCGGACCGCCGCCGTGGACCGGCGCTGCAGGATCGACCGGGTCCGCACCGGGTCCATCATCGAGTCGTCGTCGCCCTCGTGCGCGCCGAACGCGATCAGCCGGAAGTCCCGGTCCTCCAGCGTCGCGGGCGCGCCCAGCGCCGCCGAGATCTCGTCCACCAGCTGCTCGTAGTCCCCTGGCATGCCCCGCCTGGCTCCTCTCCGGTCACCTCTGCGTCAGCTGTCACGGCACATTCTCATACATCTGTCTGAGATCCCGGACACGAAGGCGTGACAGCTGTCGATGGCTGCCGACGTACCGTGAAACTTACGTTTCTGGTGGCTCGACCTGCCGGCGCCCCGCGTGCCCGGCATCTGTCATCCGTGAACCGTGGAGGTGTCCCGTGCTGGGTCCCGTGATCCTCGCCGCAGCGCGCAGCGACAAAATGCGCCGTCTCGTCTCGGCCGCGCCGGTCACCCGCCCCGTCGTCGACCGCTTCGTCGCGGGCGAGACCCTGGGCGACACCGTCCCCGCCGTCCGCTCCCTGGCCGACTCCGGCCTGGAGGTCACCCTGGACGTGCTGGGCGAGGACATCACCGACCCCGCGCAGGCGCTCCGCAACCGCGACGCCTACCTGGAGCTGGTCGAGGGCCTGACGCCGCTCGGCCTCGGCACCCGGGCCGAGATGTCGGTCAAGCTCTCCGCCTTCGGGCAGGCCCTGCCCGGCGGCCACGAGCTGGCCCTGAAGAACGTCACCCCGGTCGTCGAGGCCGCCGCCGCGATCGGCACGACCGTCACCCTGGACATGGAGGACCACACCACCGTGGACTCCACCCTCGCCGTCCTCGGCGAGCTGCGCGAGCGCTTCCCGCAGACCGGCGCCGTCCTGCAGTCCTACCTCTTCCGCACCGAGGACGACTGCCGCGCGCTGGCCGGGGAAGGTTCACGGGTGAGGCTGGTGAAGGGCGCGTACAAGGAGCCCGCCACCGTCGCCTTCCAGGACAAGGCCGAGGTGGACAAGGCGTACGTCCGCTGCCTGAAGATCCTGATGGCGGGCGAGGGCTATCCGATGGTCGGCTCGCACGACCCGCGGATGGTCGCCATCGCCCAGGACCTCGCCTTCCGCGCCGGCCGCAAGAACGAGGACTACGAGTTCCAGATGCTCTACGGCATCCGGGAGGGCGAGTACCGCCGGCTCGCCGCGGAAGGCCACCGCATGCGCGTCTACATCGCCTACGGCACCGACTGGTACGGCTACTTCATGCGCCGGCTCGCCGAGCGCCCCGCGAACCTCGCGTTCTTCGCCCGTTCGCTGCTCACCCGCGGCTGACGCCCCGGGGCCGGCCCCGCCCCCGGACCGGCCCGCACCCCAGACTCCGCACCCGCACCCGACAGAAGGAGACACGGCCGCCATGGACGCTGTGACCCACGTCCCCGCCCCGTACAACGAGCCGGTGCACGGCTACGCCCCCGGCTCCCCGGAGCGCGCCCGCCTGGAGGCGAAGCTCAAGGAGCTCGCCGAGAACCCCATCGACCTCCCGATGACGATCAACGGGGAGAAGCGGATGGGCGGCGGTGAGCGCTTCGACGTCGTCCAGCCGCACAACCACAAGGCCGTGCTGGGTACGTACGCCAACGCCACCAAGGCCGACGCGCAGGAGGCGGTCGACGCGGCGCTGGCCGCGGCCCCGGCCTGGCGCGCGATGTCCTTCGACGACCGTGCGGCGATCCTGCTGAAGGCCGCCGACCTGCTGTCGGGCCCGTGGCGCGAGACGATCGCCGCCTCGACGATGCTCGGCCAGTCCAAGACCGCCCAGCAGGCCGAGATCGACGCGCCCTGTGAGCTGGTGGACTTCTGGCGCTTCAACGTGCACTTCGCGCGCGAGCTGCTCCAGGAGCAGCCGCCCATGCAGCCGAACGGCGTCTGGAACCGCCTGGACCACCGCCCGCTGGAGGGCTTCGTCTACGCGATCACGCCGTTCAACTTCACCGCGATCGCCGGCAACCTGCCCACCGCCCCCGCCCTCATGGGCAATGTGGTGGTCTGGAAGCCGTCCCCCACCCAGACCCACTCCGCGATCCTGCTCATGCAGCTCCTGGAGGAGGCCGGTCTGCCCAAGGGCGTGATCAACCTCGTCACCGGTGACGGCAAGGAGGTCTCCGAGGTCGCGCTGCCGCACCCGGAGCTGGCAGGCGTCCACTTCACCGGCTCGACCAGGACCTTCCAGTACCTGTGGAAGTCGGTCGGCGAGAACATCGAGAAGTACCGCTCCTACCCGCGGCTGGTCGGCGAGACCGGCGGCAAGGACTTCATCGTCGCGCACCCGACCGCGGACCCGGCGATCCTGAAGACCGCCATCACCCGGGGCGCCTTCGAGTACCAGGGCCAGAAGTGCTCCGCGGCCTCGCGCGCCTACATCGCCCGCTCCACCTGGGAGAACGGCTTCAAGGACGAGCTGGCCGCCGAGGTCGAGGGCCTGACCATGGGCGACGTGAGCGACCTGTCGAACTTCATCGGCGCCGTCATCGACGAGCGTTCCTTCGCCAAGAACAAGGCCGCGATCGACGCCGCCAAGCAGGACCCGACCTGTGAGATCGTCGCGGGCGGCACGTACGACGACTCGGTGGGCTACTTCGTCCGCCCGACCGTCATCGCCTGCTCGGACCCGGAGAACGACGTCTTCAAGACCGAGTACTTCGGCCCGATCATCGCGGTCCACGTCTACGAGGACGCCGACTTCGACGCGACCGTGGAGCAGATGGAGTCGGCCTCGGCGTACGCGCTGACCGGCGCCGTGCTCGCCAAGGACCGGCAGGTCGTCGCCGAGGTCTCCGAGAAGCTCCGCTTCGCGGCCGGCAACTTCTACATCAACGACCGCCCGACCGGCTCGATCGTCGGCCAGCAGCCCTTCGGCGGCGGCCGCGCCTCGGGCACCAACGACAAGGCGGGCTCGAAGTTCAACCTGCTGCGCTGGATGTCCCCGCGCGCCATCAAGGAGACGATGGTCGCCCCGACGGACTACCGCTACCCCCACATGGGCTGACGCCCGGGGCATAGGCAAAAGGGGCGCGCGGCGTGGGCCGCGCGCCCCTTTTCGTTTCAGTGCCCGGTCGCGCCGCCGTTGTCGCGGCGGTCCAGGGCGCGCTGCAGAGCAGCGGCGGCGTTCCTGCGGTCGGTCTCGCCGGACGTGCGCACGCGGTGACGGATCCTGCGGGCAGGGGCAGCGGTTTCGGCCATGGCCACGTCTCTCCTCTGATCGATCCCCGAGATGCCGAGAAAACGGAATGCGACGCCGGAGCGGGCGGAGCCAGGTCGCGCCAGGGGTCACCTGTGCGTGCGCGCCGGCCTGAGCCGCCTTCGCTGGGTGGAGCGAGACGTTCGGCTTCTACAAAAGTAGGACAGGAGAGCCGTGCTGTCTGCACAATTACTTGGGCTTCCTACTATCTGAGACGGCGGGACGCCGCTTTCGCGGCGCCCCGCCGGTAGAGCGAGCCCTCGGAAGCCGTCTAGCGGGGCGTGCGCGCGGTGCGCTCCACGTCGAAGTGGTCGATGCGCTCGCCGGTCTCGGCGAGGGCGGTGACCTTCATCCGGGGCCGGTGGCCGGCCTCGACCTCCACCGCGAGGAACGAGAAGCCGGTGTAGCGCACCCGCGACCACGCCACCTTCTCGGTGTCCTTCCCGCCGCCCTTGGTCCAGTGGTACGTCTCGACCTCGTCCAGGTCCTTCACGTGCCCCTCGTAGCTGTCCGGCACGGGGAACTTGTACAGCGCCTTGCCCGCGCCGCCCGCCGTGACGTACACGATGCCCTCGCGCGCGGAGTCCACGCTGCCGCCGACCGGCACCTCGCGGGAGACGGAGGTGCCCTTGATCGCGTCGGTGCGCTCGTAGATGTGGTTGTGGCCGTTGATCACCAGGTCCACGCCGTGCTTCTCGAAGAGCGGCAGCCAGGCGTCGCGCACGCCGCCGTCGGAGGCGTGCGAGACGGTCGTGGAGAACGCGCAGTGGTGGAAGAAGACCACGATGAAGTCGATGCTCCGGTCCGCGCGCAGCTCGCCCAGGCGCCGGTCCAGCCACTTCGTCTGCTTGCCGGCGGTGTACCCGGTGTTGGCGGTGATCTCGTACGAGACGTCGTTGGCGTCCAGGGCGACGACGCCGACATTGCCGTAGGCGAAGGAGTACACGCCGGGGGCGTGCTTCGCGTCCGGGCCGTTGCCCGGCAGGGACCAGCGGGCGTTCTGGCCGCCGTACCCGTTCGGCGAGTACCACGCCTCCATGTCGTGGTTGCCGGTCGTCACCATCCACGGCACGGACTTGGCGACCGTCTCGGTCTGGGCGAGGAACTGGTCCCAGACCCGCGCGTCGTAGGTGTCCTCCTCCGAGCCCTGGCCGTCCGGGTCGGCGTAGCAGATGTCGCCCGCGTGCAGGTGGAAGGAGGGGTTCTGGCCCAGGATCAGCTGGTCGTTGGCGAGCGCGTCGTAGCTGACGCCCTGGTCGCCGAAGGCGGTGAAGACGAACTTCTCGGGCCGCGCGGGAGCCGTGCGGAAGGTGCCGACGGTGGAGAAGTGGCGCGCGTCGGCCGGGTCGAAGCCGTCGTGGCCGACGCCGTAGTAGTACGTCGTGCCGGGCTTGAGGCCGTCCAGCGCGGCGTGCAGGTAGTACTGGTCGACGGCCGGCAGCTTCTTCGTGAGCGCGGGCGTGTGCAGGTCCCGCACCTCCGCCTCGATCTTGCGGCTGAGGTCCCAGGGCTTCAGGCCCACCCGCAGATACGGCCGCTTCACCGCGAACGGCACCTGCCAGGAGACCCGCATCTGCGTCTTCGGGTCGGCGCCGAACTGCAGGTGCCGGCCGAAGGGCGCCACCATCGAGCCGTCCACCGCGGCCGTGGCGGGCGCGGAGAGCAGCGTGGTGGAGCGCGGCGACGCGCACGCCGCCGTGGAGCCGAGCAGACCGCTGCCCGCGACGATGCCCGCACCGGCGGCGGAGGTGCGCAGCAGCCCGCGCCGGGACAGCTTGGTGCGCAGGTACTCGTGCTGCTCGGCCATGGACATGCGGGCGGCGAGCCGCTCGGGGATGCCGAAGCGCGGGATGTCGGGGGAGGCGGGGGTCTCACGGGAAGCCATGGCGTGAACCTCGCATCGCGCGGAAACCGGATGGCGTATACAAGGTGAACTGCGGCTGACCGAATCTCCACATGTCCGTATGCCGGACACCGGGTGTCAACCCATGGGACGAAGAGTAGGGTCCAGGCATGTCTCGCAGCATTCGCCTCGCAGTGATCCCCGGTGACGGTATCGGCCAGGAAGTCGTGGCCCAGGGCCTGAAGGTCCTCTCGGCCGTCCTCCCGCAGGACGTGAAGCTGGAAACCCAGGAGTACGACCTGGGCGCCAAGCGCTGGCACGCGACCGGCGAGACGCTGCCGGACGCCGAGATGGAGTCGCTCAAGCAGCACGACGCCATCCTGCTCGGCGCCATCGGCGACCCGTCCGTGCCCTCCGGCGTCCTGGAGCGCGGCCTGCTGCTGAAGCTCCGCTTCGCCTTCGACCACTTCGTCAACCTGCGCCCGTCGAAGCTCTTCCCGAACACCAGCACCCCGCTGGCCGGCCGCCCGGACATCGACTTCATCGTCGTCCGCGAAGGCACCGAGGGCCCGTACACCGGCAACGGCGGCAGCCTGCGCACCGGTACGCCCCACGAGGTCGCCACCGAGGTCAGCCTGAACACGGCCTACGGCGTGGAGCGGGTCGTCCGCGACGCCTACGAGCGCGCCAAGGCCCGTCCGCGCAAGAAGCTGACGCTGGTCCACAAGAACAACGTCCTGGTCCACGCCGGCCACATGTGGAAGAAGATCTTCGACAAGGTCGGCGCGGAGTACCCCGAGGTCACCACCGACTACCTGCACGTCGACGCCGCGACGATCTTCTTCGTCACGCAGCCGGAGCGCTTCGACGTCATCGTCACCGACAACCTCTTCGGCGACATCCTCACCGACCTCGCCGCTGCCGTGACCGGCGGCATCGGCCTGGCCGCCTCCGGCAACATCAACCCCTCGGGCGCCTTCCCGTCCATGTTCGAGCCCGTCCACGGCTCGGCCCCGGACATCGCCGGCACCGGCAAGGCCGACCCGACCGCGACGATCCTCTCCGTCGCGCTCCTCCTGCGGCACCTGGGCCACGAGGCCGAGGCCGCCCGCATCGAGGAGGCCGTCGCCGCGGACCTCGAAGGCCGTGACGGCACGCCGCGCACGACCGACGAGATCGGCGACGCGCTCGCCGGCCGAGTAGCCGGCTGACGCCGCTGCTCCCACACAACAGCTGAAAGCTGTTCCTGTAGCCCAGCGGCAGCGCCCCTCAGGCGCCCGGCCGCTGGGCTACTCGGCGGTTGGGTGCGACCATCGACCACAGGCCGCGCACGCGCAGTACGCCACCTCCTTCCTCTCCGCGGTCCCACCCGAGCGATAATCGGACGTGGGGCCCGCCAGGGGAAGCTCGGACGTCCACCGACAGACCGGATGTCATGCGCGCGCGGCCACCACAACCACACCGGTGAAGGACAGCACTCATGACGACGCCCACGATCGAGCTCAAGCCCTCCGCGCACCCACTGCCCGCCGCCGAGCGGGAGAAGATCCTGGCCGGCCCCGGGTTCGGCCGGCACTTCACCGACCACATGGTGACGATCAGGTGGACGGAGGGCCGCGGCTGGCACGACGCACAGCTCGTTCCGTACGCGCCGCTCTCGATCGACCCGGCGAACATGACCCTGCACTACGCGCAGACGATCTTCGAAGGGCTGAAGGCGTACCGCCAGGCCGACGGCACCGTCGCCACCTTCCGCCCCGAGGCCAACGCCGAGCGCTTCCAGCGCTCCGCGCGCCGCCTGGGCATGCCCGAGCTGCCCGTCGAGACCTTCATCGCGGCGTGCGACGCGCTGGTCCGGCAGGACCGCGACTGGGTGCCCGCGCACGGCGGCGAGGAGTCGCTCTACCTGCGCCCCTTCATGTTCGCCTCCGAGGTCGGCCTCGGCGTGAAGCCCGCCAACGAGTACCTCTTCCTCGTGATCGCCTCGCCCGCCGGCGCCTACTTCCCCGGCGGCGTCAAGCCCGTCTCCATCTGGCTGTCCGAGGACCGGGTGCGCGCCGTCCCCGGCGGCATGGGCGACGCCAAGACCGGCGGCAACTACGCCGCCTCCCTGCTCGCCCAGGCCGAGGCCGCCGAGAAGGGCTGCGACCAGGTCGCCTACCTCGACGCGGTGGAGCACAAGTGGGTCGAGGAGCTGGGGGGCATGAACCTGTACTTCGTGTACGGCAACAAGATCGTCACCCCCACGCTCACGGGTTCGCTGCTCGCCGGCATCACCCGTGACTCGCTGCTGTCGGTCGCCCGTGACCTCGGTTACGAGGCGGAGGAGGCGCGCGTCTCCATCGACCAGTGGCAGGCCGACACCGAGAACGGCACGCTCACCGAGGTCTTCGCGTGCGGCACCGCCGCGGTCATCACGCCCGTCGGCACGGTCAAGCGCAAGGGCGCCGAGTGGACCCAGAGCGGCGGCGAGCCCGGCGAGGTCACCATGAAGCTCCGCGAGGCGCTGCTGGACATCCAGCGCGGCACGGCGCAGGACACCCACGGCTGGATGCACCCCCTGGGCTGATCCCGCCGCCGCACCGGCTGCCACGGGCCGCCCCGGACGCGTACGCACGCGCGTCCGGGGCGGCCCGTCGTCGTACGTTCCCGTACGGCCCGGACGGCTAGGACACCTCCGCCGGCGCCTCCTCCACCGGGGCCACGGCCGCGGGCACCGCCGCCGGGCGGCGCGTCAGCACCCCGTACAGCACGGCCGTGACCAGCGCCGACAGCAGGAACGACAGGTCGATGCCGCCGGTGTAGGGGACAAGCGGGCCGGTGTAGAGGGGGGTGTCCACCGCGGCCAGGCCGACGAGCGAGCCGGCCGCCCAGGTCACCGTCGCGGGCACGTTCCAGCCCGCCGTGTACCAGTAACGGCCGCCCCGGGAGCGGCGGTTGTAGACCTGCAGCGCCTCGGAGTCGTAGACCCCGCGGCAGCGGAAGAAGCCGATGACGGTGAGCACTGCCCAGGGCGTGCCGACCGCGGTGAGCAGCAGGACGAAGGAGGTCATCGCGTCCTGCGCGTCCCAGGCGAAGTGGCCGAGATAGACGAAGAACGTGGAGACGCCGGCGACGACGTAGGTGGCCTGGGTGCGGGTGGCGCGCGGCAGGATCGCGTCCAGGTCCAGGCCCATGGAGTACAGCATCAGGCCCGCGTTGCCGACCGAGCCCGCCGAGGCGGCGAGGAAGAGCGGGGCGAGGAACCAGAAGGGCGCGCCCGCGACGAGCGGCCCGGCGTAGTCGTCGGCCGCGCCGACCGCGAGCGCGGTGAAGGTGCCGAAGAGCTGGGGGACCAGCAGTCCCGCGACCAGGCCGAGGCAGGTGGCGAGGAAGACCTTGCGGGAGCTGTGGCGGCGCGGGGAGATGTAGCGGGTGTAGTCGCCGAGCAGGGTGATGAAGGCGATGGGGCCGCTCAGGCCGGCCGAGACGACCGCGAGCAGCCAGGTGGGCCAGAAGCCGCCGAGCAGGTACGAGGTGCCGTGCGGCGCCGCGGTGGTGAAGTGCGGCGCGTACGCGAACAGGCCGATGACGAGGATCGCGGTCATGCCGAGCGCGAGGACGCGGGAGAGGCGGAGCAGGAGCTTGTAGCCGTAGACCGCGCCGGCCGCGGTGCAGACCGCGAGCAGCGCGTACACGGCCGCGTAGCTCGCGCCGCCGTCGGGCAGGCCGATGAGCCGGGCGAGGGTGCCGACGACGGCGTCGCCGCCGACCCAGAGGGTGAGCGCGGTGTACCCGAGCGAGAGCAGCAGGCCGATGACGGAGCCGACGAGCCGGCCGCGCACGCCGAAGTGCGCGCCGCTGCTGGTGGAGAGGTTGGTGCCGGTGCGCAGCGAGACCAGCGCGAGCGGCGCGGTGAGCAGCGTGCCGACGAGGGTGCCCACGGTGAGGGAGGTCACCGACGGCCAGAAGCCCAGCCCGAAGGAGACCGGCAACCAGCCGAAGATCACCACGCCGAGTGCGAGGTTCGAGCCGAGCAGGATGGAGACGAGGTCGCGGGGGCGGCTGGTGCGCTCCTCGTCGGGAATCGTGTCGACTCCGCGTTGTTCGATCGGCATGAGAGGGCTCCTCTGAGAGGCCGGACGAGTGCTGGGCGGTACCGCTCCGGTGAGTGGCGTTCCGCTTTTTTTGAGCGGCGCTCAATGTGACCCATACCCCTGTGCCCGGTCAACCCTTTCGGGCACCGGCTTTCCTTGGTTAGAGTGTCGCTCTAATCGATCAGGAGGTGTGGTGGCATGCGGCTGACCCCGACCGAGCGCGACCGGCTGCTGCTGTTCGGCGCGGCCGAGCTGGCGAGAGCGCGCAGGGCACGCGGCCTGAAGCTGAACGTGCCCGAGGCGACCGCGCTCGTCGCGGACACGGTCTGCGAGACGGCCAGGGACGGCGGCCGGCTGGCCGACGCCATCGCGGCGGCCCGCGCGGTCCTCGGCCCGGACGACGTGCTGCCCGGCGTCGCCGACGTGGTGACCGAGGTGCACGTCGAAGCGGTCTTCGACGACGGCTCCCGGCTCGCCGTGGTCAGCGACCCGATCGGCGGAGGCTCGCAGGGCGACGCCGCGCCCGGCGCGATACTGCCGGGGCCCGCCGACGAGGCCCCGGCGCCCGCACTGACCGTCCGCGTCCGCAACACCGCGACCGTCCCGGTCAGCGTCACCTCGCACTTCCACTTCTTCGAGGCCAACCCCCGGCTCGACTTCGACCGCGCCGCCGCCTACGGCATGCGGCTGAACGTCCCCGCCGGCTCCTCCCAGCGCTTCGACCCGGGCGCCGAGGAATCCGTCGGCCTCGTACCGATCGGCGGCGACCGGATCGCGATCGGCTTCGCGGGCCTGGTGGACGGGCCACTGGACGCCCCGGGGGCGAAGGAAGAAGCACTGCGGCGGGCCGCGGCCTGCGGCTACCTGGGGGCGGAGACCGAGGAGGAGCGGGCATGACCATCGATCCGCAGGAGTACGCGTCCGTACACGGCCCGCGCGCCGGCGACCGGGTCGTACTGGGCGACACCGGCCTCGTCGTACGCGTCGAGTCCGACGCCCAGAAGCCCGGCGACGAATTCCTCGCCGGCTTCGGCAAGACCGCCCGCGACGGACTCCACCTGAAGGCCGCCGCCGTCCGCGAGACCTGCGACGTCGTCATCAGCAACGTCCTGGTCATCGACGCCGTACAGGGCATCCGCAAGGTCTCCATCGGCATCCGCGAAGGCCGCATCAGCGGCATCGGACGGGCCGGCAACCCCGACACCATGGACGGCGTCGACGTCGTCGTCGGCACCGGCACCTCGATCGTCTCCGGCGAAGGCATGATCGCCACCGCGGGCGCCGTCGACACCCACGTCCACCTGCTCTCCCCGCGCATCATGGAGGCCTCCCTCGCCTCCGGCGTCACCACGATCATCGGCCAGGAGTTCGGCCCCGTCTGGGGCGTCGGCGTCAACTCCCCCTGGGCCCTGCGGCACGCCTTCAACTCCTTCGACGCCTGGCCCGTCAACATCGGCTTCCTCGCCCGCGGCTCGTCCTCCGACCCCGCCCCGCTCGTCGAGGCGCTCGCCGAGGGCGGCGCCTCCGGCTTCAAGGTCCACGAGGACATGGGCGCGCACACCCGCGCCCTGGACACCGCCCTGCGCGTCGCCGAGGAACACGACGTCCAGGTCGCCCTGCACAGTGACGGCCTCAACGAGTGCCTCTCCGTCGAGGACACCCTCTCCGTCCTGGACGGCCGCACCATCCACGCCTTCCACATCGAGGGCTGCGGCGGCGGACACGTACCGAACGTCCTGAAGATGGCCGGCGTGGAAAACGTCATCGGCTCCTCCACCAACCCCACCCTGCCCTTCGGGCGGGACGCGGTCGCCGAGCACTACGGCATGATCGTCTCCGTCCACGACCTGAAGACCGACCTGCCCGGCGACGCGGCCATGGCCCGCGACCGCATCCGCGCCGGAACGATGGGCGCCGAAGACGTCCTGCACGACCTGGGCGCCATCGGCATCACCTCCTCCGACGCCCAGGGCATGGGCCGCGCCGGCGAGACCGTACGCCGCACCTTCGCCATGGCCGGGAAGATGAAGGCCGAACTCGGCCCCATGGAGGGCGACGGCGCGCACGACGACAACGCGCGCGTACTGCGCTACATGGCCAAGCTCACGATCAACCCCGCCATCGCACACGGCCTCTCGCACGAGATCGGCTCGCTGGAGGTCGGCAAGATGGCCGACATCTCGCTGTGGCAGCCGCGGTACTTCGGCGCCAAGCCGCAGATGGTGCTGAAGTCCGGGTTCCCCGCGTGGGGCGTGACCGGCGACCCCAACGCCGCCACCGACACCTGCGAACCGCTCGTCATGGGCCCGCTGTTCGGCGCGCACGGCGCCACCGCCGCCGACCTGTCCGTCGCCTTCGTCTCCGGCGCCGCGGTCGCGGCCGGCTCGCCCGGCCGGGCCTTCGACTCGCTGCCCACCCGCCGCCGGCGCGTCGCCGTCCGCGGCACCCGCGGCATCGGCCCCCGCGACCTGCTGCTGAACGACCGCGTCGGCAGCGTGCAGGTCGACGGCGACAGCGGCCTGGTCACGCTGGACGGCGCCCCGATGCGCTCCGACCCCGCCGAGTACGTGTCGCTCTCGCGGCTGTACTTCCTCTGAGCCACCGCTTCCCGTGAGCCGCAGCGGCGGCTCGTTCCTCCGAGCCGGAGGGAGCGTCCCTCCGGCCCCCGCACCCCGCCCGGGGCCACGTCCCTGCCTCGGGCGGTCCCGGCGCTGCCACCCCTCACCAGGTGGCGGCGCCGGCCTCTCGCCCTCCCCTCCCACCTGCAAGGACGCAGCCCATGACGACGCTTCCCCTGCCCTCCGCCGGGGCGACCCCGGCCGCCGACGGCTACACGATGCCCCCCGAGTGGGCGCCGCA
This sequence comes from Streptomyces sp. NPDC026301, assembly GCF_055567935.1. Classification (NCBI taxonomy): domain Bacteria; kingdom Bacillati; phylum Actinomycetota; class Actinomycetes; order Kitasatosporales; family Streptomycetaceae; genus Streptomyces; species Streptomyces sp. NPDC026301. The sequence goes on along the minus strand of NZ_JBVHPN010000029.1, from coordinate 5,112 downwards.
CGAGCGCACCTGGATGGCCTGGCCCGGCGCCAACTTCACCTTCGGCGAGGAGGGCGGCAGCACCCTCTCCGAAGCACGCGTCGCCTGGGCACGGGTGGCCCGCGCGATACGCCGCTTCGAGCCGGTCACCGTCGTCGCGGGCCCCGGCCAGACCGCCGCCGCGCGCGGCCTGCTCGGCCCGGACATCGACATCGTCGAGCGCGAGCTGGACGACGCCTGGATGCGCGACATCGGCCCCACCTTCCTCACCGGCGACGGCCAACTCGCCGCCACCGACTGGGTGTTCAATGGATGGGGCGCCCAGGACTGGGCGAGCTGGAAGCACGACGCGAAGATCGCCGAAGAGGTCGCGGGCCTCGCCGGCGCCCGCCGCTACCCCACCCCCCTCGTCAACGAGGGCGGCGGCCTGCACATCGACGGCGAAGGCACCGTCCTGCTCACCGAGACCGTCCAGCTCGACCCCGGCCGCAACCCCGGCCGCACCCGCGAAGAGGTCGAGGCCGAGATCCACGCCTTCCTCGGCACCACCAAGGCCATCTGGCTGCCGCGCGGACTGACCGCCGACTACGGCCAGTTCGGCACCCGCGGCCACGTCGACATCGTCGCCGCCTTCGCCCGCCCCGGTACCGTCGTCGTACACACCCAGCCCGACCCCGCCCACCCCGACCACGCGGTCTGCGCCGAGATCGTCAAGCTCCTCCAGGGAGCCACCGACGCACGCGGCCGGCAGCTGGAGGTCGTCGAGGTCCCCGCGCCCACCGTCATCGAGGAGGACGGCGAATTCGTCGACTACTCCTACATCAACCACTACCTCTGCAACGACGGCGTGGTGCTCTGCGGCTTCGACGACCCGCGCGACGAGCACGCGGCCGGCATCTTCCGCCGGCTCTTCCCCGACCGTACGGTCACCCTCGTCGACGCCCGTACGATCTTCGCTGCGGGTGGCGGCATCCACTGCATCACCCAGCAGCAGCCCAAGGTCTGACCAGCAGACCCGACCAGCCGGTCCAGGAGGTCCCCGTGCCCGGTCCCGAGCGCCGTCCCCGGCGGCGGCTCAGCCAGCCGCGCGAGCAGGTGCTCGCCGCGGCCATGACCACCATCGCGGAGGAGGGCCTGGACCGGCTGACCATGGCCGGACTCGGCCGCGAGGTCGGCATGAGCAGCGGCCACATCCTGTACTACTTCGGCACCAAGGACGAGCTGCTGCTCCAAACCCTCCAGTGGAGCGAGGAACAGCTCGGCGCGCAGCGCCGCGCCGAGCTGGCCCGCCGCGTCCCCGCCCGCGCCCGCATCGACGCCCTGGTGGACCTCTACCTCCCCGAAGGCCACCGCGACCCGCGCTGGACCCTGTGGCTGGAGGTCTGGAACCGCTCCCAGAACGCCGACGACCCCACCCGCGAACGCCAGCTCGACCTGGAACTCGCCTGGCACCGCGACCTGGTCGCGCTGCTGGTCGAAGGCGCCTCCAAGGGCGAACTGCGGCCCGTGGACGCCGAACGCTTCGCCACCCGCACCCGCGCCCTGCTCGACGGCTTCGGCACCCACCTCGTCGTCGGCCTCCCCGGCCTGAGCCGCGACGACGTACTCAGCCACGTGAGCGACTTCCTGGACGACGCGCTGACCCCGGCGGACGCCGCCCCGGGAACGTAACGCACACAACGTCGCCTGATCGTTGCCTGGTGCACCCTTGCCGTGAAGTCCCAGGTCCGGCACCGTGACCAGCTATGGGACGAGAGCAATGGAAGAAGATCTGGGTCGGCTCGGCCGGCAACATGGTCGAATGGTTCGACTGGTTCGTGTACGCGAGCTTCGCCGTGTACTTCGCGGACTCCTTCTTCCCCAAGGGCAATGAGACCGCCAACCTCATGAACACCATGGGCGTCTTCGCGGTCGGCTTCTTCATGCGGCCCGTCGGCGGCTGGCTGCTCGGCCGCGTCGGCGACCGCAAGGGCCGCAAGGCCGCCCTCACGCTCACCGTCACCCTGATGTCCGCCTCCGCCGTCCTCATCGCCGTCGCCCCCACCTACGGCGTCGCCGGCTACGGAGGCGTCGCCGTCCTCCTCGTCGCCCGCATGCTGCAGGGCCTCTCCGTCGGCGGCGAGTACGCGGCCAGCGCCACCTACCTCACCGAGGCCTCCGCGCCCGGACAGCGCGGCTTCGCCTCCAGCTTCCAGTACGTCTCCATGACCGCAGGCCAACTGCTCGGCCTCGGCCTGCAGATCATCCTGCAGCGCACCATGTCCGAGGACGCACTGCACAGCTGGGCCTGGCGCATCCCCTTCATCATTGGCGCGCTCGGCGCCGCCATCGTCTTCTACCTGCGCCGCAACATGCTGGAGACCGAGGTCTACGCCGCGGACGACAGCGCCAACGCCGACCCGGAACGCGGCACCCTCAAGGCGCTGTGGGCACACAAGCGCGAGGCGTTCCTCGTCATCGCGCTCACCATGGGCGGCACCGTGGCGTACTACACGTACACCACCTACCTCACCAAGTACCTCTCCGGCAGCGCCGGCCTGGACAAGCCGACCGCCTCCCTGGTCAGCTTCTGCGCCCTCTTCATCTTCATGTGCATCCAGCCGCTGGCCGGCAAGCTGTCCGACCGGATCGGCCGCCGCCCGCTGCTGATCACCTTCGCGATCGGCTCGACCTTCCTCACCGTGCCGATCATGACGCTGCTGCGGCACGCCGGCTCCTTCTGGCCGGCCCTCGGCCTCGCCCTGCTCGCCCTGGTCGTCGTCACCGGCTACACCTCGATCAACGCCTGCGTGAAGGCCGAGCTGTTCCCGACCGGCATCCGGGCCCTCGGCGTCGCCCTGCCGTACGCCATCGCCAACGCCCTCTTCGGCGGCACCGCCGAGTACGTCGCCCTGTGGTTCAAGAACGGCGGCATCGAATCCGGCTACTACTGGTACGTCGCCGGCTGCGCGGCCGTCTCCCTGATCGTCTACCTGACGATGCGCGAGACCCGGACGATCGACCTGCACCGGGTCACCAAGGACAAGACGGGCGAGGGCCAGGCAGTCTCAAGCCCGTCCGGCGTGTGAGGACAAGCCCGAAGGGAGGGCCGTTCGCATTCTGAGACGGCCCTTCCGCCGGGGGTGATTCGTGCAAGACTGCCCCCATGCTCTCGTTCGCCATGATTATTGGCAGCAGGCGCGCCGGTCCGCAGTGACCGCCCCGTACGAAACCCAGTACGGCGCGGCACCGTCGTCCCAGACCCGCGCGCAGACCTCTCGCACCCGCGAGAGGTTTTTTCGTTTCCCGGCCCACCCGCCACCGGGAACGGAGCGCGAGGGATCATAGGGGGACGGTGGCACCGGTCATTCCGGTAGACCGAAGATCCCGACAGGAGCCAGATCAGCATGACGGACACCTCCGACGCATCGTTGTCCGACGATTTCCATGTGTTCGACACGACGCTGCGCGACGGCGCGCAGCGTGAGGGCATCAACCTGACCGTGGCGGACAAGCTGACGATCGCGCGCCACCTGGACGACTTCGGCGTGGGCTTCATCGAAGGCGGCTGGCCCGGCGCCAACCCCCGGGACACCGAGTTCTTCCAGCGGGTGCGGGAAGAGGTCCCCTTCCGGCACGCGCAGCTGGTGGCGTTCGGCGCCACCCGCAAGGCGGGCGTGCGAGTGGAGGACGACGCGCAGGTCGCGGCCCTGCTGGAGTCCAAGGCCCCGGTGATCACGCTGGTCGCCAAGTCCCATGTCCGGCACGTGGAGCTGGCGCTGCGCACCACCCTCGACGAGAACCTGGCGATGATCCGCGACACCGTCGCGTACCTGCGCGCGCAGGGCCGCCGGGTGTTCCTGGACTGCGAGCACTTCTTCGACGGCTACGCGCTGGACGCGGACTACGCGAAGAAGGTCGTACGGACCGCGAGTGAGGCCGGCGCGGACGTGGTGGTCCTCTGCGACACCAACGGCGGCATGCTTCCCGCGCAGGTCACCGCGGTGGTGCGGACCGTACTGGCGGACACCGGCGCGCGGCTGGGCATCCACGCCCAGGACGACACCGGCTGCGCGGTGGCCAACACCCTGGCGGCGGTCGACGCGGGCGCGACGCACGTCCAGTGCACGGCCAACGGCTACGGCGAGCGGGTGGGCAACTCCAACCTCTTCCCGGTCGTCGCCGCGCTGGAGCTCAAGTACGGCCGCAAGGTCCTCCCCGAGGGCAAGCTCGCCGAGACCACCCGGATCTCGCACGCCATCGCCGAGGTCGTGAACCTCACGCCCTCCACCCACCAGCCCTACGTCGGCGTCTCGGCCTTCGCGCACAAGGCGGGCCTGCACGCCTCCGCGATCAAGGTCGACCCGGACCTGTACCAGCACATCGACCCCGAGCTGGTCGGGAACACGATGCGGATGCTGGTCTCCGACATGGCGGGCCGCGCCTCCATCGAGCTCAAGGGCAAGGAGCTCGGCATAGAGCTCGGCGAGGACCGCGAGCTGGTCGGCCGGGTCGTGGAGCGCGTCAAGGAGCGCGAGCTCGCGGGGTACACCTACGAGGCCGCCGACGCCTCCTTCGAGCTGCTGCTGCGCGAGGAGGTGCAGGGCCGGCCGCTGCGGTACTTCACCGTCGAGTCCTGGCGCGCGATCGTCGAGGACCGCCCCGACGGCACGCACGCCAACGAGGCGACCGTGAAGCTGTGGGCCAAGGGCGAGCGGATAGTGGCCACGGCGGAGGGCAACGGCCCGGTCAACGCGCTGGACCGGGCGCTGCGGGTGGCGCTGGAGCAGATCTACCCGCAGTTGGGGCAGCTGGAGCTGGTGGACTACAAGGTCCGCATCCTGGAGGGCGCGCTCGGCACGGGATCGATCACCCGGGTCCTGGTCTCCACCAGCGACGGCCGCGGCGAGTGGTCGACGGTGGGCGTCGCGGAGAACGTGATCGCCGCGTCCTGGCAGGCACTGGACGACGCGTACGCGTACGGCCTGGTACGCGCGGGGGTCGAGCCGCAGGACTGATGGCGGATCCGTACGAGCAGTGGGGGGGGGGGGGGGGGGGGGGGGGGAGGGGGGGGGAGAGGGGGGTGTAGTTTCTCTTTTATCAGTAAGAGCTGGCTTATTCTACTGGCTTTACTACGGGCCGACCTTCTATCGC
>NZ_JBVHPN010000028.1:0-54654 GCF_055567935.1 Streptomyces sp. NPDC026301 | reverse complement strand
TCCCCTTTTCGGGGGGGGGGGGGGGGGGGGGGGGGGGGGGGGGGGGGGGGGGGGGGGGGGGGGGGGGGGGGGGGCCCCCCCCCCCCCCCCCCCCCCCCGCCGCGTTTCCCTCATTTTCCCCTCATCGGGCCCAGGACTTCCGCCCGTAACGTCCCGTTCGCGCGGCGGAATGAATTTCCTGAGAGACTTTGTTCCCGTAGAGAACTTAAGGCTGTCCCTGTCTCCGCGCGCCACTACGGGCGCGCCCCTTTGATCCTGAAAGGTCACTCATGCCCTTGGCTCTGCTCGCGCTCGCGATCTCGGCCTTCGGTATCGGCACCACTGAGTTCGTGATGATGGGCCTGCTGCCCAACGTCGCGAACGACCTGGGCACCAGCGTGCCCACCGCCGGCTACCTCGTCTCCGCCTACGCCCTCGGCGTCGTCATCGGCGCCCCGCTGCTGACCGCGCTCGGCTCGCGCATCCCCCGCAAGCGGATGCTGCTGCTGATGATGGCGGTCTTCACGGCCGGCAACCTCGCGTCCGCGCTCGCCCCGAACTTCGGCATGCTCATCGCGGGCCGGCTGCTGGCCGGTCTGCCGCACGGCGCGTTCTTCGGTGTCGGGGCGGTCGTCGCCGCCCGGCTGGTCAAGGAAGGCCGGCAGGCCCGCGCGGTCGCCACGATGTTCCTCGGCCTGACCATCGCCAACATCGTCGGCGTGCCCGCCGCGACCCTGCTCGGCCAGCACCTCGGCTGGCGCGCGACCTTCCTGGTCGTCGCCGCCATCGGGCTGGTCGCCATGGCCTCGCTGGCCAAGCTCGTCCCGTACGTGCCGCGCGACGAGCAGAACGGCGTGAGGCAGGAGATCCGGGCGCTGGGCAACCGCCAGGTACTGCTCGGCCTGCTCACCGCGGTCTTCGGCTTCGCGGGCGTCTTCGCCGTCTACAGCTACCTCGCGTCGATGATGACCAAGGTCACCGGCTTCACCGAGTCGACCGTCCCGGTGGTGCTCGCCCTCTTCGGCATCGGCATGACCCTCGGCGCGCTCGCCGCGGGCCCGCTGACCGACCGGGCGCTGCGCCCGACCCTGTACGGCTCGCTCGGCGCGCTGGCCGTCACGCTCGTCGTCTTCGACTTCACCGTGCATGTGAAGTGGGCGGCCCTGGTCACCGTCGTCGTCCTGGGCGCGGTCGGCTTCATGACCACCACGCCCCTGCAGATGCTGGTCATGCGCAAGGCCGAGCACGCCCCGACGCTCGCCTCCGCCTCCAACCACTCCGCGTTCAACCTCGCGAACGCGGGCGGTGCCTGGCTCGGCGGCGTCGCGATCGCCGCGCACTGGGGCTGGACCTCCCCGACCCTCGTCGGCGCGGTCCTCGCGGTCGTCGGCCTCGCCATCGCGGTGACGGCCGGTGTCATGGACCGCGACCCCGGCCGCTCCCGCATCATCGCCACCAGCGACGACAAGGCCCGCCACGAACCTGCCCGGCTCGGCTGAGCACCGCGGTTCCGACGGCCCGGCCGGCGGGGCGCCCCCGTGGCGTCCCGCCGGCCGTTCCCGTTTCCGCGGCGCGTCCCGCTTCCGGCGGCCGGATGACCGTGCCGGGTCATCGGGGCAGTACCGGCTCCACGCCCTCGGGGAGGACCGGGGGCTGCCCCGTGGTCCAGATCGCCTCGACGGCCATCCGGGAGATCCGCCAGCCATCCGCCGTGCGGCGCAGGCGGGCCTCCCAGCGGCCGCCGACCGTGAACAGGGGGTCGGCCCCAGGGCCGCGCCGCTCCAGGGTGGCGGGGTGGTGCACGTGGGTCATCAGCGCGTTCCAGGACGCGGTGGCCTCCTCCGACGCGGCGTCGGCGTCGACGAGGACATCGGCGGAGACGTGCTGGGTGCGCGCGAACCGCCCGATCGCCTCCTCGGTGTGTCGCACCACGTCGGCGCCCTCGGCCGTACCGATGGGCGTCACCGTACGGACGTCGTCCGTGACGTAGGAGCGGGCCCACCCCGCGTCGAACTTGCGCTCGTCCAGGGCGCGGAAGAAGCGGCTGACGAGCAGGGAGATCTCGGCGTGGTCCTGTGATGTGGTCATGACCCGAGCCTGCTGCCTCAAGCGCACTTGAGGTCAAGCGCCGGTACCAGGAGGGCTCAAGCAGCGGCGCTCACCCCTCCCGCCACCGGTTGGTGGTCGGGAGGCGGCGGTCCTTGCCGAAGCCCTTTGCGGAGATCTTGGTGCCCGGCGGGTACTGGCGGCGCTTGTACTCGGCGGTGTCGACGAGCCGGAGGACGCGCGTGACCAGCTCCGGGTCGAAGCCGCGCGCGATGATCTCCGCGTGGCCGAGATCGCGGTCGACGTAGAGGTCCAGGATGGCGTCGAGGGTGGGGTAGTCGGGGAGGGAGTCGGTGTCGACCTGGCCCGGGCGCAGCTCCGCGCTGGGCGGCTTGGTGATCGAGTTCTCCGGGATGGGCGGGGTCTCGCCGCGGGCGACGGCCGCCCGGTTGCGCCAGTTCGCGAGCTGGAAGACGACCGTCTTGTAGACGTCCTTGATCGGGCCGAACGCGCCCACGGAGTCGCCGTAGAGCGTGGAATAGCCGCACGCCAGCTCGGACTTGTTGCCGGGGGCGAGGACCAGGTGGCCCTCCTGGTTGGAGATCGCCATCAGCGTCGTGCCGCGGATGCGGGACTGGAGGTTCTCCTCGGCCAGCCCCGTGAGCGGGAGGGCTCCCATGTACGCGTCGAACATCGGCCCGATGGGGACCGTGCGGTAGTGCAGTCCGGTGCGGTGGGCCAGTTCGGCGGCGTCGTCCTTGGAGTGCCCGGAGGAGTACCGGGACGGCATGGAGACGCCGTGCACGTGCTCCGGGCCGAGCGCGTCCACGGCGAGCGCCGCGACCAGCGCCGAGTCGATGCCCCCGGAGAGGCCGATCACCACGCTGCTGAAATTGTTCTTGGTGATGTACGCCCGCAGGCCCATCACCAGCGCGCCGTAGATCTCCTCGGAGGCGTCCAGCCGGGGCGCCTCGGCGGGCAGCGGCAGCGGGTCGTAGGCCGGGAGCGGGCTGTCGGAGAGGGTGACGTGGTCGACGCGCAGGCCGTCGTCGACGGTGCCGGACGGCGGCTCGGGCGCCGCGGCCGGCAGCTCCAGATCGAGGAGGAGGCACCGCTCGGTGAACTGCGGGGCGCGGGTGAGCACCTCGCCCGCCGCGTCCACCACGATCGAGTCGCCGTCGAAGACCAGGTCGTCCTGGCCGCCGGTCATCGCCAGATACGCCGTCGTACAGCCGGCCTCCTGGGCGCGCTTGCGCACCAGCTCCAGCCGGGTGTCGTCCTTGTCCCGCTCGTACGGGGAGGCGTTGATGGACAGCAGCAGCCCGGCACCGGCGGTACGGGCCGCGGGCACCCGGCCGCCGTCCTGCCACAGGTCCTCGCAGATGGCGAGGGCGATGTCGACGCCGTGCAGCCGGACGACGGGGAGCGTGTCGCCGGGCACGAAGTAGCGGTACTCGTCGAAGACGCCGTAGTTGGGCAGGTGGTGCTTGGCGAAGGTGAGCGCGACCCGGCCGCGGTGCAGCACGGCCGCGGCGTTCTGCGGGGCACCGGCGGGCCGCCCGTACAGCGGCTGGGCCCGGTCGCAGCGGTCCAGATAGCCGGTGACGACGGCGGTCTCGCCGAGGCCCTCGTCGGCCAGCCGGGCGGCCAGGGCGCGCAGCGCGCTACGGCTCGCCTCGACGAAGGAGGGCCGCAGCGCGAGGTCCTCGACGGGGTAGCCGGTCAGCGCCATCTCGGGGAACGCCGCCAGATGCGCGCCCTGCCCGGCTGCCTCCCGGGTACGGCGCACGATCGTCTCGGCGTTCCGGGCGATGTCGCCCACACAGAAATCGGTCTGATGCAGAGCGAGGCGAAGTTGAGGCACGCGGCCGAGTGTAATCGTCGTACTGACGTTATGTGGGGCGGTCGTGTTCCGGGGGTGTTGCCGGGGCGGGTCCCGGGTCTGTGCCGCCGGTTTCGGGGCCCGCCCCGCCGCTGCGGAGGGCTCAGCTCCCCTGCGCCCGGTTGTACAGCTCCTTCGCGTCGTCGCCGAAGTACGGACCGAACATCGTGTTGGGCAGGAAGGTGTAGCCGAAGCTGTTCACCGAGGACTGCAGCCCGGTGCCGGTGGCCTCGTCGAACTGGGTGAACCACGGCCCGCCGCTGGAGCCGCCGGTCATGTTGCAGGCCAGCCCGTGGTCCTTGGAGAAGGTCGGGTCCTTGATGGTGGTGCCGCTGCAGTAGATGAGCTTGCTGCCGTCGTAGGGGGCCGCGGCCGGGTAGCCGAACGCGTACATCTTCTTGAGGTAGCCGGTGTTGAAGGCGACGCCCTGGCCGCCGACCTCGTCGGTGAGGCGCTTGCCGTCCACGGGGGCGACGACCGCGGCGCCGACGTCGTAATTGATGTCCTCGCTCGCGGTCCACTGCGGGGTGGAGAGGGTCTTGGTCGCGGCCCACTTGCCGTGCGGTGCCTGGCCGTCCTTGTAGCCGGGCACGAAGACCCAGTTGGTGTGCCAGGCGCCCTCCAGCTTCACGCAGTGCCCCGCGGTGAGGACCGTACTGCCGTTCTTGCTGTTCACCGCGTCACCGGAGCAGGACGCCTGGCGGCCCTTGTACGTGAAGAAGACCCGGCCGGTGGTACTGGTGACCTTGCCGCCGCCGGTCCACGGGCCGCCGGCCTGCGGGAAGGACGTCACGGCGGGTAATGGCAGGGACGGGGGCACGGCCGCCTTCTTGCCGCGCGGCACGGCGTGCGCGGGCGGGCCGGACGCCGCGCGGGCGGCCGCGGCGGTGAGCTTCTTCCGGGCGCCGGACAGCAGATCGAGCGGCTTCGCCGCGCGCATACGGTCCGCCGTCCAGAAGGCGGCCGCTTTCTTCGCGTTCTGCGCGGCGGAGGTGCCGGGCGGTTCGGCGGCGCCGGCCGCGGGGGCCTGCAGCGCCGTGGCGCAGAGGGTGCCGGCGGCGAGCAGCGCCGCGGCGGTGATCCGGGCGGACGCCCGGCCGGATATCGCGGCGCCGGACGTGCGGGAGCGGTGGCGCCGGCCGGTGCCGGTGCCGGTGCCCTGGACGGTGTGTCTCACGCGTACCCCCTGATGCGATGGTCCCGCGGGTGCGCGGACCACGACGTACGGACCGCCGGCCGGCGGCCCGGAGCGGAGCGGATGTACAGCGATGTGCAGAGGCAGCGTCCCACCGCCCGGACACCGCTGTCAGGGGCGCGTCAAGGGTTTGGCCGGAACCGCCGGGGAACGCGAAACCCCGTACGGCCCCCGGGCCTGCCCGAAGGGGCCGCGACAACGTAATGTGACGGTAACCCCCGCACGCGATACTGGCGTGCCGCGCCCCGCTCAGGGCGATGGGCGTGGACAGGCCGTTCGACCTGCAAGGATTGGTGAACATGGACAAGCAGCAGGAGTTCGTGCTCCGCACGCTGGAGGAGCGCGACATCCGCTTCGTACGGCTGTGGTTCACCGATGTGCTCGGCTTCCTGAAGTCCGTTGCGGTGGCCCCCGCCGAGCTGGAGCAGGCCTTCGACGAGGGCATCGGCTTCGACGGCTCGGCGATCGAGGGCTTCGCGCGGGTCTACGAGTCCGACATGATCGCCAAGCCCGACCCCGGCACCTTCCAGATCCTGCCGTGGCGCGCCGAGGCCCCCGGCACCGCCCGGATGTTCTGCGACATCCTCATGCCGGACGGCTCCCCGTCCTACGCCGACCCGCGCTACGTCCTCAAGCGCATTCTGGCCAAGACCTCCGACCTCGGGTTCACCTTCTACACCCACCCCGAGATCGAGTTCTTCCTGCTGAAGGACAAGCCGGTGGACGGCGGCCGGCCCACCCCCGCCGACTCCTCCGGCTACTTCGACCACACCCCGCAGAACGTCGGCATGGACTTCCGGCGCCAGGCGATCACGATGCTGGAGTCCATGGGCATCTCGGTGGAGTTCAGCCACCACGAGGGTGCGCCGGGGCAGCAGGAGATCGACCTGCGCTACGCCGACGCGCTCTCGACCGCCGACAACATCATGACCTTCCGCCTGGTCATGAAGCAGGTCGCGCTGGAGCAGGGCGTGCAGGCGACCTTCATGCCGAAGCCGTTCTCGGAGTTCCCCGGCTCCGGCATGCACACCCACCTCTCGCTCTTCGAGGGCGACCGCAACGCCTTCCACGAGTCGGGCGCCGAGTACCAGCTCTCCAAGGTCGGCCGGTCCTTCATCGCGGGCCTGCTGCGGCACGCGGCGGAGACCTCCGCGATCACCAACCAGTGGGTGAATTCCTACAAGCGGATCTGGGGCGGCGCCAACCGCCCGGCGGGCGCCGGCGGCGAGGCCCCCTCGTACATCTGCTGGGGCCACAACAACCGCTCCGCGCTGATCCGGGTCCCCATGTACAAGCCCGGCAAGATGGGCTCGACGCGGGTCGAGGTGCGCTCCATCGACTCCGGCGCCAACCCGTACCTGACGTACGCGGTGCTGCTGGCCGCCGGGCTCAAGGGCATCGAGGAGGGGTACGAACTCCCCGCCGGCGCCGACGACGACGTGTGGGCCCTGTCGGATGCCGAGCGGCGCGCGATGGGCATCGAGCCGCTGCCGCAGAACCTCGGCGAGGCCATCTCCCTCATGGAGCGCAGCGAACTGCTCGCGGAGACCCTGGGCGAGCACGTCTTCGACTTCTTCCTCCGCAACAAGAAGCAGGAGTGGGAGGAGTACAGGTCGGAGGTCACCGCCTTCGAGCTGCGCAAGATGCTGCCTGTGCTCTGACCCGAGAGGCCCCCGCCCGATGGCACTTCCCGCTCCGCAGGGACGGCGGAGCAGCACGTTCACCCGGCTGCTGCGGTACGGATTCACCGATCCGCAGGCGGCCGGGCGGCTGCTGGACGCCCCCGCACTGTCCTCCGTACGGTCCGACTCGGTGCTCCTCGAAGCGCTCGGGGCCACCGCCGACCCGGACCAGGCACTCGTGAGCCTGGTCCGGCTGGCCGAGGCGCAGCCGGAGGAGGACCAGCAGCGGCTGCTGTCCACGCTGGTCACCGCCAAGCCGCTGCGGGACCGGCTGCTGGGCGTGCTGGGGGCCTCGGAGGCGCTCGGCGACCACCTCGTGCGGCACCCCAGGGACTGGGAGTCGCTGGCCACCTACGAGTCGGCCGACCTGCACCCCACCACCCCGGAGTTCGAGCAGGCGCTCGCCGAGGGCGTCTGGGGCGAGCGGGGCGCCGGGCTGTCCCGGGAGGACGCGCTGCGGGCCGCGTACCGGCGCGCGCTGCTGGGCATCGCGGCGCGTGACGTGTGCGGCACGATCGACGTGGCGCAGACCGCGGCGGAGCTGGCGGACCTGGCCACCGCCACGCTGCGGGCCGCGCTGGAGATCGCCTCCGAGGAGCAGCCGGGGGACGCGGCCGTCAGCCGGCTCGCCGTCATCGGCATGGGCAAGTGCGGCGGCCACGAGCTGAACTACGTCTCCGACGTGGACGTCATCTTCGTCGCCGAGCCCAAGGACGGCGTCGAGGAGGCCCCGGCGCTGCAGGCCGCGACCCGGCTCGCCGCCCGCATGATGCGGGTCTGCTCCGACGTCACGCCCGAGGGCACGATCTGGCCCGTCGACGCCAACCTCCGCCCCGAGGGCCGCAACGGCCCGCTCGTCCGGAGCCTGAGCAGTCACCTCGCGTACTACCAACGCTGGGCCAAGACCTGGGAGTTCCAGGCGCTGCTGAAGGCCCGCACGGTGGCCGGCGACCCCGTCCTCGGGCAGGAGTACGTCGACGCCGTCACCCCGCTGGTCTGGCAGGCCGCCGAGCGCGAGAACTTCATCGTCGACGTCCGCCAGATGCGCCGCCGGGTCGTCGCCAACATCCCCGCCGGGCAGGTCGACCGCGAGCTCAAGCTCGGCCCGGGCGGCCTGCGGGACGTCGAATTCGCCGTGCAGCTCCTGCAGTTGGTGCACGGCCGCAGCGACGCCACGCTGCGCAGCGCCACCACCCTGGACGCGCTGAAGGCGCTCGCCGCCGGCGGGTACGTCGGCCGCCAGGACGCCACCGCGCTGGACGCCGCGTACCGCTTCCTGCGCACGCTGGAACACCGCATCCAGCTGTACAAGCTGCGCCGCACGCACCTGATGCCCGAGGACGAGCACGACCTGCGCCGGCTCGCCCGCTCGCTCGGCATGCGCACCGAGCCGGTCGACACCCTCCGCAAGGAGTGGAAGTGGCACGCGCGCGAGGTGCGCCGGCTGCACGAGAAGCTGTTCTACCGCCCGCTGCTGGACGCCGTCGCCGTCCTGGAGCCGGGCGAGATCCGGCTCTCCGCGAAGGCCGCCGGGCAGCGTCTGGAAGCGCTCGGCTACGAGGACCCGGTGGGCGCGCTGCGCCACCTGGAGGCGCTGGCCTCCGGCGTCTCCCGCAAGGCCGCCATCCAGCGCACCCTGATGCCGGTGCTGCTGGGCTGGTTCGCCGACTCCGCCGACCCGGACGCCGGGCTGCTGGGTTTCCGCAAGGTCTCCGACGCGCTCGGCAAGACGCCCTGGTACCTCCGGCTGCTGCGCGACGAGGGCGCGGCCGCCGAGAACCTCGCCCGGGTGCTGTCGGCCGGCCGGCTCGCCCCCGACCTGCTGCTGCGTGCCCCCGAGGCGGTCGCGCTGCTCGGCGCGCCGGACGGCCTCAAGCCGCGCGCCCGTGCCGCGCTGGAGCAGGAGGTGCTGGCCGCGGTCGGCCGCGCGGACGGCGCGGAGCAGGCGGTGGCGGCGGCCCGCGGGGTGCGCCGCCGCGAGCTGTTCCGCACCGCGGCCGCCGACCTGATCGGCGCGTACGGCACGGAGGCCAGTCCCGCCGAGGAGGACCACGGGCAGGCCGTGGACGCGGTCGGCTCGGCGCTGACCGACCTGAACGCCGCGACGGTCGCGGGCGCGCTGCGGGCCGCGGTGCGCGAGCGGTGGGGCGACACGCTGCCGACCCGCTTCGCGGTGATCGGCATGGGCCGCTTCGGCGGCCACGAGCTGAACTACGGCTCGGACGCGGACGTGCTGTTCGTGCACGAGCCGCGCGAGGGGGCCGACGAGCAGGAGGCCGCCAAGGCCGCGTTCGGGGTGGCCAACGAGATGCGCCGGCTGCTTCAGCTGCCCTCCTCCGACCCGCCGCTGGTGATCGACGCGGACCTGCGCCCCGAGGGCAAGACCGGCCCGCTGGTCCGGTCGCTCGCCTCCTACGCCGCGTACTACCGCCGCTGGGCGCTGACCTGGGAGTCCCAGGCGCTGCTGCGCGCCGAGCCGGTCGCGGGCGACGCGGAGGTCGGGCGGCGGTTCACCGAGCTGGTGGACCCGCTGCGGTATCCGCGCGCGGGGCTGGGCGAGGACGCGGTACGCGAGATCCGCCGGCTCAAGGCGCGGATGGAGTCCGAGCGGCTGCCGCGCGGCGCCGACCCGACGATGCACACGAAGCTGGGGCGCGGCGGCCTCAGCGACGTGGAGTGGACGGTACAGCTGCTCCAGCTGCGGCACGGCCACGAAGAGCCGGCGCTGCGGACGACCCGGACCCGCCCGGCGCTGGCCGCGGCGCGGGACGCCGGGCTGATCGGCGCGGAGGACGCGCGGACGCTGGACGAGGCGTGGGTGCTGGCGACGCGCGTGCGCAACGCGGTGATGCTGGTGCGCGGCCGCCCGGGCGACACCTTCCCCGGCGACGGCCGGGAGCTGGCCGCGGTGGGCCGCTACCTCGGGTACGAGGAGGGGCACGTGGGGGAGATGCTCGACGACTATCGGCGGATCACGCGGCGGGCGCGGGGGGTCGTCGAGGAGCTGTTCTACGGAGGGTGAGTCCCTTTACGACGCCCCGTCTGCCCCGTTCTCGCCGCGCCCGTCCGCGGCGCCGCTGTGGTTGCTCGCGCAGTTCCCCGCGCCCCTGACGGGGCGCAGGTTTCTGCAGTACTCCAGGAACCCCGCCAGGGTCAGGTCGAATGCCTGGTCGGCGCGGTCCGGGCCGGTGGCGGCCTGTGCCGCCGCCAGGCGGGGCACGGCGGTGCCTGCTTCGACGTCCCACATCGTGTCCGGCGCCGACATGTCCAGCGCCGAGCCCAGGACGAGGTTGTCCAGCCCCGTGATGACCGGCAGCACGAGGGCCGGCGGGAAGCCCGCGGCCAGCAGCAGCCCGGCCACGGACTCGTACTGCGCGAGCACCCGCGGGGCGCGCACCGGTGAGGTCATGAGCATCGGGATCGTCCGCGGGTGGGCGGCGAAGGCGGCCCGGTAGGAGCGCGCCCAGCGCTCCAGGGCGGTGTCCCAGGGCACGCCGCTCAGCGTGTCCAGTTCGATGGCGTCGGTGACGCGCTCCCGCAATAGTTCGATCACGCCGGCCCGGCCGTCCACATGGTGGTACACCGAGGCGGTCTGCACACCCAGCCTGCGGGCCACCTCCGGCACGCTGAAGTCGCCTTTTTCATCGACGAGTTCGAGCGCCGTGGCACCGATGCGCTCCCGGTCCAGCAGGGCCTTCCGCGGCCGCCCCATGTTCTGATCTCCCGCCCGTGAGGTCTTCCCGAATCGTACGGCGGCGACTACATTGCCGAAAACCGAAAGGCTTTAGGTTTTCGCCCGCGGTCATGCTGCCGTTCCACCTGTGTACGTGCCGGACCGCCCCACCCCTCTCCCGCAGCAGAAGGGCAAGAGCGCATGGCCGTAGAGTCCGGGACCCGCGACGGGTCGCCACAGCACGACACAGCACCACCCGGCGAGAGCGCCCCCGCCCTCCGCAAGGGCACCCTCGGCGTCGCCGACATCGCCTTCTTCGTGGTCTCCGCAGCCGCGCCGCTCACCGTCATGGCCGGCGTCGCGCCGCTCGCCATCGGCATCGGCGGCATCGGCGCCCCCGTCGGCTACCTCCTCGCCGGTGCCACCCTCGCCCTCTTCGCGGTCGGCTTCACCGCCATGACCCGGCACGTGAAGCACGGCGGCGGCTTCTACGCGTTCATCACCCGGGGCCTCGGCCGCCCGGCCGGCTTCGGCGCCGCCACGCTGGCCCTGCTCGCGTACAACGGCATGCAGATCGGCGTGTACGGACTGCTCGCCACCGGCACCCAGGACGCGCTCGAAGCCCTGTGGGGCATTCATGTGCCCTGGCCGCCGATCGCGCTCGGCGGCGTCTTCGTCATCTGGTACCTGGGCTACCGCTCCATCGACTTCGGCGCCAAGGTGCTCGGTGTCCTGCTGGTCGCCGAGACCGGCATCCTCGTGCTGCTGGCCGGCGGGGTGCTGCTGGACGGCGGCGCCGAGGGCCTGGCGCTGGACTCCTTCACCCCCGGCAACGTCCTGGTACCCGGCACCGGGGCGGTACTGGCCTTCGCCTTCGCCGCCTTCACCGGCTTCGAGTCCACCGCCATCTACCGCCGCGAGGCCCGCGACCCCGGCCGCACCATCCCGCGCGCCACCTACTTCGCCGTCGGCTTCCTCGGCCTCTTCTACGCCTTCAGCGTCTGGGTCGTCATCCAGGCGTACGGCGGCACGAAGGTCCTGAAGGCGATCGCCGCCGACCCGGCCGGGCTCTTCTTCACCGCCACCACGCACTACGTCGGGGCGTGGGCCGCCGACCTGATGCACGTCTTCATCGTGACCAGCATCCTCGCCTCGCAGCTGGCCTTCCACAACGCGATCAACCGTTACGGGCTGGCGCTCGCCCAGGAGGGCGTGCTGCCGCCGGCGCTCGGCAGGGTGCACCCCAAGCACCGCTCCCCGTACGTCGCCGGGGTGCTGCAGAGCATCCTCGCGCTGCTGGTCGTCGCGGGCTTCGCGCTCGCCGGCGCCGACCCGTACCAGCAGCTGCTGCTGTGGATGAACACTCCTGGAATGCTGGGCCTGTTGACCCTCCAGGGGATCACCGCGGTCGCCATCCCGTTCTTCTTCCGCGGCATCCGGCACCAGGAGGGCCGCTGGCGCACGCTCATCGCGCCGATCGCCGCCACCGTGCTGATGGCGGGCGCGCTCTGGCTGGTCATCGCCAAGATCGGGCTGATGACCGCGGCCCCCCTCGCGACCAACACCGCCCTGGTCCTCACCGTCCCCGCCGCCTTCGCCGTCGGCGTCCTGATCGCCGTGCGCTTCCGCCGCAGCCGCCCCGCGGTGTACGCGGAGTTCGCCGCCGAGCCCGCCGACTGACCACGACGGCCGCACCGCCACAACCCCCCGCACCCGTTTCGCAAGGAGATCCGAAGCAGTGTCCGAGCCCCGCAGCGCCGCCGCCGACACCGTCCTGACCGGCGCCCGCATCCGCACCCTCGATCCCGCCCGGCCCTGGGCGGGCGCCGTCGCCGTCAAGGACGGCCGGATCGCCGCCGTCGGCGAGGAGCACGACGTACGGGACTGGCGCGGCCCGGACACCGAGGTGATCGACCTGGCCGGGGCCACCCTCACCCCCGGTCTGGTCGACGGCCACAGCCACCCCGTCTGGGGCGGCGAGATGGCCACCGGACTCGACCTCTCCGGCTGCCGGGACCTGGACGCGCTGCGGGACGCGCTCGCCGGCGCGGCGCGCGCGGCCGGCCGCGGCGCGTGGGTCATGGGATACGGCCTGGACCACAACACCTTCGGCGGCCGGCCCGTCCACCGCGACCTGATCGAACCGGCCCTCGGCGGCGTGCCCGCCTTCCTCCGCCTCTACGACGGGCACTCCGCGCTGGCCACGGGCCCCGCGCTGGCCGCCGCCGGCATCGACGGGCCGCGCGCCTTCGCGCAGCGCGCCGAGATCGTGTGCGACCCGGACGGACGGCCCACCGGGTACCTCGTCGAGCACGCCGCGATGGACCTCATGCTGCCCGTGGTGCCCCGCCCCGGCGCCGCCGAGCGGAGCACCCGGCTGCTCACCGTGCTGCGCGGGATGGCGGCGACCGGCCTGACCGGCGCGCACGTCATGGACCTGGAGGGCCAGGACGTACTGGACCTGCTGACCGGCATCGAGGCCGACGGCGAACTGCCGGTGCGGCTGCGGAGAGCGCCCTGGTGCATGCCGGGCACGGACACGGCGGGCCTGGACGACCTGATCGCGCTTCAGCGGCGGGCCGGGCGGCACTGGCAGGTGGGCGGCGTGAAGTTCTTCATGGACGGCACGGTCGAGGGCGGCACGGCCTGGCTGGAACACGCCGACTGCCACGGCCAGGGCACCGAGGCGTTCTGGCCGGATCCCGCCGCGTACACCCGCGCCGTGCACCACCTCGCGCGGGCCGGTGTACGGACCGCCACGCACGCCATCGGAGACGCGGCGGTCCGGCACGTCCTGGACACGGTCGAGGCGCTGGGCGACCCGGCGCAGCGCGGGCTCCACCGCATCGAGCACATCGAGACCGTGCCGAGCGAGCAGCTGCCGCGGTTCGCCGCGCTCGGGGTGGCCGCCTCCATGCAGCCCACCCACACCGCGTACACCCGCGCCGACCACACCGACGAGTGGTCCAAGCGGGTCGGCGAGGAGCGGGCCGCGCGCGCCTGGCGCTGCCGCGACCTGCGGGACGCGGGCGCCGTACTGGTCCTCGGCTCCGACTGGCCGATCGCGCACTACGACCCGCGGGGCGTGCTCGCGACCGCCCGGCTGCGCCGCCCGGCCGGGTCGCCGGAGACCGCGCCGGTCACCGTCGAGCAGGCGCTGACGGGGGAGATGGCGCTGGAGGGCATGACCTCGCACGCGGCGCTCGCCGTTGGCGAGGAGTCGTACGGGGGGCGCGTCGCACCCGGGTTCCGGGCGGATCTCACCGCGCTCGGCGTGGACCCGGTCGAGGCCCCGGCCGACGAGGTGGGGCAGGCACCGGTGGCGCTCACCATGACCGGTGGGTTTGTCGTGCACCGCGCGGTGGGCTGATGCGCTGAGCCCGGCTTCGCCGGGCTGTCCTCAAACGCCGGACCGGCTTGATTTGTACCAGAGGTGGGCGGCTGCGAAGGCCAACGCCAGGCAGAGCACGCCGCCCACCGCGTCCAGCCAGAAGTGGTTGGCGGTGGAGACGATCACCAGCAGGGTCAGCACGGGATACAGCGCGCCCAGCACCCGTACCCACGTGTGCCGCGCCAGCAGCGCGAGGGTGAGGCCGCACCACAGGGACCAGCCGATGTGCATCGAGGGCATCGCCGCGTACTGGTTGGACATGCTCGCCAGGTTCCCCGAGGCCATCGAGCCCCAGGTGTCGTGCACCATGACCGTGTCGATGAAGTGCCCGCCGGGCATCAGGCGGGGCGGCGCGAGGGGGAAGAAGTAGTAGCCGAGCAGGGCGACCGCGGTGGTGAGGAAGAGGACCAGCCGGGAGGCGGCGTAGCGGCCGGGGTGCCGGCGGTAGAGCCAGACCAGGACGCCGACGGTGACGATGAAGTGCAGCGTGGCGTAGTAGTAGTTCATCGCGACGATCAGCCAGGTCACGGCGTTCATCGCGTGATTGACGGTGTGTTCGACCGCGATGCCGATGCTGTGCTCGGCCCGCCAGACCCAGTCGGCGTTTCTCAGCGCCTGCGTCTTCTGCTCCGGCACGGCGTTGCGGATCAGGGAGTACGTCCAGTAGCTGACCGCGATCAGCAGGATCTCGAACCACAGTCGAGGTCTTGCGACGCCGCGCACCCGGGCGGCGGCCGCCCGTCCGCGAGGCGGGCCGGAACGCTGCGCAGGGGGTGTCGGTGCTGCGCTCGTCCGGCCGTCCAGGATCCTCGCGTTGGCATCACCCATAGCCCGACAGTCTGCCAGAAATCGGGTGAGACCCGATCATCCTGGAGTCGGGTCCTGGACAGCCTTTCTCGCCCCGTAGGGGGACGCCGCACCCCCACCGCCGTCGGGGTCGGTGCGCCGCGCCGAGGCCGTCGAACCGCGCACCACGAGCTCCGGATGGAAGACGAACTCGGTACGCAACGGGGCCCGCGACGACTCCGGCGGGCCCTCCGGCAGGCCGGCGCCGACCTCCTCCAGCAGGGCCCGCACCGCCGCCTGCCCCATGGCCTGCACCGGCTGCCGGATGGTGGTCAGCGGCGGGTCGGTGAACGCGATCAGCGGGGAGTCGTCGTACCCCACCACCGAGACGTCGTCGGGCACCTCCAGGCCGCGCTGCCGGGCCGCCCGGATCGCGCCGAGCGCCATCATGTCGCTCGCGCAGACCACCGCCGTGCAGCCGCGCTCCAGCAGCGCGCCGGCCGCGGCCTGCCCGCCTTCGAGCGTGTAGAGGGAGTGCTGCACCAGCTCCGCGGCCTCGTCGGCGGCCATCCCCAGCTGCTCCCGCATGCTGCGCAGGAAGCCCTCGATCTTCCGCTGTACCGGCACGAAGCGGCGCGGGCCGAGCGCGAGGCCGATCCGCTCGTGGCCGAGGGCCGCGAGGTGGGTGACCGCGAGGGAGATCGCCACGCCGTCGTCCGGCGAGATGAAGGGCGCCTGCACCTTGTCCGAGTAACCGTTGATCAGGACGAACGGCACGCCCTGGCCGCGCAGCGCCTCGTACCGGCCCATGTCCGCCGTGGTGTCGGCGTGCAGCCCGGAGACGAAGATGATGCCGGCCACGCCGCGGTCCACCAGCATCTCGGTCAGCTCGTCCTCGGTCGAGCCGCCGGGGGTCTGCGTGGCGAGCACCGGGGTGTACCCCTGGCGGGTCAGGGCCTGGCCGATGACCTGCGCGAACGCCGGGAAGATCGGGTTCTCCAGCTCGGGCGTGATCAGCCCGACCAGCCCGGCGCTGCGCTGCCGCAGGCGTACCGGGCGCTCATAGCCCAGGACGTCCAGTGCGGCGAGTACGGACTGGCGGGTGGTGGCGGAGACGCCGGGCTTGCCGTTGAGCACCCGGCTGACGGTGGCCTCGCTGACACCCGCCTGTGCTGCGATGTCAGCCAGGCGCGCGGTCATGGAAGGCGACCTTACCGGTCGGGATCCGGCTTGCCCACCACGCGCAGGATTCGCCGGGAAGGCACACCCTGCCGTCCTCGGTGCGCAGCGGCGCGCTCGCGAGCAGCGGGCGGCCCGCGCCCGACACCTCCACCGGCCGGGCGCGGGTGTTCAGTACGCACACGAAGCCGTGCCGGCGCAGCGCCAGTACGCCGTCCGGCGCGTCCAGCCAGCTCATCCGCCCGTCGCCGAGGCCGGGCAGCGCGCGGCGCCAGGCGAGCGCGGCACGGTACAGCTCCAGGGTGGAGCCGGGGGTGCCGGTCTGCGCCTCGACGGTCAGCTCCGCCCAGCCCGCGGGCTGCGGCAGCCAGCTCCCGCCGGGCCCGAAGCCGTACGGCGCCTGCGTACCGGACCAGGGGAGCGGCACCCGGCAGCCGTCGCGGAAGCCGTCCTGGCCGTCGCCGCGGAAGAACGCCGGGTCCTGGCGGACCGCGTCGGGCAGTTCGGTGACCTCCGGGAGCCCCAGCTCCTCCCCTTGGTAGAGGTAGGCGGAGCCGGGGAGGGCGAGCATGAGGAGGGTGGCGGCGCGGGCGCGCGCGAGGCCGCCGAGCCGGGTGGTGTGGCGGACGACGTCGTGGTTGGAGAGCACCCAGGTGGTGGGCGCGCCGACCAGGGAGGTGGCGGCCAGCGAGTCGTCGATGACGGCGCGGAGCGCTGCGGCGTCCCAGTCCGCTTGCAGGAAGTGGAAGTTGAACGCCTGGTGCAGCTCGTCGGGGCGTACGTAGCGGGCCAGCCGGCGGGCGTCGGGGGCCCAGGCCTCGGCGACGCCGATGCGCTCGCCCGGGTAGGAGTCGAGCAGGCGGCGCCAGTGGCGGTGGATTTCGTGCACGCCGTCCTGGTCGAAGAAGGGGAGCACGTCGGTGCCGATGAGGCGGGCCTGCTGGCGGCGGCCGACGTCGGGCAGGCCCGGCGCCTTGACCATGCCGTGCGCCACGTCGATGCGGAAGCCGTCGACGCCGCGGTCCAGCCAGAAGCGCAGGATCGCGTCGAACTCCGCGCGCACCTCGGGGCGCTCCCAGTCCAGGTCGGGCTGTTCGGGCGCGAAGAGGTGGAGGTACCAGTCGCCGCGGTCGGTGCGGGTCCAGGCGGGGCCGCCGAAGACGGACTCCCAGTCGTTGGGCGGCAGCTCGCCGTGCGGGCCGCGGCCCGGCCGGAAGACGTATCGCTCGCGGGCGAGGTCCGGGTCGCGGAACCACGGGTGCCGGTCGGAGGTGTGGTTCGGGACGATGTCGACGATGACCCGCAAGGCCAGGTCGTGGGCGGTGCGCAGGAACGCCTCGGCGTCGGCGAGGGTGCCGAAGAGGGGGTCGACGACGCGGTGGTCGGCGACGTCGTAACCGCCGTCGGCCTGCGGTGACGCGTAGAACGGCGTCAGCCACACCGCGTCGACGCCCAGCTCCTTCAGATACGGCAGGCGGGCGCGGGCGCCGGGCAGGTCCCCGACGCCGTCGCCGTCACCGTCCCCGAAGGACCGTACGTAGATCTGATAGATGACGGCGTCGCGCCACCAGCCCGTGCCGGGGCGGTCCGGGGCCGGCGGCGCGGCGGGGGAGGGAAAGGTCAGCTCATCGGTCATCGGCCGTCCTTCGGTCGATCGGGCTACTGATGATCAACGCCCCGGCGGGCCGGGGGTGACGGGTCGAGGTAACCGGGCTGCAACATCTTCCGGTGGTCTTGCAGAAATTTGCCGCAAGCTCTTTCGGTTTCTTTTCGCCGCTGTTACGTTCCTGACGCCCTCTCGGGCGAATTCCTACGTACCTCGTGCGTATCTCGGCGTATCTCGGGCTTTCCAGAAGGAGTTCACATGCGACGTGGCATAGCGGCCACCGCGCTGGTCGCGGGTCTGGCACTGACGGCGACCGCGTGCGGCGGTGACGGCGGCGGGAGCGACCAGAAGAGCGGCGGCAAACTGTCGGGCACCGTCACCTTCTGGGACACCTCGAACGACGCCGAGAAGGCGACGTACAAGAAGCTCGCCGAGGGCTTCGAGCGCGAGCACCCCGGCGTCGACGTCAAGTACGTGAACGTCCCCTTCGGCGAGGCCAACGCCAAGTTCAAGAACGCGGCCGGCGGCAACTCCGGGGCCCCGGACGTGATGCGGACCGAGGTCGCCTGGGTCGCGGACTTCGCCAACCTCGGCTACCTGGCGCCGCTGGACAACACCCCCGCGCTGGACAAGAACGAGGACTTCCTGGAGCAGGCGGCCGGCAGCACCCGCTTCAAGGCCAAGACCTATGCCGCGCCGCAGGTCATCGACACCCTCGGGCTCTTCTACAACAAGAAGCTGCTGAAGGAGGCGGGCGTCGGGGTCCCCAAGACCTTCGAGGAACTGCAGGCCGCGGCCAAGAAGATCAAGAGCAAGACCGGCGCCACCGCGCTCTACCTGCGCGGCGACGACCCGTACTGGTTCCTGCCCTACCTCTACGGCGAGGGCGGCGACATGGTCGACGACAAGACCAAGAAGGTCGCCATCGACGACCCGGCCGGCGTCCGGGCGTTCAAGACGATCAAGGACCTGGTGGACTCCAAGGCCGCCGTCACCGACGCCACCGACGGCCAGGAGAACCAGCTCAAGGCCCTCAAGGACGGCGACGTCGCGATGGCGATCGACGGGCCCTGGGACATCGAGGGCGCGCTGGCCGGCAAGGAGTTCAAGGACCGCGGCAACCTCGGCGTCGCGCCCGTCCCCGGCGGCAGCAAGGCCCAGGGCTCCCCGCAGGGCGGCTGGAACCTCTCCGTCTACGCCGGGTCCAAGAACCTCGACGCCTCTTATGAGTTCGTGAAGTACATGAGCTCCGCCAAGGTCCAGCAGCAGACCACCGAGAAGCTGAGCCTGCTGCCGACCCGTAAGTCCGTCTACGCCGTGCCGTCCGTCAAGGACAACACGATGGTGAAGTTCTTCCGGCCGGCGGTCGAGAAGGCCGTCGAGCGCCCCTGGATCGCCGAGGGCAACTCGCTCTTCGAGCCCGTCAAGGTCCAGATGAACAAGGTCCTCACCGGCGGCGCCACCCCGGAGCAGGCCGCCAAGAACACCGGTGACGCCTACCGGAAGCTGCTCAAGGACTACAAGTGACGGTACTCGCCCCCACGAAGCCGTCCGGCAAGGCGGCGCGCACCGCGCCGCCCGGCCGCGTCCGCCGGGCCCTGAGCACCCACTGGTACGCCTGGACCATGGTCGCCCCGGTGGTGCTCGTCCTCACGGTCATCATCGGCTACCCGCTGGTCCGCGGCCTGTATCTCTCGCTCACCGACGCCACCGAGGCCAACGTCGCCCGGGACATCGGCATGAACCACATCCCGGCGACGTACAAGTTCACCGGCCTGGCGAACTACCAGGCCGTGCTGAGCGACAGCGTCTTCTGGAGCCGGCTGGGCTGGACCGTGGTGTGGACCGTCGCCTGCGTCGGGCTCACCTTCACCCTCGGCCTGGTCCTCGCCAACCTCCTCAACCGGAAGCTGAAGGGCCGCACCTTCTACCGGCTCGCGCTGATCCTGCCCTGGGCGATCCCGGCCTTCATCTCCGTCTTCACCTGGCGGATGCTCTACAACGAGAAGAACGGCCTCCTCAACAAGCTCCTCCAGGGCGGCGGCATCGACGCGGTCCCCTGGCTCAACGACCCGACCTGGGCGAAGCTCTCCGTCATCGCCGTCAACGTCTGGCTCGGCGTGCCCTTCATGCTCGTCGCGCTGCTCGGCGGGCTCCAGTCCATCCCCGGCGAGCTGTACGAGGCCGCCGAGATGGACGGCGCGAGCGCCTGGCAGCGGTTCCGCAACATCACCGTGCCGTCCCTGCGCTCCGTCTCCAGCACGGTGATCCTGCTCAGCACGATCTGGACCTTCAACATGTTCCCGGTGATCTTCCTGCTGACGCGGGGCGGGCCCGGCGACGCCACCGAGATCCTCGTGACGTACGCCTACCGGCTCTCCTTCGTCGACAGCCCGCGCAACTTCTCGGAGTCGGCCGCCTGGGGCGTGCTGATCCTGCTGCTGCTCTCGGCCGTCGCGATCGTCTACCGGCGCGCGCTGCGCAAGCAGGGAGAGGTGTGGTGACCATGCGCGACAGGAAGAGAAGCCCGCTGGCCTCCACGGGCCTGCACGCCACCTTGCTCGTCGCCGCCGCCGTCGCGGTCTTCCCGCCGCTGTGGCTGCTGGTGACGTCCTTCAAGCCGAAGGACGACGCCTTCACGACCGAGCCGGTCACCCACTTCACGCTCGCCAACTACACCCATGTACTGGCCGACACCTCGTTCCTGACCTGGTTCTGGAACTCCACGCTGATCGTCGGCGTGACCACCGTCCTCGGCGTCTTCCTCGCCGCCACCACGGGCTACGCCGTCAGCCGCTTCCGCTTCCCCGGGATGCGCCCGCTGATGTGGCTGCTGCTGATCACGCAGATGTTCCCGGTGGCCGTGCTGATCGTGCCGCTGTACAACCTGATGGCGAGCCTGGGGCTGCTCAACCAGCCGGCAGGGCTTGTCATCACGTACCTCACCATCGCCGTGCCGTTCTGCGCCTGGATGATGAAGGGGTTCTTCGACACCATCCCGGTGGAGATCGACGAGTCGGGCCGGGTCGACGGGCTCAACCCCTTCGGCACCTTCTGGCGGCTCGTACTGCCGCTGGCCCGGCCGGGCCTCGCCGTCACCGGCTTCTACACCTTCGTCACGGCCTGGGCCGAGGTCGCCTACGCGTCGGCCTTCATGACCGGCGAGGAGAACCTCACCCTCGCGGGCGGCCTGCAGACCTTCGTCAGCCAGTACAACAACGACTGGGGGTCGATGACCGCCGCCGCCGTGATCGTCGCGGTGCCCGCAGCCCTCGTCTTCGCCTTCGCCCAACGCCACCTCGTCTCCGGCCTGACCGCCGGCACGACCAAGGGATGACATGACACAGCAGCACGCCGTCACTCCTGCCACTCCTGGCACCCCTGCCACCGGCTGGTGGCGCGACGCGGTGATCTACCAGGTCTACCCGCGCAGCTTCGCCGACGGCAACGGCGACGGCATGGGCGACCTGGCAGGCATCCGCGGCCGCCTGCCGTACTTGAAGGAGCTGGGCGTCGACGCCGTCTGGCTCAGCCCCTTCTACGCCTCGCCGCAGGCCGACGCCGGCTACGACGTCGCCGACTACCGCGCCATCGACCCGATGTTCGGCACCCTCGACGACGCCGAGGCCGTGATCCGCGAAGCGCACCGCCTGGCCCTGCGCGTCATCGTCGACATCGTCCCCAACCACTGCTCCGACCAGCATGAATGGTTCCGCCGCGCGGTGGCCGAAGGCCCCGGCTCGACGCTCCGGGACCGCTTCCACTTCCGCAAGGGCCGCGGCGAGAACGGCGAGCAGCCGCCCAACGACTGGGAGTCCATCTTCGGCGGCCCCGCCTGGACCCGGCTCCCGGACGGCGAGTGGTACCTCCACCTCTTCGCCCCCGAGCAGCCGGACTTCGACTGGGACCACCCCGCCGTCCGCGACGAGTTCCGCTCCATCCTGCGCTTCTGGCTGGACCTGGGCGTCGACGGCTTCCGCGTCGACGTCGCGCACGGCCTGGTCAAGGCGGCCGGGCTGCCCGACATGGGCCACGGCGAACAGCTCAGGCTGCTCGGCAACCAGGTGCTGCCCTTCTTCGACCAGGACGGCGTGCACGAGATCTACCGCTCCTGGCGGCAGGTCCTGGAGGAGTACGCGGGGGAACGGATCGCGGTCGCCGAGGCGTGGACGCCCAGCGCCGACCGCACGGCCCTGTACCTGCGCCCCGACGAGCTGCACCAGGCGTTCAACTTCCACTACCTCAACACGGGGTGGGACGCGGCCGCCCTGCGCGAGGCCATCGACTCCTCGCTGGACGCCATGCGCCCGGTCGGCGCGCCGACCACCTGGGTGCTCTCCAACCACGACGTCGTACGCCACCGCACCCGGCTCGGCGGTGGCCTGCGGCGCGCCCGTGCCGCGGCCCTGCTGATGCTCGCGCTGCCCGGCTCCGCGTACGTCTACCAGGGCGAGGAGCTGGGGCTGCCGGAGGTCACCGAGCTGCCCGACGAGGTCCGCCAGGACCCCTCCTTCTTCAAGGAGAACGGGCAGGACGGGCTGCGGGACGGCTGCCGGGTGCCGCTCCCGTGGTCCGGTACGGAAGCGCCGTACGGCTTCGGGACCGGCGGCAGCTGGCTGCCGCAGCCGGCGGAGTGGGCGTCCCTGAGCGTCGCGGCGCAGACCGGGGACCCGGACTCCACGCTGGAGCTGTACCGCACCGCGCTCGCCGTGCGCCGGGAGCACCCCGCGCTCGGCGCGGGCGACGCGGTCGAGTGGCGGCCGGCGCCCGAGGGCGTGCTGCACTTCCGCCGCCCCGGCGGCTTCACCTGCGCGGTGAACACCACGGAAAAGGCCGTGCGGGTGGCCGTTCCCGGACGGCCGCTGCTGTCCAGCGGCGCGCTGCCGCAGGAGATCCCCGGCCGTACCGGCGCCTACGAGCTGGCCGCCGACACGGCCGTGTGGTGGACCGAGTGACGCTGCCCCCCAGGCTCGCCGACATCGCCGCGCAGGCCGATGTCAGCGAGGCGACCGTCAGCCGGGTGCTCAACGGGCGGACCGGGGTGGCGGGCGCCACCCGGCAGCGGGTGCTGGCCGCACTGGACGTGCTCGGGTACGAGCGTCCGGTGCGGCTGCGGCGGCGCAGCGCGGGCCTGGTCGGGCTGGTCATCCCGGAGCTGACCAACCCGATCTTCCCCGCGTTCGCGCAGATCATCGAGCAGGCGCTGGCCGGGCACGGCTACACGCCCGTGCTCTGCACGCAGATGCCGGGCGGCGCGACGGAGGACGAGCTGGTCGAGCAGTTAGAGGCGCGGGGCGTCACCGGGATCGTGTTCCTCTCGGGGCTGCACGCGGACACCGGCGCGGACCCGTCCCGCTACACCCGCCTCACCGCGCGCGGTGTGCCGTACGTCCTGATCAACGGCTACAACGCGGACGTCCACGCGTCGTTCGTCTCGCCCGACGACCACGCGGCGGCCCGGATGGCCGTCACCCACCTCGCCGCGCTGGGGCACACCCGTATCGGGCTGGCCGTCGGCCCGTCCCGGTACGTGCCGTCCCGGCGCAAGGCGGAGGGGTTCACCGCGGTCATGGAGGAGCTGTTCGGCCTGCCACGGGGGGAGGCCCAACAGCTCGTCCAGCACACGCTGTTCAGCGTCGAGGGCGGGCACGCGGCGGCCGCCGCGCTGCTGGACGCGGGCTGTACGGGCGTGGTGTGCGGCAGCGACCTGATGGCGCTGGGCGTCGTGCGGGCCGCCCGGCAGCGCGGCCTCGCCGTGCCGGGACAGCTGTCGGTGGTCGGCTTCGACGACTCGCAGCTGATCGCGTTCGCCGACCCGCCGCTGACGACCGTCCGGCAGCCCGTGCAGGCGATGGCGACCGCGGCGGTCGGCGCGCTGATCGAGGAGATCCAGGGAAACCCCGTACAGCGCACGGAGTTCGTCTTCCAGCCGGAGCTGGTGGTGCGGGGGTCGACGGGGCCGGTCCCGGGGGGACCGGTCCGGCCGGCCGGGCGCGTGGGACCCGCGTGACGCCGGGTCCCCGGCCGGCCGGACCGGGGTGCTGCACGCTGAAGTTAACACCGTTGCAATGTCTTGCGTAAGGTCTTGCAACAACGGATTACGGCGGATACAACAGCAACAGCCTTACGGGAATGGCGCGTTGCCGGGCAAGGCTTCGATCTCCCCCTCAGGAGGAACCATGCCCCACCGCAGAACCCTGGTTCGCTCTGCCGCGGCGGCCGCCCTGGCACTCGCCTCGGTGGCCGCCGGCGCGCCCGCCGAGGCCGCGCCGCCCGGCACCAAGGACGTCACCGCCGAACTCTTCGAGTGGCGCTACGACTCGGTCGCCCGGGAGTGCAAGGACGCTCTCGGCCCGGCCGGCTACGGCTACGTCGAGGTCTCCCCGGCCACCGAGCACATCCAGGGCGGCCAGTGGTGGACCTCGTACCAGCCCGTCAGCTACCGGATCGCCGGCCGGCTCGGCGACCGCACGGCCTTCAAGAACATGATCGACGCCTGCCACACGGCCGGTGTGAAGGTGGTCGCGGACGCCGTCGTCAACCACATGTCGGCCGGGTCCGGCACCGGCACCGGCGGCTCCTCGTACAGCAAGTACACCTACCCCGGCATTTACCAGCCGCAGGACATGGACGACTGCACCGCCCAGGTCGGCAACTACCAGGACCGCTGGAACGTGCAGCACTGCGAGCTGGTGGGCCTGGCCGACCTGGACACCGGCGAGCCGTACGTCCGCACCCGCCTCGCGCAGTACCTCAACGACCTGCTCTCGCTCGGCGTGGACGGCCTCCGCATCGACGCCGCCAAGCACATACCGGCCGAGGACCTGGCCGCGATCAAAGGGCAGTTGAGCAATCCCGGCGTGTACTGGAAGCAGGAGGCCATCTACGGCGAGGGCGAGGCCGTCTCGCCGAGCGAGTACCTCGGCAACGGGGACGTGCAGGAGTTCCGCTACGGCCGCGACCTCAAGCGGGTCTTCCAGAACGAGAAGCTCGCGTACCTGAAGAACTTCGGCGAGGGCTGGGGATACATGGCGAGCGCCAAGTCCGGCGTCTTCGTCGACAACTGGGACACCGAGCGCAACGGCTCCACGCTCAGCTACAAGAACGGCGCGGACTACACCCTCGCCAACGTCTTCATGCTGGCCTGGCCGTACGGCTCCCCGGACGTGCACTCCGGCTACGAGTTCACCGACAACGACGCGGGCCCGCCCAACGGCGGCACGGTGAACGCCTGCTGGCAGGACGGCTGGAAGTGCCAGCACAAGTGGCCCGAGATCAAGGCCATGGTGGCCTTGCGCAACACCGC
This sequence comes from Streptomyces sp. NPDC026301, assembly GCF_055567935.1. NCBI lineage: Bacteria > Bacillati > Actinomycetota > Actinomycetes > Kitasatosporales > Streptomycetaceae > Streptomyces > Streptomyces sp. NPDC026301. Next base: position 29,929 of record NZ_JBVHPN010000028.1, on the reverse strand, counting down.
ACGCGGCGCCGCCGTCACCGACTGGTGGGACAACGGCAACGACGCCATCGCCTTCGGGCGCGGCGACAAAGCGTACGTCGCGCTCAACCACGAGGGGGCAGCGCTGAGCCGTACGTTCCAGACCTCGCTGCCCGCCGGGAACTACTGCGACGTGCAGAGCGGGCGGACCGTCACGGTCGACGGCGCGGGCCGCTTCACCGCCACGCTCGCTCCGAACACCGCCCTCGCCCTGCACGCCGGCGCCCGCACCTGTGGCTGATCCCCTGAAGGAGAGCACCTCCGTGACCGGCACCCTCCGCCGAACCGTCACCGCGCTCGCCGCGGCGCTCTGCGCCGCGGCGGCCGCCGCCCTGCCCGGCGCCGCCCCCGCGAGCGCGGCCCCGCCGCCCTACCCCGCCAAGGCCGAGGCCCAGTGGATCGACCGGGACACCGTCGTCTGGAAGGGCGCGCCCGACCCGGCCGGCGGCACCCTCCAGCTCGAATCCGGCCCCGACGGCGACCGGCGGCTGCGGCTCGCCCCCGGCGCCCTCACCCCCGACGAGCGCGCCAAGTACCCGCATCTGACGGGCTTTCCGGCCTTCACCGTCGACCCGCGCGACCGCGCCGAAGCCGCCACCGCGCTGCGCGACCGCCTCGTCGCCACCCGCCGGGCCGCCGACGGCACCCTGCGTGAGGCCACCGGCGTGCAGATCCCCGGCGTCCTGGACGACCTGTACGGCACGGCCGCGGCGGACGCCCGGCTCGGCCCGGTCTTCGACCGCGGCCGTCCCACCCTCTCCGTCTGGGCACCCACCGCGCGCACCGTCGCCCTCGAACTGGACGGCCGTACGGTCCCGATGACGCGCGACGACCGGACCGGCGTATGGAGCGTGCGCGGCGAGCGCGGCTGGACCGGCAAGCCGTACCGCTACGCCGTCACCGTCTTCGCGCCCGCCGCCGGGCAGACCGTCACCAACAAGGTCACCGACCCCTACGCCACCGGCCTCACCGCCGACTCCGAGCGCAGCCTCGTCACCGACCTCGCCGACCCGCGGCTGGCCCCCGAGGGCTGGGACCGGCTGAAGAAGCCGGCCGCGGTGCCGCTGCGCTCGTACGCCCGCGTCCAGGAACTGCACATCCGCGACTTCTCGATCGCGGACCGCACCTCGAAGCACCCCGGGCAGTACCTCGCCTTCACCGACCGCTCCTCCGACGGCATGAAGCACCTGCGCGCCCTCGCCCGCGCCGGCACCACCCACGTCCATCTGCTGCCCGCCTTCGACTTCGGATCCGTCCCCGAGCGCCGCGACCGGCAGGCCGCGCCGGACTGTGACCTCGCGTCCTACCCGCCGGACTCCGAGAAACAGCAGGAGTGCGTCGGAAAGACCTCCGCGAAGGACGCGTACAACTGGGGATACGACCCGCTGCACTACACCGTCCCCGAGGGCTCCTACGCCTCCGACCCCGACGGCACGGCACGCACCGTGGAATTCCGCCGCATGGTGCAGGGCCTGAACGGCGCCGGGCTGCGCACCGTCATGGACGTCGTCTACAACCACACCCTCGCGAGCGGCCAGGACCCCCGGTCCGTACTGGACCGCATCGTCCCCGGCTACTACCACCGGCTGCTGGACGACGGCACCGTCGCCACCTCCACCTGCTGCGCCAACACCGCGCCCGAGCACACCATGATGGGCAAGCTCGTCGTCGACTCGCTCGTCACCTGGGCGAAGCGGTACAAGGTCGACGGCTTCCGGTTCGACCTGATGGGGCATCACCCCAAGGCCAACATCCTCGCCGTGCGCAAGGCCCTGGACGGCCTCACCGTGCGCAAGGACGGCGTGGACGGCAAGGCGATCGTCCTCTACGGCGAGGGCTGGAACTTCGGCGAGGTCGCCGACGACGCCCGCTTCGTGCAGGCGACGCAGAAGAACATGGCCGGGACCGGCATCGCCACCTTCGACGACCGCACGCGCGACGCGGTGCGCGGCGGCGGCCCCTTCGACGGCGACCCGCGCGTCCAGGGCTTCGCCTCCGGCCTGTTCACCGACCCCAACCCCTCGCCCGCCAACGGCACCCGCGAGGAACAGCGCGCCCGGCTGCTGCACTACCAGGACCTCATCAAGGTCGGCCTGACCGGCGGCCTCGCCGACTACACCTTCACCGACAGCGCGGGCCGCCACGTCACGGGCTCCCAGGTCGACTACAACGGCGCGCCCGCCGGATACGCGGCGGCGCCCGGCGACGCGCTGGCCTACGCCGACGCGCATGACAACGAAACCCTCTACGACACGCTCGCCTACAAGCTCCCGCAGGGTACGAAGCCCGCCGACCGGGCCCGTATGCAGGTCCTCGCGCTGGCCACCGCCACCCTCTCGCAGGGCCCGGCGCTCTCCCAGGCCGGCACCGACCTGCTGCGCTCCAAGTCGCTGGACCGCAACTCCTTCGACAGCGGCGACTGGTTCAACGCGCTGCACTGGAACTGCGCCGACGGCAACGGCTTCGGGCGCGGCCTGCCGCCCGCCGCCGACAACAAGGACAAGTGGCCGTACGCGCGTCCGCTGCTCGCCGACCCCGCGCTGCGCCCCGGCTGCGACGAGATCACCGGCACCTCGGCCGCGTACCGGGACCTCACCCGCATCCGCGCCACCGAGCCGGACTTCGGCCTGGCCACCAGGGCGCAGGTGCAGCGGGCGCTGTCCTTCCCGCTGTCGGGTCGGGACGAGACGCCCGGCGTGATCACCATGCGCCTCGGCCGGCTGGTCGTGGTCCTCAACGCCACGCCGGACCGGCAGGCGCAGACCGTACGGGACGCGGCCGGGCAGCCGTACGCGCTCCATCCGGTCCAGGCCCGGGGCGCCGACCCGGTCGTACGGACCTCGTCCTACGAGAAGGGCGCCGGCACCTTCACCGTCCCGGGCCGTACGGTCGCGGTCTTCACCCGCGGCTGACCCGGCGGCCGCCCGGCCCTCAGGCCGGCTCGCCCGTCCGTTCCCCCGGCTCGCACACCGCGGGAACGGACGGCAGCAGGGCCTGGACGCCCGGCTGACACAGCATCAGCGCCAGGTCGTCCCGGAGCGGCGCCGTCGTGTGCGCCATGAGCAGGGCGTGCAGCGCTTCCACCGCGTCGTCCAGCGTGGGACGGGTCAGCGCCTCGTGGACCCGCTCGTCCATCGGAAAGGGGTCGCCGCCCGGGTCCAGCGCCTCGATGAGCCCGTCGGTGTAGAGCAGCAGCCGCTCGTTGGCGGCCAGCCGGACGCGCTGCGGGAACGGGGTCGGCTGCAGGCCGAGCGGCAGTCCCGGCTCGTCGGGGGCCAGCGGCTCCAGCCGTTCGCCGATCCGCAGCGGGGCCGGGTGGCCGCAGTTGACCAGCCGCACCTCGCCCGGCGCGAACTCGGCCAGCACGGCCGTGACGAACCCCTCGGCGTCCAGCTCGGGCGCGAGCCGGGCGTCCAGCGTCCTGGCCAGCTGGACGAGGTCGGGCATGGTGAAGGCGTGGTCGCGGAAGCAGCCGATCGTGAGCGTCGCGAGCCGCGCCGCCTCCAGGTCGTGGCCGCGCACGTCACCGATCAGCACCCGCAGGCCGAACGGGGAGTTCGCCACGTTGAGCAGGTCGCCGCCGATGGCGGCATCCGCCGCGGCGGGGCGGTAGCGGCCGGCGAGGCCGACGCCGCCCAGTTCGGCGGAGAGGGGCTGCAGGAGCGCCTGCTGGGCCGTGTACGCGACCGCGGCCAGCGCGGCGCCGCGCGCGTCGTGGGCGTGGGGCGCCGGAGGCGGCGTGCGCAATCGGCGCACCGTGAGCGCGCCGCAGGCCAGGCCGGTGAGGAAGCCGCAGCCGTACCCGAGCAGCGCGCCGATGAACTCCATTGCGGTCAACCCACGTCCCTCCCACGCCCGGCGGTGGGACGGCCACTCTGGCACCGCCGCGGAACCGCACGGAAGCGGATGCCAGAAGCTGGTGGCAGGCGATCGTGCAGCGACGGGAAGTGTCGGGTGGTGACGCGAAAACGGTCGTCAACGGAGCCCGGTGGTCACGCGTCGCCCGGTACCAGCGCGAACAGGCGGGCCGCCAGCTCCGCGAACGGGCCGTCGATCGGCTCGGCGGCGAGGATCGTGCGCAGCGTGTCCGCCGTCTCCTCGTCGTACGCGGCGCTCACCGCGGCCAGCGCGGCGAAGTCGTGCACCAGCTGCCGCTCCAGCTCGGCGCGCGGGATGCGCTTGCCGTCCAGCCACTGCAGCGCGGTGGACTCCGCGAGCGAGATCCAGGAGCGGATCACCAGCTCCATGCGCGGGGCCGGGGAGTCCAGGCCGAGATGGGCGACGATCTGCTCGTACGCGGACTGCCGCACGCCGTTGATCATCGCGCTGGTGCGGCTGGACCCGACCGCCGGGCCGCCGCGCATCAGCGCCGAGAAGCCGGGGCCGTGCTCGTCGACGAAGTCGAAGAAGCGGCCCATGACCCGCAGCAGGCGGGAGCCCAGCGGCCCTTCGCGCGGCTCGACGAAGCGCGCGGCGAGCTCGTCGGCGGCCCGGCCGAGCGCCGCTTCGTACAGGCTCTGTTTCCCGGGGAAGTAGTGGTAGACCAGCGGCCGCGAGATGCCCGCGGCCTCGGCTATCTCATCGATGGAGACGTCCTCCGGGGCACGGTGGCTGAACAGGCCCAGAGCCACGGAGATCAGTTGGTCACGGCGTTCCTCGACGCCCATCCTGCGGCGCACCCCGGTCGTCATGCGAACACCCTAACGACCGGGGTACGGCAGCGGTATGCCACCGCCACCGGGCCCGCACCGCTTCGGCCCCGGAGCCGGTGTCCGGGGGCACGGCCTCCTACAGATCCAGCACCAGCCGCTCCCCGTGGCAGCGCGAGACGCAGATCAGCATCTGGTCGTGGCGCTCGGCGTCGGTCAGCAGCTCGTCGCGGTGGTCGATGTCGCCCTCGACCACGTTCTGCAGGCAGGTGCCGCAGAAGCCCTGCTCACAGCTGTACGGGAGGTTCGGCAGCGCCTGCTCGCGGATGGCCCGCAGGATGCTCTGGTCCGCCGCGACCGCGACCGTGCTGCCCGTGCGCCGCAGCTCCACCTCGAAGGCGCCGCCCGCCGTGCCGGCCGCCGGCGCGAACGCCTCGGTGTGCAGTTCCAGCCCTTCCGGAAGCAGCTCGGCGACCGCGTCCATCAGGGGCTGCGGGCCGCAGCAGTACACGGCGGAGTGCGGCGGCGCGTCGGCGAGCGCGGCGGCCAGGTCCGGCTGCCCGTCCTCGTCCTCGGCGACGACCGTCACCCGGTCCCCGCCGGCCCCCGCCAGCTTCTCGATCTCGGCCAGGAACGGCATCGACGCGCGCGACCGCCCGCCGTACAGCAGCCGCCACGGCACGCCCTCGCGCTCGGCCTGGCGGACCATCGGCAGGATCGGCGTGATCCCGATGCCGCCCGCGACGAAGAGGTACGCGTGGCACTCCTCCAACCGGAAGCGGTTGCGCGGCCCGCGCACCTCCACGACCGTGCCCTCCTGGAGCTGCTCGTGCACCTCGCGCGAGCCGCCCCGGCCGTCCTCGATGAGCCGGGTGGCGATGGTGTACGTACCGCCGTCGGCGACGTCACCGCAGAGCGAGTACTGGCGCACCGCACCCGAGGGCAGCACGAGATCGATGTGCGCGCCCGGCTCCCAGCCCGGCAGGCCCTCGCCCTCCAGGCGCAGCCGGACGACGCCCTCGGCCTCCTCGGCGCGCTCGATGACCAGCAGTTCGCGGCGGCCGGGGCGCCCGGTGCCCGATATCGGCTCCTCCAGGGCGGGCATCGGCCACAGCGGGGACTTCTCGACCCGGCGGCGCAGGGCGCGGCCGACGAGGAGGGCCGCGCCGGTGGCGACCACGAGGGCGCGGAGACGGCGGGAGCGGAAGATGGCGGTCATGTCAGGCGGCTCCGGGAGAGGTGCGGGACTCTGCCGCGGTCGCGGCGGGGGAGGCGGCGAGGTAGGCGGCGGCCTGCGAGGTGCTGCCGTACTGCGAGGGGTGGTACGTGCGGTGCAGGTACTGCGGGATCGTGCGGGCCACGGCGCCGGTGGTGGGCAGCACGCCCTGCCGCCCGGCCCGGAAGAACTCCTTGAACGACGCCTTGCCGTCCAGCAGGGTCGGGTCGTTCGCCATGAAGAAGCGGACGCCGCGCTGCCACAGGAAGACCAGTGCGGCGAAGGCGGTGGCCCAGGTGCGGGCGCGGCGCCGGTAGCCGCCGTCGAGGTGCATGAAGAGGTCGAAGGCGACCGAGCGGTGCTCGACCTCCTCGGCGCCGTGCCAGCGCAGCAGGTCCAGCATGGTGGCGTCGGCGCCCTTGGCGTCCAGCTCCCCGGCGTTGAGCACCCAGTCCCCGAGGAACGCCGTGTAGTGCTCGATCGCGGCGATCAGCGCGACCCGCTCCAGCAGCCACCAGTGGCGCGCGCGGCCCGGCGGCAGGGTGCGGTCGCCGAGCAGCTTCTCGAAGAACCAGTCGACCTGCGCGGTGTACGGCGTGGGGTCCAGGCCCTGCCGCTTGAGGTGCGGCAGTACGTCGTCGTGCGCCTGGGAGTGCATCGCCTCCTGGCCGATGAACCCGATGACGTCGGCGCGCAGCCGCTCGTCCCGGATGTACGGCAGCACCTGCTTGTAGACGTGCACGAACCAGCGCTCGCCGGCCGGCAGCAGCAGGTGCAGCACGTTGATGGTGTGCGTGGTGGACGGATCGCCGGGGACCCAGTGCAGCGGGGTCTCGGCCCAGTCGAAAGCGACGTTGCGGGCCTTCAGCGGTATGTGTTCGGACGCGACCGGCGCGGGCCGCAACGAGGCCTTGTTAGACATGGCGTCAATGTACTGGGCGGTAAGGACGAGGGACAGACCCTTGCACGAGGTTTTCCCGCTCCATGCCGAAGGGGGTACGAGCGCATGCCCGTACCCCCGTTTCGCGGTCCTCCAGCGCTCAGTGCAGCGCCGTGAGCCGGCCGCCGTCCGGCAGCCGCGCCGTGAGCCGCGCCCGCTCGCCCGCCTCCGCGCGCACCGCCAGCAGCCGCCCCTTCGCGCGGCCGGTCACCCCGCCGCCCGCCGTCACCCGGCGCAGCTCCGCGCTGCCCGCCGCCACCAGCCACCAGTGCCCGGCCGCCGACTTCCACAGCACCCCGGCCAGCGCGTGCGGCGACCGCGGCCCGCAGGCCCGGCCGCCCTCCGCCCGCGCCGCTACCGCACCCGGTGGATACCGCCGCGCCCCCGACCCGCCGCCGTCGCCCGCCACCGGCGCCTGGAACTGCGCCATCGTCCGGCTCCCGGGCCCGCGCCAGGTCTCGGCCCGCGTGCACAGCCACGCCGCCGTCCCGCCGTGCTCGGGCAGCCGCTGGCGCGCGTACTCCCAGGCGTTCACGCTCCGCACGCCCAGCGACCGCACGGCCGCGAGCCGGCAGGCCGTGCGCGCCCAGGCCGTCAGCGCCGCGCCGCCCGCCGGCTCGCCCGCTCGGCCCGGAGCGCCGTACGTCAGCCGGGCCGGGGTCAGCTCGCCCAGGTCGGTGTAGAGGTGCCCGGCCATCCGCAGCGCGGGCCAGCGGGCGCAGGACGCGCCGGGCGCGGGCGCGGGCGCCGGGGCCGTCACGCCGTCCGCCGTGCGGCGCAGCGCGGTCGCCCGCGCCTTCGGGCCGACGGTCAGGTCCGCGAGCGCGACCGCGCGCACCCAAGGGGCCGTCAGGTAGCGGACGTTGCCGTCCGTGCGGCTGACCACCAGCGCCGCCGACCCCGCCGCGTCGGCGCCGTCCGTGCGCGCGAAGTCCAGTGCCGCGCCGCCGCCCGCGCCGTCCGCCGCCTCCGCGTACCGCACCACCCGCAGCCCGTCGTACAGCAGCACCACGGCCGCCCGGTCCACCACGCCCGCGAACAGCAGCTGCGCGGGACCGGCGGCGGGCCCGGACGGCGTGCCGGGTGTCGCGGAGACCTGCACCCGGGGGCCGGGGCGGGCCCAGGCCGCCAGCGCGCGGCGCAGCAGGGCCGCGTCGTGCCTCCGGCCGCCGCGCGCCGGCCAGGCCGAGAAGTCCGTACGGACCGCGGTCCGCCAGGCGTCACCGGGCGCGCGGGTCAACTCGCCCGGATCGAGGGCCGCTTCGGCCGCCGCGTTGCGCGCGTACGGCGGCGCCGCCGCGCCGTCCCGCCCCCAGCCGTCGCCCGGCAGCGCGAGCAGCGCCCCGCACACCGCCGCCGCGACGCCCGCCGCCAGCGCGGCCCGTACGTGCTGCCGCCGCCGGATCAGGTCCGTCGGCCGGGCCTGCAGTGAACAGGGGTCGAACTCGGCGGAGTCCAGCAGCGAGCCGTCCCGGCTGCCCGCGGGGGCCGCGGCGCCGTCCGCCTCGGCCAGCGCGTCCCGCGGCTCCGCCACGCCCGCCGCCGCCAGCGTCCGCCGCACCTCGCGGTCGCCCAGCCCCTCCAGACCGCGCAGCGCGTACGCCGCACGGGCCGGCGCCGACAGCGCCGACAGGGTCTGGTCCAGGGCCAGTTCGTCGGCGCCGCCGGAGCGCGGGAAGAGCCGCAGCCCCCAGACCTGGGGGAGCGGCGGCGGGAGGTGCGGCAGCGGCACCCGCAGGCGGCCGAGCCGCAGCGCCGGACGGCCCGCGGCGAGCGCCGCGCGCAGCACCCGCTGCCGTACGAAGGCGTACGCGGGGTCCGGCGCGGGCCGCCCGTCGGCGCCGGGGCGCTGGGCGGGCAGCGCGCTCTCCGAGGCGGCGGTGCGGTGCCGGGGCAGCGCGCGCTGGGTGACCGCGTGCGCGGTCAGCACCCGGCGGCTGCGGCCGAGCCGGGGCGGCAGCACCAGATAGGCCAGCCGCACCAGCCGCGGATAGTGCTCCACGAGCGCGGCTTCGGCCTGCTCGACGTCGATGACGCCCAGCGGGGAGGTGCGGTCCGGTGGCGGTGATATTGCCTGCTGCTGTTCCACGTTCCGTAGAACGAGTGAATCTTGGGATGGTCACTTTGACCATCGGGCGGACCGGCCGGGGTGCGGCCGGTCCTCAGGAGCTTCCGCGCCGGCCGCTCAGCGCTGCCGGTCGAGGTCGAACTCGCCGTCCCGGGCGCCCAGTACGAACGCCCGCCACTCGCCCTCGGTGTACCGCAGCACGACGTCGGGGTCGGTGGAATTGCGCATCGCCACCGCGCCGCGCTCCAGGAACGCGATCTCCACGGCCTCCTCGGCGTCGCCGGGGGCGCGCTGCCAGACGGCGTCGGAGATGTCGAGGGCGTAGAGCCACTCCTTCTCAGCTGCGGCGCTCATGCGGTGCTCTCCTCGCGATAGGCCCGGTCGGTACGGAGGTCAGCGTACGCCGCGCGCACCTGTGACGGGGAGCGAACGAACGACCCCGGACAGTGCCTCACCGTCCGGGGTCGCCGCCGTGCCGCCGCGGGTATGTCAGTCCGTGCGCCAGTCGCCGAACTCCACCCGGCCGCGGGCGCCCGAGCCGCCGTTGGCCGCCGACATGTGCAGCCCCGCGTCCTGCGCGGCGGCCGCGCCGGGCACGGTGGCGGTGGCGACCGCGCGCCAGGTGTAACCGTCGTCCGTGGAGTACTCGCCCTTGAAGGCGCCGCCCGCCTCCCGCGAAAGCCGCAGCGTCACCGGCGCCTTGACGCCCGTGACCCGCTCGTACCGGTCCAGCGTGCCGTCCCCGGTGGTGTCGTAGGACAGCGCGACGCCGTTCTCCGGGGTGACGGAGAGGTTCACGAACCCCGCCGAGTCCGCCTCCGCCAGGCTGTTGCGGACGGCGATCCCGGCGCGTGCCCACGGGCCGGTGACCGACTGCTCGGCGACCTTCACCGTCACCGAACCGCCCGCTCGGAGCGCGCCCGGGCGGTAGACGGCGCCGAACTCGGCGGTGGCCTTCCACAGGTCGGCGCCCGCCCCGTCGATGGCGAACCGCCCGTCGAGCTGACCGAAAACCGCCTCGTTCGTGGTGACCGTGCGCAGCCCGTCGTCCAGCGGCCCGGCCACGAAGAGCGTCCCCGTGCGCACCGAGGAGACCGCCGTCTCGCCCTTCGGCCCGTAACTCACCGTCAGTTCGTACGGCATCGGCTTCAGCGGCGACGTCAGGGGCTCGGCGGGTGCCGCGACCCGCCAGTCGACGTCTCCCTTGCCGCCGGCCGGTATTGACGGCAGCGAGACGGGGCCGCGGTCCTCGGCGTCCACGCCGCTGAGCGCGAAGTCCACCCGGCCGGTGTCCCGCAGCCCGCTGACGTTGTGCAGGGTGGCGGTGACGGTGGTCGCGCCGCCCGGCGCCATGGCGGCCGGCTCGGCCGTGACGACGACCCGCCCCTGGTAGGGCGCCTTGGCGAGCACGTCGTGCACCTTCCGGGCGGTGCGGTAGGCGTCGGTGGTGGGCCGCAGCGGGTAGTTCTTGCGCTCCCGCGTCCAGGGCTCCTCCAGCGCGTACCAGTCGAACGCCTTCGGCTTGCGGTTGCCAGCGAGCGCGTCCTCCAGCTCGTCCAAGTACCGCTGCCACTGCGGGAGATGGAAGTCGCCGATCAGGCCGTGCCAGTCGCGGTTGGCGTAGTTGGCGAGCTTTCCGCCGTCCGCGGTGGGCCGGTCCGCCCAGGTGGTGATCAGCACCCGCGCGGTGCGCTCCAGCTGCGCCGCCTCCTTCTCGCCGGTCGCCATCCGCTTGGCGGCGTCCAGCCACGGCCCGAGGAGGAAGTGCCGGTGCGCGCCGGTCATGTCCTCGCTGAGCCGCATGAGCTGGAGCCAGAGCTTGGCGAGGGCGCGGAAGGCGGCCAGGTCCTTGCGCTCGTACGCCTCCTGGAGCTGCGGGATCAGCTGCCAGGAACGGTTCGCCAGCGCCTGCCGGGCCAGGTCGGTCAGGTCCAGCCGGTACGCGTCGCTGTTCCGCAGCGCGGGCCGGACCGCCAGCAGCGCCGCGAACGCGGCGTCGAGCCGGGCGGGAGAGAACGCGGGGGTGTGCGTGGCGTAGTACGTGCCGGAGCGGGCGGTCAGTGACGGGCGCGCGGCGAAGATCGAGTCGTGCGGCCGCCCGTCCTTGCTGCTGATCTCGTACGTGCTCTCCCGGAGCGCCGCGAAGGCCGCGCGGGCCTTGGCGTCCCGGCCGCCGTACCGCGCGTCCGCGTACCCGTCGAACCACGCCGCGCGGTCCACCGCCTCGTCCCGCCACGCCAGCTCGCTGAAGAGCTCGAACGCCGCGGGGTCCCGCTCGGCGGCCTCGGCCATGTACGCCGTGCCGACCAGCTTGCTGCCCTTCTTGTCGCGCCACTTCGTGAACCGTTCGGCCCACATGTGGGTCTTGGCCCCTATGGTCGTCCGGCCGCCGAAGTTCGGGATCGTGCCGAACGCGTACGGCACGTCGCCCCAGTCCTTCTCCCGGTCCTCGACCGTCTCCAGGTCCGAGAGGCCGTCCACGATCAGCAGGTGGTCGTGGTCGACGGCGTCCAGCAGATCCCGCCGCGGATTCTCCTGCCAGCCGAGAATCACCCACGTGGCGTCCTTGTGGGCGGCCAGCATCGCCCGCTCCACGGCCTTCGCGGCGGCCGGCACCGGGACGTCCCCCGGATTGCCGCCCTCGTGCAGCAGGTCCATCTTGAAGTGCCTGACGGTCCCGAAGAGCGCCTTCTGGTGCCGGTAGAACGACGCCGCGACCTTCTCGAAGACCGCCGTCCGCGGGTCCAGCCAGTCGGGGCGCTTCAGGCCCGCCCAGTTGCCCTGGGGCACCACCCGGGCGCCGGCATTGCGCTGTACGAAGCCGTCCGGGACGGTGCCGAAGTAGCCCGGCAGCACCGGGTGCATCCCCAGCGACCGCAGCCGGTCGGCGATCCGCTTGCCCAGCGCCGTGCGTTTGGCGAGCAGCTCCTTGCTGACCGGGCCGCCGTAGCCGCTCATGTTCTGCAGCAGCCACCACGGCTGGTGGGTCGGCGCCGGCAGCCAGGCCCGCGCCTCGGCGTCGGAGTACCCGAAGTCCTGCAGCACACGGTGGTACACGGCCTCCGAGCCCGCCGTGACCAGGACCTCGTTCACGCCGTGCAGCGCCAGGACGTCGATCGTGCGCTCCCAGTGCGCCCAGTCGGCGTACGGCGCGGTGTACCCGTCGTGCGTGTCGTTGAGCGCGAAGCGGTGGGCCAGCGCGGTGCTGCGCTCCAGCGGCCGCTTCGGTGCGGGGAGCTTCGCGGGGAGGTCCAGCTGCTGACCGGCCCAGGAGATGTGTGCCCGGCAGGTGTACTTCAGGTACCAGTTCACGCCGGTCAGCAGCGCGGCCGGGCTGGTGCCGGCGACCTCGATGCGGCCGGGTGCGCCGGCCACGCGGAACCGGTCCGCGGTCTTCGCGGGGCGCTTCTGCGGGGTGAGCCGGAACTGGTCGGCGTGGTGGGGGAGGAGGCGCCTGAGCGCGGCGCGCGCCGGTGCGGTGTCGAAGGGAGCAGCGGAGGGTTTGCGGCCCGTCGGGCCCGCGGGGCGCGCCGGCCCCGGCACGGCGGAGGCGGCCATGGCGGGGGTATGCCCGCCGACCGCGACGGTGACACCCAGGGCACCCGCGGTGCCCAACACGTTGCGTCTAGTGACCTGGCTCACGCCTGCTCCCACTGCTCGGCAGTATCAACGGTTACGTGCGAGGGGTCACGCTAACGGGCCGTCAGCTCATCTCCAAGGATGTTGATACGACCAGAACGCGCCGAATGTCGCGGCTGTTGGGCCGGTGGAGTGACGGGGTTCCGGCGCGTTTTCGACTATCGCCGAGGCTGCTGTGCCGAGCGTGACCCGGGCCCTTCGGAGGCCAGTGTTCGGCGGTTTCTTACCCGCGCTCCTCCTGGGCTTCACGCGAGGGGGCGGCGGGCGGGGGAACAGTCGGCTGGGCGGCGGGGGTCTCCCCGGGCTCCTCGCCGCCGCTGTGCCACGACCGCCGTGCGCACCGGCCGGCGCCGTCCCCGCGACGGCCGGTGCGGTTCCCCGCTCACCCGGACGGAGCTGTCATGTCCACGTCTTCACCTGCGACGACCGCCTTCCCGCACGCCCAGCCCGACCCGCAGGCGCCCGCCCCGCACGTGCCCGCCCCGGGCGCCCCCGCCGCGTACACCACCTCCATCGCCGACTCCACCGAGCAGATCCGCGCCGCGCAGCGGCTGCGCCACCAGGTCTTCGGCGAGGAGATGGGCGCCACGCTGCACTCTCCACTGCCCGGCCACGACATCGACGACTACGACGACCTCGTGGACCACCTGATCGTCACCGAGACCGCCACCGGCGAGGTCGTCGGCACCTACCGGCTGCTGCCGCCCGGCCGCAGCGAACGGCTCTATTCGGACGGCGAATTCGATCTGTCCGGACTGCGCGCGCTGCGCCCCTCGCTCATCGAGGCCGGCCGCTCCTGCGTCCACCCCGACCACCGCAGCGGTGCGGTCATCAACCAGATGTGGGCCGCGCTCGCCCGCTACACCCTGCTCTCCGGCCACCGGTACCTCGCCGGCTGCGCCTCCGTACCGCTCGCCGACGGCGGGCAGTGCGCGCGGGCGGCGTGGGAACTGGGCCGCACCCGGCACGCGGCGCCCGAAGAGCTGCGCGTCCGGCCGCTCCGGCCCTGGCTGCCGGACGCGGACACCGCCGCGGCCGCCGACGCCGCGGGCCGGGCTCAGCTGCCGCCCCTGCTCCGCGGCTACCTCCGGGTCGGCGCCTGGATCTGCGGGGCGCCCGCGCACGACCCGGAGTTCGACGTGGCCGACTTCTTCGTCGTCCTGGACATGGACCGGCTCGGCGAGCGGTACCGGCGGTTCTTCCTGGGTGACCAGCGGTGAGCGCCGCGGCCCCCGGCACCACGGTCCCCGGTGCCGCGCGGACGGGCCTCTGGGACACCGTCTCCACCTGCACGTCCGGCTGCATCGACCACGCCGCGCCCCGGGTGCCGCTCGCCGGGACGGCGCGCCGCGCCGCCGCGTTCGCGCACGTCGTCCTGCGGGCCGCCGCCGACCGCGACCGGCTCGCCGAACCGGGCCGGCTGCGGCGGCACGCCCGCGCCGCACTGGGCGCGCTGGGCGTGGCGCTCGCGCACGACGGCCCGCTGCTGCGGGTGGCGGGCGACGAGCCCGGCGGCCCCGGCACGCTCGTCGTGGTCAACCACATCTCCTGGCTGGACATCCTGGCGCTGCTCGCCGTCGAACCGGTCACCATGCTCGCCAAGCGGGAGGTCGCCGGATGGCCGGTGATGGGCCCGCTGGCCCGGCGCGCCGGCACCCGCTTCATCGACCGCAGCAGCCCGCGCGGCCTCCCGCAGGCCGTGGCCGACCTCGCGGCGGAGCTGCGCGACGGCCGCTCGGTGGTGGTCTTCCCGCAGGCCACGACGTGGTGCTCGGCGACCGAGGGCGGCTTCCGGCGGGCGACGTTCCAGGCGGCCATCGACGCGGGAGCGCCGGTCCGCCCGGTCACCGTCCGCTACCTCCAGCACGGCGCGCCCTCCACGGTGCCCGCCTTCGTCGGCGAGGAGGACCTGGCGTCCTCGCTCCGCCGGGTCCTCGCGGCGGGCGCCCTCACGGCCCGGGTCACGGTGCACGCACCGCTGACACCGGGCACCCGCGACCGCCGCGACCTGGCGGCGGCGACCCAGGAGGTGATCCTCGGCCGCCGCCGCCCGGATCAGGAGACCGGTACGTACTTGTAGCCGACGCGGCGGACCGTCACGATCGACGAGCGGTGCGCGGCGCCCAGCTTGCGGCGCAGGCGGGCGATGTGGACGTCGACCGTGCGGCCGTCGCCGACGTGCCCGTAACCCCACACCGTCGTCACGAGCTGGTCGCGGGTGTGCACCCGCTGCGGGTGCGCCACCAGATGCGCCAGCAGCTCGAACTCCAGGAAGGTCAGGTCCAGTTGGCGGCCCTGGACGTGCACGGTGCGGCGTTCCGGGTCGACCCGGACGCCGCCCTCGCCGAAGACGGCGGCGGGCGCCTCGGGCCGGGCCTCGGGCTGCGGCTCGGGCCGGTGCTCGGTACGGGGCGCCGAGGCGGCCGGTACGAGCACGAGGTAGCCGACCATCGGGGGCCGGCCCGGCAGGTCGGGCAGGGTGTGCTGGGGGGCCGGCAGCCAGGTGGCTTCGGCGCCCAGGAGATCGGCGACCGGCGGTACTTCGCCGGGGGCCACGGCACGCAGCCGGGGCGGAGCGGGAACGGTGGCCGTCGGGGCGGCGGCAGGAAGGGGTCGGACGTTCGTCGCGTTCGTCATCGAGGTCAGCTCTTTCGCGCAGTGGGGCGTCGGGGGACGTCGTGCGCGCGGGCAGGGCTGTGTCTGAGTGTGTGCGGGCCCGCGCTCAGTGCGCGCGGCAACACAGACGGTCGAAGAGGTGATCCTGCCGGGACGGCCAGAACGGCTCGAGGTCGGTGCGACCCGTCGCGGTGTCGGTGAGGCTGGCCATGCCCCTATTGAACCAGACGGGGCGTGATCTGTCCTTCGTGCGCTCTTCATGCGCACCTTCACGCGCGAGGGGCGCGCCGCTCCAAGCGGGGCGCCCCTCACGGGAATTGCGGTCGGCCATGGGGTCCGGCCTCAGACCTGGAGGGCCTTCTCCAGGGCGGTGCAGCAGGTGTCCACCATCAGGCGCGTGACGACGTACGGGTCGACGTTCGCGTTCGGGCGGCGGTCCTCGATGTAGCCCTTCTTGTCCCGCTCGACCTGCCACGGGATGCGGACCGAGGCGCCGCGGTCGGACGCGCCGTAGCTGTACTGGTCCCACGGCGCGGTCTCGTGGGCGCCGGTCAGGCGGTCCTCGATGCCGGTGCCGTACTCGCGGACGTGCTCCAGCGGCTTGGTGCCCTCGCCCAGCGACTCGCACGCGGTGATGATCGCGTCGTAGCCCTCGCGCATCGCCTTGGTCGAGAAGTTGCAGTGCGCGCCCGCGCCGTTCCAGTCGCCCTTGGCCGGCTTGGCGTCCAGGGTCGCGGAGATGCCGAAGTCCTCGGCGGTGCGGTAGAGCAGCCAGCGCGCGATCCACATGTGGTCCGAGACCTCCAGCGGCGCCAGCGCGCCGACCTGGAACTCCCACTGGCCCGGCATGACCTCGGCGTTGATGCCGGAGATGCCCAGGCCCGCGGCGAGGCAGTTGTCCAGGTGCTTCTCGACGATCTCGCGGCCGAAGATCTCGTCGGCGCCGACGCCGCAGTAGTAGCCGCCCTGCGGGGCGGGGAAGCCGCCCTCGGGGAAGCCGAGCGGGCGGGTGCCCTCGAAGAAGGTGTACTCCTGCTCGATGCCGAAGATCGGCTCCTGGTCCGCGAACTTCTCCGCGAGCGGGCGCAGCAGCGCGCGGGTGTTGGAGGAGTGCGGCGTCATGTCCGTGTTGAACACCTCGCACAGGACGAGGATGTGGTCGCCGCCGCGGATCGGGTCCGGGCAGGAGAAGACGGGCTTCAGCACGAGGTCGGAGGCGTGGCCCTCGGCCTGGTTGGTGCTGGAACCGTCGAAGCCCCACAGCGGCAGCTCGGCCAGCTCACGGGGCCCGGAGAGGATCTTGGTCTTCGAGCGGAGCTTGGCGGTCGGCTGCGTGCCGTCGATCCAGATGTACTCGGCCTTGATGGTCACGGGGGCCCTTCCTGCGGGTTGGTACGAATACGCGTGCGGGCGTACTCATGCACCCTCGCAACGAGCCGTTTCCCGTCCATTGCTCGAATGTGAACCCCGTGTTACTCGGGCCCGCTGTGACGCACGCCATGCGGGCCCCGGGCCCGGACCGTCTCGAAATGGCCGGTCAGTATGCGTGAACACGCCGTGTGTCGTGTCACAGACAACATTGCGACACTGTGACACGTTCAACTGCGTTACTCCTCCGTACAGTTGGCACGCCACCCGCACGCGTGGAGAGGATCGCATGAGCACACTTGAAGCCATGGCGCTCGACGAACTGGTCGACACGGCCCGCTACCCCCTGGCGGATCCGGACGGCGCCGAGGGCCGCGCCCTGACCGCCCGCGCCCGCCACGAGCTGGCCACGGTCGGCTGCACCGTACTGCCGGACTTCGTCCGCCCGGCCCTGCGCGACCTGCTGCGCGAGGAGTGCGCGGCCCTCGCGCCCCGCGCGTACTTCGACGTCGAGACGGTCAACGTCTACAACACGTCCGTGGACGCCGACCTGCCCGCCGATCACCCGGGCCGCACCACCTTCGAGCGCGGCAACGCCTTCGTCGCCCGCGACCACATACCGGCCGAAGCGCTCATCAGCCGGCTCCACCGCCACCAGGCGTTCCGCTCCTTCGTCGCCCGCTGCTTCGGCCTCCCCGAGCTGTACGAGCTCGCCGACCCGCTCGCCGGCCTCGTCCTGAACGTCGTCGCGCCCGGCCGGGAACACCCCTGGCACTTCGACACCAACGAGTTCACGGTCTCCATGCTCACCCAGGAGTCCGAGACCGGCGGCGCCTTCGAGTACTGCCCGAACATCCGGTCCGCGAAGGACGAGCACTTCGACGACGTACGGGACGTCCTGGCCGGGCGCGGCGAGCGGCTGGTGCGGCGCCTCCCGCTGCACACCGGCGACCTCCAGCTCTTCAAGGGCCGCTACTCCCTGCACCGCGTCAGCCCCGTCGGGGGCGGCACAGCCCGCCACTCGGCGATCTTCGCGTACAGCGAGCGCCCCGGCGTCATCGGCAGCGTGGCCCGCACCCGCCAGCTCTTCGGCCGGGTGCTGCCCGAGCACCTGGCGGCCGAGGGCCGCGCCGTGCGGGGGGACGAACTGCTGGACTGAGCCGCCGCGGGGCATCCTCCCTGTGACGGGGGCGCCCCACAGCACGCCGCAGGACGTTTTCCCACTCGCGATCCGAGGAGCAACCCCGTGCGCTTCGACACGACCGGAAAAGTCTCGCTCGACCACATCTACACGCGGCCCGACCCGCGCGCGTACTTCACCGTGCTGCGCACGCTCGACTACTGCGTACCGCAGCTCGCCAAGCCGTACTTCGCCAAGCTCCTGAAGGAGTACCGCGAGGCCCGGCGGGTGGCGGTGCCCAAGGTCGTCGACATCGGCTGCTCGTACGGCATCAACGCAGCGCTGCTGAAGTACGACGTGACCATGGACGAGCTGTACGCCCGTTACGGCGACGACGCGGCCGCCGGGCTGACGCGCGAGGAGCTGCTCGCCCGGGACCGGGAGCTCTCCCGCGCCCGCCGGCCCGCGCAGCCCACCCGCTTCGTCGGCCTCGACGCCTCGGAGAACGCGCTGTCCTACGCGCGGCAGGCCGGCTTCCTCGACGGCACCGTCCACGCCGACCTGGAGAACCACGACCCCACGCCGGACCAGCGCGCCCTGCTGTCCGGCGCCGACCTGGTCTTCTCCACCGGCTGCATCGGCTACGTCACCGAACGCACCCTCACCCGCGTCGTCCGCGCGCAGGGCGGCCGCCGGCCCTGGATGGCCCACTTCGTGCTGCGGATGTTCCCGTTCGACCCCGTCGAGCGGGAGCTGGCGGCCCTGGGCTACGAGACCACCCGCGTCGACGGGATGTACAAACAGCGCCGGTTCGCCTCCCCCGAGGAGCAGGCGCTCGTCCTGGACACGATGTCGGCGGCCGGAGTGGATGCCACAGGGCTGGAAGCGGAAGGCTGGCTGTACGCACAGCTCTACGTCTCCCGGCCGTACGGCCCGGCAGGACGCCTCCGGTCCCAAGATCCTCACGACCCGAATCGAGAGCAGCTTTGAACCCCAGTCAGGGCACGGCCACCGCCCCCTCGGCCACCGCCGCCTCCACCACCCCCACCTTCGCCCACGAGGACACCCTGCCGCGGGTGCCGCTGCCCTCGCTGGAGGACAGCTGCGAGCGGTTCCTCGCCTGGTGCGGGCCGCTGCTGACCCCCGAGGAGCGGGCGGCGACCGAGGCGGAGGTCGCCGCCTTCCGCAGCCCGGACGGCCCGGGCCCGGTCCTGCAGGCGGCGCTGGCGGGGTACGACCGCACGCCCGGCGTGCACAGCTGGCTCGACACCTTCTGGCCCTACCGCTACCTCGGCCGCCGGGACCGCATCGCCCTCAACGCCAACTTCTTCTTCCTCTTCCAGGACACCGGGCAGCCGCAGGCCGAGCGGGCGGCCGGGCTGATCGCCGCGGCGCTCGCCTACAAGAAGCAGCTCGACCGGGAAGAGATCCCGCCCGTGGTGCTGCGCGGGGCGCCGCAGACCATGGAGCAGAACAAGTACCTCTTCTCCACCACCCGCATCCCCGGCGCCGAGCAGGACACGGTCCGCCACCCCTACTCCGAGGACTGGCCCGGCCCCTCCGACGCCCGCCACATCGTCGTCTTCTTCCGCGGCGCGATGTACCGCATGGACGTCCTCGGCGCCGACGGCACCCCGCACAGCCTCGCCGACCTCGAAGCGGGGCTGGCCGCCGTCGTGAAGGCCGGCGAGGAACCGGCCGCCGCGCACACCCCCGTCGGCCACCTCACCACGATGGCCCGCGCCGAATGGGCCGCAGCGCGCGACGACCTCCTCGCGTACCACCCCGGCAACGCCGCCGCGCTCGACACCGTCGAGACCGCCCTCTTCTGCGTCTGTCTGGAGGACTTCGCGCCCGCCGACACCCAGGAGACCTGCGACGAGCTGCTCTACGGGGACCGCGGCAACCGCTGGTTCGACAAGGCCGTCTCCTTCGTCGTCTTCGCCGACGGCCGGGCCGGCATCAACGTCGAGCACTGCGGCCTGGACGGCACGACCATCCTCAGCTTCGTCGACACCCTCCTCGGCAGCCCCGCCGAGGAGCACTCCCGGCTCTCCGGCGCCCGCTCCCAGGGCCGGCCCGAGATCGCCCCGGTCGTCTTCGCGCTGGACGACGCCCTCCGGGCCAGGGCCCGCGCCGCCGCCGAGTCCTTCGCCCAGTACGGCGCGGACACCGCCACCCAGACGGTGTCCTTCGAGGACTTCGGCAGCACCGCGGCCAAGGCCCTCCGCGTCTCGCCCGACGCCTTCGTGCAGCTCGCCTACCAGCTCGCCCACCAGCGCGCGAAGGGCCGGCTGGGCGCCACGTACGAGTCGATCGCCACCCGCCAGTGGCGGCGCGGCCGCACCGAGGCCATGCGCGTGGTGACCCCCGAGATCCAGGCGTTCGTGGCCGCCATGGAGGACCCGGCGGCCGACGCCGAAGCCCGCCGCGCCGCCTTCCGCACCGCCGCGGCGGCCCACGTCACCCGCGCCAAGGAGTGCCAGGCGGGCGAAGCGCCCGAGCAGCACCTGTGGGAGCTGGAGCTGATCCAGCGCCGCCGCGGCGCGGACCTGGGCGTGACCGAGCAGCCGGCCCTCTACCGGTCCCCGGGCTGGGTGACCATGCGCGACGACTACCTGAGCACCAGCTCGGCGCCGTCGGCGCACATCCAGTACTTCGGCTTCGGCTCCACGAGCAGCCGCTGCATCGGCATCGCCTACGTCCTTCTGCCCGACCGCTTCAACCTCTACCTGAGCACCCCCCGCGCGGTCGCCGACCAGATGCACGCCTTCGCGGACCACCTCCGCACCGCGGTCGCCGAACTCCGGGAGCTGCTGACGGGGGAGTGACCCCCTGCCGCGCCGAGGGCCGCCACCCGCGACGGGGTGGCGGCCCTCGGCGTATTTCCTGTCCACCCGCCGCCGAAAACGGGTAGAAACCTTCTCTGGTACCGGAGTTGACCGTGCGGCGGAGGGGGCCACGTGAGCGAGGAACGGGAACAGCCGGCACGTACGGCGGATGCCACGGTGGCCGACGGCGGGAGCGCGCCGGAAGGCGGCGCGCGGTTCCCGCGGTTGCGTACCTGGGGAATGGCGCTCGCCGGCGTCGTGATCAGCAGCTTCGTGGCGGCACTGGTCACGAACTACTTCGACACCTGGACGAGCGCGGGCGCCGTCCCGGGAGGCCGCGGCCTCTCCGCGGAGTCCCAGGTCTGGTGGGACAGGACCCGGGACGTCCGGACGGTGGCGATGCCGCACCCCGTGGATCTCCACGCCCTCGGGCTCTCCGCCGGGGACGCGGACAGCCAGTTCGACACCCTCGTCAAGGACGGTGGCAGCTACGCGGGCATGATGCGCATCCGGCTGACGCTCATGAACTTCGCCAAGTCGCCGGCCGTCATCACGGGCGTGCGGGCCGTGACGACCGCGGAGAAGCCGGCCCCTTCGGGACCGTTCTTCTCGTGCGGCGGAGCCCAGGGCAGCACGGGCGTCACCCGGGTGCGGCTGGATCTGGGGAGCGCGGACAAGGAGGCGGAGGAGTACGACGGGGACGAGCTCGTGGGCCGTTATCCCACCGAGCAGATCCAGCTCGCGAAGCAGGACGAACCGGCGATCTTCGACGTGCGGGTGACGGCCGGGCCCGCCCTCTCCAGGTACGTCATCGAGATCCACTACACCCAGGGCACGACGAAGGGGACGCTGCGGGTGGACGACGGGGGAAAGCCGTTCGCGCTGGGCCCGGTGAGCAAACGGGGAACGCACTACCGGTGCGACGAGAACGCGAACACCTGGGTGCGGTCGTGAGACGCCGCGGTCTCCTCCTCGCCGCGGTCGTGACCGGCGCCGTCGTGGGCGCGCTCGTGGGAGCCGGGGCCGGCGGACCGGAGACGCTCGGGGGCGGGCCGGACGTCCAGGTGCTCGGCCGCTCGGTACTGGGGGAATCGGGCGGCTGGACGGCGACGGTACGGACCGGGCGCCCCGTGCCGCGCCGGCTGCTCGACCCGGCCGGCGGCTGCCTTCCGCTGCACGCCTGGGCGAGCGAGCGCGGCGCGGTCCCCCGGGGCACGGCCACCGCGGCGTTCACCGTCGCGGCACCGGCCGGCCGGGCACTGCTCGTCCGCGGGGTGAAGGTGATCAGAGGCAAGCGCCTCCCGCTGCCGGAGGGCCGGGACGTGGCGTGCTCCGAGACCGGTGGCTCCGCCCTGGGCTACGGCATGCGGCTGCGCGCCGAGCAGAGCCTGGACGGTACGCCGACGGGCCGGCCGCTGAGCCAGTACGTGCGCCCGGGCGGCACCACCGGCGGCTTCGTCCGGGTCCGTACCCACAGCTGTTCCTGCCAGTGGTGGATCGAACTGGACGTGCTCGACAACGGGAAACCCCGAAAGCTCCGGATCGACGACGGCGGCAGGCCGTTCACCCTCGCCCCTCCGGCCCCGCCTGTCGCGACGGACGCGGACCGGGAGGTGTGGCAGTACGGCGGCGGAAACATCCCGCTGGCCGGGCAGCCGCACAACGGCACGGTCGGCGATCACCGGCTCTCCGCCCGCGGACTCTGGCTGACCCCCGGCTCCCAGGCACCCTGGCAGCTCACCACCGACCATGAGGTCCCTGCCGTCCGGCGGATCGCCGGCACCCTGGACGTACCGGGAGTGCCCTGCGTACGCATGTACCGCACCCTCGTCGCCGCAGGCGGCCGGCACACCGGGCACAGCACCTTCCTGGCGCAGGTCGCCTCCCGCACCGAGCAGTCCCTCACGGCGGACGTCCGTCTGCACATCGAGAAGGTCGAGCCGCGGCGCGGCGGCACCGGCTACGCCTGCCTGGCCGACAACTGGCAGCAGGACATGGACCGCAAGCGCGAGACGGCGGCCGTGTACCTGGCGGGCGCCACACCCGGTACGGATCTCCCCGTCATGACGGGAACGGAGCTGGACCTCGCCCGCCGAGAAGCGGACCCCGTCGGCCAGGCACCCCTGTTCTTCGGGGTGGAACCGGGCGACGCCGACTACTCCTTCACGGTCCGGCTGCGCCTCACCGACAGGACCGGCAAGGTCACGGAGCACACCCTGAGCGACAACGGCAGACCGTTCGTCGTGTCCGGGGCGCCACCCCCCGACGGCCTCGTCGTCTACCGCGAGAGCGGCAACAGCACCAGCCTCTTCCTGGCCCACTGACTTCGCGCGGGCCGGCCGGTCGATGCCGGATTTGCCCCGGCCCGGGGGCGGTATGCCACAGTGGGCCGTCCCGGTGGGCCGGGCGCGCCGTGTGCGCTGCCGCTGCCGGGAACACCCCTCCTCCACAGACCTTCCGGTCGTGCCTCCCGCGTGTCCGGAATGTCGCTTCACCGCCGTCCGTCCCTCCTCCCTTCCCAGAGAGCAATGCAGGCAACGACTCTTGTCCCCCGAGCCGCCGACCTGTTCACCCAGGGCCTGGAGCGCCGGTCAGGCGCCGCCCTGCTGCGCTTCGGCGCCGCCCGGCCGCGCCCGGCCGACCGGATCAGCTGGACCGGTGACGGCGCCGCCGCCTGGCTCGACGACGTCCGTGGTCACGTGTGGTCCGTGGGCGAGCCGGACGCCGCCGCCGGCCTCGTCCTGCGCGCGGCCCTGGCCCTGCCCGACCGGGTACGGGAGTTCACCGGCCCCCGCGGCACCGAGACCCTGGTCGGCCGCCATCTCCCGGTGACGGACATCGTCGAGTGGATCTTCCGCTGGACGCTGGAGGAGCCCCCGGTCCACCGCGGCGAGGGCCGGGTCGTCGTCCTCGACGAGTCCCACCACGCCGAACTCCAGGCCTTCCTCGGCGAGCACAGCCCCGGCCACTCCACCGGCCCCGGCTCCGCCGACGTCAGCCTGTGGGCCGGCATCCGCGGCGCCGACGGCCGGCTCGTCGCCTGCGGCGCCCTGAGCAGTCTGCGGGACAGCGGCGCCCCGCTGATGGCCTCCGTCGCGACCGACGCCACCCAGCGCGGCCAGGGCCTCGGCGCGGCCCTGACCTCCTGGCTGACCCGGCACGCCGTCCGGCACCACGGCTTCTGCACCCTCTGGCAACTCGCCGACAACACCCCCGCCGACCGCCTCTACACCCGCCTCGGCTACCGCAACGAGGACCCTTGCGTCTCGGCGCGTATCCCGGCGCACTGACCGCACGACCGGACTCTCCCCGCAGCGCAGGCGCGGAATCTCCCGTTTCGGGCTATACCAGGGGAGTGGGGCATACGTCCGCCGACGTGCAGACGGGAGGTCCGGCAATTGCTGACCATCGACCTGGCGCTCTTACTTGCTGTCATCCTCTTCGTGGTGATGCGCCGCCCCCCGAGGCCCAGAAAGCGAATCGATCAGGTCATGGTGGTGATCGCCGCCGTGGCATTCGGAGTCCTCATCGCCACGACCCCGCTTGGTCAGGGAATCCTGGACTTCCTGGCCCAACTCACGAGCGGCGTCTCACAAGCCGCCTCCTGACCGCCCGTACTCAGCGAGGGCGGGTGTTGAGGGCGTACGCGAGACCCTCGTCGGTCTCGGCGGCCAAGCCGTCGCGGAACGCCGTCTCGTAGGCCGGGCCGCCGATGGTCTGCCGGAGGCGGCGCTCGCAGGCTTCGCGGGCGGCGACCAGTTCGGGGACGCCGGCCTGCCGTCGGCCGAGGGTGTGCCAGCGCCGTTCGGCGATGCCGAGCAGCCGGGCCACCTCCGCCTCCCGGCGGGGTTCCTCCGCGAGCGCCGAAGCCAGTACGTCGAGGCACATGGCCACGCCGATGCCATCGTGGAGCTGGGCCTTCGCCTCCAGGGCGGTACGGGCGCAATCGGCCGCCTCCTGCGGCCGGCCGAGGCCGAGCGCGTTCCATGCCTGCATGTAGCGGGCCCACGCCAGGGCAGAGAGCTCGCCGCGGCTCTCGCACGCCGCGCACAGCTCGTCCGCCTCTGCCTCGGCCCGGACCGACTCGCCGAGCTGTACGAGGACGAACACCCGGGTGTTCCAGACCAGCAGCCCCGACACCGCGTACGGGCCGGGGGCCTCCTGCCGGTACGGCGCCGCGTCGAGCGCCGCGAGGGCGGCTTGCGGCTGCCCCTGCAGCACCAGGGCGGTGCCTTCGATATGGGCCGCGGCGTTCCGGATTCCGGGGGTGCCCTCCTTCTCGGCTGCCGCCTTGAGCTCGTGGCCCATCCGGGTGGCGACCTCGGTGTCGCCCTGAACGATGGCGGCGAGCCCGCGCGCGTAAACGCCCCTGCTGTGGATCCGGCCGGGCACCGGCCAGCGGTCGAGCGCCCGGTCCAGGTAGTGGCTCCCCTCGCGGGCGAACCCGCAGGCGTACCAGAAGAACCACAGCGTCCCGGCCAGGTCCAGTGCGCCGCTGTCGTCGGAGCCGGAGAGGCTGTGGTCCAGCGCGGCGCGGAGGTTGGCGTGCTCGGTGATCGTTCGCGCGCTCCAGGCCAGCTGCCGCGGGCCGACCCATGAGGCGTCGGCCTCCCGGGCCAGGGCCCGGTAGAACTCCCCGTGCCGGCGCCGCCATTCGTCCTCCTCGCCGAGGCGGTGCAGCCACTCCGCGCCGTATTCGCGCACCGTGTCGAGCATGTCGTAGCGCGGGCGCGCCGGATCGTCCGTGGGCCGCGGGCGCACCAGGGACTTGGCCACCAGGCCGTCCAGCGCGGCGGGGACCGTGGCGGCGTCGAGCGGGCCGCCCGCGCACACGGCCCGCGCGGCCTCCCGGTCGAAGCCGCCGTGGAAGACCGACAGGCGGGCCCACAGCAGCCGTTCGGCCGGCAGGCACAGCTCATGGCTCCAGCCGATGGTCGTCCGCAGCGTCAGATGGCGCGGCAGTACGTCACCGTTGTGGCCGGCGGTCCGTGCGGTCAGCACCTCGAAGCGGGCGTCCAGCCGGTCACAGAGCTGCTCGACGGGCAGTTCCGGCACCTGGACCGCCGCCAGCTCGATGGCGAGCGGAATACCGTCAAGACGCCGGCAGACGGCCCGCACCGAAGCCCGGTTGACGGCGCCGACCTCGAAGCCCGGCACGACGGCGGCCGTGCGGACGGCGAAGAGCCGTACCGCGTCGCTGTCCGCGTGCTCGGCATCCTCCACGGGCAGCGGATCCACCGGCAACTGCCGCTCCCCGGCGGCCCCCAGCGGCTCTCGGCTGGTCACCACCACGCGCAGCCCCGGCGCCGCGGCCAGCAGGACGCGCACCAATTCGGCACAGGCCCCCACCAGGTGCTCGCACGAATCGAGTACGAGCAGCAGCTCCTTGTCCGCGAGCCACTCGGCGACCACCTCGAGGGCCGGCCGGGTGGTCTGGTCGGCCAGGCCCAGCTCTTCCAGCAGGGTGATGCCGAGCAGATCCGGGGCCCGCAGCGAGGCCAGCGGGACCAGCCACGCCCCGTCGGCGAAGTACTGGCTCATCCGGGCGGCCGCCCGCAACGCCAGCCGCGACTTGCCGACCCCGCCCACGCCGACCAGCGTCACCAGCCGTGAATCCGCCACCATGGCCTCGATCGCGGCGAGTTCGCACTCCCGCCCCACCAGACTCGTCGGCTCCGGCGGCAGGTTCCCCACCAGCCGTCCCGGGCCGGATGCTCTCGACACGGCGCCCCTTCCCTTGCGGCCGCCGTCCGGCCGCCGCCCCAGTCTGCTGCCGCACACGGCCCCGGGCACGGGATTCGCGGGAGCCGCACGCTATTGGCGCGGCCGACGCGCAGAAGTCTTCGCCAGACCGCCACGTTCGTTCCCGCCAGGCCATCTTCGGTCTTCCGGTCCGTGTCCCAGGGATTTCCAGCAGAGTGGTCGCTCCGCCGTCGGGAGGGGCGGACGACTCGGAAAGCGGGCGGTCGCATGGCCTTGAGGGGGCGGTGGGGAGTCCCGGGCCTGTGGGCCGTCGCGCTCGTGGTGAGCCTGCTCCTCGCCGTGTTGAACGTGGTGACCGGAGGCCGGACGCCGGGTGTCACCGCGCTCGTCATCGGCCCCCTACTGGTCTGCCCCCGGCACGACGCCCACCACACCGCCGCGCTCGCCGCCTGGGCCCTGCTGCTGGCCCTCGCCGCCGGTACGGCACACGGCCTCGTGACCACGCCGCGCTTCGCCCTGGACTACCTCCTCCTGCTGGCGACGAGCGCGCTGACCGTCCGTACCGCCGCCGCGCACACGGCCCGCGGGGCCGAGCTGAAGCAGGTCACCGAGGTGGCGCGGGCGGCCCAGAGCGCGATCATGCACCCGGTCTCCGCGCGGGTCGGCGACATCGAGGTGTGCACCCGGCAGCACTGCGCCGTGGAACGGGCGTCGGTGGCCGGTGACGTGTACGACGCCGTCCACACGCCGTACGGGCCGCGCGTCCTCATCGCGGACGTGTCCGGCCACGACCTCGCCTGCCTGCGCACCACCGCGCAGGTCATCGGGGCCTTCCGGGAGCTGGCCCAGCTCACCCCCGAGCTCCCGGACCTGGCCCGCAAGCTCGACGCCCGGCTCGCCCCCGAGCTGGGCCCGGAGGAGTTCGTCACCGCGCTCTTCGCGGAGTTCGCCCCGGGTGAGGTCCGGCTGGTCAACTGCGGCCATCCCGCGCCGCTCCGGGCGGGCGAGCGGATCCGCCTGCTGGAGTCGCCCACCGGCCCCGCCACGCCCTTGGGCCTGCAACCGGCGCCCCGGCTGCAGCGCTTCCGGCTGGACCCCGGCGACCGGCTGCTGTTCTACACCGACGGCCTGAGCGAGGCCCGCGACCCGGCCGGCGCCGACTTCCCGCTCCTCGAACACGGCCCCGCGGCCCTGGCCGCCCCCTCGTCCTTCGAAGCGCTCGACGCACTGTACGGAGCCGTCGTCGCCCACGTCGGCGCCCCGCTCACCGACGACCTCACCCTCGTCCTGTGCCGCCCCACCGAGCTGCGCGCCCCCGCCCCGGCACCCATCACTGAGGGCCGCCACCCGAATCCGGGTGGCGGCCCTCACTGGTCAATCTGACGCAACCATCAGCGAACTGGCCGGGCGATCAGGCTTCCGCCCAGGCGCCTCGGCCCCGCCTCTTAGAGGTCGAAGTACAGCTCGAACTCGTGCGGGTGCGGGCGGAGCTGGATCGGGGCGATCTCGTTGGTGCGCTTGTAGTCGATCCAGGTCTCGATCAGGTCCGAGGTGAAGACGCCGCCCTGCTGGAGGTACTCGTTGTCCGCCTCCAGGGCGTCGAGTACCGCGGGGAGGGAGGTCGGGACCTGCTGGACGTTCGCGTGCTCCTCGGGAGCGAGCTCGTAGAGGTCCTTGTCGATCGGCTCGGCCGGCTCGATCTTGTTCTTCACGCCGTCCAGGCCCGCGAGGAGGAGCGCGGAGAAGGCCAGGTACGGGTTGGAGGACGGGTCCGGGGCGCGGAACTCGACGCGCTTGGCCTTCGGGTTCGAGCCGGTGATCGGGATACGCATCGCGGCCGAACGGTTGCGCTGCGAGTACACCATGTTGACCGGGGCCTCGAAGCCGGGGACCAGGCGGTGGTAGGAGTTCACCGTCGGGTTGGTGAAGGCCAGCAGCGACGGGGCGTGCTTGAGGATGCCGCCGATGTAGTAGCGGGCGGTGTCCGAGAGGCCCGCGTAGCCCTGCTCGTCGTAGAAGAGCGGGTCGCCGCCGGCCCACAGGGACTGGTGGACGTGCATGCCGGAGCCGTTGTCACCGAAGATCGGCTTGGGCATGAAGGTCGCGGTCTTGTTGTTGCGCCAGGCGACGTTCTTCACGATGTACTTGAAGAGCATCAGGTCGTCGGCCGCGGCCAGCAGCGTGTTGAACTTGTAGTTGATCTCCGCCTGGCCGGCGGTGCCGACCTCGTGGTGCTGGCGCTCGACCTGCAGGCCGGCGGCGTCCAGCTCCAGGGAGATCTCGGCGCGCAGGTCGGCGAAGTGGTCGACCGGCGGGGCCGGGAAGTAGCCGCCCTTGTAGCGCACCTTGTAGCCGCGGTTGTTCTCCACCGCACCGGTGTTCCAGGCGCCGGCCTCGGAGTCGATGTGGTAGAAGGACTGGTTCGCCGACGTCTCGAAGCGCACGTTGTCGAAGACGTAGAACTCGGCCTCGGGGCCGAAGAAGGCGGTGTCGGCGATGCCGGTGGAGGCGAGGTACGCCTCGGCCTTCTTCGCCACGTTCCGCGGGTCACGGCTGTACTGCTCGCCGGTGATCGGGTCGTGGATGAAGAAGTTGATGTTGACGGTCTTGTCGCGGCGGAAGGGGTCGACACGGGCGGTCGACAGGTCCGCGCGGAGCGCCATGTCGGACTCGTGGATGGCCTGGAAGCCGCGGATCGAGGACCCGTCGAACGCCAGCTCCTCGTTCGGGTCGAACGCCTTCGCCGGGATCGTGAAGTGCTGCATCACACCGGGCAGGTCGCAGAACCGGACGTCGACGAACTTGACGTCCTCGTCCGCGATGAACTTCTTGGCCTCGTCGGCGTTCTGGAACATCCAACTCCTCCTAGCCCGGTCACCGGTCGGCGGCTCGGGGTTGCTCCTCGGATCGCGACCATGTGCGGTGGCGCGCTCGCCCGACCATAGGTAGGCGGGATTTCCCAAGCATGACCCATTTGTTTCGCCCAGGTTAACCGGCGCGCGGTGGCCGTGGCCCGTCCTGGCGCCCCGGCCGCGTGCCGGGACGGCCCCGTACCCCGTACGGCGGGGTGGTCGCCGCCCACCCCGTTCCGGTGCCCCGCCCAGCGGGAAATGTATGCGGTCGCAGTACCGTGGACGGGTGGACAACAGGCAAGCAATGGGATCGTGGCTCTCCGGGCCCCGCGCGGCGGCCGAGGACATGGGCGTCGACTTCGGTTACCGGGGGCAGCAGCTGGGACTGCCGGAGCACGGCCCCGGCTCGGTCGCCCGGCCGGGCCGCCGGTTCGTGGCCCTGCTCATCGACTGGGCGCTGTGCATGCTCATCGCGTACGGGCTGCTCAGCGGCGGCCGGGCGAACGCGGCGAGCAACTGGGCGCTGCTGGTCTTCCTGGTCCTGAGCCTGCTGACCGTCGGCACGGTCGGCTTCACCCCGGGCAAGCGGCTGCTGGGCCTGCGCGTGGTCGCCGAGGGCGGCGGCCGGCTGTCGCTGCCCCGCGTGCTGGTCCGTACGGTCGCGCTGATGATCGTCATCCCCGCCGCGATCTGGGACCGCGACGGCCGCGGCCTGCACGACCGCCTGGCGCGGGCCGTCCAGGTACGGATCTGATCGCAGGCGTCACACGTGAAGAGGAACCGCAGACCTCACACGTAAAGAGAAGCGGGGAGGGGGCGGAGGGCCGAGTTTATTCTCTTTTGGTGCCTGCCGTTGGTGTTTCTCGGGGGGAAGGGTGCACCACACCACCCAGCCAGCCCCCTCTAGCC
>NZ_JBVHPN010000027.1:0-62504 GCF_055567935.1 Streptomyces sp. NPDC026301 | reverse complement strand
ATCTCCGTGATGATCACCCGGGCGCCCTGGCCGCGCAGCGACTCCGCACAGCCCTTGCCCACATCGCCGTACCCGCACACGACGGCGGTCTTGCCACCGATCAGCACGTCGGTGGCACGGTTGATGCCGTCGATCAGCGAGTGCCGGCAGCCGTACTTGTTGTCGAACTTCGACTTCGTCACGGCGTCGTTCACATTGATCGCCGGGAAGAGGAGGGTGCCGTCGCGGTGCATCTCGTACAGACGGTGGACACCGGTCGTGGTCTCCTCCGTCACACCGCGGATCTCCGAGGCCAGCTCGGTCCACTTCTTCGGCGACTCGGCCAGGGTGCGGTTGAGCAGCTCCAGGATGGCGCGGTGCTCGTCGCTCTCGGCGGTGTCGACGGAAGGCGCCTTGCCGGCCTTCTCG
The DNA here is from genome assembly GCF_055567935.1 of Streptomyces sp. NPDC026301. Classification (NCBI taxonomy): domain Bacteria; kingdom Bacillati; phylum Actinomycetota; class Actinomycetes; order Kitasatosporales; family Streptomycetaceae; genus Streptomyces; species Streptomyces sp. NPDC026301. The sequence goes on along the minus strand of NZ_JBVHPN010000027.1, from coordinate 62,096 downwards.
TACTCGACGCCCTTGTGGACGAGGAGGGTGGCGTCACCGCCGTCGTCCAGGATCATGTTCGGGCCGCCGGTGGGCGAGTTCGGCCAGGTCAGGGCCTGCTCGGTGCACCACCAGTACTCCTCCAGCGTCTCGCCCTTCCAGGCGAAGACCGGGATGCCCTGGGGGGCGTCGGGGGTGCCGTTCGGGCCCACCGCGATGGCCGCGGCGGCGTGGTCCTGGGTGGAGAAGATGTTGCAGGACGCCCAGCGGACCTCGGCGCCGAGGGCGACCAGGGTCTCGATGAGGACGGCGGTCTGCACGGTCATGTGCAGCGAGCCGGTGACGCGGGCGCCGGCCAGCGGCTGCGTGGCGGCGTACTCCTTGCGGATCGCCATCAGACCGGGCATCTCGTGCTCGGCGAGGGTGATCTCCTTGCGGCCGAAGGCGGCCAGGGAAAGGTCGGCGACCTTGAAGTCCTGATCAGTGGCTGCTGTCGTCATGTCGGGCTGCTCCCCGGAGTCGGAGGGTGGTTGCGGTCGGCAGTCTGCGGCGCGGGCAGGCGGGGTGTACGGGCGGGTGTACGCGATGCGGTACGCCCACCTGGACATTCCTGTGACCGGCTTACCCGGTCGTTCGGACATGACCGTCACCGGGGCGGACGTGTCGCTCGGACGTGTCCACCACCGGGACATACCTGTCCCCTGGCCGCAGCACGCAGTCCGTCGGAGGCCCTCTCTCCCTCGGCCGGTCCGCGGTGCGGGCCGACCGACCGCCATCAGCAGCGACGTCTGGCACTGGGCACGAATCTACACCGATCGGCCCAGTGAACCCCAGCCCCTCCGGGAGGGTGCGGCGCGTCACACACGATGACGGGGGACGTCACACCTGACGGTGCGGCGCGTCGCGGAGTACGGCCGCGGGCTGCTTCGGCGCGACGCGTGCGCCCGGGCGGGGAGGAAGCCGCGTGCTGATGTGGCCCCGAGTGGTGGTGACGGGTGGGGCCTGTGTGGGTGGGTTGGAGGGGTGGGGTTCTTGTTGCAGGATGCGGGGTGCGCGGGAACACTTGCACGCTCTTGCGCGGCACATCGTGAGGAGAGAGACGTGACCAGCAGTTCAGCGGTGCCCCCCGAGGGCGCGGGGCCCCCGGGTCCGGAGAGCGCAGACCCCCGGAGCACAGTGCTCGAAGGGGCCGAGGGTGCCGAGAAGGGCGGGCAGGGGCTGCGGCTGCTCGCGGTGACCGCCTGCCCGACGGGTATCGCCCACACGTACATGGCCGCCGAGAAGCTGGCGCAGGCCGCCGAGGCGCTCGGTCACGAGATGAAGGTGGAGACGCAAGGCTCGATCGGGGCCGAGAACGTACTGTCTGACAACGATGTCAGGCGAGCCGACGGCATCATCATCGCCGCGGACAAGAACGTCGACCGCAGCCGCTTCGCCGGCAAGCGGGTGGTCGTGGTCGGGGTGGCCGAGGGCATCCATCACCCCGAGCAGCTGATCGAGCGGGTGCGGACGGCGCCCGTGTACGGCGCGGACGCCGGTACCGCAGCGGGTGCCGGGAGCGGCGCCGCCGCCGGTACGGGTGCGGAGTCCGGCGGCGGCAAGGAGCGCAGCGTCGCCTACAAGGCGCTGATGAACGGCGTCAGCTACATGATCCCGTTCGTCGTGGTGGGCGGGCTGCTCATCGCCGTCTCGCTGGCCCTGGGCGGGCATCCGCAGGCCGACGGCGGGCTCGTGATCCCCGACGGCTCGTTCTGGAAGCACGTCAACGACATCGGGACGATCGGCTTCACGCTGATGGTGCCGATCCTGTCCGGGTACATCGCGTACGCGATCGGGGACCGGCCCGCGCTGGTACCGGGCATGATCGGCGGCTGGATCGCCAATACGGGCGCGCTGTACGACTCCAAGTCGGGTGCGGGCTTCATCGGGGCGATCGTCACCGGCTTCCTGGCCGGGTATCTGGTCCTGTGGATCAAGAAGGTCCGGGTACCGAAGTTCGTCCAGCCGATCATGCCGATCATCGTGATCCCGATCGTGGCCACGACGGCGCTGGGGCTGTTCTTCATCTACGTCATCGGGCAGCCGATCTCATGGGTGTTCGAGCACCTGACCGGCTGGCTGGGCGGCCTGACAGGGTCCAGCGCGGCGCTGCTCGGCATCATCCTCGGGCTGATGATCGCGTTCGACATGGGCGGGCCGGTCAACAAGACGGCGTTCCTGTTCGGCGCGGGGCTGGTCTCCAAGAACCCCGAGATCATGGGCATGTGCGCGGCCGCCATTCCGGTGCCGCCGCTCGGGCAGGGCCTGGCGACGCTGCTGCGCCGCCGGCTCTACAACGACCAGGAGCGGGAGACCGGCCTCGCGGCGCTGTTCATGGGCTGCTTCGGCATCACGGAGGGCGCGATCCCGTTCGCGGCGGGGCGGCCCGCCCGGGTCATCCCGTCCAACATGATCGGCGGCGCGGTGGCCGGTGCGCTGGCCGGCCTGGCCGGGGTGACGGACAACGTGCCGCACGGCGGGCCGATCGTGGCCGTACTGGGCGCGGTGGGCGGCGTCGCGATGTTCTTCGTGGCCGTCGCGGCGGGCACGGTCGTCACCGCGTTGTGCACGGTGACGCTGATGACGATGGCGGAGCGGCGCAACGGTACGGAGGCGCGTACGGAGGCGGTCGGCGCGACCGCGCCGGCGGAGGCCCGTCCGGCTGCCGGGGCCGGGACCGGTACGACTCAGGAAGTCCTCTCCGGCTACCTCACCCCCGCCACCGTCAAGGTCCGGCTCGACGCCACCGAGAAGGAGGCGGCCATCCGGGAGCTGGCCGAGCTGGCGGCCGGGACCGGGCGGGTCGCGGACGTGGACGAGCTGGTGCGGGTGGCGCTCGCCCGGGAGGCGCAGGGCACCACCGGGCTGGGCGAGGAGATCGCGATCCCGCACGCCAAGACGGACGCGGTCACCGCGCCGGTCGTCGGGTTCGCGCGCTCCGCCGAGGGCATCGACTGGGAGTCGCTGGACGGCACGCTCGCGAAGCTGGTCTTCATGATCTGCGTACCGGAGGCCGCGGCGGGCGACGAGCACCTGCGCATCCTCGCCCTGCTCTCGCGGAAGCTGATGGACGCGGACTTCCGGGCGCGGCTGCAGGCGGCGCCGGACAGCGACGCGATCATGACCGTACTCGCCGAGATCCAGTAGGGCACGGCAGCAGGAGACAGAAAAGCGGGCCCCGCACTCAGAGCTCTGAGTGCGGGGCCCGCTGCGCAGGATCAGGCGCCCGGCGCCGGGCTCGTGCCCGAGGCCGCGGCCTCGGCGCTGTAGATGTCCGGCTCCAGGTAGATCACCCGGGCGATCGGTACGGCGGCGCGGATGCGGTCCTCGGCGGCGTTGATCGCGTCGGCGACCTCCGTGGCCGTGTCGTCGTGCTGGACCGCGATCTTCGCGGCGACCAGCAGTTCCTCCGGGCCGAGGTGGAGGGTGCGCATGTGGATGACGCGGGTGACGGTGTCGCCGTCGACGATGGCCGCGCGGATCTTGGCGACCTGGTCGGCGCCCGCCGCCTCGCCCAGGAGGAGCGACTTGGTCTCGGCGGCCAGTACCAGGGCGATCAGTACGAGCAGCGCGCCGATGCACATCGTGCCGATGCCGTCCCAGATCGCGTCGCCGGTGATCAGCGTGAGGCAGACGCCGAGCAGCGCGAGGACCAGGCCGACCAGCGCGCCGAAGTCCTCCAGGAGGACGACGGGCAGCTCGGGGGCCTTGGCGCGGCGGACGAACTGGACCCAGGACTGCTCGCCGCGCAGCGAGTTCGACTCCTTGATGGCCGTGGTGAAGGAGTAGCCCTCGGCGACGATCGCGAAGACCAGGACGCCCACGGGCCAGTACCAGTGCTCCAGCTCGTGCGGGTGCTGGATCTTGTCCCAGCCCTCGTACAGCGCGAAGACGCCACCGATGGTGAAGAGCACGATGGAGACGAGGAAGCCGTAGATGTACCGCTCGCGGCCGTAGCCGAAGGGGTGCTCGGCCGTCGCCTCGCGCTTGGCCTTCTTGCCGCCCAGGAGCAGCAGTCCTTGGTTGCCCGAGTCGGCGATCGAGTGCACGCCCTCGGCCAGCATGGAGGACGAACCGCTGAAGGCGAACGCCACGAACTTCGCTACGGCGATGGCCAGATTGGCGCCCAGCGCCGCGACGATGGCCTTGGTGCCACCTGATGCACTCATGAGTGCCGCATGTCCCTTCCGTCGACCGGGCTTTACTGCCCCTTTAACCACTTGGGAAGGTCATTCTTGCAGCCCGCCCCAGAGGCCTGCATCAGGCCACCACGGTGGCACGGAAGAGCGTGCCCTCGCCGTCGACGGTGATTTCCTCCCCGGCCGGGACGAACGCGGACTCACCGGGCGCAAGCGCCAGTTCCCGCCCTGCGGACGCCGCGCCGGGCGCGTCCCGCAGCACGACCGAGCCCGCCGTGCACAGCAGGACCTGCGGCGTACGGGCGTCCAGCGGCACCGCCGCCGAGCCGGGGGCCAGGGCGTAGCGCGAGAGCCGGAACTCGTCGATCGGCGTCTCGTAGACCTCCTCGCCCGAGGGGCCGGCCTCCGGGCGCAGCACGCCCGCGTCGCCCGCCTCGAAGCGGACGACGCGCAGCAGTTCGGGGACGTCCACGTGCTTCGGGGTGAGGCCGCAGCGCAGCACGTTGTCGGAGTTGGCCATCAGCTCGACGCCGAGGCCGTTGAGGTACGCGTGCGGGATGCCGGCGCCGAGGAAGAGCGCCTCGCCGGGCTGCAGCGTCACGTAGTTGAGCAGCATCGCGGCGATCACGCCGGGGTCGCCCGGGTAGTGGTGGGCGATCGAGGCGTACGCGGCGTAGGACTCGGCGTGCGGGCCGCCGGCCCTGCCCAGGCGTTCGGCGTGCGCTGCCGCCTCGCCGACGGTCTCGGCCATGGCGTGCTTGTCGGCGGTGAGGACGGCGGTGAGGACCTCGCGGAGCGCGTCCTCCTCGGGCCCGGCGCGCAGGATGTCGACGTACGGCTTGAGGCTGTCGACGCCGAGCCCTGCGAGCAGCTCGGCGGCCTCTTCGGGGTGCCGGAAGCCGCACAGGCCGTCGAAGGGGGTGAGCGCGCAGATCAGCTCGGGCTTGTGGTTGGCGTCCTTGTAGTTGCGGTGCGGCGCGTCGAGGGGCACGCCGCGCCGCTCCTCGTCGGCGAAGCCCTCCTTGGCCTGCGCGAGGTCGGGGTGGACCTGGAGGGAGAGCGGGGAGCCGGCCGCGAGCAGCTTCAGCAGGAAGGGCAGGCGGGGGCCGAAGGCGCGTACCGATTCGGGGCCGAGCTCGTCCTCGGGGTCCTCGTCGATGATCTCGGCCAGGGACTGCGGGCCGAGGCCCCGGTCGACGCGGGACGGCGCGCCGGGGTGGGCTCCCATCCACATCTCCGCCTGCGGCTCACCGGTCGGCTCGACGCCGAGGAGGTAAGGGATCGCGGTCGTGGAACCCCAGGCGTAGGGGCGCACGGTGTTGGTGAGGCGGTCCATGGCGGGCGGACTCCTGTAGTGGTCGATAGGGGCGACAGGGGGCGGTGGGGGGTGGCGGAGGGGCGGGGCAGCGGTCGTGCCGCACACCGCCCCGCCTCATGATCCCTCGGCTCCGGCGAGCGCCAGGTAAACGGCGGCGAAATCCGTGGTGGCCAAGAGCTGTGCGGCGTTCTCCAGGGGGCTGCCGTCGCTCTCCGCTTCCAGCTCGCTGACCGGTGTGTCCCGCTCCAGGGCCAGGTCGCGGGCGGCGTGCGCGGCGGACAGCGGGCCCGGGGCGCCCTCGCGGAGCAGCAGGGCACGGGCGTGCAGCGCCTCGGGCTGCTCCACCCGGTCGCGGAAGAAGTCGTCCGGATCGGCGCCGGCCGCGAGGGTGCCGGCGAGCAGCATGCCGTGCGCGGTGAGCGCTTCGGGGAGCTCGGCGGCGAGCGCGGGGCGGCCCGCGAGGCCGGTCAGTACGGCGGCGAAGTGCCGGCCGACGGCCCCGGAGACCGGGCCCTCGGTCCAGATCAGCGGGAGGCTGTCGGCGAGCTCGGCGGCGAGGGTCTTGGCCGGGTTGCTGTACGTGGCGGTGGCCGGGCCGCAGTGCTCGGCGACCTGGTCGAGCCGGTCGGCGAGCCGGGCCAGCGCGTCGGCCGGGGCGTCGAGCAGGCCGATCCGGTCGGCGAGCGAGAGCAGCGGGGTGAGCAGCGACCAGAGGGTGCCGGGCGCGGCCGGCGGCGCGCCCTCGACGTCGAACTCGCCGTCGTACGAAGTGGTGGCGAGCGGTACGGCCAGGCCGCGGGCCTGCTCGATGGCGTCGGCGAGCGGGCTGCCGGCCGGGGTGACGCCCACGATGGAGCAGCCCCGGCGGTAGGCGTTCTCGACCAGCTCCGCCAGGCCCGCGTCGGCGCCGTCGGGGCCCGCGACGAGCAGCAGGTCCAGCGGGCCCGTCCAGCCCGGCAGGGTCCAGCGGAGCGCGCCCGGGACGGGGGCCACGCCGGTGGGCCGGATCAGCGTCACCGGGCAGCTGCCGCCGCCGAGGGCGCCGAAGAGGTCGGCGACACAGGGCGCCGCGGGGCCCGGGCCCGCCACGAGGACCGTGCGGGGACGGCCGTCGGGCGTGAGGTCCGGTATGCCGGCCTCGGCGGCGTTCCGCGCGGCGGTGCGCACGCGGGCGCCGGACTCGGCCACGGCACGCAGCAGGCCGTACCGGTCCGCCTCGGCCAGGGCCTCGGGGGCGTCGAGGAGTGACTCGTCGAGCATGGTGTGCTGCCTTCCGGTCGCCGGGCTTGGCTGGGCGGAGCGGCGGGCCGGCCTGGGGCGAGGGCGCTCAGGCCGGTCGGCGGGCCTCGTCCACGAGGAGGACGGGGATGCCGTCGCGTACGGGGTAGGCGAGGCCGCAGCCGCTGCCGGTGCACACCAGCTCGGCGGGGTCGTCCGCGGACTTGTCCGCCAAGGGGGCGTGGCACGCCGGGCAGGCGAGGATCTCGAGGAGGCTGGCTTCGACCGGCATGGAGACGACCCCTTCAGGGTGACGATGTGTTTCCCCTCGTCAGGGTACCGCCGGGCGGCGGTGAGGGGTGCTTTTGGGCGGCCGGCGGCGGGCTGTGGCCGCCGCCGGCCGCCCTTCGGGGCAGGTGCCGACGCGAGGCTATCCGCGGACGACGGCCAGGACCTCGTCCTGTACGCGCGCGACCGTGTCCGCGTCCCGCGCCTCGACGTTCAGGCGCAGCAGCGGCTCGGTGTTGGAGGGGCGGAGGTTGAACCACCAGTCGGCGCTGGTCACGGTGAGGCCGTCCAGTTCGTCCAGCGTCACGCCCGCGCGGCCCTCGTAGGCCGTCCTGATGGCGGCGAGCCGGCCGGCCTGGTCGTCGACGGTGCTGTTGATCTCGCCGGAGGCCGCGTACCGGTCGTACTGGGCGACCAGCCCCGACAGCGGGCCCTCCTGGCCGCCGAGCGCGGCCAGCACGTGCATGGCCGCGAGCATGCCGGTGTCGGCGTTCCAGAAGTCGCGGAAGTAGTAGTGCGCGGAGTGCTCGCCGCCGAAGATCGCGCCGGTCCTGGCCATCTCGGCCTTGATGAAGGAGTGGCCCACGCGGGTGCGGACGGGCTTGCCGCCGCTCTCCTTGACGACCTCGGGGACGGACCAGGAGGTGATGCAGTTGTGGATCACCGTGGAGCCGGGGTCCTTGGCCAGCTCTCGGGAGGCGACCAGCGCGGTGATCGCGGAGGGGGAGACCGGGTCGCCGTTCTCGTCGACGACGAAGCAGCGGTCGGCGTCGCCGTCGAAGGCCAGGCCGATGTCCGCGCCGGTCTCGCGGACGCGGGCCTGGAGGTCGACGATGTTCTTCGGGTCCAGCGGGTTGGCCTCGTGGTGGGGGAAGGTGCCGTCCAGCTCGAAGTACATCGGGTCCAGCTCGATCGGCAGGCCCTCGAAGACGGTGGGGACGGTGTGGCCGCCCATGCCGTTGCCCGCGTCCACGACGACCTTCAGGGGGCGGATGCCGGAGAGGTCCACCAGGGAGCGCAGGTACGCCGCGTAGTCGCCCAGGACGTCGCGCTGGGTGACGGAGCCGGTCTCGGCGACGGGCTCGGGCGCGCCCTTCTCGGTCCACTCCTCGACCAGGGCCCGGATCTCGGCGAGGCCGGTGTCCTGGCCGACCGGCGTCGCGCCGGCCCGGCACATCTTGATGCCGTTGTACTGGGCCGGATTGTGCGAGGCGGTGAACATCGCGCCCGGCAGGTCGAGCTCGCCGCTCGCGTAGTACAGCTCGTCGGTGGAGCACAGCCCGATCTCGGTGACGTCGGCGCCGCGCGCGGCGGCGCCGCGGGCGAACGCGCGCACCAGGCCCGGCGAGGAGGGCCGCATGTCGTGCCCGATGACGATCGCCTCCGCCTCGGTGACCTGGGCGAACGCCGCACCGAACAGCTCGGCGAGGGTCTCGTCCCACTGGTCGGGGACCACACCGCGCACGTCGTACGCCTTCACGATCTGCGACAGATCAGCCACAGCCACCCTCCTGAGGTTCTCTTCGGGAACCCCAAGCTACCGGGAAGATCTGTGGGCCCGCCGTGAACCGTCGGTGAACGGCGGCCCGTACGGCGGCTTCCGGCCCGAAACCGACGGTCGGAAGCGGGTCGGCGGGGCCCGGAGCCGCCTCTCAGGGCAGCATCCAGCCCAGTACCGCCGTGCTCTGCGCCAGCACGATCAGGCACATCACGAGGAGCAGCAGCAGGCTCCAGGGGAGGACCTTGCGGAGCAGGTCACCCTCGCGGCCCGCGAGGCCGACGGCGGCGCAGGCGATGGTGAGGTTCTGCGGGGAGATCATCTTGCCGAGGACGCCGCCGGAGCTGTTGGCCGCGGCGAGGAGTTCGGGCGAGAGGCCGGACTGCTGGGCCGCGGTGACCTGGAGGGCGCCGAAGAGGGCGTTGGCGGAGGTGTCGGAGCCGGAGACGGCGACGCCGAACCAGCCCAGTACGGGCGAGAGGAAGGCCAGCCCGGCGCCGGCCGCGGCGACGAAGTGGCCGATGGTGGCGGCCTGGCCCGAGAGGTTCATGACGTAGGCCAGGGCGAGGACGGATGTCACGGTCAGGATGGCGAACCGCAGTTCGTGGACGGTGGCCAGCCACTCCTTCGCGGCGGCGCGCGCCCGAACGCCCAGCACGGCCGCGGTGATCAGGCCCGCGAGGAGGACGAGCGTGCCGCCGGTGGCGACCAGCGGGAGCGTGAAGACGTTGCCGCCGACCGGCTTGCCGTCGGGGCCCGCGACGTCCAGCAGCGGCCAGTCGAAGGCCTGGGTGGCCGCCGCCGCCCAGCCCTTGAACGGCGGTATCTGGGCGAGCGAGAAGATCACGATGATCAGGCCGTACGGGGCGTAGGCGCGGACCGTCTCGCGGCGGCTGTCGCGCACGTCGAGGTCCTCGCTGCGGGCGCCGGTCAGGACGGCGGCGCGCACGGCGGCGGTGGCGGGGCGCCGGGCGGCGGGCACCGCGACCAGCGCGGCGGCGCCGATCAGCGCCGCGCCGATGTCCGCGAGCTGTGCCGAGACGTAGTTGGCGGCGGCGAACTGGGTCGCGGCGAAGGCCACGCCGCAGGCGAGCGCGGGGAGCCAGGTCTCGCGCAGGCCGCGGCGGCCGTCCACCAGGGCGACGAGGAGGAGCGGGACGACGAGCGCGAGGAGGGGGGTCTGGCGGCCGACGACGGAGGCGACGGAGTCCAGCGGGAGGCCGGTGACCTGGGCGAGGGTGACGACGGGGGTGCCCATGGCGCCGAACGCGACGGGGGCGGTGTTGGCGACGAGCGCGACGACCGCCGCCTTGACGGGGGCGAAGCCGAGGGCGACCAGCATCACGGCGCTGATGGCGACGGGCGCACCGAAGCCCGCGAGGGCTTCCAGGAGCGCACCGAAGCAGAAGGCGATGACGAGCGCCTGGATACGGGGGTCGTCGGAGAGCCGGGAGAAGGAGCGGCGGAGCACGTCGAAGTGCTGGGTGCGGACCGTCATCCGGTACACCCAGAGGGCGTTGACGACGATCCACAGGATGGGGAAGAGCCCGAAGACGGCGCCCTGCACCGCGCTGGAGAGGGCCTGCGACACGGGCATCCCGGAGCCGGCGCAGGCGGTGAGCAGGGCGACGGCGAGGCCGATGAGGCCCGCGCGGTGGGCGCGCATCCGTACGGCGCCGAGCAGGACCAGGACGGTGATCAGCGGCAGGGCCGCGACGAGCGCGGACAGGGCGAGCGAATCGGCGATCGGCTGAAGCTGCTGGACGAACACTCCGGACATGCGGCGGCCTCCCCGGCGGCGTGGCGGCTCCCCCGTTCCTTCCGGCATGCGGAAGGCGATCTCGCAGGAGTGGAGGAATGGTCGTGTCCGCGCCAAGCCGGAGTCAATGGGCCGTCAAGAAATGACGGTTGGTCAGAAGTGATCGCGTGTCAGAAAAGAACGCGCCCCGGAAAAGGCCGGAAACCGACGGCTGTTGGTCCGTGCAGCCTCGGACACAGGCTCTGTTGAGCCGTGCCGCCCCGGAAGCGGGCTTTCAGGAGTCCGGGGAGCGGAGCACACGGAGATGACCGCGGCGGGCGACCTCCATGGGGTCGGCCTCACGGGGGCCTGCCGCCTCGGGACCGCCGACCGTACGTTCCTGCGGACGCGCCGCTTCCCGCACCGCGTTGGCGAGTGCTTCGAGGTCGTCACCGCTCGGCTGGACCGCTCCGGGATCGGCGGCCAGCCGGACGACCTCCCAGCCGCGCGGCGCGGTCAGGCGCTCGGAGTGCTCGGCACACAGGTCGTAGCAGTGGGGTTCCGCGTAGGTGGCGAGCGGGCCGAGCACAGCGGTCGAATCCGCATAGACGTACGTCAGCGTTGCGACGGCGGGACGGCCGCACGCAGTGCGCGAACAGCGACGTACAGGGCTCACGACGTTGGACGGTACCGCACTCTTGAGCGGGCCGCGACGACTCTCCACGACCTCACCCGGCCGTGTCGTCCCGGTTCGCCCGACCTGTCTGACCTGCGCACGCTCGGGCTGACCTGCGTCGAGAACCCGTTGCCGCCCGAGTGGAGGCGATGATTCCCCTCCGCACTCCAGTCAATTCGTGTCATTTCGCGGGCGTTACGCGAGCGTTCGGCGGTCATATCGCCCCGGATGAACGAACGGAACAGAACTCGGACCGATCAGTGAGCGACATGAGGCGGACGGGGCAAGAGTTCGGCCGTCCCCGGCCCGCGGCGGCTACGCTCGTGATTGATGGACAGCCCCGTACCTCCCCCGGCCGGTGCCGGGGGCAACCCCAGCCCGACGGAGCCGCGTCCGCGCCGCCGCGACCGCCACGGCCGCGGGATGCGCGGCCCGATCGCGCCGCCCCAGGTACCGCTCTCGGTGAGCCGTGCCGACGCCTTCGTCGACCTCGTGCACGACTCCGTGGAGCGCCTGGAGCGGCGCTGGCCGCAGCTGTCGGAGGTGGAGTTCTCGGTGCGCGACGTGCCGCGGCTGGGGCCCGGCGGGGACGAGGGGCTCGCGGCGGACGAGGACACGGTGCCGCTGGGCAGGCTGCTGCCCTCGGAGGCCGGCCGCCGGGACCGGATCGTGGTCTACCGGCGCCCGGTGGAGATCCGTACGAAGAACCGCGAGGAGCGCGCGCTCCTCGTCCACGAGGTCGTCGTCGAACAGGTCGCGGAGCTGCTGGGGCTGGCCCCGGAGTCGGTCGACCCGCGGTACGGGCAGGACTGAAACGGGCCCCTCGGGAGTCATCTCCTGAGAGGCCCGGGCCGGTTCGGCCGGTCAGTCGTTCAGCACCGACATGTTCCAGCCCGCCGTCGGCACCTCGACCGTGCCGCGGTCGTCCGGCAGGGTCTGGACGGTGAAGCCCTGGACGCCGCCGTGCGGCAGCGCGAGCGTGCGCGCCGCGTAGACCGGCCCACCGCCCTTCTCCGGCTCCACAGTGAGCGCGTACGTGCCCTTGAGGCCGTTCGGGCGCGGCGGCTCGACCGCGAGCGTGCTGCCGCCCTTGACCGTGTAGGTCTTGGTGACCGGGCTGCCGCCCCCGCTGCCCGCCGACGCGGTGACCTTCACCCGCGCGTCCTCGCCCTTCCGCGGGGCGACGAGCGAGAGCGTGCCGCCCTTGGCTCGGTTGTCGGCCGCGGTGGCACGGTCGCCGACCGGCTTCGTCGCGGGGATGAACGCCATCTCCTGGTTCGCGCCCTTGCCGCGGGTGACCCGCAGCGCGGCGGCGACCGGCGCCTTGGAGCCCTCGGCCGGAGTGAGGATCAGCGAGCCCGCCTCCCCCTTGGTGAGGTCCTTCAGGTCGACCGCGGTGGTCATCCCGCTCTTCAGGTGCAGCGTCTCCAGCCCGGCCGGCACGATCGAGCCGGTGGGCGTGGCGAGCTGCACCTTCAGGTCGGCGTCGGCGGAACCGGGCGCGAGGGCCACCAGCCGCACGGAGGTGGCGTCGGCCGGGATGCCCGGCAGCACCAGCCCGGAGGCGGCGGAGGCCGGGTCGGCGGCGGCCGGCAGCCAGTCGCCGCCGGTCTTCTCGTCGCCGGCCTGCACGGCCGCGCCGACCCGGCCCTCACGGGCGATGACGTGCAGCGCCACATTGGCGGAGCGGGTGTCGGAGAGCGTGGAGAGCAGTACCGGGACGCTGGAGTGCGGCGGCACCTGGATGTCCTCGCCGGACGCCGCCTTCAGGGGGCCGTCCTTGCCGTACAGCTTCAGGTCGACGACGGCGGCGGTGGCGTCCGGGTTGGTGAGGTGGACGTAGTCCTGGCGGCCGGGCGAAGTGCTGGCACCGGGGAACCAGAAGTCGGTGTCCGGGGCGGTGCACGAGGTGCCGAGCACGCCGCGGCCGATTCCCGCGCTGACCTCGGTGGTCTGCTGGACGCTCCAGCCGGGCGCGAGGCCGCCGTCGGCGGCGCCGACGAGGGCGGGCGCGTCGGAGCGGTCGGTGGTCGAGGTGACCGGCGTGCCGGGGGCCTTCAGGGGCGCGACGGGCTTCGCGTCCGCCGCCTTCTTCTTGTCCTTGCCGCCCTTCTTGCCGGCGTCGTCCGCCCGGCCGTCCGCCGCGGGCTGCAGGCTCGCGCTGCCCTTGCCCGCCCCGTCGCCCTTGGGCGTGAAGGCGGTGTACGTCGTCTCGCCGACCTCGGAGGAGCTCGGGGCCGGGCACATCAGCGCGGAGCGCTGTACGGGCAGCCTGGCGGCCTTCGAGGCGGTGGTGTCGGCGCCGTCTCCGGGCGCCGTGACGGCGGCGACACCGGTGACGGCGGCGAGCGCGGCGACCGCGCCGATCAGGGACATGGTGGTGCGGTTCACTGCTGGTCGCTCCCGTCGCGGCGGGGCTCGCGGTACGAGCCGTCGTGCGTGGTGCCGGCCCCGTCGTGGGGTGCCCTGTCGTGCGGCATTCCCTCGTACGCCGTGCCGTCCCCGTAGGGCTGCTGCTGCCCGTAGCCGTACGGGTCGTACACGCCGGCTCCGTATGCCTGCTGGGCGTACGGGTCGGGCTGGTACGGATCGGCGGGCTGGTACTGCTGCCCGTACTGCGCGGCCTGGTACGGATCGGCCGGCTGTCCGCCCTGCCAGTCCTGGTACGGCGGCTGCTGCGGCATCTCGGGCACCGCCTGCTGCGGGACGCCCTGGGCGGCCGCGTAGGGGTCGGCGGCGTACGGGTCGGCGGCGTACGGGGTGCCGTGCGCGGCCGCGGCATACGGGTCGGCCTGGGCGGCGGCGTACGGGTCGGCCTGCTGGGCGGCCGCCGCATACGGGTCGGCCACCGGGTCGGCGCCGTCCCGGGCGCCGGGCACGGCCGCCTCCGCGACGGGCTTCTGCGCTGCCACCGCCTCCTGGGCGGCGCGCAGCCTACGGGCGCGGCGCCCCTCGCCCTCCACGGGCTGTGCGGGCACGGTCTCCGTGAGGCCCTCCTCGGGCAGGTCGTCGTCGACGTCCCGGCGGCGGCCCGGCAAGGCCATGACCACCAGCACGAGGGCGAGCAGGCCCTGTGCCGTCATCCAGAGGGTGTGGGTGAGCGGGCTCTCGTGGGTGAGGTCCAGCCGGCCGCCCGCGGCGGGCAGCTCGAAGCCCTGCGCCCAGCCGTCCACCGTGACCGGCTTCAGCGGCTTGCCGTCCAGCGTGGCCTGCCAGCCCTCGTCGGCGGCGTCCGCGATGCGCAGCACCCGCCCGTCGGGCCCGGCGGGCAGCTTCGTGTGCGCGTCGACCGGGTCGGCGGCGACCGCGACCGGCGCGGCGGCCGTACCGGCCTGCGGAGCGCCGCCCTTCGTACCGCTGACGACGGAGACGCGGGAGACCCGGCGGTCCACCCGCCACAGGGCGCTGCCGTCCTCCTGGCTGAGCCGGGTCAGGCCCGGCGTGGCGTCCAGGGTGCGGCCCATCTCGCGCGGGGCGCCGTCCTTGACCAGGACGTACCGCACGGCGTAGCCGCCGAGCTGGTCGGTCTGGTCGGCGCCGGAGCCCGCGACGAGGTGGGCGACGATGTCGTTCAGGCGGCTGTCCTCGCCGGCCTCGGCGGCGATGTCGGCGTCACCGAGGCGCGCGCCGGAACCGCGCACCAGGGAGTACGCGACGTGCCCCGCGTCCCCGTCGAGGACGAGGGTGCGGGCGCGGTCGGCGGTGCCGGACTCCTCGGCGACGAACGCCGGGACCTGCTCGGGATTGCGGCGCTCCACGGGGCCCGCGGCGCCGCCGAGCATCCAGCTGACCGCCGCCCACACCGGGGCCAGCGCGGCGGCCAGCGCGATCAGCACGGCCACCGGCTGCTTCCAGCCGAAGCCGAGGGTCATCATGCGGGTGCGGATGCCCTCGGCGCCGACCGCGGCGGCGCACAGCAGCGCCAGCCCGTAGACCAGCGCGGGCGGCCCGGCCCAGCCGGAGCCGTTGGCCAGGCCCGCGAAGAGCAGCGCGACCAGGCCGGCGACCCAGGCGGTACGGATGGTGCGCTGCCGCTCGCCGCGCAGCAGCGCGCCCAGGGCGGCGAGCACGACGCCGAGCAGCAGGACGCTGCCGTACGCCTTGGGGCCGCCGGGGCTGAACCCGAGCAGGTCCAGCCAGGACGCCGCACCCGGCTTGTTCGCGAGCCCGGCCTCCAGGAAGAAGCGGGACGGCTCGGTCAGCAGCGACAGCGACCAGGGCGCGAGCACGACCATCGGGGAGACGACGACGGCGAGGAAGCGCAGCGCGTACGCCACGATCTTGTCGCGGTTGCCGTCGAGGAAGCGCAGGACCAGCAGGCCGAGGCCGAGGAGCACGGCGATCGGCCAGACGATCGGGGTGAAGGCCGTGGTGAAGGTCAGCAGCAGCGCGTACGCCCAGGCGGCGCGGAAGCTCGGCCGGATGCCCGGCGCGAGCCGCAGCCCGCTCGCGGCGATCGCGGCGCGGGCCATCAGCGGCAGCAGGATGGCGAGGACGGCGGTGCCGATGCGGCCACCGGCGAGCGCGCCGGTGGCGGCGGGCAGGAAGGCGTACGCCACGGCGGCCCAGGCGCGCAGCAGGCGCGAGGCGACCAGCGGCCGGGAGGCGAAGTACGCGGTCAGGCCGGCCAGCGGGACCGAGCAGACCAGCAGCAGGGTGACGGCGAAGCCGGTACTGCCGAAGAAGACGCTCGCCACGAGGGCGAGGACCGCGAGGTAGGGCGGCGCGGAGGCGGTGGAGCCGATGCCGACGTCGTGCCAGCTGTGGAAGTAGCGCGCCCACAGGTCGGAGACCTCGCCGGGCGCGGGCAGCAGGGCGCCGCCGGTCAGCGCGCCGCCGCCGAGCAGGCCGCGGCAGGCGACCAGCGAGACGAGCAGCAGGACGACGAAGAGGACGGGCGCGGGCCGGCGGGCCATCCGCTTCAGCCGCGCGAACTGCTCGACCTCCAGGAAGTCCGCGTCGTCGCCGCCGGGCCCGGACTCCACGGCGCCGTGCCGGCCGCCGGCGGAGGCGTCGGGGGCCGCGCGTCCGGAGAAGTTGCTGGCGACCTGTTCGACGGTGGCCCGTACGGTCGCGCCGGGCGGCGGGAAGAGCGCGCGCAGCTCGCTCGCCTCGACCGCCGGCTTCCCGCGTCTGCGCCGCGCCGCCATGATCTTGCCGGGCCGCAGCAGGGTTCCGAAGAGCCCGGCGAGTTCGTCGAGCGCCTGGCCCGGCACCTTGCCGACGAGGTAGGCGAGGACGCGCAGGAAGGTGCCGAGGACGAGGCGGAGCAGGACGTACGGCAGTATCGCGCCGCGGGTGTTGGCCAGCAGGGTGTAGACGGCACCGGCCTTGTCGACGCGGTGCGGGCCCGCGACACTGCGGCCGACGCAGTCGATGGGGCGGCGCTCGCGCGAGGCGGCCTCGGCGTGCCGCAGCACCGCGTCCGGCGCGATCAGCACCTGGTGTCCGGCGGCCTGGGCGCGCCAGCACAGGTCCACGTCGTCGCGCATCAGCGGCAGCCGGCGGTCGAAGCCGCCGAGCTGTTCGTAGACGTCGCGGCGGATGAGCATGCCGGCGGTGGAGACGGACAGCACCGAGCGCACCTGGTCGTGCTGGCCCTGGTCCTGTTCGCGGCGGTCCAGGCCGGTCCAACGGCGGCCCGAGCGGGCGATGCTGACGCCGGCTTCGAGGAGCTGCCTGCGGTCGTACCAGCTGCGCAGCTTGGGGCCGACGATCACGGTGGAGGGGCTGGCGTCGGCGACGCGCAGCAGTTCGGCGAGCGCGTCGGGCGCGGGCGCGCAGTCGTCGTGCAGCAGCCAGAGCCACTGCACGGGCTCGCCGTGCGGCAGGTCCGGCATGTCGTACGCCTCGTCGTGCCAGGTCCTGGTGACCGGGTCCCAGCCGCTGGGGCGCTTGAGGTAGGGCAGGTCGTCGGGGGTGAGCGGCGGCGTGGCGCGGACCGCCTCGTCGACGGCGGTGCCGAAGCCGGAGCGGCGGGCGAGGTGCAGCACCCGCTCGTCGCCGAGGGCTTCGGCCAGCAGCCGGGCGGAGTCGTCCGCGCTGCCGGTGTCGGCGCCGACGACGTTCTGCACCGGGCGCTCCTGGCCGAGGAGGCCTCCGAGCGCGTCGGGCAGCCAGCGCGCGCCGTCGTGCGAGACGATCACGGCGGTGACGACATGCCGCGGGAACTGGGGCGCGGCGGCTTCGTATGAGGCGGCCTGGGCCGCCGACTGGCTGTGCACGGACATCGAGGTACGGGCCCTCCGGACCCGGGGCTGCCGTCTCCCGCGGCGGACGGGCCGCTGCGGGGTGTGGCCCCCGGAAGACACTGCGATGGACTGCGATGGACTGCGCTGGACGCGCGCTCACCATGCGGGTGTTGGTGCGTCTCGGACGGAGCCCCACACTAATGGTTCACGCGGGCGCGTCCGCCGGGTCCGTACGCGGTGCCCTCCTGGCTGCGGAAACAGCACTCCGCCCCCGGCGGTGAGGTGCCGGGGGCGGAGTGGGTGCTCGCCGTGTGCCGCGGTGGCGGTGCCGGTGCTTCGACCGGCGTGCGGGCGCTGTGCCGACCGGTGCCGGGCGTCTGCCGCCCGGGCCGTCGCCGTCGGGCTTCAGACCGCGGCCTTCTTCAGCCGGCGCCGCTCGCGCTCGGACAGACCGCCCCAAATGCCAAAGCGTTCGTCATTGGCAAGAGCGTATTCAAGACATTCGGAGCGGACCTCACAGGCGAGGCAGACCTTCTTGGCCTCGCGGGTGGAGCCGCCCTTTTCCGGGAAGAAGGACTCGGGATCGGTCTGGGCGCACAGCGCGCGCTCCTGCCAGCCGAGCTCCTCGTCCGCCTCCTCGACCAGCAATTCTTCGAACAGCTCGGTCATGTGCGCCCCTCGTCTGTCATTGCGTCCCCGTGATGTTGCCGTTACCGATGACGGCTGAACGACACGAGTGAAATTACAAGTGTGCCGATCCGGGCCAGTCAAGCCGAGATCTGCTATTGGGCCCCTTATTCACTCTGCGGAACCAAGGGTATGCGGTAAGTGTTCAAATCGGCAAAAACCAGGACAAACATTCGCCTCATGCATCCCGCGCCCCCCTTCCGCCTCTGAAGGACTCAACGGACAGCGATCACGTTGCACTCCAGCACCAGAAGCGGGCTTGATCACATTCAGATCACGGAACCGCAACGGCGTTTGGCGACGCAACTGGTGGGCCACCTCTCCCAGCCATCGGGTGCACAAACCTTTCGTCGGTCGCAGTTAACCGGATGAGGTGAAACATTTACCCCAAACAAGACATCCGGTTGACACGGCCGCCCAGTACCCGCTCTCCTTGACTCCATGCCAGTGATGCCCGCGCCCCGCCTGACCCGTGCCTACGGGTCCCGCTGCGCTGTCCAGGCTCGCTGTCGCTGTTGCAGCTGTTGACGCTTCCGAGCTCCAGCTTTCTCCTCCCGCACCACCACTGAGTGCCGCCCGGCGTCCACGTCACGCCGCGCCGCACCCCGCTTTCCGCGCAGCCCGCTCTTCTTCGAGCTCACCCCTTCGAGCTCTTCTTCTTCCGAGGAATCAGAAGTCCATGAACAGCGACAGTGACCTCCAGATCGCCGGCGACATCTTCGAGGTCAGCCATCTGCTCCAGCCCGCACGCGAGCACCCCGCGACGGTGGCCGAATTCGCCGGGCTCGCCCGTTCGATCGCCGCCGACCGCGCCCAGTGGGCGCACCTGGTCGAGTACGACGCCACCACCCGCTGGTACCACCGCCTGCGCACGGGCCCCGGCTACGAGGTCTGGCTGCTGAGCTGGCTGCCCGGCCAGGGCAGCGGCCGCCACGACCACGGCCGGTCCTCCGGTGTACTGGCCGTCCTGGACGGCGAGTTGACCGAACACAGCCCGAGCGGCAGCCGCAGCCTGACGCCCGGCGCACAGCGGGTCTTCGCCCCCGGCTACGTCCACGAGGTCACCAACGACACGCTCACGCCCGCGGTCAGCCTGCACATCTACTTCCCGGGCCTGACGGATATGCCCATGCACAGTTCGCAGTGCTCGCCCACTGCCCAAAGGGTCATCTCCTCCTGACATCCTGGGGCCATGCGCATTGTGGTTCTCGCCGGCGGCATCGGCGGCGCCCGCTTTCTGCGGGGACTGAAGGCAGCGGCTCCGGACGCGGACATCACGGTCATCGGCAATACCGGTGACGACATCCATCTGTTCGGGCTGAAGGTCTGCCCCGACCTGGACACCGTGATGTACACGCTCGGCGGCGGCATCAACGAGGAACAGGGCTGGGGACGGGAGGACGAAACCTTCCGCGTGAAGGAGGAGTTGGCGGCCTACGGGGTCGGCCCTGAGTGGTTCGGCCTGGGCGACCGGGACTTCGCCACGCACATCGTCCGTACACAGATGATGGGCGCCGGTTACCCGCTCAGCGCGGTGACCGAGGCGCTCTGCGACCGCTGGCAGCCGGGCGTGCGGCTGCTCCCGATGACCGACGACCGGGTCGAGACCCATGTCGCCATCGTGGACGAGGACGGCGAGAAGAAGGCCGTGCACTTCCAGGAGTACTGGGTCCGACTGCGCGCGTCCGTCGACGCGCACGCCGTCGTCCCGGTCGGCGCCGAGCAGGCCAAGCCCGCGCCCGGCGTGCTGGAGGCCATCGGCGCCGCCGACGTGATCCTCTTCCCGCCGTCCAACCCGGTCGTCAGCGTCGGCACGATCCTGGCGATCCCCGGCGTCCGCGAGGCGATCGCGGAGGCCGGCGCGCCGGTCGTCGGCCTCTCCCCCATCGTCGGCGACGCGCCGGTCCGCGGCATGGCCGACAAGATGCTGGCCGCGGTCGGCGTGGAGTCCACCGCCTCGGCCGTCGCCGCCCACTACGGCATGGGCCTGCTGGACGGCTGGCTCGTGGACACGGTCGACGCGGAGAAGGCCGCCGAGGTGGAGGCCGCCGGCATCCGCTGCCGCGCGGTGCCGCTGATGATGACCGACCTGGAGGCGACGGCGGCGATGGCCCGCGAGGCGCTGACGCTCGCCGAAGAGGTACGGGCGTGACCGCCGGACCGCAGGACGCGCCCGCGGCCCCGTACGACGCGCCCGCCGAGGAGGCACCCTCGTACCGCGTCTGGGCGCTGCCCGGCATCCCCGAGGTGCGCCCCGGCGACGACCTCGCCAAGCTGATCGCCGCCGCGGCCGGCGCGCCCGGCCTGCCGGGCCTGGCCGACGGCGACGTGCTGCTGGTCACCTCGAAGATCGTCAGCAAGGCCGAGGACCGGATCATGGCGGCGACCGACCGCGAGGCCGCCATCGACCGGGAGACCGTACGGGTCGTGGCGCGGCGCGGCGCGCTGCGCATCGTCGAGAACCGCAACGGCCTGGTCATGGCCGCCGCCGGGGTCGACGCCTCGAACACCCCGCAGGGCACCGTCCTGCTGCTGCCCGAGGACCCCGACGCCTCGGCCCGGGCGATCCGGGCCGGGCTGCGCACCGCGCTCGGCGTGGACGTCGGCGTGGTCGTCACGGACACCTTCGGGCGGCCCTGGCGCAACGGGCTGACCGACGTCGCCATCGGCGCGGCCGGCGTGCGGGTCCTGGAGGACCTGCGCGGCAGCACCGACAGCCACGGCAATCCGCTCGGCGTCACGGTCGTCGCCACGGCCGACGAGCTGGCGAGCGCGGGCGACCTGGTCAAGGGCAAGGCGGGCGGGCTGCCGGTCGCGGTGGTCCGCGGCCTGCCGCACGCGCTGACGCCTCCTCAGGAGGGCGCGGAGTGCGCGGAGGGCGCGGAGGCCACGGACGGTCCCGGGGCGCGGGCGCTCGTGCGCTCCCCCGCCGACGACATGTTCCGGCTCGGCACCTCCGAGGCCGTACGGGAAGCCGTGACGCTGCGCCGGACGGTCCGGGAGTTCACCGACGACCCGGTGGACGGCGGCGCGGTACGGCGCGCGGTGGCGGCGGCCGTGACCGCGCCCGCGCCGCACCACACCACTCCCTGGCGCTTCGTCCTGCTGGAGTCCGAGGAATCCAGGACCCGGCTGCTGGACGCGATGCGGGACGCCTGGCTCGCGGACCTGCGCGGCGACGGCAAGTCCGAGGAGTCCGTCGCCCGGCGGGTGCGCCGCGGCGACGTGCTGCGGAACGCGCCGTACCTGGCGGTGCCGTGCCTGGTCATGGACGGCTCGCACACGTACGCGGGGCCGGACGCCGCGGCGGACGCCCGGCGCAACGCCGCCGAGCGGGAGATGTTCGTGGTCGCGGCGGGTGCCGGGGTGCAGAACTTCCTCGTCGCGCTGGCGGGTGAGCGGCTGGGGTCGGCGTGGGTGTCCTCGACGATGTTCTGCCGGGATGTCGTCCGGGATGTGCTCGGGCTGCCGGCGGGGTGGGATCCGATGGGGGCGGTGGCCATTGGGCGGCCCGCGGCGGCGCCGAAGCCGCGGCCCGTGCGGGAGGTGTCGGACTTCGTCGTGGTGCGGTAGGGCGCCTTCGGCGGGGGGCCGGCTGCCCGCCGGTGGGGGGTGCCGCTGTGCCCACCCGTGCCGCCCTAGCGGCACGAATGCCCACAGCGGCGGGGGGAAGGGGAGGGGGCGGAGCCCAGCGGCACGAATGCCCAAGCTGGGTCAGAGGCGGGCGATGTCTCGGGGTGAGTAGCGGGGGGCTCGGCGGGGTGGGACTCGGCCCGAGAGGAGGAGGAAGCGGGACGCGCGGTGGCGCTGGCCCTCGTACGGGGCGAGCAGCTCCAGCATCTCCTCGTCGGTGCCGCCCATCCGGCCGGTGAGCGCGTACACCGCGATGCGCGGCAGGTGCAGATCACCGAGGGTGAGCGCGTCGGGCGCGCCGTTGGACCGCTGCAGGACCTCGGCGGCGGTCCACGGGCCGATGCCCCGGACCAGCTGGAGGCGGTGCAGCGCGTCCGGCAGGTCCATGTGCGCCGCTTCTTCGAGGCGGCGGGCGACCCGCGCGGCCCGCACGATCGTGTCGGAGCGCTTGGCGTCGACGCCGGCGCGGTGCCACTCCCAGGACGGGATCATGGCCCAGCCGCGCGCGTCCGGCAGCACGCGCAGCCGCTCGTGCGGGCCGGGCGCGGGCTCGCCGAACCGCTGCAGGAGCAGCCGCCAGGCCCGGTACGCCTCGTCGCTGGTGACCTTCTGCTCCAGGATCGAGGGGATCAGCGATTCGAGGACGAGGCCGGTGCGGACCAGCCGCAGGCCGGGGTTGCGGCGGTGCGCCTCGTGGACGATGCGGTGCCGGGCCGTGAAGGCCGACGGGTCGTCCAACTCCCCCAAGAGGGACGGGAGTTGCTCCAGCATCCAGTCCGCGCCCGGGCCCCACGCCTCGGCCGCGACGCACGCCTCCGCGGGGCGCGCCGCGATCTTGACCGTCACCGGACCGTCGGGCGTACGGGCGGCCCGCCAGACGGCGCCGCCCTCCACCCGGTACGCGGGATCGCCCGGTCCGCGGCCCAGCACACCCAGGGTGCGCAGGAGGTCGTACGGGCCGGGCGGGGCCCAGGTGCGGATGCGGGGCATCCGTTCAGCGTACGGGAGCGGGGCGACGCGCCCGCCGTCCCGCCGTCCCGCCGTCCCGCCGTCACAGGGTGGCGGCCGTCACTGGTCCGAGGAGAAGCGGACCGCCGCGGCCGGCAGGTCGGCGCCGCACCACACGCGGATGCCGTCGCGCAGCTCGTTGTCCGCGCCGACGGTGGCGCCGTCGCCGATGACCGCGCCGTGCAGGACCGTACGGGCGCCGATGCGGGCCCCGGCCCCGATGAGCGAGTCGTGGATCTGGGCGCCGGGCTCGACGACCGCGTCCGCCAGGACGGCGCTGCCCGCGACGCGCGCGCCCGCGCCGACCCGGGCGCCGGCACCGACGACCGTGCCGCCGCTGAGCTTGGCGTCCGCGGCGACGTCGGCGCCGTCCAGTACGAGGTGTTCGCCGCGCCGGCCGGGGACGGCCGGGGAGGGGGCGTGGCCGAGCACCAGGTCGGCGGAGCCGCGGACGAACGCCTGCGGGGTGCCCAGGTCGAGCCAGTAGGTGGAGTCGACCATGCCCTGGAGGTGGGCGCCGGACTCCAGCAGGCCGGGGAAGGTCTCGCGCTCGACGGAGACCGGGCGGCCCTGCGGGATGGCGTCGATCACGGAGCGGTTGAAGACGTAGGCGCCCGCGTTGATCTGGTCGGTGACGATCTCCTCGGGGGTCTGCGGCTTCTCCAGGAAGGCGGTGACCCGGCCGCCGGCGTCGGTGGGGACAAGGCCGTAGGCGCGCGGGTCCTCGACCCGGGTGAGGTGCAGCGAGACGTCGGCGGAGGCCTCGCGGTGGGTGCGCACCAGGGCGGCGATGTCCAGCCCGGTGAGGATGTCTCCGTTGAAGATCAGGACCGGGTCGTCGGGGCCCGAGTGCAGCCGGTGGGCGACGTTGCGGATGGCGCCGCCGGTGCCGAGCGGCTCCTCCTCGGTGACGTATTCGAGATGAAGCCCCCATTCCGCCCCATCACCGAAATACGGCTCGAAAACCTCGGCGAGGTACGAGGTGGCCAACACGATGTGTTCCACCCCCGCGGCGCGCGCCCTGGCCAGCTGGTGGGTGAGGAACGGCACGCCCGCGGCCGGGACCATGGGCTTGGGCGTGTGCACCGTCAACGGGCGCAGCCGGGTGCCCTTGCCGCCGACCAGAAGGATCGCTTCAGTCACCTTTTGTTCTCTGCTTCCTGCTGGGGTCGGCCGGACGGCGGACCAGTGTAGGCAGACGGTTTGCCCGCTTTGCCAGCGGGCTTACCCGCCAGTAGACGGGGTTTTCCGGCGCCGCCCGGCCTGGGCGCCCGTGCAGGTCACGGGCGCCGACCCCGGGCCCTCAGCGTCCCTGGAAGCGGGCGGAGGCGATGCGCGCCGAGCCGAGTGTGCCGTAGAGCGCGGCCCCCGGGCAGCTCGTCACGTAGCCGTCCCTGTGTCCGGAGATGACATTCAGCCGGACTTTGGTTCCCTTCTTGTAACGGTTGTTGCCCGCCGAGGTCAGAGTGGTCTTGCCGTCCGGATCGCGGCCGTGCAGCCCCAGCTTCCAGGCGGTGAGTTTGCCGAGCGCGTCGAGCGCGGCGGCCGGTGGCTTGGCCTTGTCGAAGGTGCCGATGACGGCGATGCCGGTGGTGTCGTTGTTGAAGCCGAGGGTGTGGGCGCCCATGACGGGTCTGGCGACGCCGCCGGCCCGGCCCTCGAAGATCGTGCCGCACTTGTCGATCAGGAAGTTGTACCCGACGTCCCGCCAGTGGTTGCTCTTGACGTGGTACCGGTAGATGCCGCGGACGATCGCCCCGGACTGGCTGCAGCTGTAGCCGTTGCCGGTGGCGCTGTGGTGCACGAAGGCCGCCTTGACGGTCTTGGTGTACCCGAACTTCGGCTCCCGCAGCTGCTCGTCGGCGCCCCAGCCGGCCCGGGTGATGATCCGCGGCCGCGGCCCGATCAGCGGCTGCGCCGCGGGCGCCTGGCCGCGCTCCTGCTCGCCGGCCGCCGCCAGGTCGGCCTGCAGGGCGTTCGCGGGCGCCGCCGGGATGGCGGTGGCTCCCGGGGGCGCGAGCCCGGCGTTGGCCGCCGAGCTGTCCGCCGACTCCTGCCCGGCGGCGTTCGGCGCGGGGTCGCGCGGCTTGGCGGGCCGGCCGGGATCGACCAACTCCAGGCGCATCCCGTCGGGCAGTTCGGTCACCGCCTGCCGGCCCTGCTCCGGGGCGATCCGCATCTGTACGGCGTCGGAGTCGCCCACCCACAGCGGGGCCGTGCCGCCGCGCGGCTTGTCGCCGCGGCGTTCGGCGGCGTCCAGGTCGGGCGCGTCGTCGTAGTGCGTCTGCACGTCCTGCCACGCCGACCAGCGGTGGCTGCCGGTGGCGCGGGTGCGGACCTGCGGCTGGCCGTGCAGTTCGGCCTTGGCGTCGCTCCAGACGACGCCGACGAGCGAGAAGGGCCGTACGTCCTTGACGGGCATTCCCATGGGCGCGGCCTGGGCGGCCCGGCCCGAGTTCCGGCCGGACAGCACACGGTCGCGGTCGCCGAGCCGGACGAGCGGCAGGGACTGGGTGCTTCCGGGAACGTCCGCCGAGGCGGCCCCGGGAGCGGCGGCTGCGGGGGCCGGGGCGGGGTTCGCTCCGGCCGGCAGCGCGAGCGGTACGACGAGGGCCGCGAAGGTCGCGGCGCCGAGCGAAGTGGCAACGAAGGCACGCATGGAAGCGATCGTGTACGGAGTGGGACAAATCCGCCATTTGACATCTGACGCCTCATCGGCGCGGCGCGGCGCCGCGGGAGTGCCGGGTACGCCGTACGGGCGCGGGCCGCCCGCGTAGGCTGACGACGATGAACGCCACCGACCGAACCCCCGCCGACCTGCTGGGATCCGCGCTGTCCTCGGACCCGGCGCGGCCGCTCGTGACCTTCTACGACGACGCCACCGGCGAGCGCGTCGAACTGTCCGTCGCCACCTTCGCCAATTGGGTGGCCAAGACCGCCAACTACCTCCAGGACGAGCTGTCCGCCGAACCGGGCGACCGGCTCGCGCTGCTGCTGCCGGCGCACTGGCAGACCGCCGTCTGGCTGGTGGCCTGCTCGTCCGTCGGAGTGATCGCGGACGTCGGCGGCGACCCGGCGGCGGCCGACGTCGTCGTCAGCGGCCCGGACACCCTGGAGGCGGCGCGGGCCTGCTCCGGGGAGCGGGTGGCGCTCGCGCTGCGCCCGCTGGGCGGCCGCTTCCCCGAGCCGCCGGCCGGCTTCGCCGACTACGCCGCCGAGGTGCCGGGCCAGGGCGACCGCTTCGTGCCGTACGCGCCGGTCGATCCGCACGCGCCCGCGCTCGCCGTGGACGGCCGCGAGTTCACCGGCGCGGAGATCGGCGCCGCGGCCGTGGAGCTGGCGCGGCTGCCCGAGCGGCAGCGGGTGCTCTCCGCCCTGCCGTACGGGACGTGGGACGGGCTGGCGTACGGGCTGTACGCACCGCTGGCGACCGGCGGCTCGGTCGTCCTGTGCCGCAACGCCGACCGGCTCGACGACGGCGGACTGGCCAGGCGCAAGGAGGCCGAGCAGGTCACGGTCACGGCGCCCGCCGCGCCCTGAGCCCGCCGCCAGGCAGTTCGCGCCCGTCGCCCGACCGGCCCAGCGGATGCCCGCTGCAGGGGCCGATCCGTCCCGTGCGGTCCATGATCGTGGGGACGTACAACCCTGCGCGGGACTCGGCCGTCTGCCTGAGTACCGGGGCCCGGGCACGCCGCCCGGGCCGCGGCACCGAGTGAGACGGCCGTACGCCCCGTGCGGCCGACGCACGAGGGGTGGACGCAGCCGTGGACGACAGGCCGGAGATCCCCGAGGAACTGCAGCGCTGCAACGAACCGGCGGCCGGCGAGGGCCGGCCCCGGCGGCGGTGGCTGCGCTGGACCGCGCTGGGCGGCGGCGCCGCCGTGCTGGGTACGGCCGCGGTCGGCTGGCTGGCGTACGACAGGCTCAACGGGAACATCACGGCCGACTCCGACACCGCGGCCCAGCTGCGCGAGTACGAGGCGGAGCGGCCGCCCGCCTCGGCGACGAACGTGCAGAACATCCTGCTCATCGGCTCGGACAACCGCGGCGGCGGCAACCGCGGGTACGGCACCGACGACGGCACCCAGCGCTCGGACACCACGATCCTGCTGCACCTGGCGGCGGACCGGAAGAGCGCGACCGCGGTCAGCATCCCGCGTGACCTGATGGCGCGGGTGCCGCAGTGCACGAAGCCGGACGGCGGCCGTACGCAGCCGCTGTTCACCCAGTTCAACTACGCGTTCGAGGCGGCGGGGCCGGCCTGCACGATCCGCACGGTCGAGCGGATGACCGACATCCGCATCGACCACCACATGATCCTGGACTTCACCGGCTTCAAGAAGATGGTGGACGCGGTCGACGGCGTGGAGGTCTGCCTGCCGCGGGCCGTCGCCGACCAGGACTCGCACCTGAATCTGGCGGCCGGGCGCCATCTGCTCCGCGGCGAGCAGGCGCTGGGGTACGTACGGGCCCGCAAGTCGCTGGGCAACGGCAGCGACACGCAGCGGATGGAGCGGCAGCAGCAGTTCCTGGCGGCGCTGGTGAAGAAGGTGCAGGGCAACGGCGTACTGCTCAATCCCACGCGCCTGTACCCGCTCCTGGACGCCGCGACGAGCTCCCTCACCACCGACGAGGGCCTTGCGTCCCTGAAGGGCCTCTTCAACCTGGTGCGCAGCGTCCGGGACATTCCCACCGACAAGATCCACTTCCTGACCGTCCCCCGGCAGGCGTACGCGTACAACGCGAACCGCGACGAACTGGTGCAGCCGGACGCCGGCCGGCTCTTCGCGCGGCTGCGTGCCGACCGGCCGGTCCCGGTCCGCCCGGCGACGAGGGAACAGACGGACACCACCGAATACGACGACCCGGCCAAGGACCCGCAGACCGGACAGACGGATGCCCGCGGGGAGAGCCGTTCGAACAGCCGGGACGAAGCTGACAAGCCCGGCCATCGTGAATCGGCCACGCCAGGGCCCTCGACCACCTTCCGGGGAACCACAGCAGACCGGGGCATCTGCCAATAAAACCTCCGCAAAGGGTGGATCAAGGACACGAAAGTATCGGGTGGATTGCCCAGTTGTAGGGACGTGGAATTTGTCACGGGCGTCGCTTGACGCTGAACTGGGCGGATAGTGTGAGCGATCCGGTCCGCACGACTGGCTGACCGCGCACTGCAATCCGACCGACCGAGCGCCTCGAGGGGGGCAGGCGCCGCGTGGCACCGACGGAGGACTCACAGCACCGTGGACGCGCAAGGCCGTGGGCAGGCGGGGGACATGGATCCCGCCGATCAGTGGGTGTTCGACCCGAACACCGGCAACTACGAACTGCGACTGGATGCTGGCTCAAAGTCAGCCCCCAAGCAGGCCGGCCGGAGAGCCGCCGCCCCCGCCGCAACCGCGACCGGGAGCAGCCGGAAAGAGCGGCGGCTTCAGGAGCGCGGCCGGACGGCCGGCTCCGACCGTGACACACCGACCCGCGAGCTGCCCGCCCAGCGCAACCGCCGGGCCGGCGGCCGCGCGGGGCACCGTGCGGCAGCGGCGGCGGCGCCCGCCGCGAGCACCGGCCGGCGCAAGCCCAAGCCGAAGGCGTCGAAAAAGAAGAAGGCGCTGTACTGGGGCGCGGGCGTGATGGGCTTCGTACTGGTCGCCGGCTGCACCGGCGCGTACTTCGTCTACCAGCACCTCGACGGCAACATCTCCAAGGTCGACGTCGGCATCAACAACGACGCGGTCACCGACGGCCCGGTCAACATCCTGATCATCGGGACGGACGCGCGCGAGGGGAAGGGCAACGAGGGCTACGGCGACATGGGCAGTGTCGGCCACGCCGACACCACGATCCTCATGCACGTCTCGGCGGACCGCACCAACGCCACCGCGCTCAGCATCCCGCGCGACATGGTCACCGACATCCCGGACTGCCCGACCACGATGAAGGACGGGACCAAGAAGACCGTCCCGGGCGAGACCGGGGTGCGCTTCAACACCAGCCTCGGCCAGGAGGACCGGGACCCGGGCTGCACCTGGCGGACCGTCGAGAAGCTGACCGGGCTGAAGATCAATCACTTCATGATGGCGGACTTCAACGCCGTCAAGGAGCTGTCCACCGCGGTGGGCGGCGTCGAGGTGTGCGCGGGCAAGGACATCGACGACCCCAAGTCGCACCTGCACCTCAAGGCGGGCCGGCACATCGTCAAGGGCGAGCAGGCGCTGGCGTTCGTCAGGACCCGGCACACCGTCGGCTTCGGCAGCGACCTGAGCCGCATCGAGCTGCAGCAGCAGTTCCTCAGCTCGATGATCCGCAAGATGAAGTCGGGCGGCACGCTCAGCGACCCCAGCAAGCTGTGGGGTCTGAGCAACGCGGCGACCAAGGCGCTCACCGTCGACACCGGCATCGGCAGCGCGAGCAAGCTGATGGACCTGGCCAAGGACCTCAGCCGGGTGGACGTCAAGAACGTCACCTTCGCGACTGTGCCCGTTCTGGACAACCCTGACGACCCCGCGACCGTCATATTGGACAAGGCCAAAGCCGATCCACTCTTCAAGATGGTCCAGTCCGATCACTCTCTGACCAAGACAAAGAAGGAAAAGAGCAAGAAGAAGGCCAAGCCGGTCACCAAGGCGCCTGCCTCCGAGGTCCGGGTCGACATCTCCAACGGTGGCGGCCCGCTGGGCGCCGCCCAGGAGACCGTCGACTGGCTGCAGAACGACAAGGGCGCGCCGCTGACCACGAACGCCGGCAACGCGGCGACGACGCTGGACAAGACGCGCCTGGAGTACGCGCCCAACCAGGCCGGCCAGGCCGCCACCCTGGCCGAGTGGATGGGCCTGCCGAAGTCCGCGATGAAGCAGACGAACGGCGACGCCGGGCCCAAGGTGCCGATGACGCTCATCCTCGGCAAGGACTTCACCGGCGCCGGGGAGCCGATAGCGGCGCCCGACAAGACGCCCGACGGGGTCCAGAACGTCAACGCCGACGACAAGAACGTCTGCGCCAAGTAGGCCTGCGGAGAACCAGCAGCACCCGCACCACCAAGTGAAGACCGACCGGCCGCCCTGCCAGGCCGCCGAGCGCACCACCGGATGAAGGAAACGGGGAGGGGCAGCCGATGCGGCAGAGCAGTGTGCGTGGCGACCGATCACGCCGACACCAGCCCGACGCCCAGGAGTTGGGCTGGGACGACAGCCTGTACGAAGGCCGCAGCGAGGGGCGGGGCGGCGGGGGCGGCGGCGCGGCCGTCCCCCCGGAGTCCGGCGGGCACGGCCGGCGCCGGCGCCGAAGAGGCCACCGGGTCCTGCGCTGGACCGCCGGCATCGCCGCGCTCCTCGTCCTCGGCACGGCGGGCGCCGGATACCTCTACTACGAGCACCTCAACGGCAACCTCCGCAAGGGCATCCTGGACCTCGGCGACGGCGGGCTGAAGAAGCCCGAGCCCAACGCCTTCGGCCAGACCCCGATGAACATCCTGCTGCTCGGCTCGGACAGCCGGAACACCAAGGAGAACGTCAAGCTCGGCGGCGCCAAGGCGGACGTGGGCCGCAAGCCGCTGGCGGACGTGCAGATGCTGCTGCACGTCTCCGCCGACCGCTCCAGCATGTCGGTGCTCTCGATACCGCGCGACACCCGCGTGACCATCCCCGAGTGCACCGACGCCAAGACCGGCGAGAAGTACGCGCAGACCACCGCGCCCATCAACCAGTCGCTCCAGCACGGCGGCCCGGGCTGCACGGTCGCCACCTGGAAAGAGCTGACCGGCATCTACATCGATCACTTCATGATGATCGACTTCGCGGGTGTGGTGCAGATGGCCGACGCGGTGGGCGGCGTCCCCGTCTGCGTCGACGGCAACGTCTACTCGCACGACAGCAAGGGCCACGGCAGCGGGCTGAAGCTGACCAAGGGCGAGCACAACATCAAGGGCGTCCAGGCGCTCCAGTGGCTGCGCACCCGCTACGGCTTCGAGGACAACACCGACATCGGCCGGGCCAAGGCCCAGCACATGTACATGAACTCGATGATCCGTCAGCTCAAGGCGGGCACCAAGCTCACCGACCCCGGCAAGCTCCAGGCGCTCGCGGAGGCCGCCACCAAGGCGCTGACCGTGGACGAGGGCATCGGCAGCGTGAAGAAGCTGTACGACCTCGGCGGCGACCTGAACCGCGTACCGCTCAAGCGCGTCACCATGGCGACCATGCCGTGGAGCTACGGCCCCGGCGAGTCCTACGTCGTCCCGAAGCCGGGCGACGCCGAGCAGGTCTTCGCGATGCTGCGCAACGACACCGCGCTGGACGGCAAGGACGCGAAAAAGAAGAAGCCCGCAGCGGACCCGAAGGCCACCACGCCCAAGGAACAGCTCCAGGTCACCGTGCAGAACGGCACCAACGGCGCGATCCAGGGCCCGGTCGTCGGCCGCGCGAGCGCCATTCAGGCGCGGCTCGCCACGCTCGGCTACGCGGCGGCGGGCACCGACGCCGCGCTCATCGCCCAGGCGGACAGCACGATCACGTACGGGGGCAAGGACGCCGAGGGCGACGCGCTGGCCGTCGCCAAGGCGCTCGGGCTGCCCAAGAGCGCGGTGAAGGAGTCCAGTTCGGCGCAGGGCATCCGGCTGGTCGTCGGCAACGACTGGCGTACCGGTACGGCGTACCCGGAGACGGCCGGCGAGAAGAAGCAGGCGGACAAGGCCCCGGAGAGCGCGGACACCCTCAACGGCGAGGACAAGAAGGCGTGCATGAAGGTGAACCCGGACTACACCTGGTGAGCACGCCCGGCAGACGGAGCGGCGCCCGTATCCCCGGGGGATACGGGCGCCGCTCTGTACGCAGGGGCCGCTAGGCGGTCTCCGCCGGGGCCGTCAGCACGGCCGGGCGGCGGCTGGCGATGACCTTCCTGGCGAGCGCGCGCGGGCTGGTGAGGAAGCCCCAGCCCCACGACATGTGCATGGTCGCCAGCGCGACGGGGATCTGGGCGCGGGCCTTCAGGGGCAGCCCCTTGCCGGCCGGGACGGAGCCCGCCGCGATGGCCGCGAGGTAGGCGCCCGGGACGACGAAGCCCCACGGCGTCACTGCCGCGCCGACCACGATGCCCGCGGCGATCGCGCAGACCGCGGCCGGCGGCGCGAGGTAGCGCAGATTGATCGACCCTGAGTGGTAGCGCGCGACGACGTGCCGCCACTTGCCGTAGTCCTTGTACTGCTTGGCCAGCGCCTTGACGTTGGGCCGCGGCCGGTACTGCACCTTCAGCTCGGGCGAGAACCAGATCAGCCCGCCCGCCTCGCGGATGCGGAAGTTCAGCTCCCAGTCCTGCGCGCGGATGAACTCGATGTTGTACCCGTCCTGCTGCTCCAGCGCCTCGCGCCGGAAGACACCCAGGAAGACGGTCTCGGCGGGGCCTGCCTGTCCGCCGGTGTGGAACGCCGCGTTGCCCACCCCGATCTTCGAGGTCATGGCGGCGGCGACGGCCTGCTCCCAGGCGTTCTCGCCCTCGGCGTTCATGATGCCGCCGACGTTCTGCGCGCCGGTCTCCTCCAGGAGGCGGACCGCGGTCGCGATGTAGTTGCGCGACAGCATGCCGTGGCCGTCCACCCGCACCACGATGGGGTGCCGGGACGCCTTGATCGCGGCATTCAGCGCAGCGGGCGTACGCCCGGTCGGGTTGGGCACGGTGTGGACCCGCGGGTCCTCCCGTACCAGCTCGGCGGCGATCTCGTCGGTGCGGTCCGTGGACGGCCCGAGCGCGATCACCACCTCCATCTCGCCGTCGTACTCCTGCTCCAGGATGTGGCGCACGGAGTCGCGCAGATGACGTTCCTCATTGA
This sequence comes from Streptomyces sp. NPDC026301, assembly GCF_055567935.1. Lineage (NCBI taxonomy): Bacteria > Bacillati > Actinomycetota > Actinomycetes > Kitasatosporales > Streptomycetaceae > Streptomyces > Streptomyces sp. NPDC026301. The sequence continues at coordinate 29,864 of NZ_JBVHPN010000027.1, read as the reverse complement.
GCACCGGCATGATCACGGAGACTGCGGGGTGCTGGCTCGGCGTGGCGTTCATCGGTGTTCACGTTACCGCGAACGGGCGTACGGGGCCGACGGCAGCCGAGTGGCGCGGTGGACCGGTGCGGCGTGTGATGACAGTCAGCCGATCATACGGACGTACTGTCATTTTTTCCCCGTGTCTACGAGGAGGTGCCCTCTATGCCCGAGCCGCCCCGCACCCTCCCCCTCCCCGCACCCGGCAGGCGGCGCCGGAGAACGCGGTGGATCGTGCGGGCGACCGCCGGCGTCTCCGTCCTCCTGCTGGCCGCGAGCGGCGTCGGCCACGCGATGGTGGCCGGGGTCAACGAGGGCATCTCCCGGGTGGACGCCTTCAAGGACATGGGCAAGCGGCCCCGGGCCGGCTCGGGGGACGGGATGAACTTCCTGGTCGCGGGCACCGACGGCCGGGACCGGCTGTCGGCGGCGGAGAAGGAGAAGTACCACCTCGGCGGTGCGCCCTGTCACTGCACCGACACGGTCATGCTCGTCCACCTCTCGGCGGCCCGGGACCGGGCGAGCGTGATCAGCCTGCCCCGCGACTCCTTCGTCGAGGCGCCCGAGCGCAAGGACGAGAAGACCGGGCGTACGGTGCCGGCCCACCCGATCAAGCTGAACGCGGCGTACGCGGAGGGCGGCCCCAACCTCACCGTCCGCACCGTGGAACACATGACCGGGGTGCACATCGACCACTACCTGGAGGTCGACTTCACCAGCTTCATGAAGACCGTGGACGCGGTCGGCGGCGTGCGGGTGTGCACCACCCGGCCGCTGAAGGACCGCTACTCCGGGCTGGACCTGCCCAAGGGGGCCAGCGAGCTGAACGGCGGCCAGGCGCTCCAGTACGTCCGCGCCCGGCACCTCGACGGCGGCTCCGACCTGGGCCGCATGCAGCGCCAGCAGCGCTTCCTGGTCGCCCTGCTGCACAAGATCACCGACTCGGACGCGCTGGTGAACCCGGTGACGTTCAAGCGGATCACCTCGACCCTGCTGGACTCGCTGCGCGCCGACGCGGGCTTCGGGACCCGCGAGATGGTCGCGCTCGGGCAGGCGCTGCGCGGCTTCAAGCCCTCCTCCTCGGAGTTCGCCTCCGTCCCCATCAGCGACATCAGCTACTCCGTGCCGAACGTCGGGTCGACGGTGAAGTGGGACGAGGAGCGCGCGAAGAAGCTCTTCGCGGCCGTCCGCGCCGACCGCCCGCTGGCCGTGCACAAGAAGCACAAGGACCGCGCGACCGTGGTGGACGTGCCGCCGGACGAGATCCGGGTCCAGGTCGACAACGGCACCCGCACCCGCGGCCACGCGGCGCGGGCCGACAAGGCGCTGCGCGCGACCGGCTTCGCGACCACCGGCACGCCCCGCAACGCCCCGGCACCCGCCGACCGCACGGTGATCAGCTACGACCCGCGCTGGAACCGTTCGGTACGGACGCTGGCCGCCGCGCTGCCCGGCGCGAAACTGCGCCCGGTGCCGGGCCAGGGCCCGGTCCTGCGGGTCACCCTCGGCCCCGACCACAAGGGCGTCCACAAGGTGCGCGCCGAGGACCCCGCACCCGGCTCCGCCGATGCGCAGCCGGTCACGGGGGACGAGGAGGAGTGCCGGTAGCCCTCAGGACGGGCAGCGCTCAGGGCAGGCAGCCCTCGGGCCTGCGGTTCAGCCCTCGTCGACGCCGTCGGCGGCGCGGCGCTGCCGCAGCTCCATGATGGCGCGGCGCCGGGCGAGCCGGTGCGTGCGACGGATCTGCGCCTCCTGATAGCGCCGCTTGTCGCGCTCGGTCTCGGGGATCACCGGCGGTACCCGGCGCGGCTTGCCGTCCCCGTCGACGGCGGCGAAGACCAGGTACGCGGAGCCGACCTGCTGGGCGGGCGTGGACTCGTTCCAGCGCTCGGCCAGTACCCGTACACCGACCTCCATGGAGGACCGCCCGGTCCAGTTCACCTGAGCCTTCACATGCACAAGGTCACCGACCCTGACCGGCTCCAGGAACACCATCTCGTCCATGGAGGCCGTGACGGCGGGGCCGCCGGAGTGCCGGCCGGCCACCGCGCCCGCCGCGTCATCCACCAGCTTCATGATCACGCCGCCGTGGACGGTGCCGAGCAGATTGGTGTGGCTCGCGTCCATGATGTGGCTGAGTGTCGTGCGCGAGACGGAGGTGGGCTTGCCCGGGAGGCTACCCTCCGAGCCGTCGGTGACGAGGTCGCTCATACGTCCACCCTATGCACCCCACCGGACACCTTCTGCCCGAGACGGTCACGGACCTCACCGACCGGTCCGCTTTGCTCCCCTTTCGCCCCATTACAGGTGCAATCGCGGGCAAACATGCGCCCCGCCCGTCCCGAATCGTCGCTTCCCGTCCCGCGCGGCCCAATCGTCGCGCCCTCCCCTTTATGCCGCGTCACTTTGCATCAGCTCTGCAACAGCCGCGGTCCGATCCCGTCCCCGCCCTGTATGGCGGGGTGTACCGGCAGGCACACTTTGCTCCATGAACGAGTGGCGCGACGGGCTCCCCCGTGACGACGACAGGAACCGGTACGGACGCGGCAGCAGCAGCGACCGTCCGGAGGGCGCGCGCGCCATGCGACAGGTGCGCCGGCAGCCCACCGGCGGTTACGGCGAGCCGCCGCTGCCGCCCGGCATGTCGCCGCGCCGCCAGGGCGTCCCGCCGCAGCCGGGCCACGACGGCGGCCACGGCGGCGGTCACTACGACGACGGCTACAACACCGGCCAGGTCTACGGCGGCGGCCACGGTGGCGGCGGCGGTTACGGCGACGACGGCTACCGCCCCCGCCCCAACTGGGGCCGCCGCATCAAGCGCACCCTGATCACCGTGATCGTCGTGCTGCTGGTCGCCTCGGTCGGCACGTACTTCTGGGCCGACTCCAAGATGCGCAAGGAGGTCGACCTCAGCAAGGTGATCGACCGCCCCGAGGAGGGCGACGGCACCAACTACCTGATCGTCGGCTCCGACAGCCGCGAGGGGATGTCCGCGCAGCAGAAGAAGGACCTGCACACGGGCTCCGCCGACGGCAAGCGCACCGACTCGATGATGATCCTGCACACGGGCTCCAACGGCCCGACGCTGATCTCGCTGCCGCGCGACTCCAACATCACGATCCCGCAGTTCCGCGGTTCCGAGTCCGGCAAGATGCAGGCCGCGATGGGCGCCAACAAGCTCAACGCCGCGTACTCCATCGACGGCCCCCAGCTGCTGGTGCGCACCGTGGAGTACAACACCGGGCTGCACATCGACCACTACGCCGAGATCGGCTTCGCCGGCTTCGCGAACATCGTGGACGCCATCGGCGGCGTCGACATGAAGCTCGACAAGGGCTTCAAGGACAAGTGGTCCGGCGCCGACTTCAAGGCCGGCGAGCAGACGCTGAACGGCCAGCAGGCCCTGGCGTACGTCCGTACCCGGCACGCCTTCGCCGGCAGCGACCTGGACCGCACGAAGAACCAGCAGAAGTTCCTCTCGACGCTGGCCCACCAGGTGGCCTCGCCGGGCACGCTCCTGAACCCCTTCGCGCTCTACCCGGCCATGGGCGCGGGCCTGGACACCCTGGTCGTCGACAAGGACATGGGCCCCTACTCGCTCGGCAAGATGTTCTTCGCGCTGAAGAACGTCACCAGCAAGGGCGGCGACGGAAAGTCCATGAACATGCCGGTCTCCGGCAGCGTCGGCGGCAACCTCCAGTGGGACATGCCGAAGGTCAAGCAGCTGGTCGGCGAGCTGAAGAACGACGACCCGGTCACGGTCACCGCGGACCAGTGACCCGCTCCGGACCATGAGAAGGCCCCGGCTCCCCTCGAGGAGCCGGGGCCTTCTCGTGTGCCCTGTACGACGCCGTTACGGCAGGTTGCGGGCCATGACGATGCGCTGGACCTGGTTAGTGCCCTCGTAGATCTGGGTGATCTTCGCGTCGCGCATCATGCGCTCCAGCGGGTAGTCACGGGTGTAGCCGTAACCGCCGAGCAGCTGGACGGCGTCGGTCGTGATCTCCATGGCCGCGTCGGAGGCGTAGCACTTGGCGGCGGCGCCGAAGAAGGTGAGGTCCTCGGCCTTGCCGCCGGCGGAGATCCGCTCGGACTTGGCAGCGGCCGCGTAGGTGAGCTGGCGGGCCGCCTCCAGCTTCATGGCCATGTCGGCGAGCATGAACTGCACGCCCTGGAAGTCGCCGATCGGCTTGCCGAACTGCTTGCGCTCCTGGACGTAGCCCTTGGCGTAGTCCAGCGCGCCCTGGGCGATGCCCAGCGCCTGGGCCGCGATGGTGATGCGGGTGTGGTCCAGCGTCTTCATCGCGGTGGCGAAGCCGGTGCCCTCCGCGCCGATCATGCGGTCGGCGGGGATGCGCACGTTGTCGAGGTAGACCTCGCGGGTCGGCGAGCCCTTGATGCCCAGCTTCTTCTCCGGAGCGCCGAAGGAGACGCCCTCATCGCCCTTCTCCACCACGAAGGCGGAGATGCCCTTGGAGCGCTTCTCCGGGTCGGTGACCGCCATGACGGTGTAGTACTCGGAGACGCCCGCGTTGGTGATCCAGCGCTTCACACCGTTGAGGACGTAGTGGTCGCCGTCACGCACGGCCTTGGTCTTCATACCCGCCGCGTCCGAGCCCGCGTCCGGCTCGCTCAGGCAGTACGAGAACATCGCGTCGCCCGATGCCAGCGGGCCGAGGTACTTCTTCTTCAGCTCCTCGGAGCCGGAGAGGATCACCGGCAGCGAGCCGAGCTTGTTCACGGCGGGGATCAGGGAGGACGAGGCGCAGACGCGGGCCACCTCCTCGATGACGATCACGGTCGCCAGCGCGTCGGCGCCGGCGCCGCCGTAGGACTCCGGTACATGCACGGCGTGCAGGTCGTTGGCGACCAGGGCGTCCAGCGCCTCCTGCGGGAAGCGGGCCTCCTCGTCCACCGCGGTGGCGACCGGTGCGATCTTCGCCTCGGCGAGCGCGCGCACCGACTCACGGAGCATGTCGTGCTCCTCAGCCGGCCGGTACAGATCGAAATCGGCGTTTCCCGCCAAGGTCTCTCATCTCCCCTGAGTGCTAACTACCGTTAAGTAACCTGTCGCGTTTCCCTGGATTCTAGAGGCGGAGCGCCTTGTGGGGTACGTGAGGTTGCCGACAACGGCCGAATCGCCGCACCCCGTGTCCCAGCTATGCTCGGCCCCGCAGCAGACTTCGTTCGCACCTGGAGCGTCCATGCCCCTCAAGATCACCGTGATCGGCACCGGCTACCTCGGCGCCACGCACGCCGCCGCCATGGCCGAGCTCGGCTTCGAGGTGCTGGGGCTCGACGTCGTGCCCGAGAAGATCGAGATGCTCGGCCGCGGCGAGGTGCCGCTGTACGAGCCGGGCCTGGAGGAGCTGCTGCGCAAGCACGTCGCCGGCCTCCCCGGGTCCAGCGGACGGCTGCGGTTCACCACGTCATGGGAAGAGGCCGGCGCCTTCGGCGACGTGCACTTCGTGTGCGTGAACACCCCGCAGAAGCACGGCGAGTACGCCTGTGACATGTCCTACGTCGACAGCGCCTTCGAGTCGCTCGCGCCGCACCTGACGCGGCCCACGCTGGTCGTCGGCAAGTCCACCGTGCCGGTGGGCAGCGCGGCGCGGCTCGCCAAGCGGCTGGCCGAGCTGGCGCCGGCCGGCGAGGAGGCGGAGCTGGCCTGGAACCCGGAGTTCCTGCGCGAGGGCTTCGCGGTCCAGGACACCCTGCACCCCGACCGGCTCGTGGTCGGCGTGGCCAGCGAGCGCGCCGAGTCGCTGCTGCGCGAGGTGTACGCCACACCGCTGGCCGAGGGCTCGCCGTGGGTCGTGATGGACTACCCGACCGCCGAGCTGGTCAAGACCGCCGCGAACTCCTTCCTCGCGACCAAGATCTCCTTCATCAACGCGATGGCCGAGATCTGCGAGGCGGCCGACGGCGACGTGCTGAAGCTGGCCGAGGCGATCGGCCACGACGAGCGGATCGGCAAGAAGTTCCTGCGCGCCGGGGTCGGCTTCGGCGGCGGCTGCCTGCCGAAGGACCTGCGTGCCTTCATGGCCCGCGCCGGCGAGCTGGGCGCCGACCAGGCGCTGACCTTCCTGCGCGAGATCGACTCGATCAACATGCGCCGCCGCGGCCACATGGTGGAGCTGGCGCGCGAGGCGGTCGGCGGCGGCTTCCTCGGCAAGCGGGTCGCCGTGCTGGGCGCGACCTTCAAGCCGGACTCCGACGACGTGCGGGACTCCCCCGCGCTGAACGTCGCGGGCCAGATCCACCTCCAGGGCGGCCAGGTGACCGTGTACGACCCCAAGGGCATGGAGAACGCCCGCCGGGTCTTCCCGACGCTGGGGTACGCGCCGACCGCCATGGACGCCGCGCGCGGCGCCGACGTCGTGCTGCACCTGACCGAGTGGCGGGAGTTCCGCGAGCTGGACCCGGCGACGCTGGGCGAGGTCGCGGCCCACCGCCGCATCCTGGACGGCCGCAACGCGCTGGACCCGGAGCTGTGGCGCAAGGCGGGCTGGACGTACCGGGCGCTGGGGCGGCCGCGCGCCTAACTCTGGGCCTTCCGGGCCCTGTACGTACGCATCTTGGCCCGGCTGCCGCAGAGCGCCATGGAGCACCAGCGGCTGCGGCCGGCCGGGCTGCGGTCGTAGTAGACCCACTCGCAGTCGTGCGCCTCGCAGGCCTTGAGGCGGCGCCAGCTGCCGTCGGCGGCCGCGGTGGCGATGCCCGCGGCGATCCGGGCGGTCAGCGCGGCGACGCCGGTGAGCCCGGGCGCCGGACCCAGTGCGGCCTCGCCTCGTCCGTCCACGGTGAGCGTCAGCGGCGCCGCGGCGAGCAGCGCGCCCAGCTCGCGTGCGGTCTCCTCGGGCAGGTCGTGCCCCGTGTGGGCGAGGCAGGCGGCACGCAGGGCTTCGCGCAGCCGCTGGACGGCGGCCACTTCACGTTTCCCGGCGGGAGCCGGCGGCAACCCGTGCTCGCGCAGGAACGCGGCGAGTCCGCCGGGCGCGGCCAGCGCGTCCTGCCCGCTCTCGATGTCCAGGGTGTTCGCCAGGTCCTGGACCAGGGCCAGGGAAGGCGGCGCGCTACGGTCGGCCACCCTTGCCACGTTACCGGCTGAGGGCCATCATGCAGTAACGAAGTTACCGCTAAACCGTCGCAGGAGGTAACACCATGGCCATCGCTCAGTACGGCGTCGTCGTGCTCGACGCTCCCGACCCGAAGGCCCTCGCCGAGTTCTACGCCGGCCTGCTCGGCTGGCAGGTCGGCGAGCTCGAGGGCGACTGGATCGAGGTGGCCGGGCCGCAGGGGCGGATGCTCGCCTTCCAGAAGGCACCCGACCTGGTGCCGCCGGACTGGCCCAGCGGTGAGCGCTCCCAGCAGCTGCACCTGGACTTCCGGGTGCCGCGGGCGCAGATCGAGGAGGCGGAGCGCGAGGCGCTGGAGCTCGGCGCGAAGCTGGTCCAGCACGACGAGGGCAAGCGCGACTTCCGCGTCTACCTCGACCCGGCGGGGCACCCGTTCTGTCTGTGCCTGCACTGAGCACAGCCACCCTGGCGGGGCGGGCGGGGGTCACCCCCCCGCCCCGCTTTCAGGTCCAGGCCCAGTGCAGCCGGGTCATCCGGTCCCGCCGGTCCGCCCGGTCCAGCCGGTCGATGGTCGCCGTCGACGGCCCGCGGCGGTGCCGGGCCTCGCGCGCGGCGAACTCCGCGCCGCGCATCGCGCGCAGGGCATTGCCCCAGGTCAGCCCGGCCAGGTCGGCGAAGGACCAGCCGCGGCTGATCAGTTCGGCGATCAGCCGCGGGTAGCCGGAGACGTCCTCCAGGCCCTGCGGCCGTCCCTCGGCCGGGTCGGTGTCGAAGCCGGCGCCCAGGCCGACGTGCGCCGCGCCCGCCACGTTCCGTACGTGGTCGAGGTGGTCGGCGACGTCCTCCACGGTCGCCACGCCCACCGGCCCGGTGACCCGCTGCGGGGCGAAGGTGACCATGCAGATCCCGCCGTTGCGGGGCAGCTGCGCGAGCACGTCGTCGGGCACGTTGTGCCGGTGATTGGTGAGGTTCCGGGCGGCCGTCCGGTTCAGGAAGACCGGCGCCTTGGTGATGGCCAGCGTGTGGCGCATCGCGTCGACCGAGGCGTACGAGAGGTCGATGAGCATCCCGAGGCGGTTCATCTCCCGGACCACCTCCTCGCCGAAGGCGGTGAGGCCGCCCGCGCACGGGGTGTCGGCCGCCGCGTCCGCCCAGGGGGTGTTGCGGTCCGGCGTGAGCAGCATCGAGCGCACGCCCAGGGTGTGCAGGGCGCGCAGCGCGCCGAGCGAGCTGTCGATGATCTGGCCGCCGGCCGAGCCGAGCAGACAGGCGATGCGGCCCCGGTTGCGGCACTCGGTGACGTCGTCGGCGGACATCGCCAGGCGCAGCGCTTCGGGGTAGGCGCGCACCAGCTGGTACACGAAGTCGATCTGTTCGAGGGTGGCGCTGATGGCGTGGTCGCCGCTGAGCGCGGTGGGCACCTGCACGGACCAGAACTGCGCGCCGACGCGGCCCTGCTGCAGCCGGGGGATGTCGGTGCTGACGGCGGGTTCGCCGTAGTCGAGGTCGTAGTAGTGACCCGGCGTCAGGTCGTCGCCGTGGTGCAGCCGCAGCGCCCAGGGCAGGGCGTTGTGGCCGTCGAAGACGGGGTGCGCGGCGAGCAGCGCGTGCGCGCGGGAGAGCGGGTCGCGGCGCAGCGGCGGGTCGGCGGGGCGCCCGAGTGATCCGTACGGGGAGTGGGCGTCCTCGGCGGCGCCGAGATCCCCGGCGGCACCGGTGAGGTCTGCGGCTTCCAGATCGGGGGCGAGGTCGGCCATGGTCGGAGCTCCTGGATCGGTGGCAGTAGGGCCACGGTGACACGGGAGATCCACTTCTTCGCGGTGGATGGTGCGTACGGGGCATCGGCGTCACACGCATGGCCACGCGCCCTTGTACGCACCGGACTCCGGCAGCCGTACGGCCGGCCGGAACCGGCCGTACGGTGCGGATGTCCGCCGTCAGCCGTCCAGCTGACCGATCGTCGCGTTCGACGGGCCGCGGCGCTCCTGGATGCCGCGCGCGGCGGTCTCCGCGTCGCGCAGCGTGCGGACCGCGTTCTGCCAGGTGAGCTTGGCGAGGTCGGCCTCGGACCACTTGCGGTCCAGCAGCTCCGCGATCAGATTCGGATAGCCCGCGACGTCGGTGAGGCCGTCCGGAGTGAAGGCCGTGCCGTCGTAGTCGCCGCCGACCCCGATGTGGTCGACGCCGGCGACCTCGCGCATGTGGTCGAGGTGATCGGCGACGGTGGCGGCGGTGGCCACCGGGCGGGGGTTGGCCGCCTCGAAGGCGCGCTGCACCTTCATGCCGGCCTCGGTGGTGTCGAGGTGGTGCAGGCCGTGCGCGCGCATGTTCTCGTCGGCGCGCTTCGTCCACTCCCCGGCCTCGGGCAGCACGAACTTCGGTACGAAGGTGGCCATCGCGACGCCGCCGTTGGCGGGCAGCTGCGCGAGCACGTCGTCGGGGATGTTGCGCGGGTGGTCGCAGACGGCGCGCGCGGAGGAGTGCGAGAAGACCACCGGCGCCTCGGTGACCCGCAGCGCGTCCCGCATCGTGTCGGCGGAGACGTGGCTGAGGTCGACCAACATGCCGAGCCGGTTCATCTCGCGCACGACCTCCTCGCCGAAGGCGGTGAGGCCGTTCGCGCGCGGTTCGTCGGTCGCCGAGTCCGCCCACGCGATGTTGTCGTTGTGCGTGAGCGTCATGTACCGGACGCCGAGCGCGTACAGGGCGCGCAGGGTGGCCAGCGAGCAGTGGATCGAGTGGCCGCCCTCGGCACCCATCAGGGACGCGATCCGCCCCTCGGCGCGGGCCGCCTCCATGTCGTCGGCGGTGAGCGCGCGCCGCAGGTCGCCGGGGTACCGGTCGATCAGCTGCGCCACGCAGTCGACCTGCTCCAGGGTGGCGCTGACCGCCCGGTCGCCGTCGTAGTCGGAGCGTACGTACACCGACCAGAACTGCGCGCCGACGCCGCCGGCGCGCAGCCGCGGGATGTCGGTGTGCAGGTGCGCCGACTGGTCGGTGGCGATGTCGCGCCGGCCGAGGTCGTAGCGGACCTGCTCGCGCAGCGCCCAGGGCAGGTCGTTGTGGCCGTCGACGACGGGCCAGCGGGCGAGCAGGTCGCGGGCCGCCTCGCTCACTTGCCGCTCCCGAAGCCGAAGCCCTCGTTGCCCCCGACCTTGTTCCGCAGCCGCTTGCCCTTCTCGGTGGCCTGCTCGTTCAGCTCCCGCTGGAACTCGCGCATCCGCTCCTGCAGGTCGGCGTCGTGCGCGGCGAGCATCCGGGCGGCGAGCAGACCGGCGTTGCGGGCGCCGCCGACCGAGACGGTGGCGACCGGCACGCCGGCCGGCATCTGCACGATGGACAGCAGCGAGTCCATGCCGTCGAGGTACTTCAGCGGTACGGGCACGCCGATGACCGGCAGCGGCGTGACCGAGGCCAGCATGCCGGGCAGATGGGCCGCTCCCCCGGCACCCGCGATGATCGCCTTCAGACCGCGGCCCGCGGCCTCCTCGCCGTACGCGACCATCTCGCGCGGCATGCGGTGCGCGGAGACGACGTCGACCTCGTAGGGGATCTCGAACTCGTCGAGGGCCTGCGCCGCGGCCTCCATGACGGGCCAGTCGGAGTCGGAGCCCATGACGATGCCGACAACAGGGGAGCTGGAAGTCATTCGGTGATCGTTCCTCGCAGGTAGCCGGCGGCGTGCGCGGCGCGCTCACGCACGTCGGCCAGGTCGTCGCCGTAGGTGTTGACGTGCCCGACCTTACGGCCGGGCTTCACGTCCTTGCCGTACATGTGGATCTTCAGCTGCGGGTCCCGGGCCATGCAGTGCAGGTACGCGCTGTACATGTCCGGGTAGTCGCCGCCGAGCACGTTGGCCATGACGGTCCACTCGGCGCGCGGGCGCGGGTCGCCCAGCGGGAGGTCCAGTACCGCACGGACGTGGTTGGCGAACTGCGAGGTGATCGCGCCGTCCTGGGTCCAGTGCCCGGAGTTGTGCGGGCGCATCGCCAGTTCGTTGACGAGGATGCGGTGGTTTCCCTCGGAATCGACAGCCTCGAACAGCTCGACCGCGAGGTGCCCCGTGACGTCCAGTTCCTTGGCGATGCGCAGGGCCAGCTCCTGGGCCTGCGCCGACAGCTCCTCGGAGAGGCCGGGGGCGGGCGCGATGACCGTGTCGCAGACGCCGTCGACCTGGATGGACTCCACGACCGGGTACGCGACGGCCTGGCCGTGCGGGGAGCGGACGATGTTGGCGGCCAGCTCGCGGGTGAAGTCGACCTTCTCCTCGGCGAGGACGGGCACGCCGGCGCGGAACGGCTCCTCGGCGTCCTTGGCGGATCGTACGAACCACACGCCCTTGCCGTCGTAACCGCCGCGGACCGTCTTCAGGATGACCGGAAACCCTCCCCCACTCTCGGCTCCGCTCGAGCGGGAGGTGCCCCCAACCTCAGCGGCGAAACGTTCGACGTCGCTCGGGTCCTCAACGATGCGATGGCGCGGGCAGGGGGCGCCGATCTCGGTCAGTTTCGCCCGCATCACGCCCTTGTCCTGGGCGTGCACCAGCGCGTCCGGACCGGGGCGTACGGGGATGCCGTCCGCCTCCAGGGCCCGTAGATGCTCGGTGGGGACGTGCTCATGATCGAAAGTGATCACGTCACAGCCGCGCGCGAACTCCCGCAGGGTGTCCAGGTCGCGGTAGTCGCCGACGACGACATCGCCGACGACCTGCGCCGCGGAGTCCTGCGGGGTGTCACTGAGGAGCTTGAACCTGATGCCGAGGGGGATGCCTGCCTCGTGGGTCATACGGGCGAGCTGTCCGCCGCCGACCATGCCGACTACCGGAAACGTCACGCCTTCAGGGTATCCGCTCCGACCGACCGTTCCCGGCCACCCCTTGGACGATCCTCTGAATCCGGACGTTCCGCACCTCTGTGCGAGCCGCCACCGGACGATAGGCTCGTCCGGACGCGCGGACCCGGGGGAGGACGCATGGACGCCACCGACGGCATATCGACGCCGTCCCGCAAGATCGGCATAGCGGTCGCGGTGGCGGCCCTGCTGGTAACCGTGTACTCCCTCATATCCCTGCTCACCGCCGGTCCCCAGGTGTTCGGGCCGCAGGACACCGTCATCTCCGTCGCCCCCGGCGAGCGCTTCTCGATAGAGCTGGACGACAACCCGAGCACCGGCTACCGCTGGACCGTCGCGGCCCCGTCCCCGGACCCGGACGTGCTCAAGCCGGCCGGCAGCCACTACGAGGCGGACGAGCCGGTGGTCGCGGGCTCCGGCGGCACCCGCTACCTGGAGTTCCGGGCCGTCCGCGCGGGCCGGACCGAGCTGGCGCTGCGGCGCTGCTTCCAGTGCGGCACCGAGCGCGCCGACAGCGGCGGCGAGCGGCTCGCCTTCCGCATCACCGTGACCGGCTGACGCGCCTCCTCCCGGCGGAACAGCCGGGGCACGGGCGGCCCGCCGACGCGCTGGTTAGCATGAGTGCACGGCCGGCCGCCGACCACGGCCCGCCGGACACGACGCCTCACGGGGAGCTGAACCACCAATATGTCTGGACCGAGCCCGCTGCGTTCGCGGCTGGAGCTGCTGGGCCGCGAGATCGTGAAGTTCGGCGCGGTGGGCGGAGCCGGTGTGCTGGTCAACCTCGTGGTCTTCAACCTCGTGCGGCACACCACGGAGCTGCCCGTGGTGCGGGCCGGGATCGTCGCGACGGTCGTCGCGATCCTCTTCAACTACGTCGGCTTCCGCTACTTCACCTACCGGGACCGCGACAAAAGCAGCCGCACCAAGGAGCTGGCGCTCTTCGTCTTCTTCAGCGCGGTCGGCCTGGTGATCGAGAACGGCACCCTCTACGCCGCGACGTACTGGTGCGGCTGGAACACCCCGCTGCAGAACAACGTCTTCAAGTTCCTCGGCATCGGCATCGCCACGCTCTTCCGCTTCTGGTCCTACCGCTCCTGGGTCTTCCGGGCGCTGCCGGCCGAGGAGACGGCGAAGGCCCCCGAGACCGCCGGCCGCCGGTAGAGTCCGCCGGCCGCCGGTAAGGCTCAGCGCGGGCCGGCCTCCGGATCGGGCTCGTCCTCGTCGGCCGGCCGGTACTGCTCCGACTCCCGGCTGAGGAAGAGCGCGAAGACCGGCGGCTCCTGCTGGAGCAGCTCCAGCCGGCCGCCGTCCGCCTCCGCCAGGTCGCGGGCCACCGCGAGCCCCAGGCCCGTGGAGTTCCGGCCGCTCACCGTCCGCTCGAAGACCCGGGAACCCAGATCGGGCGGTACGCCGGGGCCCGCGTCGGTGACCTCGACGACGGCCTGGTTGCCGGTGACGCGCGTACGCAGCGCCACGGTGCCATCGCCGTGCATCAGCGAGTTCTCGATCAAGGTCGCGAGGACCTGGGCGACCGCGCCCGGCGTCCCGACCGCCCGCAGGTTCTTCTTCCCCGAGCGGACGATGGCCCGGCCCGCGCTGCGGTACGCCGGGCGCCACTCCTCGATCTGCTGCTTGACGACCTCGTCCAGGTCGAAGGCGACGGCGGAGCCGGAGCGCGGGTCGCGGGAGTTCGTCAGCAGCCGCTGGACGACGTCGCTGAGCCGGTCCACCTGCCCCAGCGCGATCGTCGCCTCCTCCTTCACCGTCTCCGGGTCGTCGGTGAGCGTGATCTCCTCCAGCCGCATGGAGAGCGCGGTCAGCGGCGTACGGAGCTGGTGGGACGCGTCGGCGGCGAGCCGGCGCTCGGCGGTGAGCATCCGCCCGATCCGCTCGGCGGAGGCGTCCAGCACGTCCGCGACCCGGTCCAGCTCGTGCACGCCGTAGCGGCGGTGCCGGGGCCGGGGGTCGCCGGAGCCGAGGCGTTCGGCGGTCTCGGCGAGGTCGATGAGCGGGGCGGTCAGCCGGCGGGCCTGCCGGATCGCGAGGATCACGGCCGCGAGGATGGCCAGCGCCGCGACCGCCAGGATGATCAACAGCGTGCGGCCGATCTCCGCGCTGACCGCGGAGCGGGGCTCCTGCACGGTGACGGTCTCGCCCTGCTCGCCGTGGACGGTGGAGGCGATGACGTCGCCGGAGGGCCGGCTGCCGATCTGTACGGGGGCGTGGCCCGGCACCTGGATCAGCGCGTACCGGTCGGTGGTGATCTGCTCGGCCAGCACCTCGGCGGTGATCTTCTCGCCGCCGCTCAGCCGGCTCTCGACCATGCCCACCAGGCGCACGGCCTCCGCCCCCACGCTCTCCTGGGCCCCCGTCTGGATGGTGCGGGTCTCCACGATGACGAGCGAGACGCCGAAGACGGCGATCACGACGAGCACCACGGCGAGCGTGGAGTTGATCAGACGGCGGCGCACGGTGCCCTCCCGGGCGGGGGTGGTGGTCCTGGGGGAGGGGAGCTTCAGCTCTTCTCGAAGCGGAAGCCCACTCCGCGCACGGTGGCGATGTACCGCGGATTGGCCGCGTCGTCGCCCAGCTTCTTCCGCAGCCAGGAGATGTGCATGTCGAGCGTCTTCGTCGAGGACCACCACGTGGTGTCCCAGACCTCGCGCATCAGCTGATCGCGGGTCACCACCCGGCCGGCGTCCCGGACCAGCACCCGCAGCAGGTCGAACTCCTTGGCCGTGAGCTGGAGTTCCTCCTCCCCCATCCACGCGCGGTGCGATTCGACGTCGATCCGGACGCCGTGGGTGGCCGGCGGCTGCTGGGGCTCGGCGGTGGTGCCGCGGCGGAGCAGGGCCCGGACCCGCGCGAGCAGTTCCGCCAGCCGGAAGGGCTTGGTGACGTAGTCGTCGGCGCCGGCGTCCAGGCCGACCACGGTGTCCACCTCGTCGGCGCGGGCCGTGAGGACCAGGATCGGGAAGGAGTGGCCTTCGTTGCGCAGCCGGCGGGCGACCTCCAGGCCGTCCATGCCGGGCAGGCCCAGGTCGAGCACGAGCAGGTCGATGTTGCCCTGCAGACCGGCGTCGAGCGCCGTGGGGCCGTCCTCACGCACCTCGACTTCGTAACCCTCACGGCGGAGTGCGCGAGCGAGCGGCTCCGAGATGGACGCGTCATCCTCGGCGAGCAGTACACGGGTCATGGCCCGATGGTAGTCCGACAGGTCACGGCCACGATGCCCCTCCGGGGGTCCCGGGCGACGGCGGTGGGCGCACCGCGCGGTTCCCCACGCCGGGTGTGACCGTTGTCTCACTCAGCCCAACCTCAGCTACGCGCGTCGTACAGTGGCTGGAACGTCCGTCGTACAACCCGGGACCTTGACGCATATATGCCGTCACGGTCCCCGTTGTGTGCGGGGCCGGCACGACCGGGCCCGCGGGCAAATGACCTCCTAGACCGGGTCCATCGCACGTAGAACGGGGGCGTGGATTCCGGTGTACGGCCGTCCTGTCGATTCCTCTTTCCACAGTGGTGTCGCACCCTCCTACCGGGCGTGGGTGGGCGGACGGCACTGCGCCGGTGCCGGTCAGCCGACCCGGGCGCGCGGCCCCACCCGCGCGTCCCGATCACTCAAGGATCGACCATGGCGTCCAGCCTGACGAAGGATTCCCCTGGGCAGGGAACCCCTGCCGGCGGCAAGACCTTTTTCGGCCACCCCCGCGGACTGGCCACCCTCTTCATGACCGAGATGTGGGAGCGTTTCAGCTTCTACGGCATGCGGGCCCTGCTGACGATCTACCTGCTGTCCGGCGGCCCGGACGGCAAGGGCATCGCCGAGGGCGGTCTGGGTTTCAATGCCGCGACCACCACGGCCATCTACTCCATCTACATGGCGATGGTCTACCTCCTCGCCATGCCCGGCGGCTGGCTCGCCGACCGGCTCTGGGGACCTCGTAAGACCGTGGCCGTCGCGGCCGTCGTCATCATGCTGGGCCACCTCTCGCTGGCCGGTCCGGGCCAGGGCTTCTTCTTCGCCGGTCTGGCGCTGGTGGCGATCGGCTCCGGCCTGCTGAAGGCCAACATCTCCACCATGGTCGGTCACCTCTACGACGGGCCGAACGACCCGCGGCGTGACGGCGGCTTCACGATCTTCTACATGGGCATCAACCTCGGTGCCTTCCTCGCGCCGCTGATCATCGGCACCGTCGGTGAGAAGCACAGCTGGCACCTGGGCTTCGGCCTCGCCGCCGTCGGCATGGGCATCGGTCTGATCCAGTTCCTCTGGGGCACCAAGCACCTGAGCCCGGAGAGCAACAAGGTCCCGACCCCGCTGACCGTCGAGGAGCGCAACTCCTGGCTGCGCAAGGGCCTGACCTGGCTCATCATCGCCGCGGTCTTCTACGGCGTGGTCACCTTCACCGGTCACTTCACCCTGAACTGGGCGATGATCCCGCTGACCGTGCTGGGCATCATCATCCCGGCCGCCGTGCTCTTCCGCATCAAGCGGGACAAGGAGCTCTCCCGGGACGACCAGAGCAAGGTCTCGGCGTACATCTGGTTCTTCGTCGCCGCCGCCGCCTTCTGGATGATCTACGACCAGGGCGGTTCCACAGTCCAGGCGTTCGGCACGACCAAGGCGTCCGGTCAGCTGCTGGGCATCTCCTTCCCGTCCACCTGGTACCAGTCGCTGAACCCGGTCTTCATCATGGCGCTGGCCCCGGTCTTCGCCTGGTTCTGGCTGTGGCTGAACCGCAAGGGCAAGGAGCCCAGCACGATCCTGAAGTTCGTCACCGGTCTGCTCTTCATCGGTGTCTCGTTCTTCTTCTTCCTGATCCCGCTGGCCATGTCGGCGAGCGGCACGCTGGTCAGCCCGATGTGGCTGCTGGGCATCTACCTCATCCAGACCGTCGGCGAGCTGTGCCTCTCCCCCGTCGGCCTGTCGCTGACCACGAAGATGGCGCCGCTGAAGTACGCCAGCCAGATGATGGGCATCTGGTTCCTCGCGAACACCGCGGGCGACTCGGTCACCAGCCTGCTGTCCATCGGCGGCGTCGACATGAGCGGCTCGCGCGCGGTCCTGGTCGAGGCGGTCCTCGCGGTCCTCGCGGGCTTCGCGATCTACATGTACCGCAAGAAGGTCCGCGGCCTCATGGGCGAGGTCCACTGACGGACCCGCTGTCACGAGCGGACGAAGGGCCCCGGCGCCACGGCGCGCCGGGGCCCTTCGCGTGCGCGGCCGTTCGAGTGGGGTGCGCGGACGGCCGGGAGGGCGGCGGCGGGCCGCGGTAACGATCGGAGTGTGTGGCGAGGGAGTGTGTGGACGGGGCTGTGCGGGGTGCTGGCCGCCGTGTGTCTGGCGGTTCCGCAGGGGGGCCGGGCGGCCGCGGCGCCGGACGCCGCGTTCAAGGGGACGTACTCCTACGGCACCCAGAAGCGGCAGACCATCGGCGCCTACCGCACCGCCGGCACGGACATCCGGCCGGCGGTGATGATCCTGCACGGCGGGTACTGGGCGCAGGACTCCGACTGGAGCGGCTGGGCCCGGAAGCTGGCGGCCCGCGGGTTCGTCGTCTTCGACGTGGACTACCGGCTCAACACCGACGCGCACTGGCACGCGCAGCGCACCGACGCGCTCGCCGCGCTGCGCTGGATCCGCGCGCAGTCGGTCCGCTTCCGGGCCGATCCGCAGCGGGTCGTGCTGCTCGGCTCATCGGCGGGCGGCCAGATCGCGGCGAACACCGCGGAGTACACCGCCGGCACGGCCGAGCGGCCGGCCGGGGTGATCGCGCTCTCGCCGGTGGCCGACCCGTACCGGGCCTGGCGGGACGGCGCCCGCTCCGGCGCCTCGGCCGCCCAGCGCCGGCTGCGGCGCGAGGCACAGAAGCTGGCGGGGTGCGATCCGGGGAAGGGGGCGAAGAAGGCGGCCTCCGCGGCTTCGCCGGCCTCCGTCGCCGCCGCGAAGTGTCGTGCCGTCTGGGACGACATGGCCGCGCGGACCTGGGCGCCCGGTGGGCCGGAGCGGCCCGGTGGGCCCGGTATGCCGATGCTGCTGCTGCACTTCGCGCACGACTTCGTGCCGGTGGCGCACTCGCGGGCGCTGGCGAAGGCCGAACCGCAGGCCACGGTGTCGGTCGTACCGGGCACGGGCCACGGCATGAAGGCCCTCACCCGGCCCGGGATCGAGCGCCGGGTGCTGGCCTGGCTCATGGCGCGGGTGGGGCGCCCGGCGGACCGCGCGTAGGACGTACGCGTGTACCGGCCGCCGGCCGCCCGACCGGTCAGCGCCGCAGGTAGCGACGCGGCATGAAGGTGAAGACGGCGCCGCCGAGCAGGATCACCGTGCCGGCGACCAGGCCGAGCGCCTGGAGGCCGCCGTGGTCGGCTGCGCCGGTCTCGGCGAGCCCGCCCGAGCCGCCCGCGGCACCGCCGCTGCCCCCGGTATCACCGCTGCCCCCGGTACCGCCGGTCGCGGCGCCGCCCGAGTCGCCGCCCGAGGACGTGCCGCCGCTCGCGCCGCCCGGCTGGGCGCTGGTGTCCAGCTCCAGTGAGACGCCCGGGTCCTTCTCAGGAGTACAGGTAGTGGTCGTCCCCATCGCCTTGACCGTCAGGACACCGGGCGTGAGCGTCGCCTTCCCGCTCGCACCGGGCTTGTAGGTGCCCTTGAGGTCGGGGATCTCGATGGGGTCGCCGGACTTGATCGGCTCCTTGTTGGCCGGGCCCTCGACGTGCACCGTTCCCTTGTCCGCGCCGCCCAGCTTCACCTCCATCGACGGCTTGACCGAGTCCTTGGGGATGTCGGCCGGGCTGTCCATCACGGACTTGCGGAACTTGACGGTGAGGTCGAAGGCGCCGCCCTTCTTGGTGCCGTTGATCTGCACCGGCGAGGTGGCCTTCTTGTCCCCGATCGGGGTCTTGCAGGCGTAGGGGACCTCGACTTCCTTGCCCTTGTAGGCGGTGCCGTCGGGGTCGCCGTTGCCGCCACCGGTACCACCGGAGGAGGACGACCCACCCGATGACGAGCCGCCGGACGCGGACGAGCCACCGGTCGAGGACGAACCACCGGTCGACGACGAGCCACCGGTCGACGACGAGCCGCCGGAGGACGCGCCGCCCGAGTCCGACCCGCTGCCGTCCGTCACCTTGATCGTGAGCGCGGGCTTCACCTCGCCCTTCGGCGCGCACTTGGTGTCCGTCGAGATCGGCTTGTTGACGTTGATCGTGTAGTTGCCGGGCGTCAGCGTGACCTCGCCCGGCTTCTCCAGCTTGAGCTTGCCCTTCATGTCGGGCAGCTGCATCGGGCTGTTCTTCGGGATCGGCGGGTTCTGCCGCGGGCCCCCCACCGGGACGTCACCGGTCTGCGCACCGCTCGCCTTGAGCACGCCGGCCGGCTTGACCGTGTCCTTGCCCAGGTCCAGTACGTCCGGGTTCTTGGAAGCGGCCTCGACCGTCTTCCACACCACCTCGACCTCGTCGCCCACCTTCGCCGTGGCCGGCGCGGTGATCTCGACCTTGGTGGTGCCCTGCACCGGATCCATGCCGGAGATCGGCGGCGGGATGCACTCGGTCAGGTACGACACGGTGGTCGCCGGGTCGGGGACCGGGGCCGCCGAGGCGGTACCGGACACCGCCAGCAGGCCCGCGCCCGCGAGCATCAGCGCCGTACCGGCCGCGGCCGCTCTCCTCCGTTGCCTCATCGCAGGGAACCTTTCGACGTCGGTCGCTCGGTGGGTGTGGTGACGGACGGTGCGGTGTCCGGGGTGAACCAGGGCAGGCCGGCCGGCGCGGCGTCCCCCGCCCCGCCCGGGGCGGTGCGGTCGCGCGGCCGTACCTTGTCGACGATCGCCATGCCGATGCGGAAGACCGCGGCCGGCACCACGACGCAGAGCAGGATCCAGAAGAGGGTCACGCCCCACGGCCGGCCGACCTGCCACGGCTGCTCGGCCAGTACCTTGCCGCCGTACCGCACGGCGACCGTGTAGTCGCCGTGTGCGCCGGCCGCCAGCTCGACCGGCAGCGTGACCTGGGCTTTCCTGCCGGCCTCCAGGGTGCCCCGCCACTGCTGGTCCTCCCACTGCGGGGCGAGGACGCCGTGCCGGGTGCCGACCCGGAAGACCGGGTTCTTCGCGGGCTCGGCGCCGAGGTTGCCGACCGTGAGCACCAGTTCCCGCTGCGGCGGCGCGCCGAACCAGGTCAGCAGGCCCGAGCTGCCGCGCAGCCGGGCGGGCGCCAGTACGGACAGCCGGCCACCGCCGGTCCGCTCGGGCAGCGGGGCCACCGGGTGCCCGGCGACGGTGAACGGGGCGTCCGCCGCCGCGGCCCGGCCGGTCACGGTGGCGACGTGCACGACGCACGGGCACGGCTTCGGCGGCTCGGCGACCGGCAGTTCGGTGCGGAAGCGGCCGTCCTTGCCGGTGGTGACGGCGCGCCCGTCGGCGTTGGCGCAGGCGTTGGTGCCGCCGATCATGTTCTGGCCGCAGATCAGCAGGGTGAGCAGCGCCTTCGGCCGCCAGCCCGTACCGGTGACGGCGATCGAGCCGCCCTTGCCCGCCTGCCGCTGGGACAGCTCGACGGCGGGACGGCCGTTGCCGTCTGCGGCGCGGGCCGTCCCGGCCGGGGGAAGGGCGACAAGGGCGAGGGCCAACGCGGCAACGGCCGCCGTCAAGAGCGCGATCCGCCGCCGGCCGTCCGTACGTACTCCGCTCACGCCGTCACCCCCGCCGTCAACTCCCTTTCCTTACCGCCCTCTTGGCCCGGCAAGTCGCCGTTCCCGCCCACTCCCACCCGGCGCCGCCGCCGCAGGAACCAACCCCCCACTACCGCGCCGCCCCCGGCGCACACCAGCCCGACCGTGCCCCACGGCACCGCCGTGTACGTGGCGCGGGCCGTGCCGTGCGCGCCGCCCGCCGCGGTGGCCGTGACGGTCAGGTCCACGGAGTCCAGCGCGGGCGGGTCCGGCCAGGTCTCGGTACGGGTGGTCCGGCGGCCGGGCGGCAGTTCGGCGGGCAGCCGGTGCGCCGGGCGGCGCAGGGCGCTGCCGAGCAGGCCGTCGGCGCGCACCGCGACCCGCGGGTGCAGCGTCGTGTTGCCGCGGTTGACCAGGTCGTACCGGATGACGGCCGCGCCGCCGCGGTCCGCGACGGACACGTTCTCGACGGTGAGGGCGGCCAGCGTCGGGCCGGTGACCCGCAGGTGGACCGGTACGGCCGCGGTGCGCCCGCCCGGACCCGCGGCGCGTACGGAGAGCGCGGCCGGGTGGTCCCCCGGTGCGGTGCCGCGCGGCACGGTGACCGTGAAGGGCACTTCGGCGCGGGTGCGCGGTGGCACCTTTACGGTCTTCGCCGCGGTGACGATCCAGGCGCCGGAGCCCGGGCCTTGTGCGGCGGTTCCGGTAGCGCGGGACGACCGCCCGGTCGCCGTCGTGCCGCGCACCGTGAACGTCCGCGTGTCATCCGTGGGGTTGGTGAGCGCGAGCCGGTCGGACAGGACGCTGCCGGGGTCACCCTCCAGGTAGAAGTACGGGCGCGCGTGCGCTCCCGCGGGCGCCGCGCGCCAGCCGCCCGTCGTCGCGGCGGACGGTGGTGCGCACGGCAGCGTGGCGGCGGTCAGCGCGGCCGCGCCCGCGGCCACGGCACGGATACGGCAGGGCATCGGCGGCTCCCGGAGCTCGTACGGGCTCGTCCTCGTGCGGCGCCCGCGGCTCAGGCCCGCTGCTGCCGGCGGCGGGTCAGCCAGAGCGTGCCGGCGGCCCCGGCGAGCAGCACCGTGCCGCCGAGCGTGCCCAGCGCGATGGCGTCGTCGGCGGGCCCGGTCTGCGGCAGTTCGCCGCCCGGCGCCGCCGGTCCGCCGCTGCCGCCGGTGCCTTTGACGTCCAGGGAGAGAGCGGGCTTCGGGTCGTTGCCGGGCGTGCAGGTCGTGGTCGTGCCGAGCGCCTTGATGGTGAGCGTGGAGGCCGTGAAGGTGACCTTGCCGCTCTTCTTGGGCGTGTACGTACCGCTCAGATCGCTGATCTTGATGGGGGTGTTGGCGGGGATCGCCTTGTCGTTGGGCGGACCGCTCACCGGTACGTCACCGGTCTCGGCGCCGCCCAGCTTGATCAGCGCGCTCGGTTTCATCGCGCCCTTGCCCAGCTCGACGGGGCTGGAGGAGACGCCCTTCTGGAAGGACATCAGGAGCTTGTAGCCGTCGCCGGACTTGGTGGACTTGATGTCGATGGGCGAGACGGCGCCCTTGTTCCCGATCGGCGTCTTGCACTGGTAGTCGACGTCGACGACCTCGGCGTGCGCGGCGGGGGCCGCGAAGAGCACCGACGCCGCCGCCGTGAGCAGCACGGCCGCCGCCGGTCCTGCCGGGCTCGTGCGGCGCCGGCTGCGCTGGGCGTTGAAGCGGGCCACCTCGATCTCCCCTTCTCCCGGTGAGCGCACCGCCGGAAGTTACTGACGGCACATCAGATTGGGCGTCAAGGTACGCCGGGGGCCTCGGAGAGGGAAGAGAGAGCACACAAGGAAAGCCGCCCCTCGGGGCGGCACGGGCGGTACGGGAAGGCGGCGGCCCGGCTCCGGCACACCGCCCACCCTCCTACGAGGGTGCGGCGAGCTCCGCCCACACCGTCTTGCCGGCACCGTCGGCGTTGCGGACGACTCCCCAGTCCAGGCAGAGCCGCTGCACGATGAACATGCCGTGGCCGCCGGGGCGGCCGGCGCGGTGCGGGGTGCGGGGTGCGGGCGAGCCGGTCCCCAGGTCGGTGACCTCCAGGCGCAGCACCTTGGCGTTGCAGCGCAGCCGCAGCTCCTCCGGGCCCTCGGCATGCAGGCAGGCGTTGGTGACCAGCTCGGAGACGACGAGCAGGACGTCCTCGGCGGCGGCGCGCTGATCGGCGCCCGCGGCCGGCAGCCAGCCCCAGTCGTGCAGCGCCTGCCGGGCGAAGTCACGGCCACGGGCGACAGCGCCACGGGCGCCCGCGAGACGCAGCCTGCGGACCTGACCGGCCGGGGCGAGGGCCGGGGAGACGGCGGCGGCGCCGGCGTTCCCCGGGTCCGGGCCCAGATCGCCCGGCGGGTACGGCCGGGTGGTGCTCATCAGCGCTTCACCTCACCGATTCGCCTTTTCACGGATTACGGATACCTGACGGGTTCAAGAAGATTCAGATGTCTCCTGCCCGGACGGGCCGTGAGAACACCCACTTCTTGGGGACGGAAGTTGTGATGGAGCCGACGTGATCGGAAAACGTCACCGGAAGGGGGCCTTCCGGAGCTCCTCCGCCACTGCCGCCCCCTGTGCATCCGGCTCAGCCGGCGGCCAGTGCCGCGTCGACCGTGTCGTGCACCGTGAAGACCGCGTCGGCGCCGGTGATCTCGAAGACCCGGGCCACCACCGGCTGCATCGCCGCCAGGTGCACCCCGCCGCCTTCGGCCTCCACCTTCAGCCGGGCCCCCAGCAGGACGTTCAGCCCCGTGGAATCCATGAACTCCAGTTGCGAACAGTCCACGATCAGTCGCACATAGCCATCGTCCGCACAACTGTCGAGTGACTCGCGCAACAACTCCGCGGTGTGGTGATCCAACTCACCCGCCGCGGCGACGACCGCACTGGCGCCGTGATGGCGGACCCCGACGTGGAGCCGTCCCCGGCTTGCACTGCCGACCGTCCCACGGTCCATGCGCGCGCACCCCTCTTGCTGTCTCGGCGTCTGGATTTGCTTACGACTGCGCACGTCGAAGCCTACGCCTTTGACACGCGGGCTGGTACCCAAACACCAGGCGTACTAACACAAATACGGACAACACGCACTTGCCATCTTCAGGTGAACCCGGGTAGGCGTATAAGGAACACATTCGACTCGGCCGGCTTTGGAGGCGCCGCAGACCGCAGCTTCACGCACAGGCATCGGCAGCCATATGCCGAGAACGATGGAGGACACCATGTCACCCCGGCTCGACGAAGTGCGCACCGACCAGACCACGGACAACGCGTCGTCGACATCCCTGTCCGAACAGATCCCTGCCCAAGCCCTGCCGATCGATGCGACCGAATTCCCCGGGATGCCGGAGATCGACGGCCTGCCCGAGATTCCGCCGTACGACGAGGTCGGACCGGTGGACGCGCGGGCGCTCTCCAAGACGCTCTTCGGGCGCCTGGAGACGCTGGAAGAGGGCACGCACGAGTACGCATACGTCCGCAACACCCTGGTAGAGCTCAACCTCGCCCTGGTGAAGTTCGCGGCCTCCCGGTTCCGCTCGCGCAGCGAGCCGATGGAGGACATCGTCCAGGTCGGCACCATCGGCCTGATCAAGGCGATCGACCGCTTCGAACTGGACCGCGGCGTAGAGTTCCCCACCTTCGCCATGCCGACCATCGTCGGCGAGATCAAGCGTTTCTTCCGCGACACGAGCTGGTCGGTACGGGTCCCGCGGCGCCTTCAGGAGCTGCGCCTGGACCTGGCCAAGGCCGGTGACGAGCTGGCGCAGAAGCTCGACCGCGCACCCACCGTGAGCGAGCTGGCCGCGCGCCTGTCCATCACCAAGGACGAGGTCGTCGAGGGGATGGCCGCGAGCAACGCGTACACCGCGAGCTCGCTGGACGCCCAGCCGGAAGAGGACGACACCGAAGGTGCGCTGGCGGACCGCATCGGCTACGAGGACCACGGACTCGAAGGCATCGAGTACGTCGAGTCCCTGAAGCCGCTGATCGCAGAGCTCCCGCCGCGCGACCGCAAGATTCTTTCCCTCCGCTTCGTCGCGAACATGACGCAGTCGGAGATCGGCGAGGAGCTGGGCATCTCGCAGATGCACGTCTCCCGCCTGCTGTCCCGCACCTTGGTCCGGCTCCGCAAGGGCCTGATGATCGAGGAGTGAGCCGCCGCGGTCACGGCGTCCCGTACGGCTGACCGCGCGGAGGAGGGCCGGCCCCGAGTACCTCGGGGCGGGCCCCCTTTCGCTTTTCCGGGCCGTTCAGCGGCCCCCTGAGGGTTTTCCGCCTGCCGGCACTCCCAGGACGCTCAGACGGCGCGTACGCCCGCTCGCCACACCTCTGTGACCAGGGGCACGCCCGGGCGGTACGCGAGGTGGACGTGGGACGGCGCGTCGAGGAGGGCCAGGTCGGCCCGGGAGCCCGGCGTGATGCGGCCGACGTCGGTCCGGCGCAGGGCCCGCGCGCCGCCCGCCGTCGCGGACCAGATCGCCTCGTCGGGGGTCATCTTCATGTCGCGGACGGCGAGCGCGATGCAGAACGGCATCGAGGACGTGAAGGACGAGCCCGGGTTGCAGTCCGTGGAGAGCGCCACGGTGGCGCCCGCGTCGAGCAGCCGGCGTGCGTCGGGCCACTCGGCGCGGGTGGAGAACTCCGCGCCCGGGAGCAGCGTCGCGACCGTGTTGCCCTGGGCCAGCGCGTCCACGTCGGCGTCCGTCAGGTGCGTGCAGTGGTCGGCGGAGGCCGCGTCCAGCTCGACGCCCAGCTGCACGCCGGGCCCGTAGGAGAGCTGGTTGGCGTGGATGCGGGGCAGCAGGCCGCGCTCCTTGCCCGCCGTGAGGATCGCGCGGGCCTGGTCGCCGTCGAAGGCGCCCTTCTCGCAGAAGACGTCGATCCAGCGGGCGTGCGGGGCGCAGGCGTCCAGCATCGGGCCGGTGACGAGGTCCACGTAGGCGGCCGGGTCCTCGGCGAAGTCCGGGGACACGATGTGCGCGCCGAGGTAGGTGACCTCGTCGGTGTGCGCGGCGGCGATGCGCAGGGCGCGGGCCTCGTCCTCGACCGTGAGGCCGTAACCGGACTTGGTCTCGAAGGTGGTGGTGCCCTGGCGCAGCGCCTCCGCCATGTAGTGCGCGACGTTGGCGGAGAGCTCGTCGTCGGTGGCGGCCCGGGTCGCGGCGACGGTCGTACGGATGCCGCCGGCCGAGTACGCGCGCCCCGACATCCGGGCGTTGAACTCCTGCGTGCGGTCGCCGCCGAAGACCAGGTGGGAGTGGGAGTCGACGAAGCCGGGGATGGCGGCCCTGCCGCCCGCGTCGTGGACGGTGTCGGCGGCCGGCGCGCGGCCGCTGGGCCCCACCCAGGCGACCCGGTCGCCCTCGATGACGACGGCGGCGTCCTCGATCAGGCCGATCGGGCCCGCGCCGAGCGACGGGTCGTTGGTGACCAGACTGCCGATGTGCGTGATGGCGGTGGACATGGTCGGTTGCGGTTCCTCTCGGAGGTGGGTGCTCCTGTACGCGGCGGAGCTCCCGCGGGCGGTGCTCCGTTACATGCGCGGGCCCCGTACCCCCGGGGGCGGGGACACGGGGCCCGCGTGGTCAGGCGCGCAGGTCGTCGATGGCCGCGGCCAGCGCTGCGGGGACGTCGGGGACGAGGGTGTGCGCGCCGTCGCGTACGACCTGGCGGCCGCCGACGACGGTGTGCCGGACGTCGGCGTTGGTGGCGGCGAAGACGGCCGTCTCGGCGCCCAGCCGGGGCAGCGGCCCCGCCGTACGGACGCTGTCCAGGGCGATCGTGGTGAAGTCGGCGAGCGCGCCGGTGCGCAGCGCGCCCGCGTCGTGCCAGCCGAGCGACCGGTGGCCGTCGGCGGACGCGGCGCGCAGCAGCGCGGCGGCGGTCCAGTGGCCCCGCGTACGGGTGCGCAGCCGCTCGTCCAGCTCCATCGCCCGCGCCTCCTCGAACAGGTCGATGACGGCGTGGCTGTCGCTGCCGAGCGAGAGCGGGGAGCCCGCTTCCTGCACGGTGGCGGCCGGGCCGATGCCGTCGGCGAGGTCCCGCTCGGTGGTGGGGCACATGCACACGCCGGTGCCCGAGCCGCCGAGCAGCCGGATGTCGTCGTCGGTGAGGTGGGTGGCGTGCACGGCCGTCGTACGCGGCCCGAGCACGCCGTGGTCGGCGAGCAGCCGGGTCGGCGTGCAGCCGTGCGCCGCCCGGCAGGCGTCGTTCTCGGCGGTCTGCTCGGAGAGGTGGACGTGCAGCGGCGCCTCCCGGTCCGCCGCCCACTGCGCGACGGTGGCCAGCTGCCCTGCGGGCACGGCCCGCACGGAGTGCACGGCGGCGCCGATACGGGCGTGCGCGCGGCCCTCCTTGAGCTGCCCGGCGCGCTCGGCCCAGCCCTGCGCGTCGCCGTCGCTGAAGCGCAGCTGCTGCCGGTTGGGCGGCTCGCCGAAACCGGACGAGAGGTACGCGGTGTCCAGCAGCGTGATGCGGATGCCGGCCTCACCGGCGGCCGCGATCAGCGCCTCGCCCATCGCGTTCGGGTCGGCGTAGCGGCCGCCGCCGGGCGCGTGGTGCAGGTAGTGGAACTCCCCGACGCAGGTGATCCCGGCCAGCGCCATCTCCGCGTACACGGCGCGGGCCAGCGCGTGGTAGCTGTCGGGTGTGAGCTGCGCGGCGGTCGTGTACATCACCTCGCGCCAGGTCCAGAACGTGCCGCTGCCCACCTGCACGGTGCCGCGCAGCGCGCGGTGGAAGGCGTGCGAGTGCGCGTTGGCCAGGCCCGGGAGCGTCAGCCCGCGCAGTATTTCGGCGCCGGGCGGCGGGGCCTCGACGCCGGTGCGGACGGCGGTGATCCGCCCGTCCCCGCCCGCGGCGGAGCCGCTGATGGACACGGTCACGACCACCCCCGGCTCGACATGAGAGCCGAGCCAGGCGTGCTCCAGCCAGTACGTCGTCGGCGTCAGCTGCACGCCAAACCCTCCAGTACGTCGGCGAGTGCGCGGACCCCCGCGACGCAGTCGTCCTCCGCCGCGTGCTCGGCGGGCGAGTGCGAGACGCCGGTGGGGTTGCGTACGAACAGCATGGCGGTCGGGACAGTGGCGGACAAAATACCCGCGTCGTGTCCCGCGCCCGTCGGCAGCACGGGCACGCCGCCGAGCGTCTTCGCGAGCCGGTCCCGCAGGTCGTGCGCGAACTCCACGACCGGCGTGAAGGACTCCCGGGTGACGCTGACGTCCACCCCGTCGCCCCGGCCCCGCTCGGCCGCGGCCCGCTCGATCCCGCCGACCACCGCGTCCAGCGTCTCCTGGTCGGCGGCGCGCGAGTCCAGCCAGCCGCGGACGAGGGACGGGATGGCGTTGACGCCGTTCGGCTCGACGCCGACCTTCCCGAAGGTGGCCAGCGCGCCGTGCCGCGCGGCGTACTCGCGCGCGGCGAGCACGGTCTGCGCGTACGTGAGCATCGGGTCCCGGCGGTCTTCGAGGCGCGTCGTACCGGCGTGGTTGGCCTCGCCCCGGAAGTCGAACCGCCAGCGGCCGTGCGGCCAGATCGCGGACGCGACACCCACCGGGTCGCCGGAAAGGTCCAGCGCCCGGCCCTGCTCGACGTGCAGTTCGACGAACGCGCCGATGCGGGCAAGACGCTCGTCGTCGGCGCCGATGGCCTCCGGGTCGTATCCGGCACGCTCCATGGCCTGCGGGAGCGTGACGCCGTCGGCGTCCGTCAGCCGGTGCGCCTTGTCCACCGTCAGCTGCCCGGCGGCGAGCCGCGACCCGACACAGGCCAGCCCGAACCGGGCGCCCTCCTCGTCACCGAAGTTGGTGATCGCCAGCGGCCGCGCGAACTCCGCTCCCCTCCCGCGGAGTTCGTCCAGCGCGGCGAACGAGGACACCACGCCCAGCGGGCCGTCGAAGGCGCCGCCGTCCGGTACGGAGTCCAGGTGCGACCCGGTGACGACGGCGTCCCCGGCGGCCGGGTCGCCGAGCCAGGCCCACTGGTTGCCGTTCCGGTCGACCTCGTACGCCAGGCCGCGGGCCTCCGCCTGCCCCCGGAACCAGGCCCGGCAGTCGGCGTCCGCGCCGGTCCAGGCGTAGCGGCGGTAACCACCGCTCTCGGCGTCACGGCCGAGGGGCAGCAGGTCCCGCCACATCTCGTGGAACGAAGTACTCACTTCTCGCCGCCTTCGCGCATGGGGACGCGGACGCCGCGCTCGGCGGCGACGGATTCGGCGATGTCATATCCGGCGTCCACGTGCCGGATGACGCCCATGCCGGGGTCGTTGGTCAGCACGCGCCGCACCTTCTCGCCCGCCAGCTTCGTGCCGTCGGCCACCGAGACCTGACCCGCGTGGATGGAGCGGCCCATGCCGACCCCGCCACCGTGGTGCAAGGAGACCCAGGACGCGCCGGAGGCCACATTCACCATGGCGTTCAGCAGCGGCCAGTCCGCGATCGCGTCCGAGCCGTCCAGCATCGCCTCGGTCTCGCGGTAGGGGGAGGCCACCGAGCCGCAGTCGAGGTGATCCCGGCCAATGGCCAGCGGCGCCTGGAGTTCCCCGGAGGCGACCATGTCGTTGAAGCGCTCACCCGCCTTGTCGCGCTCGCCGTAGCCCAGCCAGCAGATCCGCGCCGGCAGGCCCTGGAAGTGGACGCGCTCGCCCGCCATCTTGATCCAGCGGTGCAGCGACTCGTTCTCCGGGAACAGGTCCAGGATCGCCTTGTCGGTCTTGTGGATGTCCGAGGCCTCACCCGACAGGGCGGCCCAGCGGAAGGGGCCCTTGCCCTCACAGAACAGCGGGCGGATGTAGGCCGGGACGAAGCCGGGGAAGGCGAACGCCCGGTCATACCCGGCGAGGTGGGCCTCGCCGCGGATGGAGTTGCCGTAGTCGAAAACCTCCGCGCCCGCGTCCATGAAGCCGACCATCGCCTCGACATGCTTGGCCATCGACTCGCGGGCGCGGGTGGTGAACCCGGCCGGGTCCTTCGCCGCGTACGACTGCATCTCATCGAAGTCCACGCCCACCGGCAGATACGCCAGCGGGTCATGCGCCGAGGTCTGGTCGGTGACGATGTCGATCGGCGCACCCTCGGCCAGCATCCGCGGCAGCAGCTCCGCCGCGTTGCCCAGCAAGCCGATGGACAGCGGCCTGCGCTGATCACGCGCCTCGGTAGCCAGCTGCAGCGCGTGCTCCAGACTGTCGGCGCGCACGTCCAGGTAGCGGTGCTC
>NZ_JBVHPN010000026.1:0-70976 GCF_055567935.1 Streptomyces sp. NPDC026301 | reverse complement strand
TGCCGCGGGGAGAAGAGGTGGGTCTCTTGAGGGTTGGTGGGGGGGAGAAGAGCCGGAGATCGATGCTGTTGTGTTCGGTGTGCTCGACAGGGGGGCGGCACACCCGGAGGTCCCCCGCCCCTCGTCGCATGCAGCGGGCCGGGATCAGCCCTCCACGCCCAGCTTTTCCAGGATCAGCTCGCGGACGCGGGCCGCGTCGGCCTGGCCTCGGGTGGCCTTCATTACCGCGCCGACCAGGGCGCCGGCCGCGGCGACCTTGCCGCCGCGGATCTTGTCGGCGATGGCGGCGTTGGACTCGATCGCCTCGTCGACGGCCTTGCCGAGCGCGCCCTCGTCGGAGACGACCTTCAGGCCGCGCTTCTCGACGACCTCGTCCGGGGTGCCCTCGCCGGCCAGTACGCCCTCGATGGTCTGGCGGGCCAGCTTGTCGTTGAGGGAGCCCTCGGCGACCAGCGCCGCCACCCGGGCCACGTCGGCCGGGGTGATGGGCAGGGCGGCCAGGTCCACGCCGTCCTCGTTGGCGCGGCGGGCCAGCTCGCCCATCCACCACTTGCGGGCGGCCGCGGCGTCCGCGCCGGCCTCCGTGGTGGCGACGATCAGGTCGACCGCACCGGCGTTGAGGATCGACTGCATGTCGTGCTCGGAGACGCCCCACTCCTCGCGCAGCCGGTTGCGGCGCAGGCGCGGCAGCTCGGGCAGGCCGCGCCGCAGCTCCTCGACCCACTCACGGGACGGGGCGACGGGGACCAGGTCGGGCTCCGGGAAGTACCGGTAGTCCTCCGCCTCCTCCTTCACGCGGCCGGACGTCGTGGAGCCGTCCTCCTCGTGGAAGTGGCGGGTCTCCTGGATGATCGTGCCGCCGGACGAGAGCACCGCGGCGTGCCGCTGGACCTCGTACCGCGCCGCACGCTCGACGCTGCGCAGGGAGTTGACGTTCTTGGTCTCCGAGCGCGTGCCGAACTTCTCGCTGCCCTTGGGCATCAGCGAGAGGTTCACGTCGCAGCGCATCTGGCCCATTTCCATGCGGGCCTCGGAGACGCCGAGCGCCTTGATGAGCTCGCGCAGTTCGGCGACGTACGCCTTGGCGACCTCGGGGGCGCGCTCGCCGGCACCGGTGATCGGCTTGGTGACGATCTCGATGAGCGGGATGCCGGCGCGGTTGTAGTCCAGGAGGGAGTGCGAGGCGCCGTGGATACGGCCCGTCGCGCCGCCCACGTGCGTGGACTTGCCGGTGTCCTCCTCCATGTGGGCGCGCTCGATCTCCACGCGGAAGATCTCGCCGTCCTCCAGCTGTACGTCGAGGTAGCCGTCGAAGGCGATCGGCTCGTCGTACTGGGAGGTCTGGAAGTTCTTCGGCATGTCCGGATAGAAGTAGTTCTTCCGGGCGAAGCGGCACCACTCGGCGATCGAGCAGTTCAGGGCCAGGCCGATCTTGATGGCCGACTCGACGCCGATCGCGTTGACGACCGGGAGCGAGCCGGGCAGGCCCAGACAGGTGGGGCAGGTCTGGGTGTTGGCGTCGGCGCCGAGCGCCGTCGAACACCCGCAGAACATCTTGGTCTTGGTGCCGAGTTCGACGTGCACCTCGAGCCCCATGACGGGCTCGTACGTCGCGAGGGCGTCCTCGTACGAGACCAGGTCAGTGACAGTCACGGTGAAACAATCCCTCTCAGCCCAGCAGGACGTCGTCGTCGCCCAGGTGCTTCAGTTCCCGGTAGAGGATCGCCAGGCCGGTGACGATGGCCGCGGCCGAGACGGCCGCGTCGATCAGTCGCAGCGTGTCGTTCTCCTGCCGGGCCAGCTTCGCCTGCTTGGCGACGCTGAGCGCGCCGAAAGCGGTGGTGCCCATCGACAGGTACAGACCCGACTTGGACTTCTTGAAGTTCTTGGCCTTCTTGGTGATGGCGCTCACAGTGACGGTGCCTCCTCCAGCAGCGGGTGGCCCCACTTTTCCACGAAGGCGGCCTCGACGGCGGCACCGACCTTGTACAGCCGGTCGTCCTTCATGGTGGGGGCGATGATCTGCAGGCCCACGGGCAGCCCGTCCTCGGGAGCCAGGCCGCAGGGCAGCGACATGGCCGCGTTCCCCGCCAGGTTCACGGGGAGCGTGCACACGTCCGCGAGGTACATCGCCATCGGGTCGTCGGCGCGCTCGCCGATCGGGAAGGCGGTGGTGGGCGTGGTCGGCGAGACGATCACGTCGACCTGCTCGAACGCCGCCTCGAACTCGCGGGTGATCAGGGTCCGCACCTTCTGCGCGGAGCCGTAGTACGCGTCGTAGTAGCCGGAGCTGAGCGCGTACGTGCCGAGCATGATCCGGCGCTTGACCTCGGGGCCGAAGCCGGCCTCGCGGGTCAGCGCGGTGACCTCCTCGGCGGACTTCGTGCTGTCATCGCCGACCCGCAGGCCGTAGCGCATGGCGTCGAAGCGGGCGAGGTTGGAGGAGCACTCCGAGGGCGCGATGAGGTAGTACGCCGCCAGCGCCAGGTCGAAGGACGGGCAGTCCAGCTCGACGATCTCGGCGCCCAGCTCCTTCATCAGCGCGACGGACTCGTCGAACCGCTGGATGACACCGTCCTGGTAGCCCTCGCCGCGGAACTGCTTCACCACGCCGACGCGCATGCCCTGTACGGAGCCGTTGCGGGCGGCCTCGACGACGGCCGGGACCGGCGCGTCGATGGAGGTGGAGTCGAGCGGGTCGTGGCCCGCGATCGCCTCGTGCAGCAGCGCCGCGTCCAGGACCGTACGGGCGCAGGGCCCGCCCTGGTCGAGGGAGGACGAGAACGCGACCATGCCGTACCGCGAGACGCCGCCGTACGTCGGCTTCACGCCGACGGTGCCGGTGACGGCCGCGGGCTGGCGGATCGAACCGCCGGTGTCCGTACCGATCGCCAGCGGGGCCTCGTACGAGGCGAGGGCCGCGGACGAGCCGCCGCCGGAGCCGCCGGGGATGCGGGTGAGGTCCCACGGGTTGCCCGTCGGGCCGTACGCGCTGTTCTCGGTGGACGACCCCATGGCGAACTCGTCCATGTTGGTCTTGCCGAGGATGACGACGTCGGCGGCCTTGAGGCGCTGGGTCACCGTCGCGTCGTACGGCGGGATCCAGCCTTCGAGGATCTTGGAGCCGACGGTGGTCGGGACGCCCTCGGTGGTGAAGATGTCCTTCAGGGCGAGCGGGACGCCGGCCAGCGGGCCGAGCTTCTCGCCGCGCTCGCGCTTGGCGTCCACGGCGCGGGCCTGGGCGAGCGCGCCCTCCCGGTCGACGTGCAGGAAGGCGTGCACCTTCTCGTCCACGGCCTCGATCCGGGCCAGGTGGGCCTCGGTGACCTGGACGGCGGTGACCTCACCGGCCGCGATCTTCGCTGCGGTCTCGGCGGCGGTCAGCTTGATCAGTTCGTGTGCTGCGGTCTGCGCCATCTCGGTCACTCCTCCCCCAGGATCTGCGGCACCTTGAATCGCTGCTGCTCCTGGGCGGGCGCGCCGGAGAGCGCCTGCTCGGGGGTGAGCGACGGGCGCACCTCGTCCGCCCGCATGACGTTCGTCAGGGGCAGCGGGTGGGAGGTCGGCGGAACGTCTTGGTCGGCGACCTCGGAGACGCGGGCTACCGCGCCGATGATGTCGTCGAGCTGTCCGGCGAAGTGGTCGAGCTCTTCGTCCTTCAGCTCCAGACGTGCCAGCCGTGCGAGGTGGGCGACCTCCTCGCGCGTGATGCCAGGCATGCAGCGATCCTCTGCTGGTTTCCGGTGGAGTATTCGCCCCAATCCTATGGCGCGCGGTGTCGTGACGGCGAAACGGTTGAAGAACAGCCCGTCCGGCGTTTGAGGACAGCACCCGGAGGGCGCTCTCCCGGCACGGCGGGGGCGGCTTACTTCACGACCTGACCGGAGGGCTGGTCCGCCTCGTCGTCCACTTCGCGGCGCCAGCCGCCGTGCTCCCGCGCACGCAGCCACGCCGTCGTCTCGTCCGGCGGCATCGCGGCCGCCACCAGCCAGCCCTGTACCGCGTCGCAGCCCAGGTCGCGCAGCCGCTCCCAGGTCTCGTCGTCCTCGACGCCCTCCGCGACGACGAGCAGCCCGAGGGAGTGGGCGAGGTCGAGCGTGCAGCGGACGATCTCGGCGTCCTCGGTGTCCACCGCGAGCCGGGCCACGAACGAGCGGTCGATCTTCAGCTCGCTGACGGGCAGCCGGCGCAGGTGCACCAGGGAGCTGTACCCCGTGCCGAAGTCGTCGAGCGACATCTTCACGCCGTGGCCGGTCAGGCCGTTCAGCGTGTCGGCGGCGCGCTGCGGGTCCTCCAGCAGCACGTGCTCGGTGATCTCCAGCTGGAGCGCGCCGGGCGGTACCTGGTGCCGCGCCAGCCGCGCGGCCACCGCGCCGGCGAAGCCGGGGGTGTGCACGTCGCGCGGCGAGACGTTCACCGCGACCGGGACCTCCAGGCCGTCCGCGCGCCAGCGCGCCACCTGGCCGAGCGCGGTCTCCAGGACGTACTCGGTCAGCCGCGGCATCAGCCCGGAGGACTCGGCGATGGCGATGAACTCGTCCGGAGGGACTCTCCCGCGGTCCGGGTGCACCCAGCGCACCAGCGCCTCCAGCCCGGCGACCTGGCCGTCGAAGCGGACCTTGGGCTGGTAGTGCAGCTCGACCTCGCCCGCGTCCAGCGCCCGGCGCAGGTCGCCGAGGAGGCCGAGCCGGTCGGGGGTGTTGCCGTCGCGCTTGGCTTCGTAGACCTCGACGCCGCTGCGGTCCCGCTTCGCCTGGTACATCGCGACGTCCGCGCGGCGCAGCAGGCCCTCGGCGTCCAGCGCGTGGTCCGGGTAGACCGCGACGCCGGCGCTCGCCTCGAG
Source organism: Streptomyces sp. NPDC026301 (assembly GCF_055567935.1). NCBI lineage: Bacteria > Bacillati > Actinomycetota > Actinomycetes > Kitasatosporales > Streptomycetaceae > Streptomyces > Streptomyces sp. NPDC026301. Next base: position 66,133 of record NZ_JBVHPN010000026.1, on the reverse strand, counting down.
CACCAGCGTCAGCCCGTCCAGGTCGAGGGGCGAGCCCAGCGCGGCGACAAGCGAACGGGCCACCCGCTGCGCGCTGGTGAGGGAATCGGCGGTGGGCAGCAGCACCGCGAACTCGTCGCCGCCCAGCCGCGCGGCCTCCGCTCCGCGGGGCAGGGCCTGCCGCAGCCGCTCGGCGATCTGGAGCAGCAGGCGGTCACCGGCGAGGTGTCCGAGGGTGTCGTTGACCGACCGGAAACGGTCGAGATCGATCAGTACGAGGGCGGCGCGGGCGCCGACGCGCTCGGCGTCGTCCAGCGCGCTCCAGGTCCGCTCCAGCAGCCACTGCCGGTTCGGCAGGCCCGTCAGCGGGTCGCGCAGCTGCTCCTCGGCGCGTGCCCGGGCGATCCACAGCGTGGAGTCCAGCGCGATGAGCGGCACGGCGAAGAGCGGCAGCAGCAGCGGCGTGTGCTCGGCGACCACCACGATCAGCGGGGCTATGCCCACCAGCGCGACGCCGACCAGGGCCTGCCGGGTCACCGCCCGGCGCGCGATGGACGGCAGCCGGCCGTTGCGCGAGCCCATCAGGAACCAGAGCAGCGCCCGGGTGACGGCCAGATACACCAGCGCCGATCCGAGGATCGGCGGCAGTACGGACAGGTCCCAGTCCCCGGGGCGGCCGGGATCGGCCACGCTGGGCGCGATGCCGAACGCGGCGAGGCCCAGCGCCGCCGTGCCCAGGCCGAGGACGTCGATCGCGCCGTGCACGACTGCCTGTCGCCAGCGCTGCCGGCGCGCGGCGCCGACCAGGACGACCACGGACAGGCTGATCAACAGGGCGGGCACCCAGCCGTACAGCAGCAGGACCGCCAGGGCCAGCGCGGCACCGGAGCCGGTGCCGCCGGTCCAGCGGTCCCTGCCGATGGCGACGAGATGCCCGACGATCACGCCGGTGAGGACGGCCAGCGACCAGCCGACGGCGCCGCGCGGAAAGAGCGCGGCGCCGCCTCCGATCGTCATGAGGACGCCCGTCACGAGCACCACGGCGGCCGTCAGAACCACAGCCGCGGGCAACGCGGGCATGACGAGCCGCCGGAGCCGCGACGCCGGAGCGGCGCTGTCGGTCGGTTCCATTCCGATACCTCTCACAGCCGGCTGTGCCCGCGCCACGGCAGGCGCACCCCTCAACAGTAGGCCGCAGAAGGCCACCACGGGCAGCGATCGGCAGCGGTTGCCCGAATGCGACCCGACCACCCGTAAGCGTCTGGTATGCGCCGAAGAAGTGACTTACTCACTCCTCCTCCGGGGGCGTGACCGCTACCGCGCGGGCGGCGTCGGGGCCCTCTTCGAGCAGCACCGCGAAGCCGTCATCGTCCAGCACGGGCACCTTCAACTGCATAGCTTTGTCATATTTCGAACCAGGATTGTCGCCTACAACGACGAAACCGGTCTTCTTCGAGACAGAACCGGTCACTTTCGCTCCAAGACGTTGCAGCGCTTCCTTCGCGCCATCTCTGGTGTGTGATTGAAGTGTTCCCGTTACGACGACGGTGACGCCCTCCAGCGGCCTCGGGCCTTCGTCGCCGGTGCTTTCCTCCTCCATCCGGACCCCGGCGGCGCGCCATTTGTCCACGATGTCGCGGTGCCACTCCTCCTCGAACCACTGCTTCAGCGAGGCGGCGATGGTCCCGCCGACGCCCTCGACCGCGGCCAGTTCCTCCTCGCTCGCCTCCCGGATCCGGTCCAGCGAACGGAACTCCATGGCCAGCGCCTGCGCCGCGACCGGGCCCACGTGCCGGATCGAAAGGCCCGTCAGGATGCGGGCCAGCGGGCGCTCCTTGGCCGCCTGGATGTTCTCCAGCATCGCCAGGGCGTTCTTCTTCGGCTCGCCCTTCTGATTGGCGAAGAACGTGACGACCTTCTCCTCGCCGGTCTTCGGATCCCGCTTGGGCAGCCCGCTGTCCGGGTCGAGCACGTACGACTTGATGGGCAGCAGCTGCTCGATGGAGAGCCCGAAGAGGTCGCCCTCGTCCTTCAGCGGCGGCTCGGCCGGCTCCAGCGGCTGGGTCAGCGCCGTCGCCGCGACGTATCCGAAGTTCTCGATGTCCAGGCTCTTGCGGCCCGCGAGGTAGAACAGCCGCTCCCGCAACTGCGCAGGGCAGCCCCGCGCGTTCGGACAGCGCAGGTCGATGTCGCCCTCCTTGGCGGGCTGCAGCGCCGTCCCGCACTCCGGGCACTCGGCCGGCATCACGAACTCCCGCTCGCTGCCGTCCCGCAGGTCCACCACCGGCCCGAGGATCTCGGGGATCACGTCGCCCGCCTTGCGCAGCACGACCGTGTCGCCGATGAAGACGCCCTTGGCCTTGACCACGTCCTGGTTGTGCAGCGTGGCGAACTCCACCTCGGAACCGGCCACCATGATCGGCTCGACGACGGCGTACGGCGTCACCCGGCCGGTCCGCCCGACACCCACCCGGATGTCCAGCAGCTTGGTGTTGACCTCCTCCGGGGGGTACTTCCACGCGATCGCCCAGCGCGGCGCGCGCGAGGTCGCGCCGAGGCGGCCCTGCAGCCGGATCTCGTCGAGCTTGACGACGACGCCGTCGATCTCGTGCTCGACGTCGTGCCGGTGGTCGCCGTAGTACGCGATGAACTCCCGCACCGCCGCCAGCGAGTCGACGACCTTGTTGTGCTTCGCCGTGGGCAGGCCCCACTCGCGCAGCAGGTCGTACGCCTGCGACTGGCGGTCGATGTCGAAGCCCTCACGGGCGCCGGTGCCGTGCACCACCATGTGCAGCGGGCGGGTCGCCGTGACCTTGGGGTCCTTCTGGCGCAGCGAACCGGCCGCGGCATTGCGCGGGTTGGCGAACGGGGGCTTGCCGTCCGCCACCAGGCGGGCGTTGAGCTGCTCGAACGCCTCCATCGGGAAGAAGACCTCGCCGCGGATCTCCACCAGCTCCGGGACGCGGTCGCCCTTGAGCCGGTCGGGGATGTCCGCGATCGTCCGCACATTCGGCGTGATGTCCTCGCCCGTGCGGCCGTCGCCCCGGGTGGCGGCGCGGGTCAGCCTGCCGTGCTCGTACGTGAGGTTGACCGCGAGGCCGTCGACCTTGAGCTCGCACAGGAAGTGGTACTTCGCCGACTTCGGATCGCCGCCCAGCTCCGCCGCGATCCGCTCCGCCCAGGCGGCCAGCTCCTCATCGTCGAAGGCGTTGTCCAGCGAGAGCATCCGCTCGCGGTGGGCGACCTCCGTGAACTCCGTCTCGTACGCCCCCGCGACCTTCTGCGTGGGCGAGTCGGGCGTCCGCAGCTGCGGATGCTCCTCCTCCAGCGCCTCCAGGGAGCGCAGCAGCTTGTCGAACTCCGCGTCGCTGACGACCGGGGCGTCCTTCACGTAATACCGGAAGCGGTGCTCCTCGATCTGCTCCGCGAGCCGCTGGTGCCGCTCGCGCGCCTCCGAGGGCACGCCGGCTCCCGCCGCGTCGTCCGCCGCGCCCTCCGCCGCCTGTCCGGTCTGCTCTTCGCCGGCCACCGTCTGTCCTCCCGTGTCCTTGAGTGCGCTCACTCAGGGTTGTCCGCGAGCGATCCCGCCGCCCGGACGCAGTGGGCGAGCACCTTACGGGCATACTCGGGCGAAGCGCCCGCGAGTCCGCACGCGGGAGTGATCACCACGGACTCGCTGAGAGTCCCCGGATTCAGCCCCAGCCTGCGCCACAGCGTCCTGACACCCATGACGCTACCGGCAGGGTCTGACAATGGGCCGTCGGTGCCCGGCACGACGCCGGCGAAGAGCGTCGTACCGCCCTCGACGGCCTCGCCGATCACCTCGTCATCACGCTCGGTGAGCAGCGAGAAGTCGCACGCGATGCCGGTCGCCCCGGCCCGGCGCAGCAGCGCGAACGGCACGTCGGGGGCGCAGGAGTGCACGACGACGGGCGTGCCGTCGTCCTGCGCGCCGCCCGCCGCGTCGATGATGTCGCGGAGCGCGCCCTCGACGACGGCGCGGTCCACGGCCCGGTAAGTGCGGTAGCCGCTCGCCGTCCGCACGCTGCCGCGCAGTACGGAGGTCAGCGACGGCTCGTCGAGCTGGAGGACGATCCGGGCGCCGGGGATGCGGCGCCGTACGTCCGCGAGGTGGGCCCGCAGGCCCTCGGCCAGCGACGCGGTGAGGTCCCGGCAGGCGCCCGGATCGCCGAGCGCCGCCTCCCCGTTGCGGCGCTCCAGCGCGGCGGCCAGCGTCCACGGCCCGACGGCCGAGACCTTCAGCGCGCCCTCGTACCCTTGCGCGAACTCCTCCAGCGCGTCGAGGTCCTCGCCGAGCCAGGACCGGGCCCGGCGGGTATCGCGACCGGGGCGGTCGCTGATCCGCCAGCCGCTGGGCTCCACGTGCGCGTACACCTCGACGAGCAGCCCGGCGGTCCGGCCGATCATGTCGGCACCGGGCCCGCGGGCGGGCAGCTCGGGCAGGTACGGCAGCCGGTCGAGAGATCCTGTGACGGTCTTCGCGGCCTCCCGCGCGTCGCCACCGGGCATCGACCCGATACCGGTGGCCGCGCGGGCGCCCCAGGGGTTAGTCGTCTTGTCGCTCACGCGTCCGACCCTATGCGGCGGGACGGCAGGCCGGCCGCACGGGCGGCCGGCGGGCGGTCAGCGCCCCGGGCGGACCGAGAGATCGGTGATCTCGGCGTCCCTGGGGAGGTCGAGAGCCGTGAGGACGGTGGTCGCGATCGACTCCGGGTCGATCCACCGGGCGGGGTCGTACTCCTTGCCCTCCTGCTGGTGCACGCTCGCCTGCATGGCGGTCGCGGTGCGCCCCGGGTAGACGGAGGTGACGCGGACCCCGTTGTCGTGCTCCTCGGCGCGCAGCGCGTCGGCGAGGGCCTTCAGGCCGTGCTTGCTGGCCGCGTACGCGCCCCACTGCGGGTTCGCGCGCAGCCCCGCGCCGGAGTTGACGAAGACCACGTGCCCCTGCGCGAGCCGCAGCTGCGGCAGGAAGAGGCGGGTCAGCTCGGCCGGCGCGACGAGGTTGGCGGTCAGCTGGCGCTGCCAGCTCTTGGCGGGCAGGTCGGCGACCGTGCCCAGCTCGACGACGCCCGCGATGTGCAGGACGGAGTCCAGCCGGTCGGGCAGCGTCTGGTGGCCGAGCGCCCAGGCGAGCTTCTCCGGAACGCCGAGGTCACCGACGACCGTGCGGGCCCCGGGGAACTGCGCGGCCAGCTCCTTGGCGCGGCCCGCGTCCCGGGCCAGCAGCCACAGCTCCTCGCCCCGGTCGGCGAGCCGCCGCGCGACCGCCGTCCCGATGCCCGATCCTGCGCCGGTGATCAAGTGCGTACCCATACCGGCGATCCTAATTGCCGGACTTTCCGACGGCCGCCTGGGTCCCTGCCGGTATGGGCCTGGGTCCCTGCCAGATATCCGCGCGCCGCTCGGCTGTCCCCGCCGGATATCCGCGCGCCCGCTTGGGTATCCCCCTGGTGGGGGCCTCCGGGTCTGCGCAATCGGGGCCAGCGCGAAAGTCGTACTAACTCGCCCGCACGCCGCGCCGGCTGTCAGCCCCGCACCCCCGCCTGCTCCTCCAGGTACGCCAGCGCGCCCACGCCGTCCTCGGCGAAGAACGCCAGCTCGGTGAGCGGCACCGGGAGGAAGTTCTCCGCCTCCATGCGCTGGAACTGCTGCTTGAGCCCGTCGTAGAAGCCGTTCGTGTTCAGGATCACGACGGGCTTGGTGTGCATCCCGTGCTTGCGCAGCTCCAGGATCTCGGTGGCCTCGTCCAGCGTGCCGGTGCCGCCGACCATCACCACGATGGCGTCGGCGCGGGCGAGCAGCGCCGCCTTCCGCTCGGCGAGGTCCGCGGTGATCACCATCTCGTCCGCGCCCGCGCGCGCCTTGTGGGCCAGGAACTCCACGGAGATGCCGATGAGCCGGCCGCCGTTCTCCTGCACGCCGTCGGCCATGACCTTCATCAGGCCGGTGTCCGAGCCGCCCCACACCAGCGCGTGCCCGCCCTTGCCGATCAGCTCGGCGAATTCACGGGCGGGGACGGTGTAGCTCTCGGAGAGGTCGGCGGCGGAGCAGAAGACACAAATGTTCATACCGCAACCATACGGGCGGGCAGCGGCGGGCAGCAGACGTACGTACGCCGCCCCGCTCCCCGCCCACCCGTAGGAGCCGCTCGTCAGATCAAACGCCGTACCGGCCTCAGATCAGGCCCTGCGACATCATCGCGTCCGCGACCCGCTCGAACCCGGCGATGTTCGCGCCCACGACGTAGTCGCCGGGGCGGCCGTACCGCTCGGCCGTCTCGAAGCACGTGCGGTGGATGTTCTCCATGATGGCCGCGAGCTCGCCCTCCGTACGCTCGAAGGTCCACGACTCCCGTGCGGAGTTCTGCCGCATCTCCAGCGCGCTCGTCGCGACGCCGCCCGCGTTGGCCGCCTTGCCGGGCCCGAAGGCCACCCCGGCCTCCCGGAACACCGCGACCGCACCGGGCGTCGTGGGCATGTTCGCGCCCTCGGACACCGCCTTCACGCCGTTGCGCACCAGGACGCGCGCGGCGTCCTCGTCCAGCTCGTTCTGCGTGGCCGAGGGCAGCGCCACATCGGCGGGTACGTCCCACACGGAGCCGCCGGGCACGTACGTCGCCGAGGACCCGCGCCGCTCCGCGTAGTCGCTGATGCGGCCGCGCTCGACCTCCTTGATCTGCTTCAGCAGATCAAGGTCGATGCCCTTCTCGTCCACGACGTACCCGCCGGAGTCCGAGCAGGTCAGCACGTTGGCACCGAGGGCCTGCGCCTTCTCGATCGTGTAGATCGCGACGTTGCCGGAACCGGAGACCACGACCTGCCGGCCGTCCAGGTCCTCGCCGCGCTCCTTCAGCATCTCAGCGGTGAACAGTACGTTTCCGTACCCGGTGGCCTCCGTACGGACCAGCGAGCCGCCCCACTCCAGACCCTTGCCGGTGAGCATCCCGGCCTCCCAGCGGTTGGTGATCCGCCGGTACTGGCCGAACAGATAGCCGATCTCGCGGCCGCCGACGCCGATGTCGCCGGCCGGTACGTCGGTGTGCTCCCCGAGGTGGCGGTGCAGCTCGGTCATGAAGGACTGGCAGAACCGCATGACCTCGGCGTCGGACCGGCCGTGCGGGTCGAAGTCGCTGCCGCCCTTGCCGCCGCCGATGTTCAGGCCGGTCAGCGCGTTCTTGAAGATCTGCTCGAAGCCGAGGAACTTCACGATGCCGAGGTTGACCGAGGAGTGGAAGCGCAGGCCGCCCTTGTAGGGGCCGAGGGCGCTGTTGAACTCCACCCGGAAGCCGCGGTTGACGTGGATCCGCCCCTTGTCGTCCATCCACGGCACCCGGAACATGATCTGCCGCTCCGGCTCGACGACGCGCTCCAGAATGCGGGCGTCGGCCAGCTCGCGGCGCGCGGTGAGCACCGGGTCCAGGGTCTCCAGCACTTCCAGAGCCGCCTGGTGGAATTCCGGCTCTCCGGGATTGCGCCGGACCAGTTCGGCATACAGGCCGGCCGGACCGGCCCGGTGATCCCCGGCGGCCTTGTCCTCCGTACGCTCCGTACGATCCGCTTGCACCGTCACGATCATTTTCCTTCCCCTGGGCGGCCGTTGACGTCCCGTCGCCCCGCGACTCTATGTCCCCGCCCGCCACGCACGGTATCCGGTTGGCCTGGAACCCGAGTGGAACTTCCGGTGCGCACCCGGTGGGCTCCGCTCCCGCGTTGCCGCCATGGCGGGGCGGCGGGAGGCTGGTTATGCACGACCGGGTCCTTTCGGTACCCCTCAAGGAGCACCCGCCCGGCCGGAAGGGGTTTCCCATGCGAATGTTGCTCAAGGCCCAGCTCGCCACACCAACGGCCAACGATGCCATCAGAAACGGCACTCTTCCGAAGACGATCGAGAATGCGCTGACGGCCCTCCGTCCCGAAGCGGCTTACTTCACCACTGAGAACGGCTGCCGTACGGCGTACATCTTCTTCGATATGCAGGACTCGTCCCAGATGCCGAAGACCGGAGAGCCGTTCTTCCTCGAACTCGGTGCCAAAGTCCAGTACTCACCGGTCATGAACGCGGACGACCTCCGCAAGGGCCTCGCGGCCCTGGCCGACAGCTAGCCCTCCGATCACCGACGGGCACGGCAGTCCGCCACGCGCAGCGCATCACTCAGCGCCTCCGCCAGACGGAGGGACAGGTAGCGGAACTCGGCATCCGTGACCTTCGGGTCACCGTGCATCGCACGGGCGTGCCGCAGGAGTTCCGCGCCCATGTCGAGCTGGATCCGCTCGACGCTGTCGGCGAGCGCGGATACGGGCCCCGTGCCGTCGGTCGAGAGGTAGCAGGGACGGCCGTCAGCGGTCGCCCACGGCAGCAACCGAAGGGCGTGAACGGGCACTTCACCAGGCATTTCATCCGTCATGGGACCGATTGTCAGTGGTCGCGGTTACTCTGCGTACTGGATCGGATTCGTTGTGCGGAGACGGGCAGCGGATGTGCGATCCGTGCAGTGCAGTACGACGTACGACGCACGACCGCCGTCACGACCGGCGTCAGCGGAGGATGCCCGATGCCCAAGTCCAAAGAACCTCCCACCAGTCTCCTGATCTTCGGCAAGCAGTCGCGTTACTTGCGCGAGAAACGCGACCTGACCCGCCGCGAGCTGTCCGCGCTCATCCCGTACTCCGAGTCCTTCATCGCGATGGTCGAGCGCGGCGAACGCCCGCCGAAGCCGGGGTACGTGGACGCGGTGGATGCCGTACTGGGCGCGGACGGCCTGCTCTGCGTCCTGGCCCCGGACGTGTCGGAGAAACATCACCCGGCGTGGGCGGAGGAGTACGTCCATCTCCAGGCGCAGGCGCTTGCCCTCCACGTCTACTGCACGCACCTGCTCCACGGTCTGCTGCAGACCCCGGAGTACGCCCGCGCGGTCCTCGGCTGCCTGCGCCCGAGTCTGACCGATGAGGAGATCGAGCAGTCCGTCCAGGCCCGGCTGGCGACGCAGAAGCTGCTCACGCGCACGCCCGCCTGCCGGATGACCTTCGTGCTGGAGGAGCACACGCTCTATCGGAAGATCGGCGGACGGACGATCTGGGAAGACCAGTTGAAGCACCTGCTCAAGCTCTCCGAACTGCACAACGTCCAGTTGCAGGTGATGCCGCTCGCGCGCGAGACCCACGCCGGGCTTGACGGCCCCATGACCTTGCTGGAGACGCCGGACCACCACACCGTCGTCTACGTCGAGGGGCAAAAGGGCAGTTACTTCCTGACCGAGCCCGATGACGTCAGCGTGTTGAGTCATCGCTACGGCACCATCAGATCCCAGGCCCTCGACGCCGAGGCGTCGCGAGCTTTCATTCAGCGTCTGCTGACAGGAGAGTCATGAACACCGATCCGGCGTGGTTCAAAAGCAGCTACAGCGGCAGTGAGGGCGAAGCCTGCGTCGAGGTGGCGACCGGTCCCGGGGCGATACGTGTCCGGGACTCCAAGGACACCGCGCGTCCGTACGTCACCGTCTCCCCCGGCGCCTGGGCGGAGTTCGTCGCGTTCGCGCAGGTCGCTCCTGGAGTCGGCTGACCGTGCACCGGTGGGGCGGCGCGAGGTTCCGCCCCGCCGCCCGCCGGTGTACCGGACGATCTCCTAAAGAACCTAGGTAAAGAACCTACCGACCTACCCCACCGTCTGTGACCTGCAGCTTCCCAACGCCTCACCCCTTCGGGTGACTTGGGGGAATATTCGCCCGGCATACCGCTACGCTCGGCCGCGACAGTCACAAAAAGTTACGGCCCCCGGCGGGACGGCAATCCCGATCGAGGGCCTGATCACCAGGAAGAAGAGCCCTTCCCGATGACTTCGATGAAGTCTAACGCGCCCTGCTCCGCCAGCGGCGGCATCATCCACATCCGTGTCGTCCAGACCGCCGACTTCACCATTGTCGCCAACCGCCTTGCCCAGCGCCCCGGCAGCGCGGTCACGGTCGGTGTCGCGGCGTACCTCCTCTCCCTCCCCGACGGCGCCCCCGCCACCATCGAGGCCCTGTGCGCGCACTTCTCCGAAGGCAAGATCGCCATCGCACGCGCCCTGCGGGAGCTGGAGGCGGAAGGCTGGCTGGAGCGGCGCGTGGAACGCAGCCCGCGCGGCCGGATCACCACCCGCACGCTCGTGTACGACCTCCCCGGAGCGCCGGCTGGGCCCCCGCCCGCACCCCTGGCTGAGCCCGTACCGGAACCGGACCGCACACCGGAACCCAGCCCCACGCCGGAACCAATCCCCACCCCGGAACACGTGGTTGAGCGGGCCCCCGAGATCGCCGACGCCGCCGCCGTCCTCATCGATCTCCCTCTCACCGATCGTCGCCTGCTGCTCTCCGAGCGCGAGATCGCGACGCTCGCACCGGCGGTCGCCGACTGGCTGACCCGGGGCATCACGCCCCAAGAGATCACCGTCGCGCTGACCGCCAACCTCCCCGACCGCATCGTCCGCCGTCCGGCGCGCCTCCTCGCCCACCGGCTGGCCGTCCTGCGCCCACCAGCCCGTACGAGCCGTACGGGCCGCATGGGCCCGGCGGCGCCGGAGCCCGGCCGCCCGCCGGTCGTCCCCCTCCAGAACTGCGACGGCTGCGACCGCGCCTTCCGCGCCACCCACCCGGGCCGCTGCCAGGACTGCGCGGCCTCCGGCAGGTACGGCACGTTGCCTGAGCCGACACGACCCCATCACCACCGGCCCACGCCGGCGTCCCTCGCCGTAGCCTGAAAGGACAGAAATGCCGCACGCACTCGCAGAGAGGGAGGCACCGATGCCGTCTGCACCTCATGACGACTCACGTCCTACGACACCCGATGGTGCTGCGCACCCTCTGCGCACGATTCGGGACATCCGTGAGGCGCTCCCGGAGGACCAGCGACACCACTTCGACGCCGAGCTGGCGGACACGGACATCGACGCACTGCCGGAGATGCTCCACCGGTGGATCACCTTGGGATTCGACGGATTCGCAGAGTTCCTCCTGTCGGCACCGTTCGAGGGACTGGAATTCGGCGCCCGGTCCTACGACGAGGAGACGGGCGAGTGATCTTCCTCTTCGACACGAATGTGATCGCGGAGCTCACCACACGGGCCAGGCCCGATGAACGCGTCCTCTCCTGGTTTCATTCGACCGCACGCACCAGCCGCTTCGTCAGCGTGATCACCATGGCCGAGATCGAGGCGGGCGTCGCAGCCGCGCCCGACGCGATCCGGCAACGGCGCTACGCCGAGGCGTTGAACAAGGTGCGGCGGGAATACCGTGACCGCATCGCCGTCATCGATGAGCCCGAGGCGACTTCGTACGTCGCCCTGCACAGGGAGCTCAAGGCTGCCGGGACGTGCATTGATCCGCCCGACGCGTTGATCGCGGCGACCGCGTTGGCCCATGGCTGGACCGTCGCCACCCGGAACGCCAAGCACTTCGAGCGCACCGGCGTCGCCGTCGTCAATCCTTGGGAGCACGCGGCATAGCGATCCGACGCGGCGAGGGCGTACCGCGATTGCGGCGGTCAGCAGCCGCAGTCGCAGCAGCCGCAGCACTCACAGCATTCGCCGCAGCCGCCGCAGCTGCCGCAGTCGCCGCAGTCGCCGCAGTCGCAGTCGTTGCAGCAGCCCTCGCGCTTCTTGCGGGACCAGGGGCCCTCGTACTCGTCGGCGCAACAGAGCTTGCAAGTACAGCACAGGCCGATGAAGGCCGCGCAGCCCGCGAAGAAACCGCGGGGCTTCTTCGGCGAGTGGGGGCCTTTGTCGCCGCCCCAGCCGCCGCCCCCGAAGCCTCCTGGCGGCTGACCAGGGGCAGCGCCGTGCCCGGCGTGGCGGCACAAGGTCGTGCCGAAGGCGCGGTCCACCGAGCGGCGGAGTTCGTGGACGAGCAGTATGTGGACGAGCCCGGCGTCGGCGAAGTCGACATCGCGCAGGGCGAGTCGGATGCCGTGCAGCGCGTCGTCGCAGAGGCGACGGGCCTGGTCGAGGCCGGTCCCCGTGGCGGTGAGCGGGTTCCAGGCGCCCTCCGCGGCGTCCGCCGCACGGTCCTCCACGGCATCGAGGAGGTGCGCCAGTCGGCCGAAGAGGCGGCCGGCTTCAGCCAGCGGCTCGGCGTTGCCGGGCCTACCCGCCAGTACCGCGGTGTGGGCGAAGGCCGCGGCGGTCGCCGTCTCGGTCGGCTCGGTGATGACCGTCAGCGGGGTACCGGGGCCGGCCAGCCGCTCGATGGCCGGCTGCCGGTCGACCGCGTCGACGAGTACGGCGGTGTCGAAGCCGAGCGTGCTGCCGGTGCGCGCTCCGGCCCGGTCCCACCCGGCGGCGACCTTGCGCGCGGCGGCGGCCACGGGGCGGCGGCGCAGCAGTCCGTTCCGGTCGGTGACATGGTCGCGTATTTTCGCCGAAGCGAGGACGAGGGAGACCGATGCGGCGAGCCGAGCGCCTTCTCCCCGCGCCACCGAAGCGGTCCGCATGCCGCGGAGCGGGCAGGGGCCCGCGGTGCGGCGCGCGGCCGTCGCACGGCCGGTCTGAGCGTCCGTCAGTACGGAAACGATCAGGCCGTCGTAGTTCGTGACCACCCGGGCGAACTGCCCGTGATCGTTACGCAGCGCGAGACAGAGGCCGCACAGATGGGCCATCCACTCCGCTTTGAGCCCTTCGGTCAGGCGATGCGTGCAGGGCCTGACGATTCCGAACATCTGAAACCCCCGTATGACGTCGACAGCGCCTGGGGATCGTACAGACCACGCCGCTGACCTGCATAAACGGCGTATACAGGTCCCCGCATGGACGTCGTGTCGTCAGATGGGGCGGTTTCCAGCCATAGCGCCTGTGTCATACCCCCGCCGTGGCCCGCGTGGTGGTCGCGATCGTCGCCGAGCCGACCACCCTCGTCCCGTCGTACAGGACGACGGCCTGGCCGGGGGCGACGCCTCGGGCCGGGGTGGTGAAGGTGACCTTGAAGCCGTCCTCGGTGGGCTCGGCGGTTACCTCCGTCTCGTCGCCGTGGGCGCGGAGCTGGGCGGTGTAGGTGCCGGGGCCGGCCGGCGGGGTGCCGCACCAGCGGGGGCGGATGGCGGTGAGGGCCGTCACGTCGAGGGAAGCGGCGGGGCCGACCGTGACCGTGTTGTCGACCGGGGAGATGTCCAGGACGTAGCGCGGCTTGCCGTCGGGGGCCGGGGTGCCGATGCGGAGGCCCTTGCGCTGGCCGATGGTGTAGCCGTATGCGCCCTCGTGCGTGCCCAGGACGTTGCCTGTCTCGTCGACGATGTCGCCCTCGGCGCGGCCCAGGCGCTTCGCGAGGAAGCCCTGGGTGTCGCCGTCGGCGATGAAGCAGATGTCGTGACTGTCGGGCTTCTTCGCGACGAACAGGCCGCGGCGGGCCGCCTCTTCGCGGATCTCGGCCTTCGTGGTGAGCGTGTCGCCGAGCGGGAACATGGCGTGCGCCAGCTGGCGCTCGTCCAGGACGCCGAGGACGTAGGACTGGTCCTTGGCCATGTCGGAGGCGCGGTGCAGCTCGCGGCTGCCGTCCTCACGGGTCACGACCGTGGCGTAGTGGCCCGTGCAGACCGCGTCGAAGCCGAGGGCGAGGGCCTTGTCGAGGAGCGCCGCGAACTTGATCTTCTCGTTGCAGCGCAGGCACGGGTTGGGCGTGCGGCCCGCTTCGTACTCCGCGACGAAGTCGTCCACCACGTCCTCGCGGAAGCGCTCGGCGAGGTCCCAGACGTAGAAGGGGATGCCGATGACGTCGGCGGCGCGGCGGGCGTCGTGCGAGTCCTCGATCGTGCAGCAGCCGCGCGCGCCGGTGCGGAAGGACTTGGGGTTCTCGGAGAGCGCGAGGTGTACGCCGGTCACGTCGTGGCCCGCCTCGGCGGCGCGGGCGGCGGCGACGGCGGAGTCGACACCGCCGGACATGGCGGCGAGCACGCGAAGGCGGCGGGGAGCGTCAGTCATAGCTCTTCCAGAGTAGACGGAACCGCTGACAGGGGTGGACGGGGAGAGGTGTCCGGCCGCCGGGCGGAACCGGGAGGCGGGTGGTGAGCGTTGTTCAGCGCATGGGAGACGGTGATCACACGGGCCGCAGAAACATCGGCCGCCGCGCGGTGCTGATCGGCGGGACGGTCGCGGTGGCGGCCGCGGGGCTGGCGGCGCACGACGAGGTGGCGCGCTGGTGGTGGCGACTGCCCGGTCAGGAGAAACCGCGCAAACCGGGCGAGGTGGACTATCGGAGCGCGCAGTGGTCCGCCGCGTCCGGGACGAACTGGCGGCGGGCCGACCGCCCGGCCGACTATGTGATCGACCGGGTGGTGATCCATGTGGTGCAGGGCAGCTATGCGACCGCCCTGCGGGTGTTCCGCAATCCCGATCACGGCGCGGCCGCGCACTACGTCGTCCGGAAGGACGGGCATGTCGCGCAGACCGTCCGGGAGCTGGATGTCGCCTTTCACGCAGGCAACCGGGAGTACAACGAGCGCAGCATCGGCATCGAGCACGAGGGCTTCGTCGACCGGCCGCAGGACTTCACGGCCGCGATGTACGAGAGCTCGGCGCGGCTGACGGCGGATATTTGTGCGCGGTACGGGTTTCCGGCGGACCGGAAGCATGTCATCGGCCACATCGAGGTGCCGGGGGCCGATCACACCGATCCGGGGCCGCACTGGGACTGGGACCGGTACATGGGGCTGGTGCGGGAGGCGCTGTCCCGGAATCCGGGGAAGGGCCGGGACCCGGGGAAGGCCCCGGCGTAGGCCGCCGCGGGCCCGGCCGCCGGGCCCGGCACCGCCGCGTACCGGTCGCGCCCGGCGGCCCGGCCGCTCAGCTCAGCCCCGCGCTCCGTGCTCGTTCGACCACCGGGCCGATCGCCTCCGCCAGTGCCGCGACGTCCTCCTTCGTGGAGGTGTGGCCGAGGGAGAAGCGGAGCGTGCCGCGGGCCAGGTCCGGTTCCATGCCGGCGGCGAGCAGGACGTGGGAGGGCTGGGCGACGCCGGCCGTGCAGGCCGAGCCGGTGGAGCACTCGATGCCCTGCGCGTCCAGGAGGAGCAGCAGGGAGTCGCCCTCGCAGCCGGGGAAGGAGAAGTGCGCGTTGGCGGGCAGCCGGCCCGCCGGGTCGGGGTCGCCGCCGAGCACGGCGTCCGGTGCGGCAGCCCGTACGGCCGTGATCAGCTCGTCGCGCAGGGCGCCGATCTCGCGCGCGAATTCCTCGCGGTGCGCGACGGCGTGCCGGCCGGCCGCGGCGAAGGCCGCGATCGCGGGCGTGTCGAGGGTGCCGGAGCGTACGTGGCGCTCCTGGCCGCCGCCGTGCAGCACGGGCACGGGCGCGTACGCGCGGCCCAGCAGCAGCGCCCCGATGCCGTACGGGCCGCCGATCTTGTGCCCGGACACAGTCATCGCGGCCAGCCCGCTCGCGCCGAAGTCGACCTCCAGCTGGCCGAACGCCTGGACCGCGTCCGCGTGCATCGGGATGTCGAATTCGCCCGCGACCGCGGCCAGTTCGGCGACCGGCTGGACGGTCCCTATCTCGTTGTTGGCCCACATGACGGTGATCAGCGCGACGTCCGAGGGGTCCGTGGCGATCGCCTCGCGCAGGGCGTCCGGGTGCACGCGCCCGTGGGCGTCCACCGGCAGCCATTCCACCCGCGCGCCCTCGTGCTCGGCGAGCCACTCGACCGCGTCGAGCACGGCGTGGTGCTCGACGGGGCTGGCCAGTACGCGGGTACGGGACGGCTCGGCGTCCCGGCGGGCCCAGTACAGGCCCTTGACGGCGAGGTTGTCGGCCTCCGTGCCGCCCGCGGTGAAGACCACCTCACTGGGGCGTGCGCCGAGCGAGGTGGCGAGGGATTCCCGGGCCTCCTCGACGGTACGGCGGGCACGCCGGCCGGCGGCATGCAGCGAGGAGGCATTGCCGGTGACGGTCAGCTGGGCGGTCATCGCCTGCACCGCCTCCGGAAGCATCGGGGTGGTGGCGGCGTGGTCGAGGTAAACCATGGTGCGCACGATTCTACGAGCTGCCGGGCAGCCTACGGGAGCGCGTACCCGGCGCATGCCCGGCGCTCGGAGGCACCCTCCGTAAAACCGCTGTCAGGCGCACCCTACGCGCTTCAGTCCAGCAGCGCCCGGGCCAGCTGGCGGGACTGCGCGACCAGGCGGTCGTCGGCGTCCCAGACCTCGGCGTCCTCTTCGAGGAAGCCGCCGGCGAGGTTGCGGGTGGTGATCGAGACGCGGAGCGGGCCGGGGGCCGGGCGGCAGCGGATGTGGGTGGTGAGCTCCACGGTGGGGACCCAGCCCTTCAGGCCCATCTCGAAGGCGGTGGGCGGCAGCGCGTCGACCGTGAGGAGGAGCGAGAGCGGGTCGGCGTCGCGGCCGTCGGCGAGGCCGAACCAGCCGCGCATCTCGCCGTTGCCGCTGGGCGCGCCGACGGCCCAGCCGCAGGTCGCGGGGTCCAGGCGGACGTCGAGCCGGTCGGTGATCGCCGAGCTGCCGGGGAGGGCCGGGCGGCCTTCGGGCGCGGCGTCGGTCCCGAAGCACTCCGCGAGGGGCGGCATGGCGGGCGGCTTGGCGGTGGTGCGGACGTCGTCCGGGAGCGCGTCGAGGTCGCCGTAGGCGGCCAGTACGCGCAGCCGCTCGACCTCGGTGCCGTCCTCCTCGAACTGGACGAGGGTCGCGGTACCGGTCGACATCGTGCGCCCGGTGCGCACGACCTCGGTGCGGATCACGGCCGGTCCCGGCCGGGAGGCGGTGAGGTAGTGGGCGGTGACCGTCATCGGGTCGGGGTGCGGCAGCGCGTCGCCCAGGGCGCGGCCCATCAGCGCGAGGAGGTAGCCCCCGTTGACCGCGTGGATGATCGTCCAGCCCGCGGAGAGCTCCGCGTCGTACACGCCGGGAGAGCGGCGCACGATGGCCGTGTCACGGTCGAACTCGCTGTTGCCTATGGTCACCTCTGCCATGCGGTGCACGGTACATGGAATTATTACCGACCGGTAGAGGCGTCTCACCCTCTCGCCGGGTGGCGGCGAAAGCGCGCACTCTCCCCGCCGCCACCTGCGATTTTCCCGCCCGTTACGGCAGCGCCGGCCTGCTGTCCGTGAAGAGCCAGGTGTCGAAGAGGTCGTCCAGCTGCTGCCCGGATATCCGCTCCGCCAGCGCGATGAACTGCGCGGTACTGGCGTTGCCGTACCGGTGCTGCCGCGTCCAGGCCGGCAGCAGCTGGAAGAACGCCTTGTCGCCGATGCGCTCGCGCAGCGCCTGCAGGGTCATCGCGCCCCGCTGGTACACCGCCGAGGAGAACATCGTGTCCCGCTGCGGATCGCCGACCCGCACGTTCCAGAAGTCGGAGTCGGCGGGCCGCGCCCGGTACGCCTTCAGGAAGGAGTCGTGCGCGCTGAGCTGCCCCTTGTGCTCGCTCCACAGCCACTGCGCGTACGTGGCGAAGCCCTCGTTCAGCCAGATGTGCTGCCACTTGGCCACGGAGACGGAGTCGCCGAACCACTGGTGGGCCAGCTCGTGCACGATGGTGGACTCGCTGCGCACGGCCGAGTAGACGGGCTTGGACTGGGTCTCCAGGGAGAAGCCCGCCTGCGGCATGTCGTCGACGATCGCCCCGGTCTCCTCGAAGGGGTACGGACCGAAGACCTTCGACCAGTAGTCGGTGGCCTCCGAGGTGACGCCGTAGACGTCGACGCCGCCGGTGGGCAGGGTCGGGTCGATCGCCGTGTAGACCGGGACGCCGCCGGGCGTGGTGCCGGTACGGACGTCGAACTTCCCGATGGTGGCGGTCGCGAGGTAGGTCGCCATCGGCTTCGTCTCGCGCCAGTGCGCGTAGGAGCGGCCGTGCTTCTCGTACGCGGCGACCAGCCGGCCGTTGGAGACGCCGGTCAGGCCCTTGGGCGCGTCGATGCGGATGTCGTACGTGGCCTTGTCGCCGGGGTGGTCGCTGGAGGGGAACCACGTGGAGGCGGCGTTGGGCTCGCAGCCGACGAAGACGCCGTCCGCGGTCTTCATCCAGCCGTACTGGGAGCCGAAGACGATCGGGCCGCCGAGCGGCTCGGGCACGCCGCCGTACTCGACGCGCACGGTGAAGCGCTGGGCTTTGCGCAGGACGGAGTTCGGGGTGATGGTCAGCTCGTCGCCGGAGCGGCCGAAGCGGGCCCGCTCGCCGTTCACCCGTACCGAGGCGACCGCCAGCTTCTGCAGGTCCAGGTCGAAGGCGCTGAGGTTCTCGGTGGCCTTCGCGGTGAGGGTGGTGCGGCCGTCGAGGCGGTCGGTGTCCGGGTCGTAGCGGACGCCGAGGTCGTAGTGGAGGGCGTCGAAGCCGCCGTTGCCCAGGTTCGGGAAGTAGGTGTCCCCTGCGCCCGGGTCACCGGGCGAGCCACCGGGCGCCGCGGCGACGGTGAACGCCGAGGCGGCCGCGATCGCGAGCGCGAGCAGGCGGGTTCTGTGACGTGCTGAACGGGAGAGTGCCATGGGTGAGCCGGTCCCTTCGAACACACGGATGCATGATGAACAACCGCGCCGACTCTGCACTCTCCCGTTCCGTCACACCCGTCACTTTGCCAACTCATCAGCAATTACGGAGTGGTTGACTCCTTACCGACCGACTCCGGGGCCTCGTCCGAGGCCTGGCCCGGCACCTGGTCGGGGGCGTTCTCCGGGTGATGGCACGCCACCTGGTGCCCCGTGCGCAGCGCCACCAGCGGCGGCTCGGTCGTCGCGCACACCTCCGTCGCCTTCCAGCAGCGGGTGCGGAAGCGGCAGCCGGACGGCGGGTTGATCGGCGAGGGCACGTCGCCCTTGAGCAGGATGCGGTCCCGCTCGGTGCGCCGCTTGGGGTCCGGTACGGGGACGGCGGACAGCAGCGCCTTGGTGTACGGGTGCATCGGCGCCTCGTACAGGGACTTGCGGTCCGCCAGCTCCACGATCTTGCCGAGGTACATCACCGCGATCCGGTCCGAGACGTGCCGGATGACGGACAGGTCGTGCGCGATGATCACGTACGTCAGGCCCAGCTCCTCCTGGAGGTCGTCCATCAGGTTCACGACCTGGGCCTGGATGGAGACGTCCAGCGCGGAGACCGGCTCGTCGGCGACCACCAGCTTGGGCTTGAGCGCGAGCGCGCGGGCGATGCCGATGCGCTGGCGCTGGCCGCCGGAGAACTCGTGCGGGTACCGGTTGTAGTGCTCCGGGCTCAGCCCGACCAGCTCCAGCAGCCGCTGCACCTCCTTCTTCACGCCGCCCTCGGGCTCGACGCCCTGGAGCCGGAAGGGGGTGCCGACGATGCCGCCGATGGTGTGCCGCGGGTTCAGCGAGCCGTACGGGTCCTGGAAGATCATCTGGACGTCGCGGCGCATCGGGCGCATCCCGCCGGTCGACAGGTGCGTGATGTCCCGGCCCTCGAACTCGATGCGGCCGCCGGTCGGCTCGTCCAGCCGCGTGATCAGCCGGCCCATCGTGGACTTGCCGCAGCCGGACTCGCCGACCACGCCCAGCGTCTCGCCCGGGTACACCTCGAAGTCGATGCCGTCGACCGCCTGCACCGCGCCCACCTGGCGCTTGAGCAGCCCCTTGGTGATCGGGAAGTGCCGGACCAGGCCGCGCACCTTCAGGAGCGGCGCGGCCTCCCCCGGCGTGCTCGTCGCGTTCTGTTCGTCAGTCGTCTCGGTCACAGCTTCGGCGCAATCTCTTCGGTCCAGATCCGCTCCCGCTCCTCCTGCGACATGTGGCAGGCGGAGAAGTGCCGGCCGTCGACCTGGCGCAGCTCGGGGCGGACCGTACGGGTGAGGTTGTCCTTCGGGACGTCCGCGTACGGGCAGCGCGGGTTGAAGGCACAGCCGGAGGGGACGTTGATCAGGCTGGGCGGCGAGCCCTTGACGGGGATCAGGCGCTCGGTCTGATCGCGGTCGATGCGCGGCATCGAGCCGAGCAGGCCCCAGGTGTAGGGGTGCTGCGGCTCGTAGAAGACCTTCTCGGCGGGGCCCCGCTCCACGCACCGCCCGCCGTACATCACCAGCAGGTCGTCCGCGAGCTCGGCGACCACGCCCAGGTCGTGGGTGATGATGACGACGGCGGAGCCGAACTCCTTCTGCAGGTCCCGGATGAGGTCCAGGATCTGCGCCTGGACGGTGACGTCCAGCGCGGTGGTCGGCTCGTCGGCGATCAGCAGCTCGGGGTTGTTGACCAGCGCCATCGCGATCATCGCGCGCTGCCGCATGCCGCCGGAGAACTGGTGCGGGTGGTCGTCCACGCGCTTGTCGGGCTGCGGGATGCCCACCCGGTCCAGCATCTCGATCGCGCGCTTGCGTGCGGTCTTCTTGTTCACGTCGTTGTGGACGCGGTACGCCTCCACGATCTGCTGGCCGACCGTGTAGAAGGGGTGCAGCGCGGACAGCGGGTCCTGGAAGATCATCGCCATCTCGCGACCGCGCAGCCGCCGTACGTCGTCGGGGTCAGCGCCGATCAGCTCCTGGCCGTCCAGCCAGATCTCGCCGGACATCCGCACCTTGTCGCGCTGCCGCCGGGAGGCCCGGTGCAGGCCCATCACGGCGAGCGAGGTCACGGACTTGCCGGACCCCGACTCGCCGACGATGCCGAGGGTCTTGCCCTTCTCCAGCTTGAAGGAGAGCCCGTCGACGGACTTCACGACGCCGTCGTCGGTCGGGAAGTGCACCTTCAGGTCGCGTACTTCGAGGAACGCGGTGGGTGCCGCGCCGCCCTCCGCGACCGGCTCGGCGATCGCGGCCGAGGCCGCCGCCGGTGCGGTCTTCGTCAGGTCGTCGGAGTCGGTCACGAGAGCCTCACCCGCGGGTCGACGGCGGCGTACAGGACGTCCACCACCAGGTTGCACAGGACGATGAAGAAGGCGGCGAGCAGGGTGACGCCGAGGATGTTGGGCAGGTCGTTGGCGGTGATCGCCTGGACGGCGAAGGCGCCCACGCCCTGGAGGGAGAAGACCTGCTCGGTGATGAGCGCGCCGCCGAGCAGCAGGCCGAGGTCCATGCCGAAGACGGTGATGATCGGGGTGAGCGCGGCGCGCAGGCCGTGCCGGACGACGACCTTGCGCTCGCGCAGGCCCTTGGCCCGTGCGGTACGGATGTAGTCCTCGTTCAGCGTCTCCAGCATGCCGGCGCGGGTGAGCCGGGCGTACAGCGCCGAGTAGAGGAACGCCAGGGTGACCCACGGCAGGACGAGCGTGCGCGCCCAGCCGAACGGATCCTCCAGCAGCGGTAGGTAATCGCTGCGCTCGAAGATCGGCCATTGGTACGTGAACAGGGCCAGCGCCAGGGCGCCGGTGAAGAACATGGGGAGCGAGACACCGGCCAGCGCCACGCCCATCGCCGCCCGGTCGAAGAGGGAGCCGGGACGCAGCGCGGAGAGGACGCCGGTGGCGACGCCGGAGACGACCCAGACCACGGCGGCGCCGGCGGCCAGCGAGAGGGTCACCGGGAGCCGGGACTGGATCTCGGGCCAGACCTCGATGTGGGTCTTGAAGGAGTAGCCGAAACACGGCCGGTGGCAGTGCGCCACGTCGGGGCCGAACTTGTAGTCGACGCCGGCGAAGATGCCCTTGAGGAAGTCCCAGTACTGCTCGTACACCGGCTTGTCCAAGCCGAGGTTCTTCTTCACCGCGGCGATGTCCGCGGCGGTGGGGGCCTTGCCGATGTACTGCTGCGCGAGCTGGTCGGAGGACTGCCCGGCCAGCTTCGGCAGCAGGAAGAAGATGCCGAAGGTGACCGCGCTGACGATCAGCAGCAGGATCACTGCGCTGATCAACCTGCGGATGATGTACGAGAACACGGGACTGCGGCGTCGGTGCCCGCGGGCCTGCGGCGGCCCGCGGGCACCAATGCCTTCACCTGCCTTCCGGGGCTGCTACTTCTTGACGCCGACGTTGAGGTAGTCGTACTGACCGCTGAAGGCCGAGGTGGACACCAGGTTCGTGGCCTCCGGCGAGCGGTACATCAGCACCTTGAAGTAGGTCAGCGGCACGATCACCGCCTGCTCCATCGTCTTCTTGTCGATCTCGGCGTACGCCTTCTCGCGCGCGGCCTGGTCGGTGTTGGCGATGGCGGTGTCGAGCAGCTTGTTGATCGCCGGGTCGTCCAGCTCGGAGAGGTTGGTGTTGCCGGACTGGCTGATCGCCTTGCCGTTCAGGATCTGCTGCAGGTAGCCGTAGCCCGTCGGGAAGTCCGAGCCCCACTGCATCATGATCAGACCGACGTTGTTCTTCTTGTTGAACTTCGGCACGCCCGCGTAGTCCGAGAAGTACTTGCTCGTCGGGTACTGCTGGATCTTGGCGTTGATGCCGATCTTCTTCAGCGAGTCGATGACGGTGGTGGCCGCGTCGACCTCGTCCTGGCGGTCCGAGCGGGCGAGGATGGTGGTGTCGGTCTTGCCGGCCCCGCACTCGCTCCACTTCTTCTTCGCCTCGGTCAGGTCCAGCTTGTCCTTGGCGTCGTACTTCTGCGGGTACAGGTCGAACTTCTGGTACCCGGGGATGTCGGTCGGCAGGACGGTGGAGGCGATGTCACCGCGGATCGGGCCGCCGAGCGAGGTCTGCACGGCGCGCTTGTCGATCGCGTACTGCACGGCCTGGCGGCAGGCCAGCTTGTCGAACGGCTTCACCTTGGAGTTGATCGCCGTGTAGACGAGCCGCTGGCCGAGCGCGTTGTCCGTGCTCGCCTTCAGCTTCGGGTCGGTCAGCAGCTGGGCCTGGGTCTGGCCGTCCACGCCGCGCCCGGCGAGGTCGATCTGGGTGTTGCCGGACTGCAGGTCCTTGTCGATGGTCGACTGGGCGACCTTCATCTTCAGGACGATCTTGTCCGGGAGCTGCTTGCGCAGCGGGTCGGTCTTGGCGGACCACTGCGGGTTGCGCACCAGGACGAGCTGCTTGCCCTCCTGGTAGCTCTGGAACTTGTACGAGCCCGTGGAGACGACGCTCTTGGTGTAGTCGGCGCCCTTGTCCTTGGCCTGCGGGACCGGCGCGGTCTGCGGCGCGGACACCAGGTAGTCGAACTCCGCGAACGCCTTCTTCAGATGGAAGACGATCGTGTGGTCGTCCGGCGTCTCGATGGACTTCAGCCCGGCCTTGGACTTGTCCTTGTACGGACCCTTGTACTTGTCCTTGTTCTCCACGAACTGCTGGAAGTAGTTCGGGCCGAGCGAGAGGGTGTCGCGCGCGAAGTTGGAGCGCTCCACCGCGTACTTCACGTCCTGCGAGGTGACGGGCTTGCCGTCCTCGTACTTCACGCCCTTGCGGAGCTTGTACGTCCAGGTCTTGCCGCCGTCGGTGGGCTTGCCCATCGACTCGGCGAGGTCGGGCACCAGCTCGTTGCCCTTCTCGCCGGGGGCCGGCTTGAAGGTGGTGAGCGGACGCGCGTAGAGACGGCTGAAGTTGTAGATGAAGGCGTAATAGGTGTTGCCCGGGTCGAAGGACTCGGGGGCGTCGCTGATCGCGTAGTTGACCGTCCCGCCCTTCGCGTCCGAGGCGTTGACGACGCCCTTCGTCGCGGCGTTCGCCGCGGACGACCCGCCGCTTGCGTCCTTGCCGCCACTGCAGCCGGCCAGCAAAAGGCCCGCACTGGATATGGCCGCGATCGCCGCGACCGGAACTGACCTTCGCATGATGCTCGGTTTCCCCTTCGTTCGTCGGAAACTTCGGTGGAACTGCCGGACCTCCCGGCGCTGCCGGAGGTGTGTCAGCGGCTGCGCGGGTCCAGCGCGTCCCTCAGGCCGTCACCGAGCAGGTTGAACGCGAGTACGGTGACGAAGATCGCGAGGCCGGGGACGAGCATGTACTGCGGGTCGACCTCGTAGTACTTGACCGCCTGGTTCAGCATTCCGCCCCAGGAGGACTGGGGAGGCTGGATACCGACGCCGAGGAAGCTGAGCGCCGCCTCGAAGAGGATGTTCGAGGGGATCAGCAGCGTGGAGTACACGACGATGGGCCCCACCAGGTTCGGCAGCAGCTCCCGGAAGAGGATGAACGGGCCGCGTGCGCCCATCCCCCGGGCCGCGTCGACGAATTCGCGCTCCCGCAGCGACAGCGTCTGGGCCCGCACGATGCGGCCCATGTACGGCCAGTTGAAGAAGCCGATCACGAAGATCAGGACCGAGATGTGCAGCGGCAGGCCCTCCAGGCCGAAGGCGCCGCCCTGCAGCGAGGCGGAGATGGCGATGGCGAAGAGCAGCAGCGGGAACGCCAGGAAGACGTCCATCATCCGGCTGATCACCGCGTCCACCCGGCCGCGGTAGTAGCCCGCCACCACGCCGAGGACCGTGCCGATCGCCACCGACAGCAGCGTCGCGCCGAACGCCACGATCAGCGAGACCCAGGAGCCCTCCAGGACCCGCGCGAGCAGGTCGCGGCCGAACTTGGGGTCCACGCCGAGCGGGTGGCTCCCGCTCATGCCGCCGAAGTCGCCGAGCGGCAGGGTGGTGTTGGGGTCGATCAGCGACTGATTCGGCTCGTTCGGGTCCAGGCCGAGGAGTGACTGCAGGGGCCGGGAGAGCGCCGCGATCACGATGAGGAGGATGACAACGATGGCACCGGCCACCGCGACCTTGTCGCGCTTGAAGCGCAGCCAGGCGATCTGGCCGAGCGAGCGGCCCTCGATCCGCTTGCTCGGCACGCCTTCCAGCACCGCTTCCGGCTGCGCCTCGGCAGCCGCGCCGGTGGTCTCGATCGGTGCGGTCACGTGCCTTAGACCCCTCTCGGCCGCGCTCTGGCCGGCCCATGTCCGCCGCGTCGGCGGCTCGGTTCACATCACTGGTGTGCGCGCCGGCGGACGGTCCGGAGGTCTTGCAGCTCAGCGTTTTTCGGATGTCCGCGCGACAGCGGTCGTTGCCCGTCGCACACAGGGTCCAGACCCTGCTGCGGGAGTCTTCATCCGAGTCGCGATCAGTCACCAGCCCTGCCGGGGAAAGGATGCGCAACTGTGATGTGCTCCACGGCATTCCGTTATACGGACATCCGGGACGGCTGAGCGGTTCGTACACCCTCCCGGAGGTGACCTCAACGACGGTACACAGGAGGGCAATTCGGCACGCGACGGCGCGCGGGGCGACGGCGCTTTCGCGCCGCGGTGAAGGGCGCGGGTGACCTCAGTAAGGGCGGGGGTAGCCGTAGCCGTACGAGGCGGCCGGGGCGGCGGCGGGGTCCTGTGCCCCGCGGTCGAAGAAGGGGCGGGCGTAGGCACGCATCCACATGCCGACCGGGTCGTATTCGTCGTCCATCGCCACCGTCGAGACGGGCAGTCCCTCCGGAACCGCGCCGATGGACTGCTGCATCATCAGCCGTACGGACTCCACGGCGGCCGGCCCCGTGTCGTACAGCTCCAGGCCGATCGCCAGGTACGGGACGCCGAGCGCGGGCTGCACCCAGGCGCGGCGCAGCGAGCGGACGGCGGGGGTGCGGTGCGCGTTCTGCCCGAGGAGGGCGTAGAACTGCGGGATCTCCACGGCCGGTTCGGTGATCCGCAGCGGCCCGGCGGGCAGCCGGTCCAGGCCGCCGGCGATCCGGCGCAGGTCCAGCCAGGGGATGCCGACGCCGCCGCCCGGCGCGTGCGGGTTCAGCCACAGGCCCCAGCGGTCGGGGTAGAGCGCGGCGGCGATCTCCGGCCCGGAGACCACTTCGTGGGCGCGGCTCCAGCCGCTGGCCGCGAGCTCCGCCGGGGAGGTCACGCACGGGGCGTAGCCGAGCCCGTCGACCTCCATGTTGCCGTACTGCGCATCGGGGGCCCCGGCGCCGCCCTGCCACAGCAGCATCCACACCTGGCCCCCGGCCAGCGCCTGCAGCAGCGCCTCGTAGGCGTCGTAGCGGCCGGGCGAGACCTGCTGCAGCACCTGCTCGACCTGGCCGCCCGCCGCTCCCTGATGCGCACCCGCGCTCACGTGTCCCCGTCCCTTCTCTCGGCAGGCACGTGGGGGCGCCCGCCCGGTCATTGCACCAGCTTAGAGCCTGTGTCATGCCCCCGGTCGGATCAGCGAACGTCGTCTGGTGCGTGCGATCGCAAGGCGCCGGAGCGTCCTCGTAGCGGAGCTACTAGGGCGTTTCGGCAACGCCGCGAGCGTGCGTGCCAGGCGGCGGGCGCCCGGCCGGGGGCATGACACAGGCTCTCAGGGCGGGTCCGGCGCCCGGCCGGTGCCGGGCGCGCGCGTTCCGCCCCGGTCCGGGCCGCCGGTCCGTCTCCGTACGGCCGCGGCGCTACACCAGGTCCTGGGCGTAGAACGGCCGGACCCGCTCCCGCATCCAGTCCACGACCGGGTCCTGCGCGATGTCCAGCATGACCAGCTGGACCGGCCAGGGCACCGGTACGGCGCCGAGCGCCCGGCCCAGGGCGGCGAGCGCCCCGTCCCGCTGCGCCTGGTCCTGGATCGCGGCCGCCGGGTCGGCGACCTGCACGCCGACGAAGAGTGTGGGCGCGTCGCCCTCGATGTTCGCCAGGCAGCGGCGGGCGGTGGTGACGTACGGGACGCCGGAGAACTCCAGGCCCGCCGCGGCGAGGAAGTCCACCGGCTCGTCCTGCCAGTCCGGCTCGTACAGCCGCACCCGGCCGCCGGAGGGCAGGCCCTCGCGCGGCACGTCACCGCGGCACAGCTCGGCCACGGCGGGCGGCGGCAGCGGCACGCCGACCGTGCCGTCCGGGTTCACCGCGATGCCGATCTTCGGCGGCAGGCCGCGGGCGAACTCGCGGGCCGGCGCGACCGTGCACGGCATGTGCGCCCCGACGACCCGCAGGAACTCCTGCTCCGAGCTGAAGACGGGGACGTACGCCAGGCCGTCGGGGAGCTCCACCGTGGGCAGGTCCAGGCCGGGCCGGCCGAAGCCGGCGCTCTCGGGGCCGCCGCCCTTGGGCAGCGGCACCCATACCCGGCTGCGGCCGAGCACCTCGACGATCCGGGCGCCGGCATGGGGGTGGCCGACCGACGCGGCGAGCACCTCTTCCAGCTCGTTGGCCGGCCAGGCCAACTGCGGAATGCTCTGGTCGGTCATGCCCTGCCCAGGGATGCTCTGCTCCGGAATGTCCATGGTCACCACCCGCTTCGTACCGCGCTGCCTGGTCGGAAACCCTAGCGTCCGACCGGCCGTTTTCTCTCGGCCGTCTCACACGCGAGCTCTCTCGGCTGTCGTACACCCGAGCGCGGAACGGGCGGGTCCCGTCAGCCGAAGGTCGTCCGCTCCAGCGCGTCCGCGGCCCGCCGGTCCAGCAGCACCGTCGCCGTGAACCCCTTCGGGAGCCGGGCCGACCGGGCCCTGGCCAGCAGCCGCCGGACCGCGCGCCGGTGCCGCGCGAAGGCGTAACCGGACACGCCGCGGCCCCTGGCCCGCTGCCCGGACAGGGCCACCTCCGGCGCCACGTCGAGCAGCAGCAGATGCAGCTCGCGGCCGTCCCGCCGGGCGGTGCGCGCGATCCAGCGGCGCACCCAGGCGAGCGTGCCGCAGTCGTGCACGACCACGCTGCCGCCGGAGCGCAGCGCCTGCCGCAGGCCGTAGTAGTGCGCGACCCGCACCAGCGGCCTGACCAGGCCGTACGGCAGCGCGCCGAGCCGGCCGGCCGCCCAGCGCTCCCGTACGTCCTGGGAGTCGATGCGGTGGACGGGCGCGCCGGCCCGGTCCAGCGCGGGCACCACGCGCTGCATGAGGGTGCTCTTGCCGCTGCCCGGCAGGCCCGAGACCACCACCAGGCCGCGGGCGGGGAAGTCCAGCGCGCGGACGGCCCGGTCCCCCTCCGTTCCGCGCAGATCCGTCACGGGGGCGCCGCGGCCGGGGCGCACCACCGCCTTGGGCGCGCGTGCCCGGCGCGGCACCGCGCCGCGCGCGACCCCCGACGTCGTCGCGTATGCGGCTTGCCTCTGCACCGTGATCGCCCTCCCCGTCCCGTTCCCCGGATCCCCCGTCGAAGCCTGCGCGTGCACCGTGGTGCAGTCCCAGGCGCTTACCCGCAGAGTGTCAAGAAAAGGTAATGAGCTTCAAGCGGAGGGCAGGTCATGGCGGGTTCTCCGGGGCGTGCGGGCCGGGGCTCGGCTATCCGGCGCTCCCGTGCAATGATGTGCGCGCCACGTGCACCGTGACCGCACACCGGCGCCCAACTGCATACCGGCCGCTTGAATCCGCGCGGGAGAGTTCCCGCCAAGCCACGGCGGGGCGCCGAAGGAGCAAGTACTCCCTTGAATCTCTCAGGCCCCTGTACTGCGCGGACGAGGCAGATCTGAAAAGCGGGCCGCCCGGGTGCGGCCCCACCCAAGGTGCAAGCCGAAGCCCCCGACGGGGGCTGTCGGTGAACCTCTCAGGTTCCGATGACAGATGGGGAGACGTCCGATACGTCCCTGTCGTCCATCCCGGGAGCCCGCTGCCATGCCTGAACCCCGCCAGACCGCGCTCGATGCCACGCATCGCGCCCTCGGCGCGACCATGACCGACTTCGCCGGCTGGGACATGCCGCTGCGTTACGGCAGCGAGCGCGACGAGCACGTCGCCGTCCGCACCCGCGCCGGCCTCTTCGACCTCTCCCACATGGGCGAGATCACCGTCACCGGCCCGCAGGCGGCCGACCTCCTCGACTACGCGCTGGTCGGCAACATCGGCAAGGTCGCGGTGGGCCGCGCCCGGTACACGATGATCTGCCAGGAGGACGGCGGCATCCTGGACGACCTGATCGTCTACCGGCTGGCCGACCGGGAGTACATGGTCGTGGCCAACGCCTCCAACGCGCAGGTCGTGCTGGACGCGCTCACCCGGCGGCAGGCCGGCTTCGACGCCGCCGTGCGGGACGACCGCGACGCGTACGCGCTGCTCGCCGTCCAGGGCCCGGAGTCCGCGGGCATCCTGAAGTCGCTCACCGACGCCGACCTGGACGGTCTCAAGTACTACGCCGGTCTGCCGGGCACCGTCGCGGGCGTCTCCGCGCTGATCGCCCGCACCGGCTACACCGGCGAGGACGGCTTCGAGCTGTTCGTCCGGCCCGCCGACGCGGTCGCGCTGTGGGAGGCGCTGACCGAGGCGGGCAAGGACGCCGGGCTGGTCCCCTGCGGCCTGTCCTGCCGCGACACGCTGCGCCTGGAGGCGGGCATGCCGCTGTACGGGAACGAGCTGTCCACCTCCCTGACGCCGTTCGACGCGGGCCTGGGCCGCGTCGTGAAGTTCGAGAAGGCCGGGAACGAGGGCCGCTTCGTGGGCCGGGACGCGCTGGCGGCGGCCGCCGAGCGCGCCGAGCAGAACCCGCCGCGCAAGCTGGTCGGGCTGATCGCCGAGGGCCGCCGCGTGCCGCGCGCGGGCTACCCGGTCGTGGACGCCGAGGGCACCGCCATCGGCACCGTCACCTCCGGCGCCCCCTCCCCCACCCTCGGCAAGCCGGTCGCGATGGCGTACGTGGACGCGGCGCACGCCGAGCCGGGCACGAAGGGCGTCGCCGTGGACATCCGCGGCAAGCACGAGCCGTACGAGGTCGTCGCGCTGCCCTTCTACAAGCGGGAGAAGTGACCGCACGGCCCACCGAGGCCAGGAGAATCGGCCGCGCGGCACCCGTACGGCCGGTAGAAGTGACGCGTTCGCGTCTCACCTGTCAAGACCCTCTGCACGACCATTCCCCCGCATCCAGGAGAATCGAACCATGAGCAACCCCCAGCAGCTCCGGTACAGCAAGGAGCACGAGTGGCTGTCGGCCGCCGTGGACGGCGTCTCGACGGTCGGCATCACCGAGCACGCGGCCAACGCGCTCGGCGATGTCGTCTACGCCCAGCTCCCCGAGGTCGGCGACACCGTCACCGCGGGTGAGTCCTGCGGCGAGCTGGAGTCGACCAAGTCCGTCAGCGATCTCTACTCCCCGGTCGACGGTGAGGTCACGGAGATCAACGAGGACGTGGCGAACGACCCGTCGCTGGTGAATTCCGCCCCCTTCGAGGGCGGCTGGCTGTTCAAGGTGAAGCTGAGCGGCGAGCCGGAGGACCTGCTCTCCGCCGACGAGTACACCGCTTTCACCGCAGGCTGACCCACGCCCGCCCGCCGTACGGAAAGGGGCCCCGCCGCCCCTCTCCGTGTCTCCCACCCAGGAAGACTCATGTCGCTTCTCAACAGCTCCCTCCATGAGCTCGACCCCGACGTCGCCGCCGCTGTCGACGCCGAACTCCACCGTCAGCAGTCCACCCTCGAAATGATCGCGTCGGAGAACTTCGCTCCGGTCGCCGTCATGGAGGCGCAGGGCTCGGTCCTCACCAACAAGTACGCCGAGGGCTACCCCGGCCGCCGCTACTACGGCGGCTGCGAGCACGTCGATGTCGCCGAGCAGATCGCCATCGACCGGGTCAAGGAACTGTTCGGCGCCGAGTACGCCAACGTGCAGCCCCACTCCGGCGCCTCCGCCAACCAGGCCGCGCTGTTCGCACTGGCCAAGCCCGGCGACACCATCCTCGGTCTGGACCTGGCGCACGGCGGCCACCTGACCCACGGGATGCGGCTGAACTTCTCCGGCAAGCAGTTCAACGTGGTCGCGTACCACGTGGACGCCACGACCGGTCTGGTCGACATGGCCGAGCTGGAGCGGCTCGCCAAGGAGCACCGCCCGAAGGTGATCATCGCGGGCTGGTCGGCGTACCCGCGGCAGCTGGACTTCGCGGAGTTCCGCCGGATCGCCGACGAGGTCGAGGCCGCTCTGTGGGTCGACATGGCGCACTTCGCGGGTCTGGTCGCGGCCGGTCTGCACCCGAACCCGGTTCCGTACGCGGACGTCGTCACCTCCACCACCCACAAGACGCTGGGCGGCCCGCGCGGCGGCATCATCCTCGCCAAGAAGGACTTCGCGAAGAAGCTCAACTCGTCCGTCTTCCCGGGCTTCCAGGGCGGCCCCCTGGAGCACGTGATCGCGGCGAAGGCGGTCTCCTTCAAGGTCGCCGCCTCGGAGGACTTCAAGGAGCGCCAGAGCCGCACGGTCGAGGGCGCCAAGATCCTCGCCGAGCGCCTGGTACAGGGCGACGTCACCGAGCACGGCGTCTCCGTCCTGTCCGGCGGCACCGACGTGCACCTGGTCCTGGTCGACCTGCGCGACAGCGAGCTGGACGGCCAGCAGGCCGAGGACCGCCTCCACGAGGTCGGCATCACGGTCAACCGCAACGCCGTCCCGAACGACCCGCGGCCCCCGATGGTCACCTCGGGCCTGCGGATCGGCACCCCGGCCCTGGCCACCCGCGGCTTCCAGGCCGAGGACTTCCGCGAGGTCGCCGACATCATCGCCGAGACGCTGAAGCCCGACTTCGACGCCGCGGCGCTGAAGGCCCGGGTCACCGCCCTCGCCGACAAGCACCCGCTGTACCCCGCGCTGGGCAAGTAACGCCATCCGGCGGTCGTACGGGCTTCACGGGCCCGGGGCATCCTGTCCCCGGGCCCGTGGCCTGTGCGCCTCGCCACAGGAAGTGACCGCCCCGTAGGCCCCCTCGGTCGCGTTAGGCTCGACAGTCGGCGAAGAAACGTCCCATCTACGCCGTTAACAGCCTGCTCCCGCGGCGCGTGCCCCGCGGCACGTATCCCGCTCCCTCGCCCACCCTGAGCAGACAAAGGAGTCCGCCACCGTGGCCATCTCCGTCTTCGATCTTTTCTCCATCGGCATCGGCCCGTCCTCCTCCCATACGGTCGGCCCGATGCGCGCGGCACGGATGTTCGTGGGCCGCCTCAAGAAGGACGGCCTCCTCGCGCAGACCACGTCCGTACGGGCCGAGCTGTTCGGCTCGCTCGGCGCCACCGGGCACGGCCACGGCACCCCCAAGGCCGTGCTGCTGGGCCTGGAGGGCCACTCGCCGCGCACCGTCGACGTCGAGAAGGCCGACGCGATGGTGGAGCGCATCCGCACGACGAAGCGGCTGCGGCTGCTGGACGCCGAGATAGGCGATGTGCACGAGATCGACTTCGACGAGTCGACCGAGCTGATCCTGCACCGCCGCCGCTCGCTGCCGTACCACGCCAACGGCATGACCCTCTTCGCGTACGACGCGCACGGCGCCCCGCTGCTGGAGAAGACGTACTACTCGGTGGGCGGCGGCTTCGTCGTGGACGAGGACGCGGTCGGCGCCGACCGCATCGTGCTCGACGACACCGTGCTGAAGTACCCCTTCCGCACCGGCGACGAGCTGCTGCGGCTCGCCCGGGAGACCGGCCTGTCGATCTCCGCGCTGATGCTGGAGAACGAGAAGGCGTGGCGCACGGAGGAGGAGATCCGCGCCGGGCTGCTGGAGATCTGGCACGTCATGCAGGCGTGCGTCAGCCGCGGCACCAGCCGCGAGGGCATCCTGCCCGGCGGCCTGAAGGTGCGCCGGCGCGCCGCGAACGCGGCCCGCGCGCTGCGCTCCGAGGGCGACCCGCAGGCCCGCGCCATGGAGTGGGTCACGCTCTACGCGATGGCCGTCAACGAGGAGAACGCGGCGGGCGGCCGGGTCGTGACCGCGCCCACCAACGGCGCGGCCGGCATCATCCCCGCCGTCCTGCACTACTACATGAACTTCGTGCCCGGCGCGGACGAGGAGGGCGTGGTCCGCTTCCTGCTGGCCGCGGGCGCCATCGGCATGCTCTTCAAGGAGAACGCCTCCATCTCCGGCGCCGAGGTCGGCTGCCAGGGCGAGGTCGGCTCGGCCTGCTCGATGGCGGCGGGCGGCCTGGCGGAGGTACTGGGCGGCTCCCCGGAGCAGGTGGAGAACGCCGCGGAGATCGGCATGGAGCACAACCTCGGGCTGACCTGCGACCCGGTCGGCGGCCTGGTGCAGATCCCGTGCATCGAGCGCAACGGCATGGCCTCGGCCAAGGCGGTCACCGCGGCACGCATGGCGCTGCGCGGCGACGGCCGGCACCACGTCTCCCTCGACAAGGTCATCAAGACCATGAAGGAGACCGGCGCCGACATGAGCGTGAAGTACAAGGAGACGGCACGCGGCGGACTGGCGGTCAACATCATCGAGTGCTGAGCGGTACCGGCCTGCCCGGTGAGCGGCACGCGGCCCGTCGCCCTCCTCGAAACCACATGTGACTCAGGTCACGGAATGCCCTGGGGAGTTCGGGGCAGGCGACGGTGGTGATTCTCGTAATGCTGATTGCGCTGGCGTCGCTGGGCGCGCTGGTGGCGCGCTACGCGCCCCGCCCCCCGGCCTGACCTTCTGCCCCCATGACGGGTCCGACCCTTGCGGGTCGGACCCGTTGCCGTTTTTTGCTTGCGCGCCCGCCCGTACCCCGTCACCGTATTACCCGCGGGAACTCCCGCACGCCTGGCGGCGTTTGACGATCGACGGCACTTGTCACGCAGCGTGCACAGCCGTCGTGCACGGGGGACGTTGAGGGGGACAGCGAGCACGGCCAATACGGCAGGAAGACCTTTGAGACCTTGCGTCAGCGGGCATGTCCATGAAGGACTCGCAGTGACGCTTGGTGATCGCACGGTTGCGGGAGGATTGCAATGCTGCACGGCGTCGACGTCAGCTCGTACCAGCCCACGTACTCCACCAAGGGCTTGGACTTCGTCTTCATCAAGGCCACCGAGGGCCGCTCCTACATCAACCCCCACCAGAGCTCCCAGGCGTCGCGGGCCCGCGAGGCGGGCTGCGTGGTCGGCTTCTACCACTTCCTGTGGCCGGGGAACATCGCGGCGCAGGCCCGGTACTTCGTCGACAAGTGCGCGTCCAGACTGGGCGACGTGCTGATAGTGGACTGGGAGCGCACCAGCGCCGGGACGTACGCGAGCAACGCACAGAAGGACCAGTTCATCCGCGAGGTGAAGGCCCTGCGCCCGGACCGCCACCGGGTGCTCCTGTACTGCAACCGCGACTTCTGGCTCAACCACGACACCACGTCCTACGCGGGCGACGGCCTGTGGATAGCGGACTACGTCAGCGCGGGCCACCCGCGCATCAAGGCCAGGTGGCGCTTCCACCAGTACACCGACAGCCCGATCGACAAGAACGTCGGCCAGTTCTCCAGCAAGGCCGCTCTCAAGGAGTGGGCGAACGCCGAATAGAGTTTCCTCGTACGTACGCGCCTGTGTGCCGGTGCCGCCCGCCCCTCCGCGGGCCCCGGCGCCACAGCGAGACCACGAGGAGCCACCGTGACCGACCCGGCGTCCATGAGCCTGCAGCAGGAGATCGCCAGGGATCTCCAGGTGTCCGCGTCCTTCGACGCGCACGAGGAGATCGAGCGCCGGGTGGCCTTCCTCACCGAGCGGCTGACCGGCACGGGGCTGCGCTCCCTGGTGCTCGGCATCAGCGGCGGCGTGGACTCCACCACCGCGGGCCGGCTCTGCCAGCTCGCGGTGGAGCGGGCCCGGGCGACGGGGCACGACGCGACGTTCTACGCCATGCGGCTGCCCTACGGCGTCCAGGCCGACGAGCACGACGCGCAGCTCGCGCTCTCCTTCATCAAGGCCGACCAGCTGCTCACGGTCGACGTGAAGCCGGCCAGCGACGCCGCGCTGCAAGCCGTACTGGAGGGCGGGGCGGCCTTCCGCGACGCCCACCACCAGGACTTCGTGCAGGGCAACATCAAGGCCCGGCAGCGCATGATCGCCCAGTACGCGGTGGCCGGCGCCCGGGAGGGCCTGGTCGTGGGCACCGACCACGCCGCCGAGGCGGTGTCCGGCTTCTTCACCAAGTTCGGCGACGGCGCCGCCGACCTGGTGCCGCTGACCGGCCTGACCAAGCGCCGGGTGCGCGCGGTGGCCGAGGCCCTCGGCGCCCCCGCCGAGCTGGTCTGGAAGACCCCGACCGCCGACCTGGAGACGCTGGACCCGGGCAAGGCGGACGAGGACGCGCTCGGCGTCACGTACGACGACATCGACGACTTCCTGGAGGGCAAGCCGGTCAGCGAGCAGACGTACGAGACGATCGTGCGCCGCTATCGCCTGACGGCCCACAAGCGCGAACTGCCGATCGCGCCCTGAGGCGGCGCGGGGGCCCGGCCGGCCGCCGGGCCCCTGCCCGGGCGCTCCCCGTCCGGCACGGAAAATGTCATGCCCCCGCAAGAGGGTCTTCCGCCACGGGACGGTGAATCGTGGCCGCCGACGGGCATGCATCGGGCCATGGGATGCCACCAAGTGCGATCGGAAGATCAACTGTCAGTGGGTGCGCCTACGCTCCGGAGCATGAGTCACGCAGACCTGCGCGAACTCCAGACCGCGCTCACCCTCGCCGCCGACCTCGCCTCGGGCCTGCAGACGGCCCCCAGCCGACGGGACGCCGACCAACTGGTCGACGTCCTGCGGCGCGCCCTGACCGCCGCCGGATCGCTCGGCTCCGACGACGGGCCGACCGGCAGCCCGACCGGCTGCGCCGCGCATCCGCACGGCGCGGTGGACCCGCTGTACGGCGACCCCGAAGACCCGCTGCCGCCGGGGTACGGCAAGTGCCTGCTGTGCAACGACCGCCGACGCCGGGCGGACGCCCACCCGCACCCACCCCTGCGCCGCACGGCCTGACGGCCCGCGCGCCTCAGCCTCGCATCCCCAGGTCGTACAGGAGCTGGTAGCGGCTGGGGGCGACGGGCAGGAAGGCGTGCAGTCCCGTCTGGAGGAAGACGGCCACCGCGCTCACCGCGATGACCACTCCGGCGAGCAGCAGCGCGGCCTGCCCCGCCGTGCGGTGCAGGCCCTGCGTGGGGATCCGCCGCGCCGTGGTGAGGTGCGAGGTGACCAGCACGGCGGCGATCGCGAGCACGGACGCCTGGAAGAACAGCCACGCCCAGACGCCGGCCGGCAGCCCTTGGACCGCGTCACCGTACGCCCCGCTGCCGTACGCCGCGCCGCCGTGGGGCCCGCCGCCGTGCGCCCGGCCGCCGAGCAGGAGGTACGGCAGCGCCTGCCAACCCGCCGCCAGCGAACCGGCCGTGCAGCCGACCAGCGCGAGCCCCCACCCCATGAGGTAGTCCCGGCGCGGCACCGCGCCGCGCAGCCCCTGCCGGACGATGTGCGCGGCGCCCAGCAGCGCCAGCACCATGAACATCCGCTGTACGACGCAGAGCGGGCACGGCGCTTCCCCGGCGACGAACTGGAGGTACAGCCCGGCGCAGAGCACCGCGGTCCAGCCGGTCACGAAGAGGCAGGCGAACCAGTACTGCGCGCGGGCGATGATTCCCGGCGGCCCGGGATCCAGTGCGGGAATCGCCGGCGTACTCATCGGCGTGGTCATCCGCCCGGTCAGCAGTGCACTCATGACAAAGAAAACTCCGGTCCAGTCGTCGGTCCAGCCGTTTCCGGTCCGCCGGCGGGAACGGACCGGCGGGGCGCGGCGCGATTCATTGCGCCCCGGCGGGACGCGGCGCGGTTCATTGCGCGAGACCGAGCGCGAGAATTCCGCTGACATGATGCGCCATCAGCCACACGACGGCGGCGAACATCGCCGACCACACCGCGACCACCGCCAGCCGGCTCCGCTGGCCCACGATGCACAGGAGCGTGGCGAAGAGACCGGCGAAGAGGAGGGCGTCCATGGCACGGCAACGTAGCGGCCGGCCGGCGCCATCCCGCGTACGCCACGGAAGGTCACCGGCCGCCGCCCCGGATATGAGCCGAATGGCCCTACGCGTCCCCCATGGGTGGGATCAGTCCTTCGTCTGCTTTTCCGGACGCAGCGCGATCCGGCCGAGCACCGCCGCGACCACGAGCGCGGCCGCCGCGATCAGTACGGAATCCGGCACGGCGGCGGCGACGCCGGACACCCATTCCTCCAGCCGGAATTCGGATTCGGTGTCCAGAATTCCGGGCAGCGCACTCGTGCCGTTGAACGCCAGGAAAAGAATTCCGATGCCGATGAAGAACAGCCCGGAGATCAGCGAAGTGGTGTGCAGGCGCAGCGGCCCGACGCCGAATTCGCGGCCGCGCAGCCAGCCGCGCCGCCCGAGCTGAAAACGGTCCCAGAGCAGGGCCAGGACGAACAGCGGCAGCGCCATCCCCAGCGCGTACACCGCGAGCATCGACGCGCCGTACACGGGCGAGCCGCTGACCGCCGTGACCGTGAGCACGGCGCCCAGGATCGGCCCGGCGCAGAAGCCCGCGAGGCCGTAGACGCAGCCCAGGAGGAAGGTCGAGACGGCGGAGCGGGGGGTGATCCGGGCGGCGGCGGACTGCGCACGGCGGGACGCGAAGCCCAGCCCCAGGATCTGCAGCACGCCCATCGCGATCACCACCCAGCCGCCGACGGCGATGAGCAGGTCGCGGTGGCCGTTGAAGAGCCGGCTCGCGGCGGTGCTGGCGGCGCCGAGCGGCACCAGCGTGACCGACAGGCCCAGGTAGAACACGCCGGTACGGGCCAGCAGCCGGCCGGGCGTGGCGAGCGAGTACGCGAAGAAGGCCGGCAGCAGCAGCGCGCTGCACGGGCTGAGCAGGGCGAGGGCGCCGCCCAGGAAGGCGGCGAGGTAGCCGATGTCGGTCACTTGCCGCCCCCGCTCTTCCCCGCCCCGCTCTTCCCCACCCGGTCGGCGGCCTCGTCGATGGCCTGGGTGAAGGTGGCGGTGGGCTGGGCGCCGGCGATCGGCGCCCCGTTGACCAGGAACGACGGCGTGGACTGCACGCCGAGCTGGTAGCCCTCCTGCTGGTCGCGGTCCAGCGCGGCCGCCGACGCGTCGCTCTTCATGTCGCGCCGGAAGCGGTCGATGTCCTTCACGCCGCTGTCCCGCGCCAGCTCGACCAACTTGCCCTCGGCGAGCGCCGAGCCCTTGCGGCTCTTGGCGTACAGCGCGTCGTGCAGCTCCCAGAACCTGCCCTGCTGCCCGGCGGCCCAGGACGCCCGGGCCGCCCGCTCGGAGTCCTCGCCGTAGAGGGTGAAGTTGCGGAACTCGATGCGCAGGACGCCCTCGTCCACGTACTTCTCGATCAGTTCGGGCTGGGTCTCGCGGGCGAAGCGGCCGCAGAAGCCGCACTGGTAATCGGCGTACTCGACGAGCACGACCGGCGCGTCGGTGCGGCCGATCGCCAGTGCGTCGCCCTTCTCCCGGCGCGAGGTCTGCTTCGCGAGGTCGTCGTACATCTTCTGGCGGCCGCCGGGGTCCTCGGTCTCGACGGACGCGGCGGGTCCGGGCTCGGCGGCCCGGTGGCTGCCGCCGCCCTCGACGGCCGTGCCGACGGCGATGCCCAGGGCGACGAGGCCGACGATGAGGGCGAGGATCGCGCCGACGGCCGCGAGGCGGCGGCCCGGTGAAGCGGTTGCGGACATGGGTGTGCTCCTGACGTACGGATGCGGATACCGGGGTTGCTGCCGGAGAGCGACGACCGGTCCAACGGACGGACCGGATCGCGCGGCGGCGCTATATCCGCAGTACGGGCAGGAGGGCGCAGGGATCGGTGGCGGGCGCCGGGCCGGTGGGCGGCCGGGCGAGCGCGCAGCACGCGGGGTCGTGGGAGAGGTACGGGACCGGGGTGACCGCGGGCGCCGCGAGCGGTTCGCCGCGGTGCGTGGCGGGCGCGGGCGGGGTCTCGCCCTGCCCGGGCGCGTCGCGCGGCGCGCACTTCTTGGGGGCGGAGGCGGCGACGGGTGCGGGCGCGGCTTCGGAGACCGGCCGGACTGCGGAGACCGGCGCCGCCACGGAGACCGGCGCCGCTGTGACGGCGGAGGCGGCCGGCGCCGTCATGGACGCGGCTGCGGCCGGCGCCGCGGCCGGGCCGCCGGACGTGCCGCACAGCAGCGGCGCGAAGACCACCGTCAGGAGGAGGAGCAGCGTCCAGGCCGCCGAGCGGTGCGCACGTCCCGTCGCTCCCATGCGGCCGCTCCCTCCCCGGTGTCCGGTGCCGCCCACGGGCGAGCGGCTCGGCGCCCATCCTACGGACCGTACCGGCCCGCTCCCACGAGGGAACGCCGGTACGTAATTACTCAGCGATTCCCGGCCGGGGTCGGTGATTGAAAGGCCGGTGGCGCAACTCACCTTCGATCAACCGCGACTTACTCCCCGTACGCCCCGAGACCGACCGATATGCCCTTTTGGCAGCCGCCCGCCCCGCCTGCGATAGTCGGGGCAACGACCCCCCATTGACCCGGGCCAGGTCGCACGGCGCCGTGGGCACACCCCTTCCGTCCATCGGCGCGGATTACTGGGGCCCGTTCCGCGGACAACGCGGAAGGGCCCCAGTCACGTTTTCCCGCGCGGCCCACGCGATCCGTCACACGCGGTCCGTTACGCGCGATCCGTCACGCGCGGTCCGTCACCCGCATCTCGAACCACGTCGTCTTGCCGCGCGGCAGCAGGTCCACGCCCCAGCGGTCGGAGAGCTTGTCCACGAGGAAGAGCCCGCGGCCGCTCACGTCCAGCTCGTGGACCGGCATCAGACAGGGCAGCCCGCGGGACGGGTCGCGCACCTCGACGCGGATCCAGCCGCGGCGGCGCAGCATCCGCAGGCCGAACGACCGGGCGCCGGTGTGCCGTACGGCGTTGCCGACCAGCTCCGAGACGAGCAGCACGGCGTGCTCGGCGAGCTGGGGCGTCAGCGACCACTGCTTCAGCAGGACGGACTGCGTCAATCTGCGGGCCGTGGCGGCGGATTCGGGACGCGAGGGCAGTCGTACCTCTTCGTGGGCGGGATCGCCGATGAGATCGAGCATCTGGATCGCTCCGTCACCCCGAGCGGCAGCCGTCACCCTCGCCCTCTCCCCCTCCACGTCCTGGGCGGGCAGAAACCGTCGCG
Source organism: Streptomyces sp. NPDC026301 (assembly GCF_055567935.1). NCBI lineage: Bacteria > Bacillati > Actinomycetota > Actinomycetes > Kitasatosporales > Streptomycetaceae > Streptomyces > Streptomyces sp. NPDC026301. The sequence continues at coordinate 26,522 of NZ_JBVHPN010000026.1, read as the reverse complement.
CGGCAGCCGTGCCGGTCCCCGGCCGCGGCTGCTCCGTTCCTTCGAGGCCCGCCATGCCACCATCATGGACGCAACGGGCACGGTACGGGGGCGGAACCGCTGGAATCGGTCGCCCGGAATCCGCGGTTCCCGCACCCCTCACCGACATATGCCAAGGGCAGTCAACACCCCCGCGCGACCCGTCTGACCTGCGCGGCAGCCCGCTCGCAGGCGATCGCCGGGACCGGCGCGCGGCGATGACATAAGGCCCCCTTGAGCCTCACTTCATTCGCCCGCAAGGAGCACGGGCCGTGCATGCCCGATCCCATCCGTACCACCAACACCGCTCTTATCAGAGGAACTTGGCCTTGCCCGGGCCCTCCTCGACGAAACTGCGCATGCCCGTCGCGCGGTCCTCGGTGGCGAACAAGCCTGCGAACCAGTTCCGTTCGATGGTCAGCCCGGTGTCGATGTCGGTCTCCAAACCGGCGTCCACCGACTCCTTCGCGGCACGCAGCGCGATCGCCGGGCCGACGGCGAGCCGGGCCGCCCAGGCGTGCGCCTGCGCGTACACCTCTTCGGCGGGAACCACCCGGTCCACCAGCCCGAGGGCGAGCGCCTCGTCGGCCTTCACCTGACGGCCGGTGAAGATCAGGTCCTTGGCCTTGGACGGGCCGATGAGGCGGGCGAGGCGCTGGGTGCCGCCCGCGCCCGGGATCAGGCCGAGCAGGATCTCGGGCTGGCCGAGCTTGGCGTTCTCCGCCGCGATGCGGAAGTCGGCGCAGAGCGCGAGCTCGCAGCCGCCGCCGAGCGCGTACCCGGTCACCGCGGCCACCACGGGCTTGGGGATGCGGGCCACGGCGGTGAAGGAGTCCTGCAGCGCCTTGGACCGGGCGACCATCGCCGCGTGGTCCATCACCTGCATCTCCTTGATGTCCGCGCCGGCCGCGAACACCTTCTCGCCGCCCCAGATCACCACCGCGCGGACGTCGTCGCGGCGGGTGGCCTCCTCGGCCAGCTCGCGCAGCCGGTCCTGGGTGGCGGTGTCCAGCGCGTTCATGGGCGGACGGTCCAGGCGGACGGTGCCGACGCCGTCGGCCACCTCGAAGTTCACAGTCATGAGGGCAGGTTAATAGCCGTTCACGCGAACGGCGCCGGTGCACTTGGTCACAGTGGCCGGAGGCGTTTCGAACGCGGCGCCCCGCCTACTTGTGCAGCCCCCGGGGCCCCCTACTGGGGGATACCCAGGGGCAGGCGTCGCTAGTCTCCCGCCTTCCACTCCTTCCACGGCATGTTCCACACGTTCAGGCCGTTCTCCGGCTGGATGGTGCGGTCGTGCGAGTTCTTGACGACGACCAGGTCACCGATCATGGAGTTGCCGTAGAACCACCCGGCGGGCGTGGACGTGCTGCCGCCGCGGTAGTCGAAGAGGCCCACGCAGCCGTGGCTGGCGTTGCGGTTGCCGAAGGTCCACTGCCCGGACCAGTAGTTGCCGTGGATGAACGTGCCGGAGTCGCTGAGCCGCATCGCGTGCGGCACGTCCTTGATGTCGTACTCGCCGCCGAAGCCCACGGTGTCGCCGTTCATCCGCGTCACCGGGTGCTTCTCGCTGATGACCATCTTGCCGTTGTACGTCTCGGTGCCCGGCGCGCCCGAGGTGATCGGCAGCGTCTTGATCTTCTTGCCGTCGCGGACCACGGTCATCTGGTGCGAGGCCGCGTCGACCGTGCTGATCTGACTGCGGCCGACGGTGAAGGTGACCTTCTTGGTCTGCGTCCCGTAGACCCCGGGGCGGCCCTCGACCCCGTTGAGGTTCATGGTCAGGGTGACCTTCGTGCCCGGCTTCCAGTACTTCTCCGGGCGGAACTCCAGGCGGTCGTTGCCGAACCAGCGGCCCTCGATGGGCACCGACGGCTCGGCCGTCACCTTGATCGCGTTCTCCACGGCCTTCGGGTGCGTGATGCCGCGCGTGAAGCGCACATCGACCGGCATTCCGACACCGACCGTCTGCCCGTTCTCCGGGACGTGGCGCCCGACGAAGGTGTTCTTGGGCACCAGGGTCGTGAAGGCGGCGTGCTCGGCGGCCTCGCGGCCCTCGGCGTCCTTCGCGACCGCGTCGACCGTGTACTCCGTCGACGCGCCGAGGTGCCCGACCGGCCGCCAGACGCCGCCGCCCTTGGAGAGCCGGCCGTCGACGGTGTTGCCCTTGGCGTCCTTGACCGTCACGGACTTCAGCGTGCCCTTGTCCACCGTCACCTTCAGGGCGCCGCTCGTGGCGACGTCCTCGGCGCCGTCCTTCGGCGAGATCTTCACCGCGGCCTGCGACGCCGCGTCCTTGTCCCCGTCCTTGTCTCCCCCGCTGCCGCCGCACGCGGCCACCAGTACCATCAGCGCCCCGAGCACCGGAGCGAGCAGGACCCTTCCCCCCTGCCGCCGCCGAAACCGCCCTCGCGGCGCCCCCCATATCGGCTGCACGTCCAAGACTTGGCCTCTTTTCCCCTCGCACGGCCCGCATCCGCGGCGCGCGGCACGGGCCACGCGCGCGGCTGCCGCCAGATAACCACACCGGGGACGAGGACGGACTCCCCGGACATGTCACCGTTTCGTCCCAAGTGGTGACGGTGGTACGGGACGTGCGCGAGGGGGCCGCGCGGGCGGTCAAGTCGACCGGATAACGGTGCGGTCGGTGCCCGCGCGGCCCCCGGGATCAGCGGACGGCGGAGCCCCGCAGCCACTCCTCCCACGGCATGTTCCAGCCGCCCAGCCCGTTGTCCGGTGCCACCGTCGCGTCGCGCGAGCGGATCACCTCGACGATGTCGCCGATCAGCGAGTTGCGGTAGAACCACCCCGCCGGCGTGGACGGGCTGCCGCCCTGCTCGTCCCGCAGCCCGACGCACCCGTGGCTGGTGTTGGCGCCGCCGAACGTCCCCCGCGCCGCCCAGTAGTTCCCGTGCAGGAACGTCCCCGACGTGGTCAGGCGCAGCGCGTGCGGCACATCGGGGATGTCGTACTCACCACCGAAACCGACCGTGCCGCCGTCCATCCGGGTCATCGGATGCCGTTCCAGGATCACCATCCGGCCGTTGTATGTGGGGTTGTCCTGGTCCCCGGCGGTGACCGGCAGGGTCACCGGCGGCGTCCCCGCGCGCCGTACGGTCATGGTGTGCGCGGCGGCGTCAACCACGCTGGTCTGATCCCGGCCGATCCGGAAACGGACGGTCTTGTGCTGGATCCCGTACACCCCGGGCGCCGCACGCACGTCCCGCAGCCGCAGCGCCATCGTCACCTCCGTGCCCGGCCGCCAGCGCTCCCGGGGCCGGAAGTCCAGCCGGCGCGCGCCGAACCAGTGGGGAGCGATGCGGACAGCGGGGCGCGCGGTGACGGAGACGGCCCGCTCTACGGCGGCGCGGTCGCGCACCGGGCGGTTGAAGTCGAAGGAGACGATCATTCCGGTGCCGACGGTGGAGCGGTGCTCGGGCCGGAAGAAGCCGACGACGCGGTGCTCGGGCACGTACGTGGTGAAGGTCGTGTGCCGGGCGGTGCGCCGCCCCTGCCCGTCCAGCGCCACGGCCTCGACGGTGTACCGGGAGCCGAGCGCGAGCGGGGCGCCGGCCGAGCGCCAGCCGAGCCCGTCGCGGGAGAGCCGGCCGGGCACCGGCGCGCTGCCGGTGTCCCCCGCCCGGGTGACCTCGACCCGTTCCAGGCGCCCGTCCGGTACGCGTACCTCGATGCGGTGGCCCGCGCGCACGCCGCGCGCGCCGTCGTCCGGATCCACCCGTACGACCTCGCGCGGGGAGCGCGGCGCGTCCGACGTCCAGCCGCCGGGCAGCTGGCAGCCGGAGAGCAGGACGGCGCCGGTGAGCAGCGGTACGGCGGCCGTCCAGGGCCGCCCGGCCGCTCGGTTTCTGAGGGTTCGGTAGCTCACGGTGGTCTCAACGAGCGTTCGCTTCGTGGGGAAACGTGAGGTCCTGCCCAGTTCGGGGAAGGAAGGGTGCAGGGATGGATCGCCGGGAGGGCACGTCCACGCACGCGGCCGGGACGCCGTGTGCGGCACCGCCCGATCGAGTCGCCGAGCGGCGGGAGGCTGCCACGTGTCGAGCGCGCTGGAGCAGGAGGCACTGCCGGACGACGGCCGGGCGAGAACGGCCCCGGGCACGGTCACGGTGCGCCCCGGGAGCCCGCAGCCCCTCGGGGCGCGCTTCCGCAGCGGTCCGGACGGCGTCGCGGGGACGAACTTCGCGCTGTGGGCGGCGGGCGCCGAGGCGGTGGAGGTGTGCCTCTTCGACGACGCGGGCGCCGAGACCCGGTACGCGCTCACCGAGCTGACGCACGAGATCTGGCACGGCTTCGTGCCCGGCGTGCTGCCGGGGGCGCGGTACGGCTACCGCGTGCACGGCCGCTGGGACCCGTGGACCGGGGCCCGCTGGAATCCGGCGAAGCTGCTGCTCGACCCGTACGCCCGCGCGGTCGACGGGGACTTCGGGCTGCCGCCGGAGGTGTACGGCCATGTGCGGGACTGGCCCGAGCAGCACATAGCGGACACCGTGCGTGACGACCGGGACTCCGCGCCGCACGTCCCCAAGGGCGTCGTGGTGCACGACGACGCGCCCGGTGACGAGTGGGCGGACGACCGCCGCCCGAAGACGCCGTGGGCCGACTCGGTCCTCTACGAGCTGCACGTGCGCGGCTTCACGAAGCGGCACCCCGGCATCCCGGAGCACCTGCGCGGCACGTACGCGGGGCTCGCGCACCCGGCCGCGATCGGGCACTTGACCCGGCTCGGCGTCACCGCCGTCGAGCTGCTGCCCGTGCACCAGTTCGCGCACGAGGACCATCTGCTCCGGCGCGGCCTGCGCAATTACTGGGGCTACAACTCCATCGGCTACTTCGCGCCGCACGCCGCGTACGCCGCCTCCGGGACGCGCGGCCAGCAGGTGGGCGAGTTCCGGCGGATGGTGCGCGCGCTGCACGACGCGGGCATCGAGGTCATCCTCGACGTGGTCTACAACCACACGGCCGAGGCGAACGAGATGGGCCCGATGCTGTCCCTGCGCGGCATAGACAACCGCGGTTACTACCGCCTCCAGCAGGATCCGCGCCGGTACGCCGACTACACCGGCTGCGGCAACACCCTGCACGTCGTCCAGCCCAACGTGCTGCGCCTGATCACCGACTCGCTGCGCTACTGGGTCACCGAGATGGGCGTGGACGGCTTCCGCTTCGACCTGGCCGCCGCGCTCGCCCGCTCCATGCACGACGTGGACATGCTCTCGCCGTTCCTCGCGGTGATCGCGCAGGACCCGGTGCTGCGCCGGGTGAAGCTGATCGCCGAGCCGTGGGACGTGGGGATGGGCGGGTACCAGGTCGGGGCCTTCCCGCCGCTGTGGACGGAGTGGAACGACCGGTACCGCGACGCCGTCCGCGACTTCTGGCGCGGCGCGTACCCGGACGTCCGCGACCTGGGGTACCGGCTGTCCGGCTCCAGCGACCTGTACGCCTGGGGCGGCCGCCGCCCGCAGGCGTCGGTCAACTTCATCACGGCGCACGACGGCTTCACGCTGCGCGACCTGGTCTCCTACGAGCACAAGCACAACGAGGCCAACGGCGAGGGCAACCGCGACGGCACGGACGACAACCGCTCGTCGAACTGCGGCGCCGAGGGCGAGACCGACGACCCCGGCATCAAGGCGCTCCGCCGCCGCCAGCTGCGCAACCTGCTCACCACGCTGCTGCTCTCCACCGGCGTGCCGATGCTGGTCGCGGGCGACGAGCTGGGCCGCACCCAGCACGGCAACAACAACGGCTACTGCCAGGACAACGAGCTGGGCTGGCTGGACTGGTCGCTGGCGAACGACCCGGCGTGGCGGCCGCTGACCGAGCTGGTCACCCGGCTGATCACGCTGCGCCGGGCGCACCCGGTGCTGCGCCGCCGCGCCTTCTTCTCGGGGCGGCCGCAGGGGCCCGACGGGCTGCGGGACCTGGCGTGGTTCACGCCCGCGGGGACGGAGATGACGGACGCGGACTGGTATGCGCACGCCGCGGGCCTGAGCATGTTCCTGTCCGGTACGGACATCCCGCAGCGGGACGAGCGCGGGCTGCCGGTCACCGACGACAGCTTCCTCGTCGTGCTGCACGCCGGGGAGGAGCCGGGCCGCTTCACCCTTCCGGGCGCGCCGTGGGCCCGTACGTACGAGCTCCTCGTCGACACCGCGCGGGAGGACCAGACGGCGGAGCCGGGCACGGCGTACGAGGCGGGTGCCGAGGTGGAGATGCCGGGCCGGGCGGTGTGGCTGCTGCGGGCCGGGCGGTGACCGCCGCGCCCACGTGCCCGCGCGGCGGGAAAAAACCGCATGAGGATTGTCAGTGGTGACTTCTAGGCTCACTACTGATGAGCGATGACGCGCACCGCCCCGAGTCCGCCGTCCCCACTCCCCGCTCCCCCGTGCGCTCGCTGCTGCGCCTGTGGCCGTACGTACGCGTAGTACGGACCCGGCTGCTCTGCGCGGCCGGCGTCGGCGTCCTGGCGTCCGGCATGGGCCTGCTCCTCCCGCTCGTACTGAAGTGGCTGGTGGACGGGCCGGTCGCGGAGCGGGACGCGGGCGGCGTCTGGCTGGGCGGCGGCATCCTGGTGCTCCTGGGGCTGGCCGAGGCCGGGCTCTTCGGGCTGCGCCGGTGGCTGGTCGCGCGCCCGCTGGCGGGCGTCGAGGCGGCCATGCGCGCCGCGCTCTACCGCCACCTCCAGCGGCTCCCGGTGGCCTTCCACGACCGCTGGCCCACCGGGCAGCTGCTCTCCCGCGGCACGACCGACCTGCAGCTGCTGCGGATGTTCCTGGCGTTCCCGATGACGTTCCTGTTCGTCAACGGCGTCACGATCCTCGCCGGCTGCGCCATCCTGCTCGCCCAGCGCTGGACGCTGGGGCTGGTGCTCCTCGCGCCGCTCGTGCCGCTGGTGGTGCTGTGCTCGGTGTTCGAGGCGAAGTACTCCGTGGCGGCGCGCCGTTCGCAGGACCAGGTCGGCGACCTGACCACGCTGGTCGAGGAGTCGGTACTGGGCATCCGCATCATCAAGGGCTTCGGGCGGCACCGCGCCCAGGCCCGCGCGTACACCGCCCTCACCCACGAGCTGCGCGCCACCGAGCTGCACAAGGCCCGGCTGCTCGCCGCGATCTGGGGCGTCATCACGGTCCTGCCGGAGACCGCCATCGGGGCCGCGCTGGTCCTCGGTACGGTCCAGGTCGCGGACGGTGACCTGTCGGCGGGCACGCTCGTGGCGTTCCTGTCCACCGCGCTGGCGCTGCGCTGGCCCGTGGAGTCGATCGGCTTCCTGCTGGCCATCAGCAACGAGTCGGCCACCGCCGCCGACCGGTACTTCGAGGTCATGGACGTCCCGCCGGCGGACGCGGCCGACGCGGCCGTACGCGCCGCCGCTGCCGCCCCCGGCGCCCCGGCCCCCGACGGCCTCGTCCTCACCGGCGTGGAGTTCCGCTATCCCGACGCGCCCGCCGACGCGCCGCCCACGCTGCGCGGCGTCGACCTGCACGTCCGCCCCGGCGAGACGATGGCCCTGGTGGGCGCCACGGGCAGTGGCAAGACCACGCTGACCGCGCTGGTACCGCGGCTGTACGACGCCACCGGCGGGCGGATCACCCTGGACGGGCGCGACATCATGAGCCTGCCGCGGGACGAGCTGCGGTCGCTGGTCGCGGTGGCCTTCGAGGAGCCGACGCTCTTCTCGGCGACCGCGGCGGAGAACGTCCTGATGGGCGGCGCGGAGGCGGACGGGGACGGCGTGCGGCGGGCGCTGCGGGTCGCCCAGGCGCACGAGTTCGTCGCCGCGCTGCCGCAGGCCGAGCACACCCAGGTCGGCGAGCAGGGCCTGAGCCTGTCCGGCGGGCAGCGGCAGCGGCTCGCGCTGGCCCGCGCGGTGGTCGGGTCCCCGCGCTTCCTCATCCTGGACGACCCGCTCTCCGCGCTGGACGTGCACACCGAGGCGCGGGTGGAGGCCGCGCTGCGGGAGGTACTGGCGACCACGACCGCGCTGATCGTCGCGCACCGCCCCTCCACGGTGCTGCTCGCCGACCGGGTCGCGCTGCTCTCCGGCGGCCGCGTCGCCGCCGTCGGCACACACCAGCAACTGCTGCGCGAGAGCGCGGAGTACGCGCACTTGATGTCGGGCGCGGGTCCGGTGGGCGCGGGTCCGGCGGGCGCCGAGACCGACGCCGACCCGGCCGGCGCCGACCGGTCCGGTGCCCCGAGCCCTGCCGCCGGGTCGGCCCCCACCGCAGACGCCGCCGCGCCGGCCCGTACCGCAGAGGAGACGGAGCGATGACCACGACCACGACCGCCGCCGGCCGGCCGCCCGAGGACAGCGACGACGACGCGGCCGCGCCGCCCGGTTCGCCCTCGTCCGGCGACCCCTCGTCCGGCGACCCCTCCGCCGGCGATCCCTTCGACCGGGACGTCCTGCCCACCCCCAAGGGCGCCTCGCTCGCCCTGCTCCGCTCGCTGCTGCGCCCGTACGCGGGCCGCGGCCGGCTCACCGTCGTCCTGCTCCTCCTCCAGCAGGCCGCCGTGCAGGCCGGGCCGCTGCTCGTCGCGTACGCCATCGACAGCGCCGTGCCCGCGCTGCGGGCGCACGACCACGGCCCGCTGCTCGCCGTCGGCGCCGGATACCTGGCGTGCGCGCTGGCCGCGGGCGCCCTGCAGTACGGCTTCACGCGGTCCTGCGCGCGGGTCAGCCAGGACGTGCTGCGCGACCTGCGCGGCCGGATCTTCCGGCACGCCCAGGCGCTCAGCCTGGACTTCCACGAGCGCTACACCTCGGGACGGCTGATCTCCCGCTCCACCACCGACGTGGAATCGCTGCGCGAGCTGCTCAACGACGGCCTGCAGGAGCTCGTCGGGGTCGTACTGTCCATGGTCTACGTCACGGCGATGCTGCTGTACTTGGACTGGGGCCTGGGCACGGCGGCCGTGCTCTCCACGGGGCCGCTGCTGCTCTTCATCCGCTCCTTCCGGCGCCGCTCCCGGCGGGTCTACGAGCGCCGCTCGACGGCCATCGCCGCGGTCATCGTGAAGTTCGCCGAGACGCTCAACGGCATCCGCCCGGTGCAGGCGTTCCGCCGCGAGCGGCCCAACGACGCGGCGTTCGGCCGCCTCAACCGCGTCCACGAGCGGGTCAACGGCACCGCCATCCTGGAGATGGCCCGGTACGTCCTCCTCTCCCGCACGGCCGCCAACATCGCCCTCGCGGCCATCGTCCTGTGGGGCGCGTACCGCGTCGCCACCGGCTCGCTGGCCCTCGGCGTACTCGCCGCCGCGGTCCTCTACCTGCGCCGGCTGTACGACCCGATCGACCGCCTCGGCATGTTCCTGAACGCCTACCAGTCGGCGTCCGCCTCCCTGGAGAAGATCGCGGGCCTCCTCGCCCAGCGGCCCGCCGTCCCGGAACCGGCCACGCCCGTCCCGCTGCCCGAGCGCGCCGCCGACCGCCCCGGCCGCGAAGTCGTCTTCTCCGGCGTCCACTTCTCCTACCGCACCGGCGGCGAGGTACTCCCCCGCTTCGACCTCACCCTCACCGCGGGGAAGACCGTCGCGGTGGTCGGCAGCACGGGCGCGGGCAAGTCCACCCTCGCCAAGCTGCTCGCCCGCTTCTACGACCCCACGGGCGGCCGGGTCCTGCTGGACGGCGTCGACCTGCGCGACCTCTCCACGACTGACCTGCGGCGCGGGGTCGTCATGGTCACCCAGGAGGCGTTCCTCTTCTCCGGCACGGTCGCGGAGAACATCGCCATCGGCCGCCCCGAGGCCCCGCGCGCCGAGATCGAGCGGGCCGCGAAGGCCCTCGGCGCCCACGACTTCATCGCCGCGCTCCCCGAGGGCTACGACACCGACGTGCGCAAGCGCGGCGGCCGCATCTCCGCAGGCCAGCGCCAGCTCGTCGCCTTCGCCCGTGCCCTCCTCGCCGACCCCGCGGTACTGATCCTCGACGAGGCCACCTCATCCCTGGACGTCCCCGGCGAACGCGCCGTCCAGCGCGCCATGCACACCGTCCTGCGCGACCGCACCGCCGTCGTCATCGCCCACCGACTCTCCACGGTCGAAATCGCCGACCGCGTCCTGGTGATGTCCCACGGCCGCATCGTCGAGGACGGCACCCCACCCGAACTCATCGCGGACAAGGGCGAGTTCGCCTCCCTCCACGAAGCCTGGCGGGACAGCCTGGTGCAGTGAGCGGCGAGCAGTGAAGCGTCCGCGCCGAGCGCCTGTCGATTACCGTCAATGGCTCCCTGACTGCCCCTACATCCGTAAAATCTCCACTGCCTCACGTGGCGCGCCAGGCACACTGCGCTCGCCCGTGTCGGTTTCCCCTGCGCCCACCATGCACAGTGGGCTTGCCCCTCGCACCACTTCGTCGCGTCAACTACGCCAAGGAATCGGACATATGTCCTTCGAAGCCGAGTGGAAGCAGCTCAAGACGGACTCGTCCGATACCCGACAGACCCATGTACGTCTCAACCAGCTGGCCCCGGAAGGCGGAGGAGGCGGCGTCCCGCAGGGGGACCTGCGGGTCAGCCAACGGGACCTGGCCGCCATCGGTGACGCCGCCTTCAGACTTCACGAAGACCTCAGCAGGGACGGCGACCACGCACGGCTGAGCAGTTTTGAGGCCGCCTCTTCCCTCAAGAAGGATTTCGCACTGGGAAGCGCGCTGGACCACGTCACGGCCAGGTGGGTCGATCAGCAGCGGTCCCTTCTCGACGCATGTGCGCACATCTCGAATCACCTCGACTACACGAAGAAGGCCCACCGGGGGCAGGAGACGTATCTCGCCACCGTCTTCAGCCGGATTTCCGAGCTCGACAAAGGCTTCGACGGGCGGGGCGGTCGCTGATGGACCTGGACGCTCTGCAGCACGGCAACTTCGCCAAACTGGGCGAGGCCGTCACGGACTGGTCGGCCATGGTGGACAAGCTCACAGAACTGCGGGAGCGGGCGGAGAAGGAGCTCGACGCCAAGGCCAAGAAGGCGAACTGGGCCGGCCTCAACGCCACCGTCACCCGAGAGTTCGTCACCAAGACGGCAACGGAGTTCGGTGACGCGGTCACCCAGGCCACTTCCATCCGCAACATCCTCCGAGACACCCGCGGCGAGCTCATCAGCTACCGCGAGACGCTCAAGGAGGCACTGAGCCGCGCGCGGGACAAGAAGATCAGCGTGGTACCCACCGGCGGCGGCAAGTTCCTCGTCAGCTCGCTGTGCACAACGGAAGAGGACGAGCCCGACGAGGGCGAACTCAACGCCGTCAGGGATGAGATCGCGGAGATTCTGGGCAAAGCCACGGAGTCCGACACCAGCGCGGCGAAGGCCCTGCGCGCACTGGCGGATCAGAGCAAGTACGGGTTTTCGGACGCCTCGTACAAGGATCGTGACTCCGCAGCCCGGGCACTGCGGCGGGCAGCGGAAATGGCCAAGGCCGCCAGGAACTCGAAGGGCATGTCACCGGAAGAGCTCAGCGCATTCAACCGGGACCTGAAGAAATACCGCGACGATGACCTCTTCGCCGAGACCTTCGCCACCGAACTCGGTGCCGACGGGACGCTGGAGTTCTGGACGAGAACAGCGGGCGCGAACCAAGGAGACCGAGGCCATGCGGCCATGCTGAAGGACCTGCAGACGAACCTCAGCATGACGCTGGCCACCGCGACGCACTCCGACAGCCCGGCGATGCAGAGCTGGGAGCAGTCGATCATCAAGGCGGGCAACACCAGCTTCCAGCCGGACCCGGTACGGAGCTCCAACAGCGCGCTCGGATTCCAGGTCATGAGCAGCCTGATGGGTCACGGCCGGTACGACACGGAATTTCTGGACGCGTACGGCAGCGCCCTCCTCCGCAAGGACAAGAGCCACGCCATGGGCGCGACCCGCACGGAAGAAATCTGGGGGAACACCGGCGGGGTCGACCTGGTATTCGGCAAGCAGGACGGAAGCGATCCCCTGATCGGCTTCATGGACGCACTCTCCCATAATCCAGAATCCGCCGAGCACGCCTTCGACAAGAAGACCGACCTGAATCACCTCCTGGAAAGCACGAAGAACACCGACCGCGGCACTTCCGTAGGCCACGCGCTCGAAGCCGCCGTCACAGGCGTCGCACACGGCGACACCAAGCCGACCGCCCCCATCCCGCACGACCGGACCCAGGTCGACATCATGAGGAACGTCATGCACGCGGTGGCGAACCCCGAGGGCGGCGCCGATCTGGTCGACAAAAAGATGGGGGCGAGCCTGGGCCACATGGCCGCGGCATATATGCCGGAGATCAACCGGACCATCGCAGGGCAGGGCGCCGAACACATCTTCCTGACGCACAGTGACGCGCCAGGCAACCTCGACCGGGCCGACACATACCGATTCCTGAGCGCCCTGGGCAGGGACGACGATGCCAGTGCTGCCGTCATCTACGGGCGCAGCATCTACACGAGCAGCACGATGGAAGCCCACATCGCCGATCCACACCTTTTCGGGGGAAGCACCACCGACGCGATCACAGCGATTTCCCACAACTCCGGCGTGATCGAAGGGATTCTGGCACATTCACGGCAGGACATGGAGGTCGGGAACCAGCAGGAAGGGGAGAAGGCGGAGAACGAGGCGATCAAGCGGCAAGGAGAGTTCTTCAAGACCATGCTGTCCACCGGTTTCGCGGTCGGCGCTGTGGCTCTCGCTCCAGTGGGAGCGGCCGCGGAGGCGGCCGTCGGCGCAGGGGGCGCGTTCTTCGCCGGCGCCGCCACGATGGGCGTGGACCGCATCATGGACGGCCGGGAGCTCGACGGCATGGACAAGGCGATGTATCAAAGTGGCCGCCGTCTGTACATTTCCGAGGACGACACTATCGGCACCGTCATCGATGCGGGCCACGAAGCGCGGAAATCCCACGAAGGCGGCCCGAGCCAGGATGCTTTGGACAATACCATCCGGGAATCCGTCAGGGCTGGCTGGCTCGAAAGTCACACCAGGCTCAAGGAAGTCAGTAAGAGCGCCACTTCTTGACACCCCTCCGAAGGAAGCATCACAGTGAAGCAAAAGTCGAGGCGTAACTGGCTCATCGGTGGGACCAGCTGTGCGATAGTGCTCACCGGTGCGATATTCGGCTACCGAGAAATTTATTTGCAAGGCATCGAGGAACTGCCGAAGCGGCCGTGCGGCGGTGCCGTTCAGCGGGCGACTGCGGCAAAAATCCTCCCCGCCGCACATGAAGTGAAATATGAATCGCAAGAGTCACCGGCAGACAACTTTTTCTTCCTCTGTTCGCTCGATACAGGCGATTCCGCGATCTCGGCCATCGTGAAAAAGCACGACGCGAGTGTCACATCGTGGCGAAATTACTGGCGTAAGGACTTGGGCGACGGATACGTTGAACCGCCCGGAAATTTGCACCTTCTTTCTTGGCCGAACAAGACGACGATTTACCTGCCGTGCACACCGCCAGGAAAGAAGAGCAACGAGGCCGAGACGGCATTTTCGCTGGACATTGAGGCGACCGTTGCCGGCGACAGCCGCATCTCCGGCGACGAGCTCCGCCAGCAGTTGTCCGACTTCGCCGTCCAGGTGGCTCGCCATTCGCAGCGGGCGGCCCAGTGCCGGGAGCAGGCTGAACTGCCTTCAGCGGCGCCACGGGTATCGGCCCACTGACGAGGTACGGCAGGCCGCTCGACCGTTATGCGGACGCGAACCGCCGCTCTACGGACGGTTTCGGCCATGTTGTTGAGCGGTGCCTGACAAACCGGCCCGGTGGGTGGGAAGCTGCGCGGCAGTCCGAAAACGTGTCCGGAAACGGGGCCCCCACGGCAACACCACCCCTGCCCCGGTCGCGTATGTACCGCTCCCCCCACACGCACTTGTTCTGCCCGGACGGCCACCTCGCCGCCCGGTCCCCCCGGTCGCGGCCCATCCCGCCGCGGCCCCGCAGAAGGAGCCAGCGTGAGACGCACCCCCCATGGTCGTGCCGTGACGGGCCGCAGACGTGTGATGGCCACCGGCACCCTCGTCGCCGTGACGGCCCTGCTCGCCGTCGGCGTGCAGACCGGCGCGGGCAACGCCGCGCCCAACCCCGGCAGCACGCACGCACAGCCCCGAGCGGGCGCCCTGCCCGCCAAGCTCTCCCCCTCGCAGCGTGCGGAGCTGCTGAAGGAGGCCGCCGGCACCACCGCGCAGACGGCGAAGAAGCTGCAGCTCGGCGCCAAGGAGAAGCTCGTCGTCCGGGACGTCCAGCAGGACGTGGACGGCACGACGCACACCCGGTACGAGCGCACCTACGAGGGGCTGCCCGTCCTCGGCGGCGACCTCGTCGTGCACGAGACCAGGACCGGCAAGGTCGAGCGGGTCACCAAGGGCGTACGGGCCCGGATAGCCGTGGCCAGTACGAAGGCGGCCGTGCGGCCGGCGACGGCCGAGGCCAAGGCCCTGAAGGCGTCCCAGGCGGAGGGGGCCGAGAAGGCCGCCGCCAAGGAGCCGCGCAAGGTGGTCTGGGCGGCCGACGGCAAGCCGGTCCTGGCGTACGAGACCGTCGTCGGCGGGCTGCAGGACGACGGCAAGACGCCGAACCAGCTGCACGTCGTCACCGACGCCACCACCGGCAAGCAGCTCTACCAGTACCAGGGCATCGAGCAGGGCACCGGCAACAGCCAGTACAGCGGCCAGGTGACGATCGGCACGGCGCCCTCGTACACCATGACCGACACCACGCGCGGCAACCACAAGACCTACAACCTCAACCACGGCTCGTCCGGCACCGGCACGCTCTTCTCCGACCCGGACGACACCTGGGGCGACGGGACCGCGACGAACGTCCAGACCGCGGGCGTGGACGCCGCCTACGGCGCCCAGCTGACCTGGGACTACTACAAGAGCGTGCACGGCCGGAGCGGCATCCGCGGTGACGGCGTCGGCGCGTACAGCCGCGTGCACTACAGCAACAACTACGTCAACGCCTTCTGGGACGACAGCTGCTTCTGCATGACCTACGGCGACGGGTCGGGCAACACCCACCCGCTCACCTCGATCGACGTGGCCGCGCACGAGATGACGCACGGCGTCACCTCCGCGACCGCGAACCTCACCTACAGCGGTGAGTCCGGCGGCCTGAACGAGGCGACCTCCGACATCTTCGCGTCGGCCGTCGAGTTCAACGCGAACAACGCCAAGGACCCGGGCGACTACCTCATCGGCGAGAAGATCGACATCAACGGCGACGGCTCGCCGCTGCGCTACATGGACAAGCCCAGCAAGGACGGCGCGTCCAAGGACTCCTGGTACTCCGGCGTCGGCAACGTCGACGTGCACTACTCCTCCGGCATCGCCAACCACTACTTCTACCTGCTGTCCGAGGGCAGCGGCGCGAAGGACGTGAACGGCGTGCACTACGACAGCCCGACCTCCGACGGCCTGCCCGTGCCGGGCATCGGCCGGGCCAACGCCGAGAAGGTCTGGTACAAGGCGCTCACCCAGTACATGAGCTCCAACACCAACTACGCGGGTGCCCGCACCGCCACCCTGCAGGCGGCCGCCGACCTCTTCGGCAAGGACACCCCGACGTACAACACGGTCGCCAACACCTGGGCCGCGGTGAACGTCGGCAGCCGCGTCGGGGACGGCGGCGACCCGGACCCGGGCGGCAACGTCTTCGAGAACACCAACGACCTGGCGATCCCGGACGCCGGTGCCGCGGTCACCTCGCCGATCAGCGTCAACCGGACCGGCGCGGCGCCCAGCACCCTCAAGGTCGGCGTGGACATCGTGCACACCTACCGCGGTGACCTGGTCATCGACCTGGTCGCGCCGGACGGCACCGCGTACCGCCTGAAGAACTCCAGCTCCTGGGACTCGGCGGCGGACGTGAAGACCACGTACACCGTGAACGCCTCCTCGGAGAACGCGGCCGGCACCTGGAAGCTGCGGGTGCGGGACGTGTACTCCGGCGACACCGGCTACCTCAACAGCTGGAAGCTGACCTTCTGACCAGGTCCCTCACCACGCACGGAACCAGGAGTGCCACCCCCGCCGAGCGGCGGGGGTGGCACTCCTCCGTTATGCGGACGTCGGCTCGCTCTTTGCGAACAAATTGCGAACGGGCCCCAATTACCCGGTGACAGACACCCGTTCGGATGGCACGCTAACCCCGCACGTACCACCCGCATCGCTTTGCACCCCCCACCACAGGCAAAGTTGAAGGAGCACGCGTGATCCCCCACATATCGCGTACCACCCGTATCGCCGGTGCCTCCGTCGCCGCAGCCGCGCTGCTCGCGGCCGGCATCGCCACCGGCACGGCGGGCGCGGCCCCGGCCGGCCACCAGGCCGCCGGCGCACCGCTGAAGATGACCGCCTCGCACCGCGCCGAACTGCTGCGCGACGCGCAGGCCACGAAGGCGAAGACCGCCGAGGAACTGGGCCTCGGGTCCAAGGAGAAGCTGGTCGTCAAGGACGTCATCAAGGACGCCGACGGCACCACGCACACCCGCTACGAGCGCACCTACGACGGCCTGCCCGTGCTCGGCGGCGACCTCGTCGTCCACCAGGCCAAGGGCGGCGCCGTCAAGTCGACCACCAAGGCCACGAAGGCCACCATCAAGGTCGCCTCCACCACCCCGAAGATCGCTCCGAAGTCCGCCGCAACGTCCGCCGAGTCGGTGTCCGGTAAGACGGAGGGCATCAAGAAGTCCGACGCGGCGACGCCGAACAAGGTGATCTGGGCCGCCTCGGGCAAGCCGGTCCTCGCGTACGAGACCGTCGTCAAGGGCGTCCAGAAGGACGGCACCCCCAGCGAGCTGCACGTCGTCACCGACGCCAGTACCGGCAAGAAGCTGTTCCAGCACCAGGCCATCGAGACCGGCGCCGGCACCAGCATGTACAGCGGCAAGGTCGACCTGGCCACCAAGAAGGGCGGCAGCGGCTACGAGCTGACCGACGACACCCGCGGCGGCCACTCCACGTTCGACCTGGGCGGCTCGGAGAGCGGCGAGGGCAAGCTGCTCACGGACGACGACGACAACTGGGGCACCGGCAAGGGCGACGACCCGCAGACCGCGGCCGTCGACGCGGCGTACGGCGCGCAGGTCACCTGGGACTACTACAAGAACGTGCACGGCCGCAGCGGCATCAAGGGCGACGGCAAGGGCGCGTCCTCCCGCGTGCACTACGGCCAGAACTACGTCAACGCGTTCTGGGACGACAGCTGCTTCTGCATGACGTACGGCGACGGCGAGGGCAACACCCACCCGCTGACCGCCCTGGACGTCGCGGCGCACGAGATGTCGCACGGCGTCACCTCGGCGACCGCGAACCTGGAGTACAGCGGCGAGTCCGGCGGCCTGAACGAGGCCACCTCGGACATCTTCGGCACCTCGGTGGAGTTCAACGCCAAGAACACCGAGGACCCGGGCGACTACCTCATCGGCGAGAAGATCGACATCAACGGTGACGGCTCGCCGCTGCGCTACATGGACAAGCCCAGCAAGGACGGCCAGTCGCTGGACTTCTGGAAGGAGGGCGCGGGCGACGTCGACGTGCACTACTCCTCGGGCATCGCCAACCACTTCTTCTACCTGCTGTCCGAGGGCAGCGGCGCGAAGGAGATCGGGGGCGTGAAGTACGACAGCCCGACCGCCGACGGCTCCAAGGTCGAGGGCATCGGCCGGGACAAGGCCGAGAAGATCTGGTACAAGGCGCTGACCGAGTACATGACCTCGACGACGGACTACAAGGCCGCCCGCGAGGCGACCGTCAAGGCGGCCACCGACCTGTACGGCGCGGACGGCGCCGAGGTCAAGGGCGTCGAGGCGGCTTGGACGGGCGTGGCGGTGAAGTAACGCTCCGCCACTTGGCCCCCCTTACAGCCGGGGATCTTATGGGGGCGGAGAGTCGTGTGGGCTTTGTCCACAGGGTGATCCGCCCCCGTACTCCTCCAGGGGGCAGACCGTACGCACAGACCGGGCGGTGTCCGGGGGCTCCCGTTATCCCCCCGGACACCGCTCTTTCATGGGGCGGTGGCGGTCACCGTTACCGCAGAAGGACCCCCGCCGCCTCGCCCGTGGCTTCCGACGGGACGGCGATCAGGCCCATCTCGGCGTGCGTGGAGAGCAGGGGGTGGGCGGGGAGGATGCGGACCGTGTAGCCGAAGGGGCCGGTGCGGTCCAGGACCAGGGGGCCCTCGTACAGCCAGCGGCCTTCCAGGTCGGGGCCGCCGGCCGGCTTGAGCGGGACGGTGAGCGGGTCGGCGATCCGGTCGGACTCGTCGACCCGGCCGGAGACCAGCTGTACCTCGACGTCCTCGGGGGCCAGCTCGTCCAGCGCGACCCGGACGCGCAGGACGAGGGTGCCGCCCAGTTCGGCCTGGCCGTTGGCGGGCGTGGCGGGGCTGCCGGTCTCGACGTGGTCCACCGCGACCCGCGGCCACGCCTCCCGCACCCTGACCTTCCACTCCGCGAGACCGCGCGCGGCCTCCGGGGTGAGGGCGCGGTGCGCGTGCGCCGCGGGCGCGTAGAGCCGCTCGACGTACTCCCGGACCATCCGGCCGGCGAGCACCTTCGGGCCGAGGGTGACCAGCGTGCGGCGGACCATCTCGACCCAGCGGTGCGGCACGCCCGCCTCGTCGCGCTCGTAGAAGCGCGGCGCGACGCGCTGTTCGAGGAGTTCGTAGAGGGCCGCGGCTTCGAGGTCGTCGCGGCGCTCGTCGTCGGTGGCGGTGCCGTCGGCGGTGGGGATGGACCAGCCGAAGTCCGGCTCGTACCACTCGTCCCACCAGCCGTCCAGGACGGAGAGGTTCAGCGCTCCGTTCAGGGCGGCCTTCATGCCGGAGGTGCCGCACGCCTCCAGGGGGCGCAGCGGGTTGTTCAGCCAGATGTCGCAGCCCGGGTAGAGCTTCTGCGCCATGGCCATGCCGTAGTCGGGCAGGAAGACGATGCGGTGCCGGACCCGCGGGTCGTCGGCGAAGCGGACCAGTTCCTGTACGAGGCGTTTGCCGCTGTCGTCGGCGGGGTGCGCCTTGCCGGCGACCACGATCTGGATCGGCCGCTCGGGGTGGAGCAGCAGCTCCATGAGGCGGTCGCGGTCGCGGAGCATGAGGGTGAGGCGCTTGTAGGACGGCACCCGGCGGGCGAAACCGATGGTGAGGACGTCGGGGTCGAGGACGCCGTCGATCCAGGCCAGTTCGGCGGTGGCGGCGCCGCGCTGCCGCCAGGAGGTGCGCAGCCGCATCCGTACTTCGGTGACGAGCTGTTCGCGCAGGGTGCGGCGGAGGTCCCAGATGGCGGGGTCGGCGATGTCGGCGACCCGGTCCCAGCGTTCGGAGCCGCCCACGGTGAGCGCGTCCTCGGTGCGCTGGGCGCCGATCTGGCGGGCGCCGAGGCGGAAGACCTCGGGGGCGACCCAGGTGGGTGCGTGCACGCCGTTGGTGACGGAGGTGATCGGCACCTCGTCGGGGTCGAAGCCGGGCCACAGGCCGGCGAACATGCCGCGGCTGACGCCGCCGTGCAGCGTGGAGACTCCGTTGGCGCGCTGGGCCAGCCGCAGGCCCATCACGGCCATGTTGAAGACGTTCGGCTCGCCGCCGGGGTAGCTCTCCATGCCGAGGCCGAGGACGCGGGCCGCGTCGATGCCGGGGAGTTCGCCGTCGGGGCCGAAGTGCCGGGCGACCAGTTCGCGGTCGAAGCGGTCGATGCCGGCGGGCACGGGGGTGTGGGTGGTGAAGACGGTGCCGGCCCGTACGGCTTCCAGGGCGCTGTCGAAGTCCAGCCCGCCGGCGTCCTCTTCGGACAGTTCGCGGATGCGTTCCAGGCCGAGGAAGCCGGCGTGCCCCTCGTTGGTGTGGAAGACCTCGGGGGCCGGGTGGCCGGTGAGCCGGCAGTACGTACGGACGGCCCGTACGCCGCCGATGCCCAGCAGCATTTCCTGGAGGAGGCGGTGTTCGCTGCCGCCGCCGTAGAGCCGGTCGGTGACCTGGCGTTCGCCGGGGCCGTTCTCCTCGACGTCGGAGTCGAGGAGGAGGAGCGGCACGCGGCCGACGCGGGCCTGCCAGATGTACGAGCGCAGGCGGCGGCCGCCGGGGAGCGCGAGGGAGACCTGGGCGGGGCTGCCGTCGTCCTCACGGAGGAGTTCCAGCGGCAGCTCGTTGGGGTCGAGGACGGGGTAGTGCTCCTGCTGCCAGCCCTCGCGGGAGAGGGTCTGGCGGAAGTAGCCGTGGCGGTAGAGCAGGCCGACGCCGATCAGCGGGACGCCGAGGTCGGACGCGGCCTTGAGATGGTCGCCGGCGAGGATGCCGAGGCCGCCGGAGTACTGCGGGAGGGCGGCGGTGATGCCGAATTCCGGTGAGAAGTAGGCGACGGCCTCGGGCAGGGCACCGTCGACGGACTGGTACCAGCGGCGGCCGGCGAGGTAGTCCTGCAGGTCGTCGGCGCAGGCGGTGAGCCGGCGCAGGAAGCGGCGGTCGGCGGCCAGCTCGGCCAGGCGTTCGGCGGTGACGGTGCCGAGGAGCTGGACCGGGTCGGTGCCGGGCCGCTGCCGGCCGTCGGGGTCCAGGGCGTGGAAGAGCTCGCGGGTTTCGGTGTGCCAGGACCAGCGCAGGTTCCGCGCCAGTTCGCTGAGCGGTCGTAGGGACGGGGGAAGGACAGGGCGCACGGTGAATCGACGAATGGCCTTCACGCTCCGACCGTAGCGGCGGGCGGGCCGCAGCAACCACAGCGCGCGCCCGGCGCTGCGGACAACCGCTCGAAAGGCCCGCCCCACGCGCCGGCCGCGCTCCTCTGCGCCCCTTGCCGACCATCCCGTACGCCTCTTGACGGAGGCACCAGCCCCGGAGCGGGCCTGTGGGCCCGGCCGTGCGTGCCCCGCCGGGCGGCCGCGGCCGGGCCGAGCGCGGGATCCGGCCAGAAATCGCCGCAACCTTCGCCACGCATCACCCACCCGATATGGCCGATTCCGCCCCGTCGTCCTCTCTTGTACGGACTGCGGGCCCACGGAAGGCTGCAGGATGGCGTCGGTGGAGCGCGGCGCGGCAGCCGGCGCCACGGAATCGCAACACCCTTGCCCGCCTGTCGAGTTGAAGAGGGGAACTCCGTACATGGCCTGGACACGAACAGCCCGGCGACGGCTGGCCGCGGGGAGTACGGCCGCCGCGTCGGCGGCCCTGCTCTGCGCCGCCACGCTGCCGGCCCACGCCGCGCCGCCCGAAGGCCGGGTACTGGGGGCGGGGGCGTCCGGCGCGGTGAACAGCAGTTACATCGTCACCTTCAAGGAGGGTGCGCGAGGGGTCGAGGCCCGGTCGGCGGCGGGCAAGCGGCTGGCGGCGAAGTACGGCGCGGCGATACGCCGGACGTACCGCAAGGCCATCAACGGCTACGCGATACGGGCGAACGCGACCCAGGCCCGGCGTCTGGCGGCGGACCCCGCGGTGGCGGCGGTGAGCCAGAACCGCACCGTACGGCTGACGGACACGGCGAAGGCGCCGGGGGCCCTGCAGAAGAACCCGCCGTCCTGGGGCCTGGACCGGATCGACCAGAAGACCCTGCCGCTGAACGAGTCCTACGTGATGCCGCCCGGCGGCGGCAAGGATGTCCAGGTCTACGTCCTGGACACCGGCGTGCGCACCACCCACCAGGACTTCGGGGGGCGGGCCAGAAGCGGGTGGGACTTCGTCGGCGACGACAGGAACGCGGGCGACGAGAACGGCCACGGCACCCATGTGGCCGCCACCATTGCGGGTGAGAAGCACGGCGTCGCCAAGGAGGCCGACATCGTCTCGGTGCGGGTGCTGGACGGGGCCGGCTCCGGCACCACCGCCAATGTCATCGCGGGCATCGACTGGGTGGCGCAGCACGCCGAGCGGCCCGCGGTGGCCAACCTGAGCCTGGGCAGCATGGCGTCGCCGCAGCTGGACGACGCGGTGCGCAATGCGATCGAGGCCGGGGTGACGTTCACCGTCGCGGCCGGGAACAACAATCTGCCGGCCGCCCTCTACTCGCCCGCCCGGGTCGAGGAGGCCGTCACGGTCGGCGCCACCGACAGCGACGACACCCGTGCCGAGTTCTCCAACTTCGGTCCGCCGGTGGACCTGTTCGCGCCGGGTGTCGGGATCACCTCGGCCTGGAACTCGGGCGACGCGGCCGAGCGGGTGCTGTCCGGCACCTCGATGGCCGCGCCGCACGCCGCGGGCGCGGCCGCGCTGTTCCTGGCGCGGCACCCGGGGGCGAAGCCGGCGGAGGTCGGGAAGGCGCTGGTCGCCGACGCTTCGGCGGGCCAGGTCAAGAACACCATGGGCGCACCGGACCGGCTGCTCCGGGTCGAGTAGTACCGCCCCGGACAGGGCCGTGAGGGCCGGCTCCGCCCGTCGGCGGGGCCGGTCCGCTGCTGTCCGCAGCCCCGCGCGGCCGCTTCGCCCGGCTTGATCGCGGTGCGGTGTTACGTACGAGTAGTTCACCCGCGGGCGGATTGCCCGGCCGCGGGGCGTGGGAAGGCTCTGGCGGTACGTCCGTTGCGTGCCTCCCCCGCGTGTCCCGCCCTGCGCACCTCCAACCGAGTGAAAGGCGACAGGACCGTTCATGCCCGCAACCCGTAAGCCCGTCGCGGAGATACAAAGGACAACACCCCGCAAAGTGTCCCAAGTCTCAGGTGATCCCATGATCGGTCGCATTCCCGTCCTGGACGTCCGTCCCCAGATCGACTGCGGGCGCCGCCCGGCCAAGGCGGTGACCGGCGAAACCTTCGAAGTGTCCGCCACGGTCTTCCGGGAAGGCCACGACGCGGTCGCCGCCAACGTCGTGCTGCGCGACCCGGGCGGCCGGAGCGGCCCGTGGACGCCGATGCGGGAGCTGGCGCAGGGCACGGACCGCTGGGGCGCGCTGGTCACTCCGGACGCCGAGGGCCGCTGGACGTACACCGTGGAGGCCTGGTCGGACCCGGTGACGACCTGGCGGCGCACGGCGCAGGTCAAGATCCCGGCCGGTCAGGACACCGGCCTGGTGCTGGCCGAGGGCGCGGCGCTGCACGAGCGGGCGGCGGCGGGGGTGCCGAAGAACGCGGGGCGCGAATCGATTCTCCGGGTGGCCGACACGCTGCGCGACGAGCGCCTGCCGGCCGCCACCCGGCTGGCCGCGGCACTCACCCCCGAGGTCCTGGACACCCTCGGCCGGCACCCGCTGCGCGAACTGGTCAGCGCCTCGCGGCCGATGCCGCTGCTGGTGGAGCGGCGCCGGGCGCTGTACGGGTCGTGGTACGAGATGTTCCCGCGGTCGGAGGGGGCGTACGAGGCGCCCGACGGGACCCTGGTCAGCGGCACCTTCCGGACCGCCGCCGAGCGGCTGCCGGAGGTGGCCGCGATGGGCTTCGACGTGGTCTACCTGCCGCCGGTCCACCCGATCGGCACCACCCACCGCAAGGGCCCGAACAACGCGCTCTCGGCGGGCCCGCACGACGTCGGCTCGCCGTGGGCGATCGGCTCGGCCGAGGGCGGGCACGACGCGCTCCACCCGGACCTGGGCACCTTCGAGGACTTCGCGTACTTCGTGCGCACCGCGCGGGACCTGCGGATGGAGGTGGCGCTGGACTTCGCGCTGCAGTGTTCGCCGGACCATCCCTGGCTGGACAAGCATCCCGAGTGGTTCCACCACCGCGCCGACGGCACCATCGCGTACGCCGAGAACCCGCCGAAGAAGTACCAGGACATCCACCCCCTCGCCTTCGACGCGGACTTCCGCGGCCTGGTGAAGGAGACGGAGCGGCTGCTGCGCTTCTGGATGGACAAGGGCATCCGCATCTTCCGGGTGGACAACCCGCACACCAAGCCGGTGGTGTTCTGGGAGAAGGTGATCTCGGACATCAACCGCACCGATCCGGACGTCATCTTCCTGGCCGAGGCGTTCACCCGCCCCGCCATGATGCGCACCCTCGCGCAGGT
Source organism: Streptomyces sp. NPDC026301 (assembly GCF_055567935.1). Lineage (NCBI taxonomy): Bacteria > Bacillati > Actinomycetota > Actinomycetes > Kitasatosporales > Streptomycetaceae > Streptomyces > Streptomyces sp. NPDC026301. The sequence continues at coordinate 2,593 of NZ_JBVHPN010000026.1, read as the reverse complement.
CGGCTTCCAGCAGTCCTACACGTACTTCACCTGGCGCAACTCCAAGCAGGAGCTGACCGAGTACCTCACCGAGCTGTCCCGGGACTCGGCCGACTGCATGCGGCCGAACCTGTTCGTGAACACCCCGGACATCCTGCACGCCTACCTCCAGCACGGCGGCCGGGCGGCCTTCGAAGTACGCGCGGTGCTCGCGGCGACCCTGTCCCCGACGTGGGGCGTGTACGCCGGATACGAGCTCTGCGAGGGGACTCCGGTACGAGACGGGAGCGAGGAGTACCTGGATTCGGAGAAGTATCAGCTGCGTCCCCGGGATTGGCAGACAGCGGGCCGCGAGGGCCGTAGCATCGCTCCTCTCATCACGGCACTCAACCGGCTGCGCCGCCGTCATCCGGCACTCCAGCAGTTGCGTGCCCTGCACTTCCATCATGTCGACAACGACGCGGTCCTCGCCTACTCCAAGCGCGAGGGTGCCGACGTGGTCCTCACGGTCGTGAACCTCGACCCGCACCACACCCACGAGGCGACGGTGTCGTTGGACATGCCGGAGCTCGGCCTCGACCGGCACGAGTCCGTACCGGTGCGCGACGAGCTCACCGGCGAGACCTACCACTGGGGCAGGGACAACTATGTGCGCCTGGAGCCGGGCAGTGGCATTGCGCCCGCGCACGTACTGTCCCTGCGACCGTCCTCACCGATCGGAGGGTCACCCAATTGATCGTCAACGAGCCCGTCCCCGACACGTTCGAGGACACTCCGGCCAAGGACCGCGATCCCGACTGGTTCAAACGGGCCGTCTTCTACGAAGTCCTGGTCCGTTCGTTCCAGGACAGCAACGGGGACGGCGTCGGCGACCTGAAGGGCCTGACGGCCAAGCTGGATCATCTGCAGTGGCTGGGCGTCGACTGCCTCTGGCTGCCGCCGTTCTTCAAGTCCCCCTTGCGGGACGGCGGTTACGACGTCAGCGACTACACCTCGGTACTGCCGGAGTTCGGTGACCTCGCCGACTTCGTGGAGTTCGTGGACGCCGCGCACCAGCGCGGCATGCGGGTGATCATCGACATGGTGATGAACCACACCAGCGACCAGCATCCGTGGTTCCAGGAGTCCCGCACCGACCCCGAAGGGCCGTACGGCGACTACTACGTCTGGGCGGACGACGACAAGCAGTACCAGGACGCCCGCATCATCTTCGTCGACACCGAGGCGTCCAACTGGACCTTCGACCCGGTGCGCAAGCAGTACTACTGGCACCGCTTCTTCTCCCACCAGCCGGATCTCAACTACGAGAACCCGGCGGTCCAGGACGAGATGATCTCGGCCCTGCGGTTCTGGCTGGACCTGGGCATCGACGGCTTCCGGCTGGACGCCGTGCCCTACCTCTACGCCGAGGAGGGCACCAACTGCGAGAACCTCCCCGCCTCGCACGCCTTCCTGAAGCGGGTGCGTTCGGTGATCGACGCGAACTACCCGGACACGGTGCTGCTGGCCGAGGCCAACCAGTGGCCGGAGGACGTGGTCGACTACTTCGGCGACCCGGAGACCGGCGGCGACGAGTGCCACATGGCGTTCCACTTCCCGGTGATGCCGCGCATCTTCATGGCGGTACGCCGCGAATCCCGCTACCCGGTCTCGGAAATCCTCGCCAAGACCCCGGCGATCCCGTCCGGCTGCCAGTGGGGCATCTTCCTGCGCAACCACGACGAGCTCACGCTCGAAATGGTCACGGACGAAGAGCGCGACTACATGTACGCGGAGTACGCCAAGGACCCGCGGATGCGCGCCAACATCGGCATCCGCCGCCGGCTGGCCCCGCTGCTGGACAACGACCGCAACCAGATCGAGCTGTTCACCGCCCTGCTGCTCTCCCTGCCCGGCACGCCGATCCTGTACTACGGCGACGAGATCGGCATGGGCGACAACATCTGGCTGGGCGACCGGGACGCGGTGCGCACGCCCATGCAGTGGACGCCGGACCGCAACGCCGGCTTCTCGTCCTGCGATCCGGGCCGGCTCTTCCTGCCCACGATCATGGACCCGGTCTACGGCTACCAGGTGACCAACGTCGAGGCCGCGATGTCCTCGCCGTCGTCCCTGCTGCACTGGACCCGGCGCATGATCGAGATCCGCAAGCAGAACCCGGCCTTCGGCCTGGGCACGTACACCGAACTGCCCTCGTCCAACCCCGCGGTGCTGGCGTTCCTGCGCGAGGCCCCCGCGAACGGGGAAGGCGAGGACGACCTGGTCCTGTGCGTGCACAACTTCTCGCGCTTCGCCCAGCCCACCGAGCTGGACCTGCAGGCCTTCGACGGCCGGCACCCGGTCGAGCTGATCGGCGGCGTGCGCTTCCCGGCCATCGGTCAGCTGCCGTACCTGCTGACCCTGGCGGGGCACGGCTTCTACTGGTTCCGGCTGCGGAAGGACGCGGTGGCTTAGCCGGCACGACGTTCCGGGCACCGGCCGGGCTTACGGGCCGGTGCCGGGGGGGGGGGGGGGGGGGGGGAAGCAGGGAACCCCACAGACGAGGAACACACAACAAACGAAAAAAAAGCCCTTCCCAAAGAGAGAAAACCACCACCCCCCACCCCCCCCCAAA